>CASERN010000010.1 GCA_949290355.1 uncultured bacterium | reverse complement strand
TAAATATTTTTTTGCTTAAAAATTAAAAAATTATTAAAATCTTATAAGTTTTATTTAAATTAGTAAATAATATAAAAGGTAATATACCTCTTGTTAAGCTTTAATCCACAGATGATTTATGTGTTTGCAAGGAGTAACTGAAAGTTTATAGTACAGTGAAGCAGATGCTTTGCTGTGCTTTTGTGTAGCTTATTATAAGGAGAACTAATGGAAAAAGAATATCATATTTTATCTCTATCTGGTGGAAAAGATTCAACAGCACTTGCTTTCTTTATGAAAGAAAATATGCCTGAAATCTTTGAAAAGTTAGAACTTGTGTTTTTTGATACAGAATGTGATTTATCTGAAACATATGACTATTTAAATAAAATTGAAATGTACTTAGATAAAAAAATAAAATATATTAAACCTGAATTTAGTTTCGAACAATTATATCAAATATATAAATTTATCCCATCGATTCGATACCGTTGGTGCACAACGGGAATGAAAACAAATCCATTCAGAAAATATATGAATAAATTAATTACTGAATACAATGCACAAAAAATACATCTATATGTCGGAATTCGCTCAGATGAACCAACTCGTATAGAAAAATATCAAAAACAAAATATTGAAACCAATAATAGTGTTTTAAAAACTCATTATCCATTGGCAGAACATGGACTTATAAAACAAGATGTTTTTGATATTTTAACAAACAGCGGAATTGGTTTTCCGGAATATTATGAGTGGCGTTCACGTTCAGGATGTTATTTTTGTTTTTTTCAAAAAAAGATTGAATGGATTAACTTGTTAGAAAGACATCCTAAGTTATTTGAAAAAGCTTTATATTTTGAGAAAATTGGAGGTAAAAATTTTACTTGGTGCCAAGATATGTCTTTAGAAGAATTGATGAAACCTGAAATTACCGAAGAAATTAAAAATAAATATTTACAGAAAAATAATAAAAATATTGAATTACGAAATAATTTAATTAAATTAATGGAATAAAAAATTTTTTATACATTTGCAATCAATATCATCTATATCTTTAACCCCATCGTGATCATTATCAACACCATCATAACAAGACCCAATAGAATCTTTTGATTCCGCTTTTGGATCTTTTCTCAACCATTTATTAGGAATAGAATCCCATAGATAGAAAAATTCTTTTTTTAATTCTTTTGCCAACTCTTCATTTTCTATTATTAATGTATTTTCATCATTTCTGTTTTCTGCTGCATTAGTCCAATTCATTGAAGCTATAATTAAATATTTATCATCAATAATTGCTGACTTCATATGCATTTTTCCACCCCAGTTTTCTGTTTTAACTTTTATACCGTTATGTCTTAATTCCCAATGTCTTGAAAACTGATTATGTGCAGAATTCGCATCTAAAATAACAAAAACCTTTACCCCTCTTTTTTTAGCTCTTATTAAACTGTTTATAACATCTTTATGAGTTAAATAAAATATAGGAGTATAAATTGATACTTTAGCATTATCAATTAGCGGGACTATTTTAGTATTTATAGCTTTATTTTGAGGTGAAAAATATATTGAAACTTTTGTTTTATCATTTAGAACTATATTTTCATTGTTTGGAATTGATTTTTTACTTAAATGGAATTTACCCTCATTATACATTTGGTTGAATTCTTGGTTATAAATATGTGCTACTTTTTTTGATTTTATTAAAACTGAATTATTTGCATTATAAGTCATACAGTTTTCTGAAATATTGGTAGAACCTGTCCAAACATAAGAATTATCAACCACAAAAAATTTATCATGCATAATCATACTTCTGATATCAAAATCATCAGTGCTAAATCTTTTTCCGTATTTCTCTATTTTTTCTCGTTCTATTTTCTCAGTTTTTTTATCCTCATAGTAATCAGTTTTAATAGTTTTTAACGTGTTAATCAACTTTGAAGTATCTTTGTATATATTAACATCATAAATATCTTTATCTGTTATACCTTGTACAATTACTCCTCTTTTTTGAGCATTAATTAATGCATCCATTAAATCATCTTCACCTGAAAATCCATAAATAGCAAAATTTATTGATGTTTTTGCAGTGTTTATTAATGATAAAAGACTTGCTGTAAGCTCATTTACGGAATTATTTTGAGGTCGTTTAAAACGTAATGGATCAACAAAAAATATTTTAATATCACCTTCTTGCATTTCTGAAAAATCGTAATAATTAATTTTTTGAGGAGGCAATGGTGCATCATCAAAACAACAGGACGCTTTTTCAAAGTTTTCAACTTGATTTCCATCAAAAATTTCATTTTGAGCTGCTAACCAACCATATTTACAAGAAGTTTTGTGGTATTTGCCGTTTTTCTTATTCAATACAACCAAATCAAGCTTATGTGATTTTTTTGCATTAGCTTTTATTTTGTCTGAATTTTGATATGGTTTGAGTTCATCTGCAAGGTTAGATTTTGTATAAATTGTCGCAAGTCCTGCTTTCAGCACTTCTTGTTCGTAATTTTTGCAATATGTATGATAATTTTCACAATCACCCTTATTACATTTACCCCTGCAATCATAGTAAAGCGACATCAGGTGTCTGTTATTCTTATCAAATTTTTCTTCTGCTGTGTATTCAGCTCTTACAGGTTTATTCAGCAGCTCTTTTTTAGCAAATTCTTTACCATAATACCCAAGTCCTAAGGCTTCATCTTGAGTAAGATTATAGAGCTTCATCTGCCAATTGAGTCCGTCATTGAGTTTAGTTTCAAACGTATCAATACCATTTATGCGGACTTTTTCTTCTTGTTCTGCAATTCCGTTATCATTAAAGTCAACATATACGGTATCGCCATCTATGACTTTAATTACCTTATATTCAACTGATGCAGATACAGGTATAATTGACACTGTTGTCAGGATTATTGCAATTGCCAAAATCTTTTTCATTAAGGTTATTATAGAACAAAAATAATAACCGAAAGATTATTCTGATTTTATGCATAATGAAAACATTTTATGTTATTCATAGTTTCTATTTCATGTAGTACATAGTAAGGATCAGAGTAAAATGGTTCTAACCTTATACCTTTGACCACCACAATTTTGAAATAATATAGTATAATTACTATTTTATTTTAAAAACAGGAATTTGTTATATTAACTAAACAAATTCCTGTTTTTGGTATTATCAATTAAAAATTTATTACAATATTGAACATTTTTATTTGTTATACTCTTCATCTGTTACTGGTTCTAACCAAGTTGTCTTATTATTTGGCAAATTCGGTTCAATTGAGATATGAGAGAACATACCTTCCTTACCTGCGCCATGCCAGTGCTCTACATCTGGTGGAATTTTTACGACATCTCCTTTTTTTATAATTCTAACAGATTTACCCCTTTCTTGATATCGACCTTCTCCTGAAGTTACCAAAAGAATTTGACCTCCTGAATGCTTATGCCAATTAGTCCTTGCTTCTGGTTCAAATGTTACATTACCTATAGAAGAATTCCACATAGAATCGTTTGTACATAACATATTCAAATAAGTTGTACCAGTAAAATATTTACTATATGGATTGACATCTCCTTGACTAAATGGTTGTTCAATATTCTTTGACATTGCGACACCTCCTGAAATTAATATTAAAAATAAAATTGTATATAAAGTTAAATTTTTCATATTAATATATCCTTTAATATATTCTATTTAAATTCTTTAAGTATCTTTAGAGCTTTCAATGCACTTGGGAAACCTACATAAGGCATGCATTGGATTATAGAAGCAGCTATTACCTCTTTAGAATTTCCGACTTTTAAATTCCCTTTTATATGACTACGAATAGTGCTTTCATCTCCTAAAGTTACAAGCACACTCAAAGCAAGTAATTCTCTTGTCTTTAGATCAAGCCCGCCTCTGGTATAAAAATCCCCAAAACAAACTTCCGTTAATAATCTTGCAACATCATCACCCATATTATCAGGAAGATTTGTAAGAGATTGTTTTATTTCATCACCATATATTGGAGACTGAAGAGCCAAACCTTTTTCATACCTATCGTCCTCGTTAACAGTAATTTGGGAATTCAAAGGAGTTTTGATTCCTCTTTCTTTAAACACTTCATTTAAAACATTTAATGCATTCAAAGTTTTTGGGAAACCAATAAATGGAGCACACTGGTAAATAGCTTCTCTCAATTCCACCGGTGTAACACCAACATTCAAAGCTGCATTAATATGGGCTTTTAACTGCGGTAATGTTTGTTGGGTGGCCAAAGACATTACTGTAAGCATTTCTCGAGTTTTTATATCCAATTCACCAATTGTGAAAATTTCACCAAAAATGTATTTTTGCAAAATTGCCATCATCTCTGAATCGTTACCTGCTTGAGTTAAAGCTTCACCTCCAAACAATATTTTATAATTTTTCTTGCAAATTTCTGTTCTTGTCATATTAACCTCTCCTGCTTGTGCAATATTGCAAAATAATATTGCAGCAATTAACATCAATATTATTTTTTTACAATATTTTTTTAACATCATCTAAAATAAGCTCCTTTGTTAAATGATAACGAGTATATAACTCTTCAATAGGAACTCTATCGGTAAATTCCTTTTTCCCTCCGAAATTCAATACTTTCATATCAGAATTACCGTAATATCTTGCTATTTTTTCTCCAAAACCGCCATCTAAAATTCCATCTTCAAGAGTTATTACAATATCATGATCTTTTTTCAGACTATCAAGGAGTTCTTCATCCAATCCTGTCATATAAACAGGATTTATTAATGTAGCATCTATATCAAGCTTTGTTTTAATTTCGGAACTAACATCTTTTGCGAGATTTAAGAAATTACCCAACCCCAAAATTGCAACTTTTTTTCCTCTTTTAACAACTTTAAATTTATTTAAAATTGAATAGTCGGTATCATCTTTTACTCCTGTTGATTCAAGCGGGATATTAGGAACTCTTATTGCAACAGGACGTTCATTTTGGGAATATGAATATTCTAACATCGCTAAATATTCTTCTTTATTTGTAGGTGCAAGATAGACCATATTCGGAATATTTGATATTAATGGAATATCAAAAGAGCCTAAATGAGTTGCATCACCATTTGATAATCCTCCCCAGTATACCAACATTGTCAAAGGAGAGTTATTTAAACACAAGTCTTGAGATAACTGATCATAAGTCCTTTGAACAAAAGAGGTCATAATAGCAAGAATTGGTTTTGCTCCTGCTTTTGCTAATGCAGAAGAATAAGCTATTGCATGTTCTTCTGCAATACCCACATCAGTGTATTGCTTACCTAATTTTTTTCTAAATTCAGGGCTGAAACCATGAACTCCGGGAGTTGCAGGATTTATCACAATTAATGAAGAATCCTCTTTTGCTTTTTTCATTATAAATTCATTTGTTACACTATTATAATCTTCCACAAACTCTTTTGCTTCTGTTACTTCATCCAATGTCCCTGGTAAAATCCAATGGAAGGCTTCTTTTTGCTCTTCTGCTACAGGCAAACCATGTCCTTTTATGGTATGAATATGTACAACTACCGGATGATCAATATCTTTTACCTGCTTAAATGCATTAATCAATTGTTCTATATTATTACCATCTTCGACATATAAATAGTCAAAACCTAAAGATTTAAAGTAATTACATTCAGCTTTTCCTTTTGTTTCTTTTAAAAGTTTTAAATTTCTATACAAACCGCCATGATTTTCAGCTATAGACATATCATTATCATTAACTACAACTATAATATTACTATTTAAATCAGCAGCATTATCAAAACCTTCAAAAGCTTCACCACCACTCAATGAGCCATCTCCAATTAGTGCTACAACATTATATTTCTCATTTTTTAAATCCCTTGCCTTAGCAAGTCCTGTTGCTAAACTTACAGATGTTGATGTATGCCCTACTTTAAAAATATCATATTCACTCTCTTCAGGAGCTGTATAACCAGTATATTTTAAATACTTGTCAGGGTCGGTAAAACCTTCTTTTCTTCCTGTCAAAATTTTATGAGGATAACACTGATGAGATACATCAAATACAAACTTATCAACAGGAGAATTGAATACATAATGCATTGCAATGGTTGCCTCTATTATACCTAAATTTGGCCCCATATGTCCGCCAGTTACATTTACTTTTTTTATTATCAAACACCTCATCTCATCTGATAAAGTATTCATCTCATCTATAGTTAAATTTTTTAAATCCTTCGGGAAATTTACTTTATCTAAAATCATATATTTCTCTCCTTTATTATCTTGATAGTTACTATCAGGTTATACATTTTTACCCATATTATAAGCCTGCACCAATAATTTTGTATTTTTTACATCGTTCTTATCCCAAACACCTGCGCCACAAATAATTCCGGCTTCTCTAACATTATCAAGACAAGCTGTAAATCCTCTGAGTCCTTCAAATGTTCTTTCTAAAGCCTGTGGTCTTCCATCTGCCGCAGTAGCAATAAAATATATATCTTTATTCGCAATATGAGTATATCTTGCACAACATCTATCTATAAAAGTTTTCAGCTGACCATTCATTGTATAAAAATATACAGGAGTAGATAGAACCAAAACATCAGATAAAATTACCTTATTTAGGATT
Source organism: uncultured bacterium (assembly GCA_949290355.1). Classification (GTDB taxonomy): domain Bacteria; phylum Cyanobacteriota; class Vampirovibrionia; order Gastranaerophilales; family Gastranaerophilaceae; genus Stercorousia. The sequence goes on along the minus strand of CASERN010000010.1, from coordinate 31,589 downwards.
TCTTCCATATCATCTTTTTGAGAACAAGCAGTATAATTATTTGTATTACACAAACCACAGCCTGTACAATAATTTATTTTTTTATCTTTTAAAAAGATTTTTTCACAATCATTACCTGCGTCTCTAGCTCCTTTTAAGAATTCATCACATAATGTATCTGAATTCCCGCCCTTTCTTGGACTAGCTGATATTATTAAAACTTTTTTGTTCATATCTTCCTCCTTATATATTCATATAATACAATTGAGAGTTAGCTATCAGTCAACCCCTAAAAAATATAAACTTAATATTTTTTCATAAATATGTTATAGTTAATTTATGAAAAAAATTTTGTGTTTTGGGGACAGTAATACATACGGCTACAACCCTCATAACGGGGAAAGATACGAAAGGAATTCACGTTGGACAGGAATTTTACAAAATTTTTGTTCTGAAAAATATGAAATAACTGAAGCTGGATGCAATAATAGGACAGCTTTTTCAGATAATATGGATGGCGATATATTTACGGGATATAAAATTTTACCTAAGTATCTAGAAAATTATTACAATTTAATAATATTAGCTCTCGGAATAAATGATTTACAAAAATTTTATAATCCAACTTTAACAGATTTTGAAAAAGGAATAGACAAAATTGTTTTTATGATAAAAAATAAACTACCATCTGGCAGCATAATTATCCTTTCCCCTTCTCATATTAATGAGAATATTTTAACCAGTAATTTCCGATTCATGTTTGATAAAAACTCAATTAATAAGTCAAAACAAATTACACCAATTTATAAAAAAATTGCAGAAAAATACGGATGCAAATTTCTTGATTTAAATACAGTTGCAAATACATCTAAAATTGACGGTCTGCATTATGAAAAAAATGAACATAAAAAAATAGCCCAAAGTATTATTAAACTAATTTAGCAATACTACTAATGAAAAACTTAGGAATAATAAAAATAATAAATTATGGACTTAAATTGGTATAATACATTAAATAAACCGGTATGGAATCCGCCTGCAGAAATTTTTGGACCTGTTTGGGCATTTATGTACACCCTAATTTTTATTTCTTTTAGTATATTTATGTTTACTAAAACTGAAAAAAATAAAAAAACAGGCATAAGCCTTTTTTTAATACAATTACTACTCAATTTTTGCTGGAGTCCTGCTTTTTTCTACATGCAAAATATTGAATTGAGTTTTGTCATAATAATAATTTTATTAATTTTTATATTATTGACTGTATTATCTTTTTATAAAATTTCAAAAATTGCATCACTTTTACTTGTCCCATATCTTTTATGGGTATGCTTTGCCACATTTTTAAACTTTGAATTAATGATACTTAACTAAGAATTATTTAATCTTTTTCAATGATGAAATAAAGTTATTATGTTCAACATCTCCATCCACTTTAGTCAAGAATATCTGACAATCATTTTCATCAGCATCTATAGGGGGGAGTTGAGATATTTCTGCAGCATAATAATTGCTGTCATTTCTATTACTCAAAGGAATTCTATTTGCAAGACTATTCAAAGAAATATTTCGCAAAAAGCCTGCAAAACCTTTATTTCTATTACTGAATTTTGTATAAATTCTTAAAGTAGCATCTCTCGTTTCAAGATCGTAGCTGCCTACTATAAATGAACTCAATTGAGGAGCAGATGATTTTATCATCATTTTTTCGATTACATTATTTTTAATTTGTAAATCACCATTGATTAAATCAAAATTTCCTTCAGGTACATTTACTAAATCAGAAAAAGTCGATGGACTGATCATTGCAAGAGGATTTCTAAACAAAGCAGCAAATTTCAAAATATATTCTACTAACCCTACTTTTTGAATAGTACCATTTTTCACCATAAATTTAATAGAACCGTTCAACTTCAAAGAATCATCAGTATTCAAAGAAATAATTCCACTAGCTTTGCCTGTAATTTCTTTTTTCAAAGCTAACAATGTCGTTGCCATTAAATCAGAGTTTACATCCTTTATTCCTAATACTAAATTATATTTGTGTTTTTTTAAATCACAATTAATTTTTGCAGAAGAATGCCCCTCTGCAATTTCAAATCTGTTTGAATACATATTGAATATGCTATGTTTATCCAATGATAATGTAGCTTTTACGTCTGCGAATTTAATATCTTTATATGAACCGTTTAAAATATGTAAAACACAATTTTCAACAATAAAATTACCAATATCAAATGTTGGAGTATTATCATCATCATCTTTTGCTTCACCAGATGGAGTTACATCGAATTTTTCCGATGTAATTTCTGCACTTTTCTGATTATTAGCAGAAGCTATAAATTTCTCAACATCAACATCATCTATAATTAAATTTACATCTTTTACTACTATCGGGAATTTTATTTCATTTATCAAACTTCCGTCAAAATCATAATTTGAACGTCTGTATTTCCCATTTGCAGATAACTTTAAAATTCCCTTATCAGCCTTCATTTCACCATGTTTTAAGGAAATTCTTTGAGATGGAATTCTTACTCCATCCATTGTCAAAGTCCCGTTTAATACCGGATATTTTCCAGTATTAATCATTTCCATATCACCAGCAATAGTACCTTTTTTGAACATTTTTTGACCTATTAAAACATTCAAAAATTCACTAGGCAATGGGCGTGGAATATCAAAACCCAGATTTAATACATTTGGAATCGGAGTTGATAAATCAAGTTTCCCCGCAATTTTTACTACAGGTTGAATTTTTTTCTTTTTCTCATTTGGCATATTTTCAGGGGCAATATAATAATCAATTGATTTTATATCAAATAATGTTCCTTCATAATGCATATCTGCCTTAAGCATTCTTCTGTAATTCGCAGGAGTTAAAGAAGCTCCATCTATTAAAATATCCTGACCGGATTTTAATCCGAACAACCAAACTAAATCTATTTTGTTATTTATTGCTTTAATATCCAATCTTGTCTTTGTAGAACCGCCAATTAATGTAATTGGTATTCCTACCATATTTGAAAATTGATTTTTGGCAAAATCATTTGTTACAACTGCTCGTGTAACTAAATTTGTATCAATTGATTTCAGGTAATCTTTTACTGTACCTTCCATCTCTATTTTATTCTCTTTTTTATTATTATAATAACCAACAAAATCTTTGATAACTATATCGTTTTTATTCATAACGATTTTGCCTTTTTCAAGCATCAAAGGAATATTATCAACAGGAATAAGCTTACAAGATATTCTATTCAAATTAACAATACCATTCAAATCCTTTTTAGTAAGTTTAATATTAAAATTAAAATCACCTTTTAAATCCTTAAAAAACGCTAAAGGTTCATTTAAATTATTCTCAATAATATTCGAATCAATTAATTCCAATACATCAGAAACTAAAATTTTGTCTGTAAATATTTCTAAATAAGAATTTTTCTTTCTTGCAGCATAACCATTAAAATAAATCTTTGAATTATTTACGATAAGCATACATTTTTCAATATACAAAGCTTTATTTTTTATATATACCGAATTTCTATCAGCAATATTTATGTGGAGGTTTTTACCTAATTTCTTTATATCAGAAGTTATATTAAAATGAATATATCTAAAATCTTTCTTGGAATTATCTATTTCAATATTATCAGCATTTAAAGAAACATAAGTATTTGGTTCTACTTTATATAAAAACAGGGATTTTTTTACATATAAAAGAGAATCGAAGAAATCAAAATTCCACTCACATTCTTGTTTTTTCTTTTCTTCTTTTTGTTTAGGCACAAGAGCCATAAGTCCGTTAATATCTGAAAAAATATAATCAGCACCTAACTTTTTTATAATTATATTTTTATTTAATATTTCCTTAAAAGATATAGTAGTATCAAAATTATCAACAGCTAATAATAAAGAATTTTTATTATTCATTAATGATAATTCATCTACTTTAAAAGAAATTACAGGAGATAACTCTGTTTTTAAAACAGGCTTTTTAATATCTAACTTCAATCCAGCATACTTATCAAGGCTTTTTTCTACAAAATTTATAACATGCTCATTTGATACAGCATATGGTAATACCTTTAAATAAATCACAAATGGAGATGCAGCCAACAAAGAAGCTAACACAACCAATGAAATAACTATTTTTGTCCGTTTATCAAAATTTAACATAATCATCCTATAAGAATTATATCATGAATTATTTTATGTTATTATATGATTATGAAGAAAATTTTTATATTTATATTCCTATCTTTAATATTAAGCAGTTGCGCTATTGCATCAGAAAATGATCAACAAACACAAAAGACAATATCTACAACAATTTCAATGAGTGATTTAACTGTATTCAGTAATGAAGACAATCTATTCGGACTGCAAGATAAGTCAGGGAATATAATTGTCGAGCCGCAATATAAAAAACTTATAAGATTAGGAAATTCTTCTTGGATTGTTCAAAAGAAAAATAAATACGGTCTAATTGATAACTATGGCAATTATCTTGTAGAACCTAAATATAGACATGTTGATAGAATATTAGGTAAATATTTAAAAATAGGTAACGATAATGATTACGCACTTTATAACGAAAAGGGAGAAACTATTTTACCTCATGAATATTCATCTATAGATATTCTTTTTGGAGGCTTGTTTTTAACCAAACAGAACTATAAATACGGCCTCGCTGACCCTAACGGTAGAATTATTTTAAGTAATGTTTTTGATGATATTTATATGCCAAAACCTAATATTATGAGAATACAATACAACGGGCAATGGTATGAGATAGAACAAATTGCAGGGACAGAATTTTCACTGCCTGAAGATATTACAAGTATTGATAAAAACAGTAATTTCAAAGTAACACAATTTATAAAAGATCCTGTTGCTGCTTCAGGATATTCTGCTCTTACTTTTACGGATTATTTGCTTAAAGTATTTTCATCAATTTCTCCAGCACATGAAGAAACTATTGATGAACTAATGTTATCGCAAGGAGCTGAAACTGTTAATATATTTATCAAATTTACTTGGCTTCCAATGTACCCAATTACTTTTGCTAAAAAATATTACCAAAATATAAGAACTCCAAATAACGGACCTTTGAGTGATGTCAGAAACGAATTAAAACAAAAAATGCAGTAATTTTATTCTTTTACATGGTCTAATGCCATCTCAAGAATTACTTTTACATGATTATCATTTAAAGCATAATATACGTTTTTCCCGCGTTTTTGTGATTTTACAAGCTTGGCAGTTCTTAAAATCTTTAACTGATGAGAAACAGCGGATTTTGTCATATCTAAAAGGACAGCCAAATCATTCACACACATTTCCGCTTCTTCCAACGCCCATAATAACCTTATTCTTGTGCTGTCGCCCATTACTTTGAAAAAATCAGATAAATCATATAATTCCCTAACATCAGGCATATCAGGAATTACTTTTTTTACAATATCTGGATTTATAGCTTCGCAATCACTCTTTTTTATTTCCATACAATAATTATAGTTTAACAGTTGTTCAATTGTCAAATTTTTGTAACAATAATACTTTTAAGAGTTGACAATTGAATAGTTGTTCAATTATAATATTAATATAAATGGATTGCATGAGGTAAAAATATGTGCGAACACAATCACGAACATACACACAATGACAAAATCAAGTTAATCAGAATAATAATAGCACTGTTAATATTTTTATTTGCTATACTGTTTCTACAAACAAACGAATTTAGATTCGCAGCATTTTTATCAGCATATTTAATATCTGGCGGCGATATATTATGGAAAGCCTCAACAAATATAACGAAGGGAAAAATTTTTGATGAAAATTTTCTAATGGGAATTGCTACATTGGGAGCTTTTGCTATTAAAGAATATCCAGAAGCTGTAATGGTAATGATTCTATATCAAATTGGAGAATTTTTACAAGACAAAGCAGTTGAAAAATCAAGAAATTCAATTTCTGAATTAATGAATATTAGACCTGATTATGCAAATGTGAAAACAGATAAAGGTATAATAAAAATGAACCCTGCGGATGTAAAAATCGGCGATATAATTTTAGTAAAAGCAGGAGAAAAAATTCCACTTGACGGCAAAGTAATTGAAGGACAAGCATCAGTTGATACATCAGCCCTTACAGGAGAATCTGTCCCGAGAGAATTAAAAACCGGGAATAATGCAGTAAGTGGATTTATTAACAAAAATGGACTACTTTCAATAATAGTAGAAAAAGAATTTAAAGAATCCACTGTATCTAAAATTCTAGAACTTGTCGAACATGCAAGTTCTAAAAAATCAAAAACAGAAAATTTTATTACAAAATTTGCAAGATATTACACCCCTTTTGTAGTAATATCAGCAATACTTTTAGCTTTTATCCCGCCATTACTGCTTAATGCTAGCTTTCACATCTGGTTTCAAAGAGCTCTTACATTTTTAGTAATATCATGTCCCTGTGCTTTAGTAATATCGGTTCCTTTGGGATTTTTTGCAGGAATAGGAGGAGCATCAAAAAACGGGATATTAATAAAAGGTGCATGTTATCTTGAAAAACTTTCAAATACTGAGACTATCGTATTTGATAAAACTGGCACATTAACTAAAGGTAACTTCAAAGTAACAAAAATTAATCCAATTAATTCAACTCAAGAAGAATTACTCAAATACACAACTTTAGCTGAAAGTTATTCAAACCATCCAATAGCAATATCATTAAAAGAAGAATATGGAATTCCTCTAGATACTTCAAGAGTAAAAAATATAGAAGAAATTACAGGCAACGGAATAAAAGCTACAGTAGATGGAGAAGAAATTATTGTCGGAAATTATAAATTTATGAATAGATATGGCATAAATTATCAAAAAATTGATGAATACGGGACTATAATATACACTGCCAAAAACAAAAAATATTTAGGATATATCATAATATCAGATGAAATTAAAGAAGACTCTAAAAAAACTATAAAAAATTTAAAATCTCTAAATCAAAAAACTATAATGTTAACAGGAGATTCTTATAATACTGCGAAATATATTTCAAACGAATTAGGGATAAATAATTTCTATGCAGAACTGTTACCTAATCAAAAAGTAGAACAACTCGAAAATTCTTTAAAGCAAAAAACAAAAAATAAAAATATAGTATTTGTAGGAGATGGAATAAATGACGCACCAGTACTAACTCTTGCAGATATAGGAGTCGCAATGGGAGGGCTGGGATCTGATGCCGCAATAGAAGCTGCTGATATTGTAATTATGGACGACAAACCTTCCAAACTTTTAAAAGCAATACTCATTGCAAAAAAAACAATGAGTATTGTGAAAGAAAATATTGTTATTTCCCTTGGTATTAAAGCTATATTTTTAATACTCGGTGCATTTGGAATAATTACAATGTGGGGAGCTGTTTTTGCAGACACAGGAGTCGCTTTAATCGCTGTACTTAATTCATTAAGAGCCTTAAAAAATTAAGTTAACGTATAAAATTCGTGAATATCCTTTCTTCTGTCGGGATATTTATACCAGCTTTTTTACCTGCTTCTATGCATTTTAAAAGCCAAGACATATTATTTCCTAAAGTCCTCATAATCTGCAGACCCTCTAAATCCTTTTTCACATCATCCGGAGAATTTTGAGCACCATGTACCATTGGCCAATAATTTGATGATACAACAGGCATTTGATTAATCGTGAAATGTTTAATTATTGCATCTAAAGAAGCTGTTGTTCCTGCTCTTCTAGCGGAAACAATTGCAGCTGCAGGCTTAAATTTAAAACTTGCACCACCTGCATAAAACAACCTATCCATAAAAGATAAAAGTCTTCCACTTGGATGTGCATAATATACAGGAGAACCAAATATAAATCCATCAGCACTTTTTGATTTTTCAATAACTTCATTTACGATATCATCCTTAAAAACACATTTTCCATCTATTTTTCTACAAGTGCCACATCCTATACAATCACGAATAGGGTTCTTTCCTACCTGTATAATTTCAGATTGTATGCCGTTTTGTTCTAATACCTTGGCAATTTCACACAAAGCTGTATAAGTACAACCGTTTTCATTGCAACTTCCGTTAAATAATAAAACCTTCATAAAAATCTCCAAAAAATTATACCTTTAAATACAATTCTTATGTTATCATGAAATTGCTATGATATTAAAAAATGATTTTTTGGAAGTAGAATTATCTGAATATGGAGCGACAATTGTATCTATAATTGTTGAAGATAAATATGGCAAAAAAACAGATGTAGTGTTAGGGTACGATACATTAGACAAATACAAACGTCAAACAAAATATATTGGAGCAACTGTTGGAAGATGTTGCAATAGAATAAAAAATGGTAAAATTAAAGTAAAAAACAAAATATACCAACTAAATTGTAATGATGGAGAAAATCATTTGCACGGAGGTAATATTGGTTTTGATAAAAAATTTTGGCAATCTAACAGAACAGATAATAGCGTAGAATTTTTTTACCATTCACCTGATGGAGAAGAAAATTACCCTGGGAACTTGAATATAACGGTTACTTATACATTGAAAAATAATTCTTTGATAATTAACCATTATGCAATTACAGATAAAGAAACTATTTGCAACTTAACAAATCATACTTACTTTAATTTGAACGGTAAAGGTGATGTTTTGGGACAAAAAGTACAAATATTTTCAAATAATTATACAGAAAATGACAAATATTCTATTCCAACAGGAAATATAAATTCAGTTACCAATACAGTTATGGACTTCAGACGGCCAAAAGCCATAGGAAAAGATATTAACAGCGATTTTTACCAAGTTAAAAATTCTAAAGGTTTTGATAATAACTGGATTATAAAAAATTTTAATGGTGAAATAAAAAAGGCAGCAAGAGCATTTTCTGAAGAAAGTGGAATTGAACTTGAAATATATACCAATTTACCAGGAATACAATTTTACAGTGGTAATTATCTTAATGGAGCAGAAGTTGGGAAATATGGAATTCCAATAAAAAACCATTCCGGTTTCTGTTTAGAATGCCAGCATTTTCCTAATTTACTGGCATATAAAAACTTCCCACAGCCGTATTTAAAAGCCGGGGAAGTTTATGATAAAACGATAGAATATAGATTTAAACACCTATATCCTTAAGAGGCTTGCCATCCATAAGGTTTTTCTCAATATTTTCCAAAGATATTCCCTTAGTTTCAGGTATCAATAATATTGTCAATACAATAAATAATAAGTTCAATGATGTATAAATCCAGAATGTAACAGCAATTCCAAATGCATTAATTAATGTAAGGAACGTAGCACCGATAATCATGTTTACAATCCAGTTTGTAGTAGTAGAACAAGCTACACCAAAATCTCTGCTTTTTAAAGGTTGAATTTCTGAACATAAAATCCATATAACAGGTCCTGCACTCATTGCAAAACTTACAATAAAGAATAGGGTCATTACAATAGCTGCAATGGAAATCCATAATGCACTAAAACCGGTATTTATCATATACAAGCATAATCCTAATAAGAATGAACCCGTTGCCATTCCTGCAAATCCTATTTTCAAAATAGGTTTACGTCCCTGTTTATCAACAGTTCTCATTGCAATTAAAGTAGCTAAAGAATTTGTCAATCCGCAAATTACAGTTGCAATCATCTGTTGTTCGGTATTTGCGAACCCTGCATGTTTAAATATTTGAGGGGCATAATATAAGATAACATTCATACCTGTAAACTGCTGCATTGCTTGCAATAACATTCCAAGATATACAGCTCTGCGAACATTTTTGTTAGCCTTAAAAAGTCCCCAGCCTTCCTGTTTAACTTTCAAACTTTCTTTAATCTCAGATAACTCTCCGTCAGCTTTTGCATCAGTAGTAGAAAGCATTCTTAAGATATCTTTTGCTTTTTCAAAATGACCTTTTGAAGCTAGCCATCTAGGACTATCAGGTAATCCAAAAACAGAAACCATCAACAATAACGCTGGCAAACTTATAACTCCAAGCATTAATCTCCAATGACCACCATAACTAAAAATTGTATCAGAAATAAATGCAACAAGAATACCAATAGTTACCATCATTTGATACATTGAAATTAATTTACCTCTGTCCTCTTTTTCTGACATTTCAGAAAGATACAAAGGCGCTACATAAGAAGCAATACCAACTGCAAAGCCAAGCATTACTCTTGATATTAAAAGAGTAACAATATTTGGAGCACAAGCGCACCCTATTGAACCAAGTACAAACAATGCTGCACCTGACATTAAACTTTTTTTACGGCCTAATTTAAAAGAAATCCAGCCGGTAGTCATTGCACCTAATGCAGCACCTAGCATCATTGTACTTACTACCCATTCTTGAAGTTGGCTTGTCAAATCAAAATGGCTGCTTATAAAAGGTAAAGCTCCTGATATTACTCCAATATCAAGCCCAAATAAAAGTCCTGCCATACCAGCTGCAAATGAAATAAAAACTTTCATACGTTTAGCCTTTTTGACTCTGCCCTCATCACAAGTGTTAATAAAATCTTCCATACATAAATCTCCTAAATAATAATTTATATATACCCAATTTCTTACTATTTTATCATATTTTTTTTTAATTTTATACACCAAATAATATATTTAGATGTTTCTATATTAAATATTAAGGGTATAAAATTATTAATAAAGGAGTTTTATGATTAAGAGAGAAGAATTGGAAAAAATTTATTGTAACCAAAATAAAGACTTTTATTTAAGCAGATATATAGGATTAATAAATAAATTTAAAGAAACATTTAAAAAAAATTCTAATAATATAAGAATATTTTCTGCACCTGGAAGAACCGAAATAGGAGGGAATCATACTGATCACCAACATGGATGTGTAATTGCTGCAAGCGTAAATCTGGATATAATAGCTGCAGTAGGACTTAATGATGAAAATATTATCAGAATTCAATCAGAAGGTTATCCAATGGATATTATAAACTTGGATGAACTGACCCCTAATAAAAATGAATATAATCAAGCAAAAGCTCTAATAAAAGGGGTTATAGCAAAATTTAAAGAACTTGGCTGTAACATAAAAGGATTTGATTGCTATACAACTTCTAATGTATTAAAAGGTTCTGGATTATCATCATCAGCAGCTTTTGAAGTATTAATAGGCAATATCATAAATAGTTTATTTTTTGAAAATAAAATTTCAGATGTTGACATTGCCAAAATCGGTCAGTATGCAGAAAATGTATTTTTTGGAAAACCCTGTGGGCTTATGGATCAAATGGCATCTTCTGTTGGAGGAATAATATCTATTGATTTTAATGATACTGACAATCCAATCATTAAAAAAATTGATTTTGATTTTTCAAAAACCGGCTACGCTCTGTGTATAATAGACTCTGGAGCTGACCATGCTGATTTAACTGATGAATATGCTGCAATTCCATCTGAGATGGAACAAATTGCAAAATATTTTGGCAAAGAATATCTTCGTCAAGTTGAAAAAGAGAAATTTTATGCAGAAATTCCTATTTTAAGAAAACAAATTGGAGACAGAGCAGTATTAAGAGCTGTACATTTCTTTAATGAAAATGAAAGGGCTATGCAAGAAGCAAAAGTCCTTGAAAAAGGTGATTTTTCTAAATTCTTAGAATTAGTTAAAGAATCAGGATACTCTTCATACATGTATCTGCAAAATGTTTGTGTATCAGGCTCATCCAAAGAACAGTCCGTAGCGATTGTACTTGCTCTTTGCAATGAAATATTAAAAAATAACGGAGCATATAGGGTTCATGGAGGAGGTTTTGCAGGAACTGTACAAGCCTTTGTTCCAATCAATATACTAAAAGAATTTAAAGAAAAAATTGAAAAAATTATTGGGCTAGATAGCTGTCATATACTTTCTATAAGACCAATTGGAGGAACTGAGGTTGAAAATAATTTTTAATGCAATTGAAAAACTTATACAATATGGAATAGAAAAAGATTTAATTTCACCTCTTGATAAAAATTATGTAACAAACAGGCTTTTAGAAATTTTAAATCTGGATGAATTTATTGATTCTAATGAAAAATACGAGAATATTAATCTGGAAGAAACACTTAAAGCATTTTTAGATTATGCTATAGAAAATCAAATAATAGAAAATAGCATAGTATACAAAGATTTATTTGATACAAAAATCATGAGTACACTTGTAGCTCCGCCTCATGAAATAATTGAAAATTTCAAAAAGTTGTATTTGGAATCACCTAAAAAAGCTACAGATTGGTTCTACGAATTTAGTCAAGATACTGATTATATAAGAAGATATAGAATATCAAAAGATATACGCTGGCAAACAGAGACAGAATATGGGACTCTTGATTTGTCTATAAATTTATCCAAACCCGAAAAAGATCCAAAAGCTATAGCTGCAGCAAAAAATGCAAAACAAAGCGGATATCCTAAATGCATGCTTTGTTCTGAAAATGAAGGATATGCAGGAAGAATTAATCATCCGGCAAGAGGGAATCACAGGATTATTCCTATTGAAATAGATGGAGAAAATTGGTATTTTCAATATTCTCCTTATGTTTACTATAACGAACATTGTATCGTTCTCAACAGGAAACATATTCCTATGGTTATAAACAAAAATACTTTTAAAAAACTTTTTGATTTTATAAAACTTTTTCCTCATTACTTTGTCGGCTCAAATGCCGATTTACCAATCGTCGGAGGTTCAATACTCTCTCATGATCATTTTCAAGGCGGACATTACGAATTTGCAATGGAAAAAGCTCAAATAGAAGAAAGTTTTAATATTAAAGGTTATGAAGACATAAAAGCAGGTATTGTAAAATGGCCAATGTCAGTAATTAGAATTCAACATAAAAATTCCGAAAGATTAGTTGAATTTGCTGATTATATACTTAATAAATGGAGAAATTACACGGATAAAGAAGTATTTATATTCGCTGACACTGATGGAGAACCTCATAATACAATTACTCCTATAGCAAGAAAAAAAGGAGAATTATATGAGCTTGATCTTGTTTTAAGAAATAACATTACAACAAGTGAATATCCTTTAGGCTTGTACCATCCACACAAAGAATTACATCACATAAAAAAAGAAAATATCGGACTAATTGAAGTTATGGGACTTGCAGTATTACCATCCAGACTAAAAAAAGAATTAGAAGAAACTGCAAAATGTATACTAAATAAAACAGATTTAAGAAAAAACGAACTTACTGCAAAACATGCAGACTGGGTCGAAGGATTTTTATCAAAATATAAAAACATTAATGAAGACAATATAATGTCAATAATAAAAAATGAAGTAGGTCTAGTATTTGTTCAAGTTTTGGAATGCGCAGGTGTATTTAAAAGAAATAAAAAAGGGCATGATGCCTTTTTAAAATTCATCAATACCCTTTAATTTTAGGAAAAGCCGGCAAAAGATTTATTTTTTATTTTGGTCAAGAAGCAATTTATGTGCCGGCAGAAAAATTTTTATAAGTTATATTATTTTCAATACAATATCTATCTATTTCCTTTAATATTCTATCGAAATATTCTGTATTTTTTTTGTCATATATATCCATATATAATGAATTATAAACAGGATATTCTTCATTTATAAACCCTAACATTTTAGTTTTGAAACTACTTCTTAGGTTTAATTTATCGAACCAATATTCATCCGCTATATCTTTAGTAACCTCTATTATTTTTTTAAAATCTGTTATCTCCGGAATAATTGGGGAGACAAATACAACGGTCCTAATTCCATTTTGCTTCAAAAATTTTAAGGTTTCAAGTCTTTCTTGTATAGATGATGAATTTTTTTCCAATTTATTTTTTATGTTTTCATCCAATACACTTATGGAAAGTGCAACTTCAACATTTTTCATTTTTTTCAATAAATCAACATCTCTTAACACAAGTTTAGATTTAGTAACAATACTGATATAAGCCTCTGATTTTACAAGCTGCTCTAATATTTTTCTTGTAACACAATATTCTCTTTCATACTCATTATATGGATCAGTAACTGTACTTATCATGACTTTTTTATTTTTTATCTTAAATATATTGATTTTTTTGGAAGTATATTTTACATCAACAAACTCTCCCCACTCCTCAGAATGTTTGCTAAAACTCGACATATAAGCAGCATAGCAATATAAACATTTATTAGGACAACCGACATATGGGTTGATTACATAGTCCAACATTGGAGATTTTGACTTATTTAAATAATCTTTTACTCTCGTCGTATCTACAATTACCATAATTAAATAATAAATATACTTTTTATTTATGTCAATACGACTGACTTTTAATTTTTCAAGCTTATATTTTCTTCAATTATCTTTGGAAGTGGGGATACTGCAAGCATTTCCAAGTATTTATCGTTTTCTGATTTAACCTTATCTGCAATTTGTTTTATTTCTTCGTTTTTAGTGAAGAAGTACTTTACAGCGTACTTTGAGACAACCATGCCATTGTCCTGATTTTTTTCAAATTTATATATATCATATTCAAAATATTTCTTAGCATTTTCGCTGCCATTTACTAAAAAACTAATGATAGCTTTATCTGATTTTTTATTTTCAATGAATTTTAACAAAACACTATTTTCTGTATTTTCAACAGTTTTGTCAAAATTCTGTGCATATTTTATAGGATCATTTTCATTAGGGTAATAATATATACCAATCATTTTTGACCAATTTGAAACATTTTCACCTTTTTTAAAATACTCATTTCCATAACCTTGGGTGCTTGGAGCTATTGCGCTATACTTCAAGGTATAAGTATCATTGTCAAAATGAATATCCTCTGCAAGACATGCCGCAGAACTAAAAAATATTGCTATTAGAGTAATTATTTTCTTTATCATACTGAATTTATATCAAGAAAATAATATAAATTTATTCAACTAAAGACTACTCTAACAGAGTAAAATTAAATTTACAGATTATTATTAATTTGTGTAAAGTCCTTGCCGCCAACAGCTTTATATATATTTAAAGTTGATAATAAATAATTTACTTGACTGTTAACTTTATCTTTTTCTGCAACTAGAAGTTTTTCCTTATCTTTCATCATCTCCAAGTTTGATTTTGCACCAATCTCAAACTTCCTTTGTGCCAAATTATATTTATCATTTTCTAAATTATATCTTTTTACACTTTCATTGTAATTTAATTCTCTTGTTATTGCACCACCCAAAGCATCATTAACTTCTTGGATAGAAGTTAAAATAGTTTTTTCGTATATTTGTTGAGCTTTTTCTAATTCCAATTTTTTGTAGCGCAAACGAGCCATTTTAGCTCCACCTGTAAATAAATCTATTGAAGGCATAAATCCAACCAAAGATTTGAAAGTATGACCACCAAATATATTCGTCAAATTATATGCACTAAAACCTGCCTGTCCATATAAAATAAATTTAGGTAAGAAATCCCTCTTTGCGACTTTTACATCAATACCAATTTTTTCAATATATTCTTCTGCTTTCATAAAGTCAGGTCTATATTGAATAACCTCTGCGTTTATACTTTCCGGTAAAGGTAAAAGAGCCAAAACAGAATAATCACTTCTTGGCATCAAGGCTAAATCCTTTTCGCGCTCTCCTGTTAATACTCCTAATTGCCTACCCACAATAAGTCGTTTATCTACATATACATTTAGTTCTTCTTGTAATTGAGTCAATAACTGCTTTTCGTCCATTAATTCTGTTATAGGACAAAGCCCGTTTTTATATTTTATATCTTCTAATTTAACAATTTCAGTTTGTAATTTAACAAGCTCTTTTTGATTTTTAATAAGCTTGTCTAACTTTACTAAATTAAAATATTCAGAAGCAACAGCTGATGTCAATGAAATATAAGAAGCTCTTTCATTTTGTTTTATCATTTCCAACTGTTTTTTTACAGATTTTGTCTTCAAATAATTTTCACCCCAAATATCCACTTCATAGCTCATTGTCAATGGTAAAAAGAAATTACTCTGATTGTAATCTCTAATCACTACATCACCAAATCTTATATCAGCAGAGCTAAAATCTCTAAATACATCTCCTTGGAATCCTAATTGAGGTAATTGACTCGCAAAAGCTTGTTTTACAACCTGTTCAGATTGTTTAACATTCAATGTCGCGATTTTTAAATCCTGATTATTTTTAAATGCAGTGGAAATATAATCAGTTAAAACAGGATCATTATATTTTTGCCACCAATCGATATTTAAATACTCTATTCTGTAATCTTGAGCAGCTTTCTTATCTTTTGCATCTACTACAGATACGCTGCATAATAAAATAAATAAAGTTAATAATATTTTAAAAAATTTCATGCTTGCTATTTCCTTTTTTGTGTTATCATAATAACACAAAGAAAAATCATGGACAAGTTAGATTTATTAAAAAGTAGAATTGGGATGAAACTGGTACGCGTTGGAAAAATGGTACGAGCTATTGCAAACCAAAAATTTGTGAAAGCAAATTTACCAATCACACCTGAACAATTTACCGTTTTGACAGCAATAATTGACCATGATGGGTTATACCAAAGACAAATAGGAGCTCTTACTTTAAAAGACAGACCTAACATAACAAGAATTATAAAAATACTTGAAGAAAAAAAACTCGTAACCAAAACTCCTGATATAAACAAAAGGAAAATATTTAAAATTAATATAACAGAAAAAGGTAAAAAAGCTTATGATATGGTTTTGCCGACAGTTTTAGAACACTGGCAAAATACAGTCGAAGGTGTAACAGATGAAGAACTTTTAAGTTGTCTAAAAGTATTAAATAAAATAAAAGTTAATTTAGAAGAAAAATTAAATATGCAAATATAAGAGGTGAAAAATGACAGACAATCCCCAAGACAAAACAAATATTAATAATGAAGAATTTGTAGAAAAAGCTAAAAAAAGATTAAAGACAAGAAAAGAAAATGCGAAGAAAAATCGTCCAGAATATAAGAAGAAACGAGTATTTGTACCAATAGCTACAGCTACTGGATTGGTTTTACTAGGGGTATTTTTCGCAATACACTCTACATTTTTCCAGTCAACTGATGATGCATTTGTAGAAGGACGTCTTGTTTCAATTGCACCTCGAGTACAAGGTCCTGTTATTAAATTATTAGTTGATGATAATGATGAAGTAAAAGCCGGACAATTATTAGTAGAAATAGATCCTGCAGATTACGAAGTAAAATTACATCAGGCAGAAGCAAAACTTGCAGAAGCTAAAGCACAGTTAAATGTTACAGAAAAACAAATTGAAGAAGGCGGCTCAAACGTAAACCAATCATACGAAGATGTTAATTCAACAAAATCAAAACTTGATTTTGCTACAAAAGACCACAAAAGATATACAGATATGTATAAAGCCGGAATTGTTTCAAAGCAAGACTTTGATAACAGTAATACTCATTTCACAGTTGCACAAGCAAATCATAAAGCTGCTACTGAGAAATCAAAAGCAATGCAATCAGCATTAGAGTCTAATAAAGCAAAAGCTGAAGCTGTTCAAGCTGAAATTCAAAGACTTGAAGCTGAAGTAGAACAGGCAAAACTTGATCTTTCATATACAAAAATATATGCTCCTCAATCAGGTATGGTATCTGCAAGAAGCGTTGAAATGGGGAATTATATTCAAGTTGGTCAACCTTTAATGCAAATTGTACCAGAACAAGTTTGGGTAATTGCTAACTTTAAAGAAATTCAACTTACCCATATGAAAAAAGGACAACCTGTATCTATCAAAATTGATACATATCCAGGAAAAAGATTTAAAGGACACGTTGATAGTATTCAAAGAGCAACAGGTGCAAAATCAAGTCTTTTCCCTCCTGAAAATGCTGTAGGAAGTTATGTAAAAATTGTACAAAGAGTACCTGTTAAAATAGTATTTGATGAAGATATAAAAGACTATAATATCGTTCCAGGTATGTCCGTTGTACCAAAGGTAAAAATTAAGTAATATGGAAGAATCAAAGAAAGTTAACCCCTATATAGTCGCAATATCAGTATTATTGCCGGCCTTTCTTGCACTTGCTGCATCATCTGCGACAAACGTAAGTCAGCCACACATAGCAGGGTTTTATGGAGCAACTCAATATGAGACAAATACAGTAATCACTTGTTATATAATTTCAGGTGGGCTAATGTTGCCTGTTACCGGCTACCTTGTCAGAACAATAGGGAAAAAGTTGCTAATGTACTATAGCATATGGATATTTGCATTAGGCTGTCTGCTTTGTGTATTAGCCCCAAATCTTCAAGCTTTGATATTTGCAAGGCTTATTCAAGGTATAGGAAGCGGTTGTATATTACCATTATGCCAAGCAGTTTTATTGGAAGTCTTTCCTCCTGAACAAAGAGGAGTTGCAATGGGATTATTTGGAGTTGCGGCAATGTTCTCCCCCCTTGCAGGACCATTTATCGGAGGCTACCTTACAGATAATTATTCTTGGCAGTGGATTTTTATTATGAATATTCCGCTATGTATGCTGTCTTTTTTGATGATTAAATTCTTTTTATCTAACGACAAACCTGAGAAACAAAAATATAACAAAAAATTTGATATATACGGGTATGGCTCAATTGTTATTGCTCTTGCCTGTATGCAAATTGTTCTTGATAAAGGGCAACAATTTAATTGGTTTGATACTACTTGGATTTGCTGGCTCACAGGTATTTCAATATTTTCATTTGTATTTTTCTATGTTTGGGAATTAGAATACAAATATCCTGTAATTGATATAAGAGTATTTAAAGATAGAAATTTTATGTTTGGGACATTAATAAGTTCATTTATCAATGTAATGTTGTATTCTACACTTTTACTTGTTCCAATGTTTGTACAAAGTTTATTAGGATACAGCCCTTCAAAATCAGGACTTGCAATGTTCCCAAGAGCGATTATATGCTTAATTGGCCTACTTGTAGTTGGGGAAATTTCTAAATATGTAAAACCTAAAATTCTAGCAACTATAGGATTATTGACAATGGGATTATCTGTATTAATGCTCACACAGCTAAATACAACATCTTCAATTGAAAGTGTAGTTCTGCCTAACATTCTTTTATGTATAGGAGTTCCAACAGCATTTGTCCCTATTACAGCAATGTCTTTTAACACATTGCCTGCATCTAAAAATGCCGATGCCGCAGCATTACACGCATTATTTAAAAACATTATAACTGCAATATCCACCTCAATGTCTGCAACTTTTATAGCAAGAGTATCCCAAGTCAGACAAACTTACTTGGTAGAAAATTTATCACCACATAATCCTATGTTTCAATACAAACTTATGATGCTCAAATCAAAGTTCTTAATACATTATTCTACAGTACTTGCTGCTAAAAAAGCTAACGGAATGTTATACAAAGAATTATTACAACAAGCTAAATTAGCCTCATTCTTTGATGCTTTTACACTACTGGCATTTATGTCTGTTGCAGTAATACCAATACTCTTGCTAATAAAACTAAAAAAGGCCAGATCAACAAAATAAGACATAAAAAAAGACCCTCTTAATTAGAGGGTCTTTTTTTATTCAGGATTAATGCAAAAATCTAAGCCAAATATATATTGAACTTAAGAATAATGATACAAACATTATGCAAAATCCATATTTCAAGAATCGCATAAATGCTATCGGATGTCCATGATGAGCAGATGTTTCAGAAACAATAACATTTGCAGCTGCTCCGATAATTGTCATGTTACCACCAAGACAAGCACCCAAAGACAAGCACCACCAAAGAGGTAATGTGTACTCAGCCCCCATTACATTACGAATTTCTAAAAGCATAGGAGTCATAGTCGCAGTGTATGGGATATTATCAATAATACCGCTAATAAAGCCTGATGCCCATAATATTATCATTGCTGTTGCAGATTGAGAGCCCTCTGTAACTTTTAAAATCCACTTTGCCATCAAAGCAATACCGCCAGAAGCTTCAAGACCGCCAATTATTATGAACAAACCAATAAAGAAGAAGATTGTATTCCATTCTACATCACAAAGAATATCTTTCGGTTTTTCAAATAACAACAAAAAGCTGGCTCCCAGCATTGCTGTAACACAAGTCTCAATATGAGTAACATCATGTAGGACAAAACCCAAAATAACAAGAAGTAAAACGATTCCGCTTCTTATCATTAAAGGATAATCCGTGATTGTTTTTGAATTATCTAAATTTGCAACAGCGTCCATTTTTTCCGGCGTTGTATGCAAATCTTTTCTAAAGAATAACCATAATATAAAAAGAACAACCACCATAATAACTGCAATAATCGGAGTTAATTCTTTTACAAAATCCATGAAAGATAACCCTGCAGCACTACCAATAATAATATTTGGCGGATCACCAATCAAAGTAGCAGTACCCCCAATATTTGAAGCGAAAATTTCTGTCAACAAATAAGGTACAGGGTTAATATCCAATTTATCTGCTATAAAAAATGTTACAGGCATAATTAAAATTACAGTAGTAACATTATCTAAAAATGCAGATACAACAGCTGTAAATAAACCTAATACAATTAAAACTCCTACAGGATGCCCCTTGGTAAGTTTCAATAGTTGATTTGCAACCCAATTAAACATGCCGCTTCGAGTTGCAATACTTACGATAATCATCATTGATACTAACAAAAAAATTACGTTAAAATCAACAAAGTTAATAAAATAATGAGGGTCTATAGCTCCATCCAATAATTTTGTCTGGCTTACAAGACCTAATAGAATAGTAATAGCTGCACCAATAAGCGCAATTGTAACTTTTGGAATTTTTTCTAAGGCAATAAATACATAAGCTATCAGCAATATCGCTGCAGAAACAACGACAGCATGAGCATGAACAATTGCCTGTAAATGTTCAATCATTATACCCCCTTTTTCTCTTAAATAATCACGCGATTATTATATCATAAAAATTTTTTGATTTAATTATCAATATACAGTTTAATTTTTAGGCAACAGATAATCTACATCTATTAATCTTATAGAATCATCAATTCTTCTTATTTTTAATTCAGAATTTCTGGGCAAAATAAATGTAGAATTAATTTTATCCCCATCTTCTCTACCTGTACATCTTCTACCATCAAAACCTTTTGTTCCTTTTGGTAAAACTATTCTCAAAATATATCCAGAATCATTATATTTTTCATTATAAATAACTGCATCAGACTGCGCCAAATAGGTGTCATATTTCCTTGATGATAAAATAAATCCTTTATCTTTTAATATATTTCCTAGCTTTAAATCTTTTACAAAATCTAAATCTTCATTAGAATCATAAGTTTTTTTTGTTCTTAAAAAGCTATATACTATTGAATGTTCATCTAGAGGCTTAGACTCATTTATCAAATTATCTATAATTTTTACATTTTCATCATCTGACAAATCTAATCCTCCACGTAATTTAGCATTTAACTTTGAATCTTTTAAAAATGAAAGAATAGACTCTAAATTTTCTTTGCTCAACAATTTTCTATCAGGGGAAATTGGAGAAAGATAAGATTTTAAAATTTGATTTTCCCTTAACTCAAAATATTCAGCATTTTGCAAATCCCCAGCTTTCCCAGATGCAAATCTTTCAGATAAATCAGCTTTCATGATTGCTTCTTTTTTTCTTACAGCTTCATAATCCTTTTCATTAAAAGGAATAATCAAATCAACAATTTTTGAAATTCTTTTTTTCTCCTGTTGATTCTTCACATTCAATTTGGAAACTTGTAAATCATTTATAGATAAAACTTTTTTCGTATTATTTAAAATATTTCCCTTTATCCTTTTTCTATTTTCTCCAATCAATAAACCTGCAATAGCAATACTTGCTAAAGCAGAAGCTCCAAGATATAGAACAGGAGAACTCAACAAATTTTTAGTTTTATTTTCTTGTCTCTCTTTTTTGTTAACTAAATCTCTTGAATTTACTGAAGCCGCAATAATTTTATTATCAATATTACTTATAAATGGCATGTTTATATAAAACTCCTGAAAAAATTTTTTGCTATATTTTTGTCAACTCGAAATTCATAAATAAATTGCATACCAAAGATTTTATATCATTTGAAGCAACACTGTAATTTAATTTGCCATTAGGATATTTTTGATAATGATATACAGAAGATAAAGAAATAAATTTGGCTGCTTCAAAAATATTCAAAGAAGATAAATCAATATTCACAATCGGACATTCATGAGTTTTAATATATTTTTTAAATTTTTCTAGTTCTACACTTGAATTATTAAATTTTAAATTTAGATTTTGCTTCATATCAAATTATTCGGCAATTTTTAACAAAAATTAAATATTTTGTACCAAATTAATACTTTTATATGATATTTATTATATAATTTCATTAGTTAGGGGATAAAAATGGAAACAATAGTTATGGACAGCAGTAAAATTAACGAACTTGCGAAAGACGTTTTAGATATCGAGGCAAACTCTATTCTTAGGTTAAAAAATAATATTGGAGAAGATTTTGAAAGAGCTGTTAATATATTATACAACTGCAAAGGACGCGTAATAGTTACAGGAATGGGAAAATCCGGTCTTATAGGCAGAAAAATAGCAGCAACTCTCACTTCTACTGGGACTCCGGCATATTTTTTACATCCGGCAGAAAGTACACATGGTGATTCTGGCATAATTACACGAAATGATGTTGTAATAGCTATTTCAAACAGCGGAGAAACTCAAGAGTTATTAAATTTATTACCGCTAATAAAAAGATTTGGAGTAACAATGATTGGAATGACAGGAAAAATGAATTCAACTCTTGCGCATTCTTCTGATGTTACTTTAGACATATCTGTAGAAAAAGAAGCTTGCCCGCTTAATAAAGCTCCTACAGCTAGTACAACTGCAACTCTTGCTATGGGAGATGCATTAGCAGTATGTTTATTAGAAAAAAGAGGATTTTCAGAAGAAGATTTTCTTATTTTCCACCCATCAGGAGCACTTGGTAAAGGATTTACTTATAGGGTTTCGGATTTAATGCTATCAGAGCCTGAAGCATTACCTATTGCTAAAGAAACAGATTCTTTCACTGATGTCATAAAACTAATTTCTGAAAAGAAACTCGGTATGGCTATGATATTAGATAAAAATGGAGTTTTAAAAGGTGTATTGACAGATGGAGATATAAGAAGAACTCTTATAAAATACCAAAATATAAGCTCTTTATCCGCAAAAGATGTAATGTCTGTTAATCCTAAACATATATCAGCAAAAGATTATGGAGCAAGTGCGTTAAATCTTATGGAAAAATTTTCAATTACAGCACTAGCCGTTGTAGATGAGAATAATAAACCAATTGGAGTTATACATATTCATGACCTTTTAAGAGCAGGAGTAGCATAATGACAATTAAATTGGTAGCATTTGACGTTGATGGTGTTTTAACAGATGGTAGCCTTACTTTTGATGAAAACGGACATGAATATAAAACTTTTAATGCAAAAGACGGACAAGGAATAGTTAATCTTAACAACGCAG
This sequence comes from uncultured bacterium, assembly GCA_949290355.1. GTDB lineage: Bacteria > Cyanobacteriota > Vampirovibrionia > Gastranaerophilales > Gastranaerophilaceae > Stercorousia. The sequence goes on along the minus strand of CASERN010000010.1, from coordinate 8,066 downwards.
GAGTTATCACTGCTATAATTACTGGAAGAGATAACAAAACTGTTGAACACAGAGCCAAAAATTTGAATATTAAAGAATTGCACTTGGGCTCAAAAAATAAAATTAAAACTCTCGAAGAAATTATAAAAAAATATAATATAACTTTTGATGAAATAGCTTATATGGGAGATGATTTACCGGATATATGTATTTTGGAAAAAGTTATTTTAAAAGGTTGTCCTAATGATGCCGTAGATGAAGTAAAAGCTATAGCAAATTTTATATCATCAAAAAATGGCGGAAGAGGAGCCGTTAGAGAATTTTGTGATTATATATTGAAAAAGGGGATATAAATGTTTGAAATTAAGACGCAAGCTTTTTTTGCAGCAGCACACCATTTATTAAATTACGAAGGTGAATGCGAAAATCAACATGGACATAATTGGATGGTTGAAGTTTTTGTAAAAGGTGATACTTTAGACAAAAGTAATATCTTAATGGACTATAAAATATTAAAAAAAGAATTAAAAGCAGTACTGGATATGCTTGATCATAAAGACTTGAATGCTTTACCCGAATTTAAAGGAGAAAGTCCTTCTAGTGAAATGATTTCAATGTTTATTTACAATAAATTAAAAGAAAGAGTTGTACAATTAAGTAAAGTTACAGTTTGGGAAACTCAGACATCCTGCTGTTCTTATTATGAAGAATAACAAATATAAAATATTTTAAATAGGAAGGTTGAAAATGAATTTTATACAAGCAATATTAATGGGGATAGTACAAGGACTTAGTGAATTTTTACCTATTTCAAGTTCTGCACATTTAGTTTTTACATCAAATTTTTATAAAGTATTTAAAGGAATTGAAATAGTACAAAGTTCTAATGAAGAAGTTTTTTTTGATATTATGGTTCATTTAGGAACTCTTATTGCCGTAATCATTTTCTTCAGAAAAGATATAATGAATATTTTAAAAGCAATAATTAATGCTGTTAAAAATAAAAATTGGGAAAATAATGAAGCTAAATTAGGCTTATTTATTATTTTAGGAACAGTAATTACAATAGCATTGGCATTACCGATTAATGAAATAGCAGAAAAGCTTGTATATACCCCATCTATTGTTGGCATATTATTATTTATTACAGGTCTTACACTTTTATACAGCGAATATAAATCAAAAAAGCTGGAATCTAAAACCGATAAAATGACTGTAAAATCTTCAATACTTATAGGTCTGGCCCAAGGTCTTGCAGCATTACCAGGATTTTCTCGTTCCGGATGGACAATTGCGACAGGTTTATTTTGTGGACTAGACAGAGTTACAGCAGCAAGATATTCTTTTTTGTTAAGTATACCAATTATTCTTGGGGCATCAATGGTATATCCGCTTATTAAAATAGATATCCATGAGGCATTGCAATATAATTGGACAGCGATAATTTGGGGAACTATTGTATCAGCGATTGTAGGATATTTGTGTATTAAATATTTTATGAAATTTATATCTAAATTTTCACTTGCCATATTTGGCTATTACTGCATTATTGCAGGAATAGCAACTGCTATATTTTTTACAGTTTATGCTTAGCTTTTAATTGTTAAAAAATGTAAATTTGAATTATATCACTATCAAAAAATAATTTTCACGAACCTTATATAACTGCATTATTTGTGTGGAGAAAAGATGATTTTACCTGTTAATAATTTAAATACTAAAGTTCAATTTTCTGCTGATGCTAATGGGGGAGATAAGAAAAAACCTTTAGAATATGACCATGACACACTTTTAAAGAACAATCTTATGACTCGCACAAGAATTGGCATGGATAAACTTACTAATGCATTCACACTTTATCCTGCAAAAGGTTTAAAAGGAAGCAGAAACGCTAATTTTTATGAATTTTTAACAATGGGTACTGTTCCATACTTAATAGGCAGTGCAACCTTGATGGCTGTTTTCAATACAAACAAAGTTTTTCCTCATTTTGATAAAACAGTTGCAAAACCTCTTGGAAGGAAAATGGCTCTGGGAGTAATTTTTTATGCACTTGCAAAAAACTTATCAAAATCCTTTGTCAGCACTCCAATTAAAATGATGACAGGCATTGATATAGAAAGACCTTATGCAAAAGTAATATACGAATTACCTGATGATGTTAATGATACAGATATCACAAGTATTGAATATCACAAAGTTTTTGAAAGTGTTGAATTCCCTCGATGGGACTTGTTATACGGGGATGAAACAAAAGGTCAAAAAAGAAACTTTAGATATGACAGGATTGCTAAAAAACTTGGGATGGGACAAAATTTAAATGATTCTGATCAAGAAGTGAAATCAAGAATTAAAGAAATTGTAATCAAAGCCGGTCTAGCAAAAAATATTTCATCTTATCTTTGGGCTGCAGTCGGTGTATGTATGGCAGTTCAAAAACCTTGGGAAAAATATTTTGATTACATGACGTTTAAATTCTGGAAAAAAGATGAATTTTTGAAATCAATGAAAGTTTTTGGTGAAAGTTTTGTAAAAAGTGCTAAAGATTTTTACAAAGGTGAGGGCAAAGGCATATCAAAACATGCCGGAAAAATTCTTTTAGGAGTAGCAGCACTATCCTCTATTGTAGGGACAAGTTTTGCCCTAAGCACATCAAATAAACCATCCAAAATAGATTCAGCTGATATTATAAAAAAAGATGACAGGTACGTGGTAAACTAATATGAATTCAAATTTAATTCAAAATTTCATAAACAATAGACCAACAAACGGACTTTTAGGGCAACGTAACGAAAAAGAGCCACGCAAAAAGCCTGCTCCTTATTTTAACATCCAACATGAGGTAAATAAAGATCTTATAAAACCACTTGATGGAGATGGTAGATTAGTTAACAAAAATATTTTAAATGCTCCTTTATACATTGTAAAAGACAATTTCTATAACACTAAAGCTTTCAAACATGCCGTAGAAGGGAAAGCAAATGACCATGAATTGGGAAAATTAAGTAATGTAGGCCTTACTCTTGGTGGACTTGGAATTGCCGGTTACTTATTTTCTAAAAGACAAACACCCCTTACAAAAGGTATGGAGTTTATCGGTTTAGGTTCATTTTTAGCTTCAATGGCTATTTGGCCTAAACTTGCAATTCAATTACCGGCATATTTAATACATGGATTTAATGTCCAAAAAGAATATATAGATAGTTCTGGTCGCAAAAAACCTTTCTATCAAGATCCTCAATTCTTGCCTTGGGATTTATATTCTGATAAAGAAATTCAGAAAATAGGCGACAGACTTGGAATTGATAAAAATATAAAAAACCGCAGAGATGTTATACAAGAAAAAATGAAAACTATTGCAATCCAAAATAATACTTTATGGATGCTAACAGCAGGTTTTGCGACTCCTATTATGAGTGCTCTTATATGTAATACTACAGAGCCATATTTTGCTAAATTTTTAAATGACAGAAAAAATAAAAAAGCTGATAAAATTTTAAATAACTTAGAACAATATTCAAACAAATATCAAAATTATGATATTCAAAACCAACTTGAATCAGTTTTGAGATTATATAGCGACAAACCTTTAGATAAAAACTTCAGAAGTAATATTATCCAAGCATTCACTCATAATCTTGATAGAGTTTCTGCGACAAAAGTAGAAAAAGACTTAAATCTTATTTTAAAAAGTAATATTGAATATAATATCAATGAAAATGCAGGGAAACAAATCTATCAAAACCTTATTAACACTTTTAAAGAAAACGGTATTAGAAAAGAATTTATTCAACAAATGCTACCAAATGAAGAAGGGATTATCAATCTTCTTAAAGATAAAAAATTACTGAATACGCCGATACCTTTATCTAAATTTAGAAATGTTACAACAGAAGTAACACAATTAATGAGAACACTTGTTGATAAATATAATAAAACTGCTCCTGCTTCATTGCAAGAAGATTTTGACTATATTAATGATCTAATTTCAAATAATAGAGACAGTGAACATCCTGTTAGATCACTTATCTCAAAACTTGAATCTACTAAAATTAGTGAAAAAACAATAAAAACTCTAACATCATTAGCTGAAAATTTGGATGAATTTAATGCAAAAATGTATTCACTTGATGAAGCTGCGATGTTGAAAATAGGTTCTGCACCTGAAACTGTTATTGCAAACTTCTGGAATAATTCTTCAAAAGAAATTGTAGAACTTTTTGGATTAACTCCAAAAGAAATTGAAAAAGTTCGTTCAAATAGAGTACTTTTAAATCCATTATTAAGAGAAAAATTTGAAAAAATTGCTTCTGATGACCAACTATATCAAAAAGTTATGAAAGGTCTTATCGATAAAGTTGCTGTATTGAATGAACAAATCAATCCATTAACGATGACAGAAAAAATGTTCCAAAAAGAACTTCCTGACGGCAAAGGTGAAAAACCAATTATTAAATCTTTATATGAAAAAGTTGTTACAAATACATATAGAGAAACAGCAGGTCAACTTAGAAATCAAAAACTTGATAATATAGCATCTTTGCTTGTTGGCAGCAAAAATTTTGACAGTAAAATCTCATTAATGAATCTTCAAAAATCATTTGTATCAGATAGATTATTAGGAGTAAAAAGCTCATTCTACAGACTTATAAATACTTTAGATTTTTATAGACGAATTGCGAAAGAACCAACAAGTATAGATAATTTAGGAACTATTTCTAGAGAAGTAAAAGAAGAACTTGTTGAATTATGTAAAATCATAACTATTGAAGGTCATGCTTCAGACCATGCGACTAAATTCTATATGCTTAGAAATCCTGAACCGGCAAATGACACATCTTCAATAGTTGTAAAAAACGGTAAAGTTGTCAATGAATATTTCGGAAAAACAAAAGAATTAGCAGATATCGGAAATGACAAATATTTCTATCAAAATGCAATGAAGACAATGTTTGAAATGCCTCTAGATAAAACCACTCAAGAATTAATAGACAATAGCCCGATAAAAAAAGAATTAGTAAATTATAGAAACCTAACATTAGATATACTAGGTGGAGAAAAATACTTTGCAAAACCTCGTCATTTAGTAAGAAGTATAAATAATGCAAGCTCTGAAATAAAATTCTTAATTACAGGTATTGCAACTGATGAATTCTTCTTCAAATCTTGCAGACAATTATTCAATACTCATTATTGGAAGAAAACATTTGTAAGATTCGGAGCTGGACTTTTAGGTGTAACTGTACTGGCTCAATTCTTCTTTGGAAAGACAAAAGCTTCAAAAAAAGGAGCAGTAAAAAATGATTAATACCACAAATTTATTATCAACAAAATTGAATAATTTAAGACAAACAAACTTGCAAGAAAACAAACAAGCTCAAGTTGACGTAAATTTGCCAAAAGAAAATAAGCAGGCTTCTAATCTTTTAAATTTGTACCTAAAAAATCTGGCAGTAATAAATGTACCTGCAGTAAAAAAAGTCGAAACATCTGCACCTATTGACTATCATAACAATCTAAAAACTATGATGGAAAACAATGAAGCAAAAATTTTAGCAATGGTTCCAAGAACATTTAATGCAAAGGATTTAAATGGAAATGAGTACATTGACGGGAATGAACAATGCGGTACTTTTCTGAATGCAATAGAAAGATTGGATGAAATTAAAGCTCAGGGATTCAATACACTTCATGTACTGCCAATAAATCCTCCAGGTAAAAAGAAAGCTATGGGAACTGCAGGATCTGTATACTCTCCAAAAGATCTTTTGCAAATAGACCCTAATTTAATTGATCATAATGATCCAAGAAGTGATAAAGAACAATTCAAAGCTTTTATAGATGAATGTCATAAGCGAAATATAAAGGTAATGTTAGATTTACCAAGCTGTGCATCATATGATATGTTTTTAGAGCACCCCGAATGGATGGCAATGGAACAAGATGGTCTTGCCAAAACTCCACAAGGATGGAATGATATTAGAATGTTCCAACCTTGGGAAGATGAAGGAAAAAGAACTTTAAATCCTAAATTAGTAGAACTTCACAAAGAATTTATTGATATGTGTATTGATTTAGGTATCGATGGTATAAGATCAGATGTTGCAAGAGCTAAACCTGTAGAATTTTGGGATATTCTAATTCCTTATTCACATAAACGAGACCCTGAATTTGCTTGGCTTGCAGAAACATATACTTATGAAGATGCTTCTCCTCAAGCGAATATGGCATATGATAGACCCGAAGATTCTTTAAGAGCAGGTTTTGACACAATTTACGGGCAATATCATATATTCCATGAATGGCCTACAGCAACAATGTTTATGGATTATGTAAAATCAATGCTTGACATGTCTCACAGACTACCTAAAGGAAAATCTTTGATAGGATCGTTTGCTACACATGATGACATTTCTCCAATGTATCATGGAGGAGCTGATTATTGCAACTTGACAATGGGCTTACAAGCAACCTTGCCAATGCTTAATCCATATATCCTTGATGGTTACCAAACAGGAGACGATTACAAGTATTCATATGCAAATAAATATAATCCGATTACACAAACCGACAATAATGAAATGACTGTACATGAAGGCAGACTTGATATTTTCAATTTATCAAGAAAACCTGGTGGAACTCAACCTGAAATCGGTCAATTTATGAAAAGTGCATTTGAAATGAGAGATAAATATTTAGATGTAATAACAAAAGGATCTTTCATTCAACTTGACAAAATAGATGATAAAAATGATCAAATAATTGCATATGCAAGACACTATAAAGGTAAGACTTTATTAGTAGTAGCCAACAAAAATGTTAACCGTTCTGTAGCTTGTAAGGTAAAAGTCGCTACATTAAAAGCTGACCAAGAACTTAATAATTTATTACCATCATATGGTAAAGAAAGTATTTTACAAGCTGAAAATAATGTATTATGCGTTGATTTAGGGCCAGCAAGAGTACACGTATTTGAAATAGATACTCCTAATATTGAAAAATATTGCGATAAAGTTTATAAACAAAACATCTAGATAGGCACATTAAATAAACAAAGGTGTAGCTATTATAAATAGTTACATCTTTTTTTTTTGATTTTTTTTATTGTTTGATATAAAATATTCGAGCGAGGTATAAATATGCTACAAGAATTTATAAGTTCAAAAATACACAGAGCTACTGTTACAGACGCAAATCTTAACTATGTAGGATCAATAACAATAGATGAAACTTTAATGGAAGCATCAAAAATTAAAGAATGGCAAAAAGTAGATATTCTAGACATTAATAATGGAGAAAGATTCCATACATATGTAATAAAAGGTCAAAAAGATTCTGGAATGATTTGCCTTAATGGTGCTGCTGCAAGAAAAGTTCAACCTGGCGATAAAGTAATAATCATTGCTTACGGGTTATACAACCCTGATGAAATGAAAGATTACAAACCTACAATAGTAATAGTTGATGAAGAAAATAAAGTAGCTAATATTCAATAGATTTATAAAAATTATATATCATTTTTAAAAGCTGTGGATTTTTATCCATAGCTTTTGTTATTTCTTCTTTTTTCTCTTCATCTGTAATTGTATCAAAATAATAAAATTCCCAAGGCTCAACATGCAAAGCATCAGCTAACTTTTGTAAAGTCTCAGTTGAAGGAGAAAATTTCCCTGTTTCAATATAACTTAAACTTGGAGTCTCAATATTAATTAATTCTGCAAGTTTTTCCTGCGTAAGCATCTTTGATTTTCTTATTATTTGAATTTTTTTACCTAAAAGTTTTTTTAACTCTGTCATATTTTACCTTATAAAATTATTTTATAAATATCAAAGATAAAACATAATGTTTTAGTTTATAATTCATGTTGACTATTAAAGTAATATATGATAAAATATAAATAGTTACATTATTTTACGAGGATTTATTAATGTTTGGGATTAAAAAAGCATTTACATTAGCTGAGATGATGGTTGTAATGCTGATTTTAAGTATAATTATGGCAGCAATGGCACCAGTAATGACAACAAGAGAATCAGCCTTAAGAGATAATTCATCACCATGGAAATGGTCAGATGACCGAGCAGAT
>CASERN010000009.1 GCA_949290355.1 uncultured bacterium | reverse complement strand
CTAATGAGGGTGGAAGAGATATTTTCCTTTTTACAGCAACGGATAAAATTTTTACAACTTTTTATAGTATGCCTTATTGTAAGTGGTATGAGGAAGAAACTTCTATTCAAGTTTGTGGAACAGAGGATGAAAGAAAGCAATATGTTGAAAATTTCTGTAGTGGAGATTCTTCAGCAACTTGTGCCGAAAAAATCATAATGGATGGATGGCAGATGAATTATTAATAGCAAAATAGCTGGCCTTAATTGGTCAGCTATTTTATTTTCTATAAATTATTTTTCTAATATTGAAATTTCCTGAAAAATCTTTTATAATGAATAAGTATTTAAATGTTTATATATAAAGAAAGGAGCAAGATTTATGGAAAGATTTGACAGATTGCGTATTTTCGGGGGGGGGGCGATTTAAGGCTTACACCGCAAGGGTTTCGAGGATTCTTTAAAGGTCTAGTGTCGGGTCAAGCGGTACGCTTGGGATTTACATTAGCAGAGGTATTAATTACTCTAGGAATTATTGGAGTAGTTGCAGCAATGACAATTCCTACTTTAATGGCTAATTACCAAAAGCAGGTATGGATAAATCAATTGAAAAAGACTTATTCCGTTTTGAATGAAGGTTATAGGCAAATAATGGTCAATGAAGGCTGTACTGATATGAAATGTGCAGGGATTATGGATAATGGTGGTACGCTGTATTTTGACAATGACGAAGCAAAAAATAAATTTGTAACTACTTATAAATTATCAAATGTTAATAATACAAATATTTTAAATTACCAAGTTAAAAAAGCCTCTGGTTCATGTGGCAGTGATGAAGTAATTTTTTCTGATTGTTTAAGAATAGAAAATAGAGAAGATTCTATTTTGGGTACTACTGCCGATGGAACTATTATTGTTATAGGTCGTTCTATTGTAGGAGGGTTGGTTTTCGTTGATATAAATGGCTCAAAAGGCCCAAATGAGTTCGGTAGAGATATTTTTGAATTTGTATATACAGATAAAATAATAGCTCCTTATTTAAGCAAAGTGCATGTGGATTGGTTAGCAGAGTTGCTAGGAACTAGTGTTGTTGCTTCAGAGGATGAGAGAAAACAAGCCATTGAACAAGGTTGCAATGAAAACTCTCGAATAACTTGTTCCGAAAAAATCATAGTTGATGGTTGGCAGATGAATTATTAATTTATTTATTATATAATTATGCCATATATTTAGTACTTTAATAAGAAAGAGTGATTTATATGGCTTTGTATGATAATGTTTTGGAAGTAATTGGAAATACTCCAACTGTCAAGATTAATAAATTAAATGCAAAAGGTTTAGCAAATGTTTATGCTAAAATTGAAAGTTTTAATCCCGGAGGATCTACAAAGGATCGTCCGGCTTTAAATATGATTAATGATGCTGAAAAAAAGGGGCTTATTAATAAAGATTCAGTAATAATTGAACCAACCAGCGGGAATACAGGTATTGGACTTGCAATGGTATGTGCTGTAAAAGGATATAAAATGATTCTTACAATGCCTGAGACAATGAGTTTGGAAAGAAGAAAGCTTTTAAAAGCTTATGGTGCCGAAATCGTTTTAACTGATGGTAAGTTAGGAATGCAAGGCGCTGTGGATAAAGCAAATGAATTAAATAAAGAAATTAAAAATTCTTTTATTCCTCAACAGTTTGATAACCCTGCTAACCCACAGGTTCATGAAATAACTACAGCGCAAGAAATATGGAATGATATGTCAGGTAAAATTGATATAGTGATTGCGGGTGTTGGTACAGGCGGTACTATTTGCGGGATTGCAAGAAGTTTAAAATCAAAAAATCCTAATATCAAATCAGTAGCAGTTGAACCTTTTTCGTCTCAAGTGCTTTCTGGAAAATGTGCTGGTACTCATGGTATACAAGGAATTGGTGCTAATTTTGTGCCTGGAAATTTTGATAAAGATGTTATTGATGAAATTTTTCCTGTAAGGGATGAGGATGCGCTAGATATCGCAAGAAAGTTAGCTTCTATGGAAGGTATTTTATGCGGGATTTCATCAGGAGCAGCTATGTACGCAGCTTTAGAAATTACAAAAAAAGAAGAAAACAAAGGAAAAAATATAGTTGTGATTTTACCTGATACAGGTGAAAGATATTTATCAAGTGAATTGTTTGAATAAATTGCACAAGAATTTTTTATATTTATTACAAAAGACATGTACCAACTAAAGCGCTAATACATGTCTTTTATAAGTTTTTTGATTTTTTAAATCAGCGGTCTTGATTAACATCTTGCCGATGAGCAGGAGTGGACTTCGTCCACTACATCATACCGCCCATACCGCCCATTCCTGCAGGCATTGCAGGTTCAGGTTTTTCTTCAGGGATATCTACAATCGCAGCTTCTGTAGTCAATAACATTGAGCCTACTGATGCAGCGTTTTGAAGAGCTGATCTTGTAACTTTAGCAGGGTCTACAATACCTGATTTGAACATATCAACATATTCGTCATTCAAAGCATCATAACCGTAAGCTGATTCGTGTGAAGTTACAGTATCTACAACAACGTCAGCTTTAGCACCAGCGTTGTGAGCGATTGCTCTTAAAGGTACATCAAGAGCAGCTGTTAAGATTTTGAAACCGATTTTTTCATCATCTGATGAGAAGTTTGTAGTGTCAACAAGTTTTGATAATTTTTGTTGAACTCTTACTAATGCAACACCACCACCAGGTACGATACCTTCTTCATTAGCTGCACGAGTTGCGTTAAGAGCATCTTCAATTCTTAGTTTTCTTTCTTTTAATTCAACTTCAGAAGCTGCGCCAACTTCGATTACTGCAACGCCGCCTGAAAGTTTTGCTACGCGTTCTTGAAGTTTTTCTTTATCGTATTCAGAATCAGAAGCTTCGATTTGTTTTCTGATTAGACGAACTCTATCTTGTACTGCAGCTTTTGTTTCATCGCCTACAACGATAGTTGTTTCATCTTTTGTTACTGTAACGCGTTTTGCTTTACCTAACATTTGTGTTGTAACGTTTTCTAACTTGATACCTAGTTCTTCTGTGAACATTTCTCCGCCTGTTAGAATTGCGATATCTTCCAACATTGCTTTTCTTCTGTCGCCAAATCCTGGAGCTTTTACAGCTACTGCTCTTAATACTTTTCTCATTGTGTTAACAACAAGTGTTGCAAGAGCTTCTCCTTCAACGTCTTCAGCGATTAATAACAATGATTTCCCATCACGTGCAACTTGTTCTAATAATGGTACTAAATCTGAAATTAGGTTAATTTTCTTGTTGCAGCAGAATACATAAGCATCTTCTAATACTGCTTCCATTCTTTCTGCATCAGTTACAAAGTATGGTGATAAGTAACCTTTGTCGAATTGCATACCTTCTACAACTTTTAAGTTTGTTCCGAAAGATTTGCTTTCTTCAACAGTGATAACGCCGTCGTGTCCAACTTTTTCCATTGCTTCAGCAATTAATTCACCGATTTCTTTGTTGTTACCTGCTGAAATTGCTGCAACTTGAGCGATTTCTTCTTTTGTATTAACAGGTCTTGACATATCTTTGATTTCTTTTACAGAAACTTCTACAGCTTTATCAATACCGCGTTTCATAGACATTGGGTTAGCACCAGCTGTTAAGTTTTTCAAACCTTCTCTTACGATTGCTTGAGCTAATACAGATGCAGTTGTTGTTCCATCACCTGCTACATCATTTGTTTTTGATGATACTTCTTTTAATAATTGTGCACCTGCATTTTCCAAACCGTCTTTAAGTTCAATTTCTTTTGCGATAGTAACACCATCGTTAACGATTTGAGGAGCACCGTATTTTTTTTCTAAAATAACATTTCTTCCTTTTGGTCCTAATGTTACTTTTACAGCGTCTGCTACTGCATCTATACCTTTTAGAAGCGATTTTCTTGCTTCTTCATTAAATACTATACGTTTTGCCATTTTTTATTTCTCCTATAAAAATTATTCAATAATTGCTAATGCATCTTTAATTGATAAAATTTTGTATTCAACACCGTCCATTTTTATATCAGTACCTGCATATTTAGCATAAAGAACTGTATCGCCTACTTTTACATCCATTGGTTCTCTTTCGCCTTTTTCATTTAATTTTCCAAGACCAATTGCAACAACTTCGCCTTTTTGAGGCTTTTCTTTTGCACTGTCAGGAATGAAAATTCCGCCAGATGTTTGTTCAGTGTCTTCAATTACTTTGATTACAATTCTGTCTCCTAATGGTTTTAACATAATATTTCTCCTTTTCTCCTAACCTTTCATTCTGAACTTGTTTCAGAATCTCATAAGATCCTGAAACAAATTCAGGATTACTTGCACATTATATTTATATAACGGAATTGAGAAAAAATTAATTTTCTTAAGGAAAAATTAACGATTGAATATATCTTACGTAAATTTATTGTTGACATAAGAAAAATACTGATGGATAAATTTATTAAATTTGAAAAATTAGTTATTGAAAAATTATTGAAAATATTTTATTATGTATATATAGATTTTAATGAAGAAGCAAAAGGAGCTTGAAAATGCAAAAGATTGACGAGTATACAGTTTCGGGGGGGGGGCGTATCTGAGCCCATATCAAGGGTTTTCAGATATCTTTAAAAAATTAGTGTCGGGTCAAGCGGCACGCTTGGGATTTACGTTAGCAGAAGTTCTTATAACTCTTGGAATAATAGGAGTTGTCGCAGCACTAACGATTCCGATAGTAATAACTAATTATCAAAAAGAGCAGACTGTTACTCAATTAAAAAAGACATATTCTACTTTGAAGCAGGCTACAGAATTTGCAAAAAATGAATATGGCGATGTTAATAATTGGGATTTTACTTTGAGTGGGTATGATTTTGAACAAAAATACTATCGCCCATATCTTCAGGTTGTAGAAGATAGAAAGTCCGAGGCAATATATCAACATACTTATACAGACTTGTCTGGGGTAACGCGAGTTATGCAACTCCCGATGTTAGTATTAAGTGATGGAACTTACGTATTCTTTTGGCTTTATCCTGGATTACAAGTGAAATATCATATTCTCGTAGATTTAAATGGAGATCGAGGACCAAATAAAGTAGGGCGTGATATTTTTGCATTTTCTGTATACAATAATGCTTTACATACATATAATCAGTATTCGGATGATTTAAATAATGCGTTTAGAAGGCGTAATGATGTCAAAGGCAGCGGAACTAGCGGGCAATGTAATATAAATGCTTCTGGTGGTGTTCTTGGCCCTGGAAGTTATTGCTCAAGGTTGATAGAAATGGATAGTTGGACTATTGCTCCTGATTATCCTTGGTAATTAGTATTTCCCTATTTCGGCTATAAACAAAAAGTTTTTTTATGTTATTCTAAAACTATGAGACGGGTTATTTATGTTATCTTAGTTTTGTTAATAGTTTTGGGGCTTAGTAGAGCCTGTATAAGGGCTGATGTTCCACAAAAAACAAAGCCTGTGTTGCGTCCTAAGACTCAGATTATTGCTAATAGTTACCCTGTTGAAAAAAATGTTACAATAAACGGTGTTGATTATTTACAATCTCAAGTGCCTATTGGAAAATTTGGAGGGACTTTTGTATCTTCTACAATTGGAGAGGGACCAAAGACTTTTAATCCATTTAATTCAAAGGACAATATATCTTCTCAAATGTCTGAAATTATGTATGATGGGCTTGTTACAACTGATCCTGTAAGCGGAGATACAATACCTAAACTTGCAAAATCTTTTAGTGTTGATGGTTGTGTTTATATTGTAAATTTGCGCCATGGTATAAAATGGTCTGATGGAAGACCTATTACAGCTGATGATGTTGTATTTACTTGGCAAAATATAATCTTTGACGGGTTTGGAAATACATCAATAAGAGATTCTATTGTGATTGACGGTAAATTGCCAACAGTAGAAAAAATTGATAATTATACGGTTAAATTTGTAACCCCTGAGCCTTTTGCTCCGTTTTTGAGAATGTTATCGTCTCCAATTGCTCCTAAGCATATTTTTGAACCTGCAGTAAAAAGAGGGAAAGCATATTTCGATGGTTTCCTTTCAACAAATACTCCGCCAAAAGATTTTGTAATATCAGGTGCATTTAAACTAAGAGAATACGTTCCTGCACAAAGAGTCGTATTTGAAAGAAATCCTAATTATTATGTAATTAACAAAAATGATAAAAAAGTTCCATACTTAGATAAACTTGTATATTTAATTGTCGGGGATATAAACAACCAAGTGCTAAAGTTTGAAGGTGGAGAATTAGATGAAATAAGTCTGCAAGGTGCAAATGTAGCTCGTTTTAAAGAAATGGAAAAACACTCCGATTTTACGGTTTATAACATAGGTCCTGATACAGGAACTATGTATATCGCAATGAATATGAATAACCGTAAAAATGATAAGGGTAAATATTATGTAGATCCTAAAAAACAATTGTGGTTTCAAGATAAAAATTTCCGTCAAGCAGTAGATTATGCAATAGATAGAAAAAATATGGTGTTTAATATTGCAAATGGTCTTGCTGAACCTTTATTTACACCGGAAACATTAAATTCAATATTCTTAAATAAAAATTTGAAAGGTTATGATAAAGATATTGAAAAATCAAAAGAGCTATTAAAAAAATCAGGTTTCCATTGGGATAAGGCAGGTCATTTGATTGATAAATTCGGAAATCATGTTGAATTCGATTTATATACAAATGCAGGAAATACAGAACGTGAAGCTATTGGTGTTATGGTAAAGCAGGATCTTGAAGATTTAGGAATGAAAGTTAATTTTAAGCCTATTGAATTTAATTCTCTTGTAAATAAATTGATGGCAACTCTTGATTGGGATATGGTAATAATGGGATTTACGGGATCTCCTTTGGAGCCTAATGGAGGGAAAAACGTTTGGTTGTCAGATGGTACTTTGCATATATTTAATCAAAGATTAGAAAAAGACTTGAACAGTAAACGCTATCCTTTTGAAAAACGTTTAGATTATTTATATACTCAAGGAGCACTTGCTACTAAATTTGAAGATCGTAAAAAGTATTATGATGAATATCAAGCAATTGTGTACGATGAGAAACCTTTGATTTACATTTATTCTCCAATTAGAATTGTTGCTTTAAGGAATAAATTTAAAAATATATATCCGACAAGTCTTGGCGGAGTTACTCATAATATTCAGGAAATTTATATTGAGGATAATAATTAATGCAAATACTAATATATATTTTAAAAAGAATATTGCAGACAATTCCATTGCTTATAATAGTTTCTTTGATAAGCTTTTTTATAATAAGATTATCTCCTGTTGACCCTTTGGCAGAACTGAGACTTAATCCGTCAGTTTCTAAAGAAACTTTGCAAAAGGAAACCGAAAGATTAGGACTTGATAAACCAATAATTGTCCAATATGGGAAATGGGCAAAATCATTTATAAAAGGTGATTTGGGAGTAACTTCAAATGGTGAGCAGGTTAGTGAAAAACTAAAAGAAAGAATTCCGAACACTTTATTGTTAACATTAATCGTTATATTTTTATCATGGTCTGTCGGTGTTCCTTTAGGTATACTTGCTGCTGTTAATTGGAGAACTCCTTTTGATAGGATTTTGACAGTTTTAACAAGTATTGGGATGGCAATTCCATCATTTTTCTTTGCAGTTTTATTGCTTATATTTGCGGTTAAGACCGGTTGGTTCCCTGTTGGAGGACTTACAAGTTCTAATTTTATGGAGATGACTTTTTCTCAAAAACTTTTTGATGTTACTCATCATTTGGTTTTACCGGTAACAGTTTTATTTACATTGTCTTTAGCCGGATTGCAAAGACAGATGAGAGGAAATTTATTGGATGTGCTAGACAGTGATTATGTTAAATTCGCTAGAGCTAAAGGGCTAAGTGAATTTAAGGTGATTTTTAAACATGCTTTGAGAAATGCGGTGAATCCTTTGATTACACTTTTAGGATTTGAATTTGCCGGATTATTAAGTGGCGCAGCTCTGACAGAATATGTTTTTCAATACCCTGGACTTGGAAGATTAATATTAGAAGCTGTTTTGAAATCGGATATAAATCTTGTTATGGCTTCTTTAATGATGGGGGCGGTAATGTTGATTTTAGGTAATTTGATTGCAGATATATTACTTATTATTACTGATCCTAGAATAAGAGGAGGCAATCAGGCATGATAAGAGATTTGATTAAACAATTATGGAAAGATAAATTTGCAAGAATTGCTCTGATTTTACTTGGAATAATCTATTTAGCGTTATTTTTTGCTGATTTTATTGCACCTTATACTAAAGATTTTTCTGACAGATCTATGGCTTATGTTCCGCCATCTAAGATTTTTACTATTGATGAAAATGGAAAATTCTCAAGACCATATACTTATAATTACAAAAGGGAATTTGATCCATTAGATTTAAAAATTGTTTATACTCTTGATCGAAGTCAAAAGCATTATGTTAAATTCTTCTCTAAAGGTCAGCCATATAAATTCTTAGGTATAATACCTATGAAACGACATCTTGTAACAACTGATGATAATGGAAGATTATTTTTATTAGGTACTGATATAAACGGTCGTGATGTTTTTTCCAGAATCCTTTTCGGTGGTAGAATCTCTATGACTATTGGATTTCTTGCATTGTTTGTACTTTTCCCTATAGGTCTTTTATATGGGGGGATTGCCGGATATTTTGGTGGAAAAGTTGATATGATTATGATGCGATTTGCAGAGGCTGTAATGTCTATTCCGAGTTTTTATCTTTTAATTATATTAGCGTCAATTTTGCCATCAGGAATGACAAGTGTACAAAGGTTTATGCTCATTGTTGTAATTCTTGCTCTTATTGGTTGGGCAAGTTTTGCCAGAGTTGTTCGAGGAATGGTTTTATCAATTAAAAATCAAGAATATGTTCAGGCCGCAAAATCAATTGGAGCTTCAAAATTTAGAATTATTGTAAAACATATTTTGCCGCAGACTACGAGTTTTGTAATTGTTGCAATGACTTTATCTGTCCCTTCTTACATTTTATCTGAGTCAGGATTGAGCTTTTTAGGTCTTGGTATCCAACAGCCTGATGCTAGTTGGGGTAATATGTTAAAAGAAGCTCAAGAATATACAAATATAATTTATCGCCCTTGGCTTTTAACTCCGGGATTTTTAATTTTTATTGCTGTATTGGCATTTAACTTAATTGGTGATACAATAAGGGATATATTGGATCCTAAAAGTAAGCAAAGATAAAAAGGTATAGTATGGAAGTTGTTTCTGGAATTTTTGATATAACATTAGTAATAAGAGTTTTAGCCTCAATTCTTTTGGGTTTTGCTATCGGTTTAGAGCGAGAAATGACAAATAAATATGCAGGTTTGAGAACTAATATTTTAGTTTGTCTTGGAGCTTGTTTATTTACTATTATATCAATTTATGGTTTCCCAGAGGTATCAGTTACAGGTGATGAATTAGGAACCAGAGATACAGCTCGTGTTGCTGCACAAGTTGTAACCGGTATTGGTTTTATCGGTGGTGGTACTGTATTAAGACATGGGGCTACTGTTTTTGGCTTAACTACAGCTGCAACATTATGGGTCTCTGCAAGTATTGGAATGGCTTGTGGCGCAGGTATGTATGGCTTAGCGATTGTTGCGACTATTCTATCAATTCTTGTTCTTGTATCAGTTAGACTTTTTGAAAAAAATGTTCTTATTTCAAGTACCAAAAATACAAGACGTTTAAAGATGAGTATTTCTTGCCTTAATGAAAATTCAAATGATATTTATGATTATATAATTGAAAACAGCAAACATTTAAGAGAAATTTCCAGAAAATTAAACAAACAAGATGATAATTTGACTAAAATTGTTGTAATTCTTGATTTTGTTGGTCGTCATCCTATTCAGGATTTGTATAAAAATTACCAAAAACTAAATGGTATTGAATCAATTTCTATTCAAGAATTTAATGAATAATTATTTGTAAAATTTTAAGCAACAGGTAATATAATTTCAAATTCCGTAACTTTTGGAGTTGATTTATTTAAGCGTAGAATTCCACTTTGTGCTTTTAAATTTTCAGAACAAATATGCAATCCGAGTCCACTTCCTGTTGATTTTGTTGTATAGCCTTCTCTAAATATTTCATCTTGTTTCTCTTTTGATATTGCTTGTCCGTTATTAGAAATTTTAATTGAAATTTTATTATTAATAATTTCTTGTTTTATGTTGATTTCGCCGGCTCTATCAATTGCCTCAATTGCATTTTTTATAATATTTACGATACAGGCTAAGAATTTATTTTCGTCTATAAGTACTGTTGCATTGTTTTTTATATTACATTTTATTTTGATATTTTTATCGTGAATATATACCTTAGACATTTCTACGCCTTGTTCAATTATATCTTTAAGGTTATATTCTCTAATATCTATATTGTTTAAAGATTTTAAATCAATAAGAGAGTTACACATAATTTTGATAGATTTGCTGATACAATTAAGCGCATTATCTATAGATTGATTTTCAATACCTTCTTGTTCAAGGTTCCTTTTTATTATTTGAGTGTATAGCTCGCATATTGAAAGATGATTTCTTAATTCATGTACTATACATCTTGATTGTTCATAGACCATATTAGTATTGTTCATATAACCCTCATATTATAGTTAAAAGGTTCAACCTTTTATGGGCTGAACCTTTTAACTTTTTAAGTAATACTAAAATTGTTAAAACTAAACAGCCATCTTAGCATGTCTTCTGTTTGCAAAGCCGTTATTTAGTGCATATAAAACAGCTTGAGTTCTGTCATTAACTTGTAATTTTTGAAAAATATTATTAACGTGTGTCTTAACTGTAGTTTCTGAAATAAATAACTTTCCTGCAATACCCTTGTAGTTATTACCCTGTGTGAGTAAGTCTAAAACTTCTTCTTCTCTAGCTGTTAAATATGTAAGTAAATTCTCTTGAGAGTTTGCATTTGCTTCTTCTTTGAATGATCGTTGAAAATATTCAAAGAATCTTGATGTAAGAGCAGTTGGAAGATAAATTTTTCCTGAAGCAACTTCATCCATAGCATAAATTAGTTGAGCAGATGCCATTGTTTTTAATACATATCCCTTTGCACCTATTTTCATTGCTCTGAATATTAAATCAGCATCATCATAACCGCTTAATGCAATAACTTTAATTCCTAAATCCAATTTTTCTATATCTTGAATAGCTTGTAGACCATCCTTTTCAGGCATATTAATATCCATTAAGATGATATCAGGGCGATATTTTTTTGCAAGATTTATACCTATATTAGCACTTGTTGTTGCTCCTACAACTTCATAACTGCTTTCTAAAGTTATAAGTTCTTTTACTCCTCTTAAGTGATCTGCGTTATCGTCAATTAACAAAACTCTTGATCTTCTTTTGAACTCTCTCATTTTTTTTATCTCCCTGTTTTTTAACCTTCCCTCTACACTATAAATACTACAACTTTTAGAGGGTCTTTTTCATCCATGCCCCGATTGATATTATCAAGGTGATAGTTTGAGAATTTGTCTTACATCTTTAGATTGATATTATTCCTCAATCATGCTCTAAATCATGCTTTTGCGTTTTTAGCCGCATGATTGATTTTTTTCTTTACTAATATTTTTGGTCTAATCTGCTTGTGGTATAATTTTTTTATTGAGAGGATATGTGTATGGAATTTTTAATATTTTTAGTTGGTTTTTTATTTGGTGCTTTGTGCGTGTTTATTCCTTTTAAGGTTATAAATAAAAATAATAAGGCATCTCAAGATTTAATGCTTGATCAGATGAAACTATATTTTGAAAATACAGCAAATAAAATTTTTAAAGAGAGCTCTTCTGAGTTATCTATTCAAAACCGTGAAAAATTAGATGAATTTTTTAAACGTTTTAAAGAACGTATTGAAGATTTTGAAAAACGTGCAGAAGAAAATTTCAAAGCAGAAACAGACCATTTTAGAGTTTTTGATTTAAATATTAAAAATTTTCTTGAAACTGGCAATAAAATTTCTCATGATGCAAATTCTCTAGTGAATGTTATGAAAGCTGATAACAGAGCTTCCGGACGCTGGGGGGAAATAGTCCTTGAAAGGGTTTTAGAGGCTTCTGGTCTGAGAAAAGACGAAGAATATAAAATTCAAATGGGTACAGCAGAAGGTAGACCTGATGCAACTGTATTTTTGCCAGAAGGCAGATGTGTATATATAGATAGCAAGACTTCTTTTGCAGCTTGGGATGGCTTTGTAAATTCGAATGATGAAAGTGAAAAGCAAATCCATTTAAAACAGTTTATAGATTCTACAAAAGCTCATATTACAGGGCTTGCTAAAAGAGATTATTCTATAGAAGAATCATCTCCTGATTATGTTTTGATGTTCATTCCTATTGAGAGTTGCTATTCAATGATGTTTTGTGATGATTGTACTTTATGGGATTATGCTTGGAAAAATAAAGTAATGCCTGTATCTCCATCAACATTGTTGGCTGCATTAAAGATTATTAATTCTTTTCATGTTATTGATAGGCAAAATAAGAATGTTTTGGAAATGGCAAGATTATGTACAAATGTTCATGATAAGTTTGCAGCTCTTTTGAATGATTTATTAAAAGTTAGAGATAACTTAAACACATCTTTGAAGAAATTAAATGGTACAGGCAATATAATTAATCAAATTTCTAAACTTGAGAAATTGGGTTGCACATATACAAAAGAATTACCTGAATTGCCTGAAGATTTATAGTTATTATTGACATATATAAAATTATTCAATAATCCTAATTCTTTTAAGGGTTGATTTTATTTTTTTGTAGTGCTATATTTTTCTTTGATATGATAGATAGACCGCAAACAGCTAAAGACAGAATTATTTTAGCATTGGATGTTGACAATTTAAAAGAAGCTCGTGAGCTTGTAAGAGAATTAAAAGACTTTGTCGGTTATTTTAAAATCGGTTTGCCTTTGATAGTTAATTATGGGTTTGAAGCTTTTCGCTTGTTGGAGGAATTAGGAGCAAGATGTTATTATGATTGTAAATTTCATGATATTCCTCATACAGTTCAAAAAGCTTGTATTAGTTTGGTGAAAAATAATATAAATTTTTTTAATGTACATATTCAAGGTGGTTCTAAAATGACATCTGCTGTGGTTAAGGCTTCTCGTGCTGCAGCAAAATCAATGGGAATTGAGCCTCCAACTATACTAGGTGTTACATTGCTTTCCAGTTTTGGTCAAAAAACATTAACAACAGAGCTTTGTGTTGATAAAAATATTGAAGATTTTGTTTTGCAACTTGCAAAAGTTGCGAAGGAATCCGGGCTTGACGGTGTTGTAGCTAGTGCTGAAGAAGCACGAAGGATTAGAAAAGAAATAGGTGATGATTTTATAATTTTATGTCCTGCAACCCGTCCTACCTGGGCTTCTGTAAATGATCAGGTAAGAGTTGATACTCCAAGAGATGCAATTTTATCTGGTGCTGATTTTATGGTTGTAGGTCGTCCGATTACTACAGCTGAAGATAAAATTGGGGCTGCAAATTTAATAATAGATGAAATTGAAACAGCTTTGCAGGAAAAAGCTTCTTCTGTAGTTTGTTAGTTTGTTAGTAATTGTTTTGATAATATATATTTATGCTTTTCAGGAGCATATGTATAAATGCTGTATGTATTTCCATTTGATTTTAGTTTTATTGAATTGTTTCTGTCTGTTCTATATATATCTGTAACTCTTAAAATATCCAATGTTCCTTTATATGGATGTCCAAATGAGTTTGTTCCAGTTGATATGATTGATACTTTAGTATTTAAATAATCTATCATAGATTTATTTACTACGTTAGCTCCTCCATGATGACCAACTTTTAGAACTTCAATATTTCTTGGTATTTGATGTTTTATTTTTTCAAACGATTTTGTTCCGGCATCTCCCATGAAAATCATATCAAAATTTTTGTAAGTTAAAAGGGTGATTATTGATTTTTCATTCTCATCTTTTAAATTTGAAAAGTATGTTTTAATATTTACATTTGGTTCTATATAAATAGATGTATTATTTTTAGGAATTTTAGAGGTAAGATGTTTTTCTTTTATGATTTTGTAAATATTTTTAGATGTTATAGAAGTATCATCGTAAGAATTTACGTATACCTCTTTTATTTGTAAGTTTTTTATTATATCGCAGGCACCTCCGGTATGATCGTTATCGAAATGGGTTAAAATTAATCCTTCTATTTCTTTAATTCCATTATCTTTAAGATATTTTAAAATAATTGAATTTGCTTGAGCTTTACTTCCTTTATATCCTGCTTTCCCTGTATCAATTATGAAATATTTATTTTGAGGTGTTTTAATAAGGAAACAGTCAGCATTTTGAACATCAAATGTGATTATTTCAAGTTTATTATCGGGTATTTTAATGACACTTATAAAAAGAGTTAAAAGAATTAATATTGCAGTAGCAAGAAGCTTTTTGTTGTGGCCGTTTTTGATTATGTATGTAATTATTAAAATTATGCTATAGTATAAAAGTATTTGCATAATGTTTGGATGAATTGTTGTTAATACTGAGTTATAAAAACTTCCGCATGTATCGGAGATAAATATGATTATTTTTAAAACATAATTAAGAATAAAATCTAAACATAGACATATTTTATCTGTGAACGGAGAAAATATTGCTATAATTGAAGTTAGAAAACCTCCAAAACTTACAACACTTAAAAATGGCATACTTAGAACATTTGCGATTACTGAATAAGTTGAAATTGTGTTGAAATAAAACATTTGGATTGGGATTACCCATATTTGCGCTATTATAGGTATTAGTATTACACCTAACAGCCAGTTCGGAATTTTTGAATTTTTACATTTGTCAAATATTATGTTTGCAGTGCTTAATAATCCAAGAGTAACAATGAATGATAATTGAAAACTTACGTTATTTATAAGAGCGGGATTATACATTAGCATAAGCATTGCAACAAAAGCTAGTAAAGATACACTATTTGCGTCTCTATCTATTAACTTGCCTAAAAGAATAAATATTAACATTAAGGCAGCTCTTATTACAGAAGGTCCCAAACCTGTCATAAAAGTGTATCCGATAATTAGAAATATTCCCGATATTATTGTTATTTTAAAAGGAATTTTTAGCCTTCTCATAAAAAATACCCAAAAACCATATATAAAAGCAACATTCATTCCTGATGCAGCAAGAATATGCAATAATCCAGAGTTTGTAAAAGATGTTTTTACATAATCTGGCGGATTAACTGCATCATCTCCAAATACAATTCCACCAAGTATTTCAAGATTTGGGCTTTTTAAATATTTGGAATGAACTTTTATGATTCTGTTTCTAAGATCATTTAGTTTTTGTTGAAAAATCCACTTAAAAGTTAAATTTGCATTGATACTGGAGGCGTTGTTTGCATAAAATACTGTATATGTACCAAAGTTTTGCAAGTATTTCCCATAATCAAATTGTGATGGATTAGTTGATTTAAAAGGGATTCTTAGTTTACCTGTAAATTCATAATAATTACCTATTTTAATATTGGAGAAATCAGTTTCTGATAGAGTTACAAGAGTTTTTCCATTAATATTTTCATCATTTATTTTGTTTACTTTAAAAAAGAATTTTATCTTTTTGTCGTTTCCATTTGGATTTGATACAATTTGACCTTGAATTTTTGCTTTTGTTGGAGCATAAGCAACGAGAGCATCAGTAGTTTTTATTCTAAGTAAGGAATTAAAAAATCCTAAATAAAATATAGCAATCCAAAGAAATATATATTTTATTGGAAATAAATTTTTAATTATTGCTATTATAGCAATAACAGTTAATATTCCTGCACATATAACAGAAGTGTTATTAAAATATGATAAAATACCGCCCATAAAAATGAATGCAGTTATAAGCATTAATGTATTTTTATTTTGCAAAATTTCATTAATTTTATATTGAATCATTATATAAAATCATATAACAAAAAAGGGGGTTTTATAGTAACCCCCTTTTTGTAAGTTAATCTTTTTTAAAAATCCACCATCCTTTTTTCTGAGAAGGTTGTATCTGTGGTTGTGGTGTAAATTGTGGTTTTATTGTTATTGGAGAATGTGAAGCAAATACACTTTTTGATAGAGTATTAATGTATTTATTGCTAAGATGAGCATAATCAAAAAGTATTACACCTTTTGCATTTACTTTTCTTGCTTCATGAATTTGACGGATTAAATCTTCATCAGATCCCCCCATAAATGTAACGAACAAACCTGCATAAAAATCAGTTTTCGCAGATTTGGCATTTATTACATCAGTCATCATTTTGTTTGCTGTTTTTGAATCGCAAGTCAAAAATAATGGAGTGAATGCATCTATATAATCTCTTGTTGACCATGTTCTCCAATCTTGTAATTTGTTGTTCATAGCTGCTAGTCGGTCAGGGAATATAACTGCACTTATATATGTATTTGATTTGCGGCCTAATTCTCCGATCCTTTTCACCATATCTGTTACTTTTTGTCTTCTATAATTGTTCCATTCAAGCCATAGCGGGTCTGTTTTTAATATATCTTTTGGATCAACACCATATATTAATTTGAACTCATCTCTAGCATAATCTGTATATCCCCAGCTTGTATTTTCATTAATACCTACAGTGTTAGGATAACGAATGTAATCAACATTAATTCCATCCGGTCTGTATCTTGTAATTATTTCATCAACCAATTTTAAAAGAAAATCTTGTACATAAGGATTTGCCGGGTCAAGGAAGTATCCGTTATGTTCTGATGGAGATTTTGACGGATCAGTTGAATTTGTATCTTTATTCATTTTATTACCCCATGATGTATTCATAGCGAGAATACTTTTAGGGTTATCTTTTGGATTGAATGGCCCAACATAAAAAGTTTCAAACCAGGTATGAACTTTTATATGTCGTTTGTGAGCTTCTCTAATCCAGATTTCAAGAGGGTCAATCCCTATGAATTGTTCATATTGCGGAGTAAAACCATATGCTTCCATAGTTTTACTAGGGAATATTGTTTTACCGTGATAGTATGTTTCCAAAAATATATTATCAATTCCTGCACGTTTTAATCTGTTTAATGTATCAATTATGTCATTTTCTGTTTTTTCTGTTGGTCTGATCCAAACTCCTTTAAGTTCATTTTGTTTGTACGGAACAACACTTTTTATTGCATCGTTTGCTGCTTCAATTGCGAGTTTTGAATATTTTTGAACTTCTTCTGGATCTTTTCTTGCTTTTTTTAAATAGTTTTCAGCATCATTTATATAGCTGTATGGTAATTTCCAGTTATATTCAGGACTCATTGATTTATAATATTCCAGCATTTGTTGAGCTTCTGAAATCTTTTTTTGAGATTCAAATATATAACTTTCAGAAGTTGTGTATGTATATACAAGGTTAGCTTCTTTGTCTATATATATTTTGGTGCCAACTTTAATACTTGAATTCATCCAATTTTTTGCTTTGCCATGACCACTTATAACAATTCCGTTTGGAGGAATTAAAGAGTCTGCACCTGAAAGTTCTGTTACAGTGTTACCTTCAACTATAGCTTCTGCCCCAAATTCATTAGTATTGGTCCTTGGTCCATAATTTGGGGTATATATAACAAGTTGATTTATTCCTCTTGCTCCGGGTAAATAACTACCGGTTTTATTTGTTGAAGCAGTAGGGTCTATTGCATTAATCCAATTTTTTGTGTAGCTAAATACTACTTCATCTTTTGCAGGTTTGTATGGTTGGAATACCGGAGCTGTATCTTCTTGATTGATATTAATTTCCGGATCAAGGATTAATTGTTCATTTCCTGCCGATGGATTGCTATTTCCAACGTAATTATTATTTGTAGAATTTGTGTTTGTATTTTGTCTTGCGACTAATGTTGGAGTTATTTCATCTGCTTTTACTGATAAAATATTTATAAACAGTAATAATATTAAGATAAATGTCTTTTTAAAATTCATGTTTTTCTACTCCCTGATATAATGATAATATTCTGTTTTGTCGTAATTTAGCTCATTTATTAATAGTATTTTTTCTTTAATTTTATTATCAGGTTTCATTGAATATGATATCTCATAATATTTTTTAGCGTTAGCTAAATCGGCAAATTTTTCATAAATTATTGCAAGTCTCAAATTAAGTTCATAACGTTTGGCAAGGCCGTTATTGTATGCTTTATTGTAATATTTGATTGCTTTTTTGTATTCTTTTCTTTTAAAATAAAAATCGCCCAAATAAAGATTTGCATATGGATGATTCGAATCCATATTTAAAGCTTTATGAAAATATTCCACAGCTAATTCATAATTACCTTTTTCATCATAGATTCTGCCAAGTTGAACAAGAGGTGGTATTTTCGAATTGTCTATTTTGGTTATTGTGTAATATTTCCTCATTGCAGAATTAAGAAATAATTCTTTTTCTGCTTGATTTTGACTTTTTAAATATTTTGTAAAATCCCTATTTGCATCGTTCAACAATATGTTATAGTCAAATCCAGAATATACCGAAATATCGGTTTTAAAATCCATGTAATCATCTTGAGTTGCAATAGCAATATTGCTAAACGATAACAAGAATATGAAAACTGTCAGAAGTAGAAATATTTTATTTTTATAGATCTTCATAAGATGGGGCAGTATGAATATCGTGATCGTTCATAAAAGAATGATCATCATATGCAGGGTCAAGATACATAAAAAATCTTCTTACAAATTTTATAAACGGTCTGTTATAGTATTCTTTCTCAATAGGTTCACTTAAGGCTTCTCCATTAGCTTGAGTAATAGATTTTTGAGTAGCGTTAATCAACGCAGAAGAATATCCGTGATTTTTAAGGTACTCTCTGCTAACTGCATCTTCAACTGTTAGTTCTGCAAAAGCAGGTAAAGTAAGTAAACCTATAAGACTAAAAATTAAAAAACTTTTTTTCATTTCCACCTCTGTTAGTATCCATTAACTATTATAATACTTGTTAAAGTAGTTACAAAAATATTATAATTTCTTAACAAAAATATATCCATAAACTATTTAGACGATTTTGTTATAATCTCTTCTAACTTTTCAAGAAGTTGGTCCTCTGGGACTCTTGCAACTATTTCACCTTTTTTAAATATGTACCCCTCATTTATTCCGCCCGCAATACCAAAATCTGCGTGTTTTGCTTCTCCGGGACCATTTACAGCGCATCCCATAGTTGCGATTGTAATAGGTTCTTTTATATATTTAAATTTTTCTTCAACTTTTTTTGCTAAACTTATTAAATCTATTTGAGTTCTTCCGCAAGTAGGGCAAGAAATAAAGTTTACTCCGTTTTGGCGTAATCCAAGACTTTTTAATATGTCAAATCCAGCACTGACCTCTTCAACAGGGTTTTCTGTCAAAGATACTCTTATTGTATCTCCTATTCCTTCTGCTAATAATGTCCCAAGACCTACGGAAGATTTTATTAATCCCCCCCTTAAAGTTCCAGCTTCTGTTACTCCAAGGTGAAGAGGATATGGTATTTTCTCAGCAATTAATCTATATGCTTCAATAGTTGTTAATACATCAGACGATTTTAAAGATACTTTTATTAAATCAAAATCTAAATCTTCAAGAATTTTAATATGTCCCATTGCGCTTATTACCATTTTTTCAGACAATGGTATATTTTTTTCCTGTAATTCTTTTTCTAATGATCCTGCATTTACACCTATACGTATAGGAATATTTTGTTGTTTTGCAAGTTTTACAACTTTTTCAACATTTTCTCTTTTCCCAATATTTCCAGGATTTAATCTTAATGCATTTATACCGTTATTAATGCATTTTATTGCTAATCTGTAGTCAAAATGTATATCCGCAATCAAAGGCACAGGTGATTTTTTTACAATTTCTTTAATTGCATCTGCAGCATCTTTATTGAGAACAGCAAGCCTTACAAGCTCACACCCCTTATCAGCCATTTCATTAATTTGTTTGAGTGTTGCATTCACATCTCTTGTATCTGTGTTGCACATTGATTGGACGCTAATTGGAGCATTATCTCCTATTTTTACGTTTCCTATTAAAATTCCTTTTGATTTTCTTCTTTTTATCATATTATGATGATATCACAAAAATAATTATAAGGAGAAAATAAATGAGAGTTGCTGTATTATCAGATATTCACGGAAATTTCCAAGCTTTAGAAAGTGTAATTTCAGATTCTAAAAATAATAATTGTGAAAAAATATTTTGCTTAGGAGACCTAGCAATGGCTGGCCCTCAGCCTCGTATGGTAATTGATTATGTAAAACAGCAAAAAGATTGGATAACTATTCAAGGTAATACCGATAAAATGATCGCAGAATTTTCACAAGAAATAATTGAACCCATGAAAAATAATTTCCCTGTTATGGCAAATGCTCTTTTAGATGATGTGTATTATATTGAAGATGAACGAAAAGATTTTTTAAGAAGTTTGCCTCCTCAAAAAGAATTAGAAATTGAAGGGGTGAAAATTTTACTTGTGCATGGTTCACCAAGAAAAAATAATGAAGATATTCTTCCAAATATGCCGATATCAAAAATTGAAGAAATTATGAATGGTGTAAAGGCGGATCTTGTGTTTTGCGGTCATACGCATATTCCAGCAGGCTACCAAACAAATAAAAAACAAACCGTTGTAAATGTCGGAAGTGTTGGGCGTCCTATGACTCAGGAACCCAAAGCCTGTTATGTAATTGCCGATTTTGAAAACGGAGGTTTCTCAATAGAACATAGATTTGTTGATTATGATAGAGAAACAGCTTCAAAAATTATGCTTGCAAGAGGTTTTGATGGGGCTGATAAACTAGCTCAAATCCTTTTACATCCAACCTCTAGACATCTGTAATTGCTAAAATTTTTGTTTGTGTTAACATACTTTTATTAGCAAAGGAATTTTTTATGCAAATAAATAAAGAACAACTTGTTTCTTATGTAAAAAAATTAAGTGAGCCGAAAGTATTAGTTGTTGGTGATTTGGCTATAGATGAGATGATTTACGGTGATGCTGAAAGAATCTCCAGAGAAGCTCCGGTTCTTATTCTTTTGCATTCTGAAACTAAATTAATTTTAGGTGCAGCATCCAACGCAGCTCATAACGTAGCAACTTTAAATAATGGTAAAGTTAGCGTGATAGGTGTCTGTGGAGATGATTTTCAAGCAGGGCAACTAAGAGAGACTTTTGAGAAAGCAAATGTAAATTGCGGTCTTTTAGTTGTTGATCCAAAAAGAAAAACTACAACAAAAACAAGAATTTCAGGTTCAATAACTACTTCTATTACTCAACAGATTGTAAGGATTGACAGGCAAACTAATGAGCCTTTGAGTCCGGAAATAGAAGAAGAAGTGTTACGACAATTAGAAAGAGCAATTCCTGAACATGATGCGGTAATTCTTTCTAATTACCATATAGGAACATTAACACCTCGAGTTATTCAAGAAACAATCAGATTAGCAAATAAATATAACAAAATTATTGTGGTTGATGCTCAAAGAGATTTAGATGTTTATAAAAATATAACCTCTATGACTCCAAATTTGCCTGATACACAGAAATCAGTAGGTTTTAAGATCGGAAATGAAGAGGATTTGAAACGAGCAGGAGATAAGTTATTGGATCAAACTAATGCTGAATCTGTATTAATTACTTGTGGTGCTGATGGAATGTTTGTTGCAAAACCAAACGGTAATTATTCTAAAATTCCGGTATTCAATAAATCAGAAGTTTTTGATGTAACAGGTGCTGGCGATACTGTTACTGCTGTATATACTTTGGCTCTTGCTGCAGGGGCTGATTCTTTTTATGCTGCTATTATTGGTAATATTGCAGCAAGTTTAGTCGTAAAACAATTTGGTTGTGCTACGACAACAATTGATGAAATTTTAGAAGCTTTAGACAATCTGTAAGATTTTTGGCTTATAAGATATGGAGAGATTTTATGAGAAAATTATTAGATATTTTTAAAAATTTTAAAACAGTAGATTTAATTATTGTTTTAGGTGTAATTATTGCATTAGCGGTTGGATTTTTTACTTATAAAAATTTCAGACAAACTGCTGCAAAACAAATTGAAGCAACTTCAAAAATATCTTTTCAGGTATTTATCAGGGGTGTAACCTTAACAGGAAGTGATATTCCATTAAAAGCAAATGAAAAAACTTTTATTAGTATAAGAAACGTTCCATATTCAGATTTGGATATTTTGGATGTAAAAGCTGAACGTAAAAAGACTGTACTTCCAATTTTGAATAGTAAAAAAGTTATGGTTGTTGAAGATGTATCTCAATCAAGTATGTATGATATTGTTGTAACATTAACAGATACAGCAAAAATTACTAAAGATGGAGCAGTTGTCGGTGGAAACAAAATTAAAATTGGTTTGCCTATAACTTTGGAAGGTCAAAATTATAAATTTACAGGTACAGTTTCTGATTTAAAAGTAATGCCTCAGACTGATGATGATACTTTTCATAACGCAATAAATAGTAATAATGATGTTCAATAATATATTAGAATTTACTCAAAGTAAAACAGAATATTTATATAATAACAGTTTATTTTTACAAAATATTGATAAATTGATATTTATATCAATTATAGCAGTTTTTTTGTCATCTACTGTTATGTCTTCTGATATGATTGGATTTATTGCTTTAATTACAATTTTCTTGACTGTGGTTAAAGTATTGACAAAATCAGGCGAAAAGTTAGAGTTTAAAACTCAAGGTATTTGGCTTGTTGCTTATTTTATGATTGTAGTTATAAGCCTTGCAGGATCCACATTGTTTCACTTGAGTTTAAAAGGCTTTATGAAGACATTAACATATTTAGGGTTTTATTTTTCAATGGTTCAATTTTTGAAAAATAATAAATCAAAAATTCCGTTTATTCTTGGAACAATTGGTATTTGTGCAAGTTTTGAAGCTGTTGCAGGGTTCTTGCAGAATTTTTCTCATGTAGAAGAAATTTCTACTTGGCAGGATGTTTCCTCTTTAAATCCTGAGGAGGTTATGACTAGAGTCTATGGGACATTAAAACCTTTTAATCCAAATTTGTTAGGAGGGTATTTCGTAGCTTGTATCCCTTCTATATATGGTATTTCTGCATATAAATTATTCGATAAAAAATATAAAACAGCTATTATATGGTTATTATTTGCTTTATTTTCTACTTTAACTTTATTCTTGACCGGCTGCAGAGGGTCATATATGGGAATGATGGTTATAATGCTTGGTATGTTTGCTGTTTCTGCGAAATATTTATGGCTAAATTATAAGCAAATATATTTATCTTTGGTTGGTTGTGTAGTCGCTTTTGCAACTTCTGCTTTACTTTTAGTATCGTCTTTAAGAGCAAGAGTTTTGTCAATTTTTGCAATGAGGCAGGATTCATCAAATTCATTTAGATTTAATGTTTATCAATCTTCTTTGAATATGTTTAAAGATAATTGGTTGCTTGGAATCGGGGTTGGAAATCAAAATTTTAGAGAAATATATGGTTTGTATATGAAAACCGGTTTTGATGCTTTAAGTGCATATAATATTTTTTTGGAAATTGCTGTTGAAAGTGGAATTTTTGCATTAATAGCATTTTTAGGTTTTGTAATTACTATTATAAGAAATGCAGTTTTATATATTTTGAAATCTGAGAATGAAAAATCAGTTGTTTTAGTTTCTGCAGCAATGATATCAATTTGTGGTATTTGTGTGCATGGTATGGTTGATACTGTATTTTTCAGACCGCAAATACAGTTAGTATTTTGGACAATGGCAGCTATTATAAGCACTTTGGCTTAGAGTTTGTGTTAGAGAGTAAATTTATTAAGCTTATATAAAGGCATGGAAAACTTGTGCTAAACTTATAATTAAGGGTAGATTAAGAAGGAGATTAAGCATGATACCTATTTTAGATTCAAAACGCCAATATGCTACTATTGGTTCAGAAGTTGAAAAAGCTGTATGCGAAGTTTTACGTTCAGGTTCTTATATATTAGGACCAAATTGTAAAGCTTTTGAAAATGAGATGGCAGATTTTATAGGATGTAAATACACAGTCGGGTTAAATTCAGGAACTGATGCTTTACATATTGCATTAAGAGCTTTAGATATCGGTTCAGGAGATGAAGTTATAACAGTTGCATTCACATTTGTAGCTACAACAGAAGCTATAGGAATTGTAGGTGCAAAACCTGTATTTGTTGATATTGATAAAGATACTTTTAATTTGGATGCATCAAAATTGGAAGCTGCAATTACTCCAAAAACAAAGGCAATTATACCTGTTCATTTGTATGGTCAGCCTTGTGATATGGATGTGATTATGGATGTTGCAAAACGTCATAATTTGCATGTTATAGAAGATTGCTGTCAAGCAGTTGGTGCTTTGTATAAAGGTAAAATGGTCGGTACATTTGGTGATTTTGGCTGCTTGAGTTTCTATCCTACTAAAAATTTAGGAGGAATGGGAGATGGCGGTCTACTTATGACAAATGATGAAAAATTGAGAGATAGAGCTGTTGCATTACGTAACCATGGTGGTGCTATTCGTTATCATCATGATGAAATTGGTGTAAATAGCCGTTTAGATGAAATTCAAGCAGCTATATTGAGAGTAAAATTACCTCATGTAAAAGCTTGGAATGAAGCAAGAAGAAAACATGCATATTTTTATAATGAATTATTTGCAGATTGTAAAGATGTTCAAACTCCGAAAGAATTAGATGATACATATTGTGTATACCATCAATATACTATTAAAATTCCAAATAGAGATGTTGTTCACAAAATGCTTCAAGAAAGAGGAATTGGTGCAATGCTTTATTATCCTATTCCTTTACACTTACAAAAAGTTCATGAATATTTAGGTGTTGGTAAAGGTTCATTACCTGTTTCAGAAAAAAATACTGAAATGGTTATTTCTTTACCAATGTTCCCTGAAATAACAGAAGAAGAACAAAGAACTGTTGCAAATACTGTTAAGGAATGTATTGAACTATCTAAAACAGCTGCTGCAGTGTAAGATCATTATTAATAAGATATAAATAAAAAAAGGTGATATATTTATATCACCTTTTTTTTATGCCGTAAATATTTTAGTAGCTGTCTCTGGAGCTTTGAAAAATGGATTTAATCCTACTGCGTTATTGTCAAAGAATAATTCACCAGCATTAAAACTTCTTGTTGCAGCTGTTTCACTACCTTTGCCAAAATTAGCCCTTGTTATATCCAAAAAATGATAAGCAGGCATACTTGTCCTTTGCAATGAGGACATATTCATTGCTTGGGCACCTGAAATTTCTCTTATATCTTGTATACCTCCTTGATTATATGCCATGATATCCTCTTTTTTTAAGCAAACATATCAAATGTTCTTTTTACCTCTTCGCAAAATCCATTTTTGTATGTATACTCTGTTGGTGGTTGTCCGTTTAATTGTCCTTCTCCAACAAAACAAAAAGCTCCAATGCCTAATCCTTGTCTTGCTCCAATAAAAGCTTTTGTTTCATCACTTTTTTGGTTGACCGATCTGCTATTAATGTCAGTGTATAACTTAACTGCATCAACGGGGTTAAAATATTGTCTTGATACTGAATTTATTTTGCTAATAGATTGCATAATATTTTTCCTATTAAATACTCTCTATATATATATAAAGTATATACTTAAGGAGAAATTGCTTTTTTGAAATATAAAATCTTAATATAATTTAACATTATATAATTGCAGTGTTATATACCCAAAAAAATAAAATCTCTAACATAATATTAAGTTTTGTAAAGTGTAAATTCTACACTATATAAGGATTTTCAGAGTCATAAATAAAATATTAAATACTTCTATTGACATTTAAAATGTTATATGTAATAATAATTACATAAGATTTAAGTGTAGCCGAAACACTAAATATAAATAGATTCATTAACCCCAAAAACATATAAACTCCTAAATAATAAACACTAAAAGAGACCATTAGGATGCAGAAAACGACCCACTCAGAAATGAGTGGTTTTTTTTTATATACAAATATTTATTATAAAAAAAACGAGTTTGGGCTTAGATTTTTTCAATAATAATTAAATTTCTTGTATGATTTTCTGTTAGCGGCAAATCATATTTTATTATTTCAGTAACTTTAGCGTTATATTTTTTAAGTGCTGATTTAGCTTCGTTTATTTCATCTTCTGTTTTTATAGATTTATAGGCAATAAAATATCCTTTATCTTTTAAAAGAGGGATTGCATATTGCACAATTAGTTTTAATGGAGCTACTGCTCTTGAAGTTATAATATCAAAATATTCTTTTATATTTTCTGCTCTATTGCAAATTGTATGTAAATTATTTAGTTTGAGTTCCGTTTTTATATTTTCGATAGCATTAATTTTTTTCCTTATGCTATCTAAAGCATACACTTCAATGTTTGGGTACATTATTGCAATCGGAATAGCTGGGAAGCCTCCACCTGTACCTATATCAAGTAATTTATTTCCTTGAATTGTATATTTATCAAAGAATTTTTCTATAGACAGGCTGTCAAAAATATGTTTTTCCCATAAAAATTTTTCATCGTTTTTAGAAATTAAGTTTAATTTTGAATTTTGGGCCAAAAAGGCATCTTTGTAATCTTGAAATTTTTCTTTATTTATCATTGTATTCCTATTTTTTTTATATCGTTGATTCTAATTTCAATTTTTTTAATATTTTCTTTTGTAAAATTGTTTATGGCAAGTTTGTGTGCTTCGTTGTAGTATTTAAGAGCATTTTCATATTCTTTGTTTTTATAGTAAAAATCTCCGAATGCAATATTTGCAGATGCAATATAAAAAGTTTCATTTAATTCAACGGCACAAGCTTTAGCTTTTTTGATAAATACAAGGCATTTTTGTTGATTTTTTGAAGAATTAATATTTGCAAGTTTCATTGCAGAAATATATATTCCATTGTAATTTTCAGTCATTTCATCAAGTCTTAAGCTTTCTTGGAGATATTTTTCAGCGATGCTTGCATTCCCGTCTTCTTCATATATTGTTGCAAGGTTAGTTAAAGCAGATGATAGATATTCATTAATATGTGGATTTTGAGAAGTTTCTACGCATTTTTTGTAATATTTTACTGCAGTTTCAATATCTTCTGCTTCGTCACAGCTTAGTGCATATTTAAAATATAATTCTGCAAGAACATTTTTCTCAATGCCATTTGTGTTTTGTGGGAGTATATCTTTTATGTTAGCTCCTGTGATTCCATATAAAAGAAGTTGTGATTTTATTTTTAAATTGAGAGAAATATTTTCTTTTATAATTTCATTAAGAATTTTCTCTGCTTTATCACGTTTAAATGTATTAAAGTATATTTTTGCTATTTCATATTTACATTCATTTATTTTATCTAAATCTCCAGTAGATATGTAAAATTCAACAGCTAACTCAAAGTATTTAAGTGCATTAAACCAATCAGATAATTTATTAAAATTTTGTGCAAGTTTTGTATATATTGTTGGTAAAAAGGTATAATAATCATCGTCTGTATTAAGAGTTAATGCTCTTTGATATATCATTATTACTTTTTTATAATCAAAATTTGCTTCTTCATTTTTTGCAAGATTTATAAGTTCGATTAGTGATAGTTTTTTTATTTCATCATAATCTTTGGCATTTTTATCAGAAATATCAACGAATCTGTTTATTGAATCAGCTATTTTATCCATTATAATTGTTTCATTTTCTTCAGAGTCAAAAATAAATGATATTTTTTTAATTTCATTTTCTTTTTGATCATGCAGATTTTGTATTTTCTCTTTTGGTTTAATAGTAGTATTATTTATTTCCGGAACTGTTGATTTTGACACAAATACAGGTCTTTTTGGTATAAATAGACTATGATATTCAATTTCTTTTCTCATTGTCTGTCTTGAAACAAGCATATCTCTTTCAAGTGGTTTTAGAGGTAATTGAGTTTTATACAGTTCTACACAACTTTTATGTATTTTGTTTGCAATATTTTCAGCAATAGAGTTCTCTGAAATTTCTTTGTAGTAATCTTGCAGATAAATAAGCGATCCTTCTCTGTTAATAACGAAATTGTCTACAAAAAAAGCTAATTTATCTGCATTATAAAGATTTAATTTTTTTAATAGATTTATATTAACTGGATGTCTTATAATTGTTAAAAATCTGAATAAATGCCCGCTAATAGGATCTATAAGGGACATTGCTTCTCTTAAAATAAAATCATTGAAAGATAAAAAACTTTTAGTGTATCCTGATAAAAATTCCATCAGATTAAGATTTCTATGCTGCATTATTTTAATAGAAAGTGCGGTGTAAAAATAATATCCTCTTGAATATTTATATAATTCATCTGACAATGGTCCAATTTGTTTGAAATTTTCAGATTTTAAAAATTTTTCAAAAATACTTTTATCTAATGCACTGATAGCTATTTTGTCATAGTCTTCATTAAAATCATTATAGTCGAATTTTCTTGAAATTATGATGACTTTTATATTTGTAAGTTTTTTTATATGTTCTATAAAATTTAAGATTTCCTGTTTTGAATCTTTTAAAACTTGTTCAAAAGAATTAATTATTATTAAGACCGGTTTGTCTATAGAGTTAAAATATGCATTAATTTTTTGTGTAAAATTTTCAGTTCTTTCTTTTGGAATTTTTATTATATTTTGAGCGGTTAATCTTTTAAAATTATCAAAAAATTCAAGCAAAATATCATCAAGTATTGTTGTTTCAAAACAGTTATATTTGAGTGTAATTACGTTTTCATCAAGGAATGATACAGCTTGGTTGACAGCCATAATTTTTCCTGTTCCCATGAAACCGTTTACAAGGAGTAATTTAGATGGTGATTTAAAAAATTGAAGTATTTTTTCTATTTGGTTCAGGTTGTTTTCAATAAAAAACGGATTAATACCTATATCTTGTTTGAGAATATTTTTTTTATCCGTAACTTCTTTTATAAATTCCATAAAGCTATATTAATAGAATTTGTAAAATTTTGCAAATCAAATATTTTTATAGTACAATTCTAATATAATAACGAAATAAAAAGGGGAACGGATGGAATTTTTTAGAAAACACCAGAGAGCAATAATAGCAATAATTGCAGTTACATTTATTGCATGGACTGTCGGTTTAATGATGTTGCCTCTTATGGTTAAATAGGTATGAATCTGAGTAAAGTATTAAAAAATATATTTATAGTTTTTTTAGCATTGCTTATAGGTAATATAAGTATGATTGCCAGTGCGAATCAACTTAAAACTATCCAACATAAGCAAAGAGTTACGCATGAAAAAATTAAACGATTAAAGGCTCTTGAACATTTAGAAAAAAATAAGCTGTATAAAAATCAACAAAAATTAGAACAGGCATCTACTAATCTTCAACAAACAAAAAATCAATATTCAAGTCTTGAAATTCAGCTTAAACAAATGGAAAAAGATTTGGCAGCATCTGTTGCGGAGTTTAATCAAGCAAATGTTGATATGCGCAAAAGGATAAGACAAGTTTATAAAAATCAAAGAACAGGTATGTTTCAGTTGATTTTTACAGCAAAAGATTTGAATTCATTATTAGATATTCTATATTTTGAAAAAATAGTTTTGAAAAAAGATTATGCAAGAATTTTATCTGTTAGAGCAAAATCTCAAAAAATTGCTCTTATGAAAAAGAATATAGAGGCTAAAAAAATAGCTTTAGCTCAGTCTATTCAGGATATCAATTCTCAACAAAAAAATATAAAATATGCTATTGCACAAAATCAAAGTATGATTAATAAATATAAGACCGACAGAAAGACCTATGAAAGAGCAGAAAGAGAACTTGCTCGTCAGTCTGCAAGTATACAGAGTATGATTGCTCGTAATAGAGGTTCATCAAATGTAAGAATAACATCGTCCGGTTTTATGAAACCAATAGGAGGAAGAATTACATCTCCTTTTGGATGGAGAACTCATCCTATATTCAACAGTAGAACTTTCCATTCAGGTGTTGATATTGCAGGACCAAACCGAGGAAGTATACGTGCATCTAATTCCGGAAAGGTAATTTATTCCGGTTGGTATGGTGGTTATGGAAAAGTTGTAATCCTTGACCATGGAGTAGTTAACGGTAAACCAACAACTACTTTATATGCTCATATGTCGTCAATAAGAGTAGGACAAGGACAATTTGTGAATAAAGGAGAAGTTGTAGGATATGAAGGAACTACAGGTTATAGTACCGGTCCTCATGTACATTTTGAAGTTAGAATTAACGGAAAACCGAATAATCCGTTAAATTATATTTAATAGAAGGCAGGAAATTGAAAAAGGTTTTATTAATTACAGCATTAATATTGACAACATCAGCTTCGCAGGTGTTATCTGCGGAATTGATAAAAAGCCCTGAAGATTTAGAAGAAGTTTTTAATAATTCTTTCTATGAGTCTCCAGTGGGTCCTATGCCTAATGTTGAGGTTAAATATGGAAACCAGACAAAGCCTGTAAGAGGTATGCCTTTATTTAAAAAGACAAGGATAAAAATAACAAATTATTTAAGAGAAAAAGATTATAAAAATTATCAAAAACTCATTGAAAAAGAAAAGCTTGAACAGGAGCGTCTTGAAAAAGAAGAAAATGATGAATTAAATAAAGAATTAAATATTAACTTTAAAAATTCAAAAGATAGTAAACAAAATAACTCAGAAAAAAAGAAAGAGAAAAAAGATTCTGATAATGCAGAAGTGTCTTCTGAAAGTACAAATGCTTTGGAATTAGAAGGCGGAGTAAAACAACAAGTAACTTCAAATGATGTAGTACTAGATGCTGACAATATTGATTATGATGACAAAACTCTTGATATAATTGCTACAGGATCTCCAGTTTTGGTATTTCCTCCTCAAAAAGTTACTTTGAAGGCTGATAAGATGGTCTATAATCAAGCTTCAAATATCTTGAAAGCTTATGGTAAAGTTGAACTTATTCGAGATGGAAAAAGCATTTACGGGGATTATTTGCAGATTAATTTGAACGAAGAAAATGCTTTCATGGATAATATTGAAACCAAGGCTGCTATGATGACCGTTAGAGCAAGAAAATCTGAAATGGAAGGAGATAAAATAATCCTTCATGATGGTAAATTTTCGTCAGAGGAGTCTTATATTTTAAATCTTCAATCAAGAATGATTGGTGGTAACAATTTTAATAGAATGATTATTGATGATGAAGACAGGTCTTCAATTAGTGATGAAGTTGGTGATACTGCTGTAAATGTAAAAGTTAAAGATATCTATGTTGATGCTAAAAAGAATAATGATGTAATAACATTAAAAAAGGCTCAAATAAATTATGGTGATGTTAATTTATTCACTTTACCTTCAATTACAGTCCACACAAATAAAAAGCATGAGTATTTTGAAGGAAACTATCCGGAATTTGGTTCCCGTGGAAAATTAGGTATGTTTTTAGGACCTGGTTTTGTATTTGATACTCCATTACAGGATGGCTCTTCTGTTAAAATTATGCCAATATTAAATAACAAAAGCGGTATTGGGTTTGGTGGCTTGTTAAAGTATCGAAGTGCTACAAACTATACAGATTTTGGATATGGTTCGTCAGCAGATGTATTCATATTGAGAGGTAAACAATATTTAGATGATAAATTATATATGCAATACGGTGCAAATTCATATATGGAAGAATGGTGGTTTGGACCGAGAATGCCTAAATATACTGCAGAATTGATATACCATGATAAGACAGTTGTCCCTTCCACTATTGGAAATGGCTTGGATTTAAATTTCAGACATCGTTTTAGTTTTGGTTATATGCAAAACAATGACCAAAATAGGCATGGAGAAAGTATTCAGCCTGCTGATATCGGTACACTTAGAACCCGTTATATGGCAGAGATAGATCAGGCTTTATTAAGATACGGTAATAGAGAGGAACTGAAATATCTTGATTTATCTTTAGTAATGCAGGGAAGTGCAGCTTTATACGGAACGGGAGATACTCAATTTGTTGGAAGAATAGGTCCAAGGGTACATTCACAATATAAGTATTGGATGCAGGATATAGGCTTTTTTGCAACAGCTTACCAAGATGGAACTCCAATGCAAATGTATGATATGTATAGATATGGACATGCAAATGTTTATATAAGAGAAGCTTTGCGTGTGCATAAATATTTGACTCTTGCTTGGTCAGGAACATTGACTCTTACAGGAGACTCGCCTAATGGTGAAATGTTTCAAGAAAATTCATTCATAATAGCATTAGGACCGGATGATTTTAAAATAAACTTTGGTTATGACTGGGTAAGGCAGCAGACTTATTTCGCGTTTGTAGTTGCTATGGATACTAAAGGTTCTTCTGTATCATTCGATAAGATGGAAATTAAAAATCCCGATAGACTTGCTAAAAGTAATCAGGAAGATGTAGAATTAAAGGTATATGATACAGAAAATCCTGATACGAGCATGAAGAAAAACGCAAAGAAAATGATTTATGCAGAAGTTATAGAAATAGAAGATCCTGATAAGGAACAGATATAGATGAATGAATTAATAAAGTTAAAAAAAGAACTCATAGAATATGGAAAATTGGCAGGTCTGAAGAATTTTACACCTGGCTATTCTGGTAACTTGTCTGCAAGATATGGTGATAAAATATTAATTACATCTTCAGGTTCTGCAAATGGTTATTTGTCAGAAGATGAACTTGTTGTTATTGATTATAATGGAAATTTGACAGACGGTGTTAAAAAACCTTCTTCAGAAAAAATGCTGCATGTGGAATTTTATAAGCAAAGACCTGATGTTAACTACATCATTCATGTTCATTCTCCGTATTTAAGTTCTTTTGCTTGTTGTCATATTCCTTTGGATGAACCGATAATGGCTGAGAATGTTTTTTATTTTGGAGAGATTCCTTTAGCAGAATATGGGTTACCTTCTTCAATGGATTTGGTACATAAAACTGCTAAGTTTTTCAAGGATTATGACGCGGTTCTAATGGCTAATCATGGTTTTATTGTAGGAGATAAAACATTGAAGGATGCGTTTTTAAAGTTAGAACTTGCTGAATCTTATGCTCAGGTTGTTTTTAACACAAAAATGATGGGCGGTGCTGTAATGTTTAATAAGGAAGAAGTCGAGCAGATAAATTCTTTAAAAAAATAGTTGTGATATAATAATTTTAGTAAAAGAGGATAAAAAAGTGTCATTAATGTTGGAAAATAAACAAGGATTAATAGCCGGAGACGGTATTTTACCTGTTAAAATGGCTCAATACGCTAAAGAAAACGGCTTTGAGGTTATATGTATATCTCTTGCTAATGATAATTTAAAAGAATTAAAAAAATATTGTTCAAAAGTATACTCTTGTCATCCTGGAGAAGTAAATAAAATTGAAAAAATATTTATGGATGAACAAATAAAACAAGTAACTTTTTTAGGAAAGGTACATAAAAGGGTATTGTTGCAGTTACATAAATTTGATAAAAGGGCTATAGAGATTCTTCAATCTGTAAAAAGATTGAATGATGATGAAGTTATGCTTTTGATTGTAAAAGAGTTTGAAAAACATGGGATTACAGTTTTAGATCAGACTATTTTTATAAAAAATTTAATGATTCCATCAGGAGTTTTAGGCAAGTTAAAACCTTCAGAGGCTCAAATGGAAGATGTAAATTACGGCTTTTGGCTCGCAAAAGAAATGGGAAAAGTTGATGTAGGACAATCTGTTGTAATTAAAGATAAAATGATAATGGCAGTAGAGGCTATTGAAGGTACTGATATGTGTATTAAAAGAGGTGCCAAATTAGCTAAGAAAAATGCTGTTATTGTAAAGGTTTCAAAGCCTTCACAAGATAAAAGATTTGATATTCCTGCCATAGGTTTAAGAACTTTAAAGACGATGAAAAAATATAAAGCAGATTTGATAGCAGTTGAGGCTAATGAGACAATTATTGTTGATCAGGAAAAAGTTATTAAATTTGCAGATGCTAATAATATTGTAATAATGGCTGTGTAGAATGAAAAAATTATTTATAATAACTGGAGAATATTCGGGAGATATCCACGCATCTCATGTTGCAAAGGCTGTGAAATTAGCTAATCCTGATATTGAAATTCAGGGTATAGGTGGGGAAAATCTTCGTAATGCCGGTGTAAAATTATTTTCTGATCAAAAGAAGATGGGAGCTGTCGGGCTTTCGTTGAAAATAATAAAAGATCATTTTAAATTAGGCAGGAGAGTGGTTGATTATCTGACAAAAGAATATAGACCTGATCTTGTATTGCTTATAGACTATGGTGCATTTAATCTCAATATTTCCAAGTTCTTGAAAAAAGCAGGAATAAAAGTTTATTATTATATTCCTCCTCAAGTTTGGGCTAGCAGGAAGTGGAGAATTAACACAATTAAGAAAAATGTAGATGAGGTTTTATGTATTTTCCCTTTTGAAAAAACTTTGTATGAAAAATATGACATAAAAACTCATTATTGTGGACATCCTCTAGTATCACAATTGCCACCAAAAGCTGATAGAGATAAATTCTTTGAAGCTCATGGTTTTGATAAAAATAAAAAATTAGTTTCAATTTTCCCTGGGTCAAGGGAATTTGAATTGAAGTATTTGATGAATGTTTTTATAAATAGTGCAAAAGATTTGAAGAAAAAACACCCTGATTTGCAATTTTGTATTTCTCATGCTCCTAATTTATCAGATAAAGTTTATAATAAGTATTTAAAAAACAGTGATTTTAAAGTGATAAAAGGAGAAAATCAAGCTCTATTAAGTGTTTCTGATGCATTAATTTTAGCTTCAGGTACGGTTGCTTTAGAGGCTTGTCTTTACCAAACTCCAATGATAATTGCGTATAGAGGACCTTGGCTGTTTTATTTCATATATCTTTTAGTAAGATGCATAAAACGTGTATCTTTACCGAATATAATTGCTGATAAATTGATTGTCCCAGAAATTATTCAAGGCAATGTCAATGTGCATAAAATCACGTATGAAATCGAAAAACTTTTATTTGAAAAAGAGATCAGAGCAAAGAATATTTCTCAACTAGGAGAGGTAAAAGCTCTTTTATCTGATAAAATTTCATCAAATGAAGTCGCAGATGAAATTATCAAAGCACTATCTTAGTTAATAAAATTTTATAAAATAGCAATATTTTAGCTCTTTTTACGTTAATAATAATAGGTAGCGTATGATAAATTCAGTAACAGTTTCAAAAACTGGGCAAAGTCAGTCATTTAGTGATTTTAAACAGCCTAAAAGCGGCTACTATTTTGATGCAAAATATTTAGACGAAACTAAGGATAATAAAAGTCATAAATTAGGGATTACTCTTACAGTTTCTGCTTTGTTAATAGGTTTTGGAACTTTAGCTTTGTTAAGAGGAGGTTTTAACAAAAGTTCTGTTAAATTTTTAGATAAATGGAAACAAAAGTTAGAACAAAAAATAGCAAAAGGTGATAATTTTAAAAATCTATATAGATTTGTTGCATCTCAAATTGATTTATTTCTTGGAAAAATGGAAAGCATAAATAATTTTACAACGTTGAAAGACGTATTTTTCCAAAGATTGATGTGGGGCAAAAACGGTCAAAGAGGGCTTACTAAAAGTATTCATCAAAAGGTAACAAAATATTTTGAAAGAATAGGCAGAAAAACTGTAAATTTATCATATGCAAAGACTCAGAGAAAATTTGCCACTTTGACAGATTATATGTCAGATTTGAATGCAAAAATTATTGAAAATAATCCATCAAATAAAGAGTTAGCTGCTAAAATTGAAAAGATAAACTTAAAAATTCAAAATGTAAATGAAAATCTGGATAAAGGCTTTGGTATAAACGCAAGATTAGGCAGATTAAAAAAAATCAGAAAGGCATCTGACGGGTTATTTCAATTCTTTTGGGATAGCAGCTTGAAAGATTTAAATAATTTCAGATCGAAGAATATGTACCAGTCTTTTATCGCAGAAGATTATATGCTTCCTGCTAAAATGAAACTTATGGATGAGACAAATGTTTTGAGGAATATTATAACTCATGATATTTCTGATAGTTATGAATCAACATTAAAAGTTATAAATAATATTCAAAAATTCGTA
The DNA here is from genome assembly GCA_949290355.1 of uncultured bacterium. Lineage (GTDB taxonomy): Bacteria > Cyanobacteriota > Vampirovibrionia > Gastranaerophilales > Gastranaerophilaceae > Stercorousia. The sequence continues at coordinate 28,594 of CASERN010000009.1, read as the reverse complement.
AGTCCGCTGGATGAAAATACAAATAAGGTAATGAATGCTTTGAGAGAAAATCTTGAGGCTTATAAAAAATTGTCAGGAGTGAAAGAAGCAAGCGATAGAAAACTCTTGAATGAAAAAATTATAGCTAACCTTGTAAAATTAAATGATTCTTTTAAATTGAATCCTGATAAGTATCATTATAATTCCGAAGATCTAATTTCTATAAAAGATCATATTTTTCAAGTGAAAAATATCCTAAAAGACACTTCAAAAGGTCAATTACAAGAATTACTATCTGAATATAAGTCAATTTTGCCTAATGATAAATATTTGTCATTAAAATCTAAAGTTGAAGCTGCTGTTAAATCGCTTGATAAATCAATTGATACAGAAACTGTTCAATATTTTGATAAAGCAAGGGATTTAAAACTAGGATCTGCTCCAACTGATGTTTTGTCTATTTTATTTACAATGGGTACTGTCGGGTATTATTTAAATAAAGCTGATAACAAAGATGATAGGTATTCTGTCTCTTTAAAATATGGAATTCCTGCAGTTGGAGCAATTGCTACATCTTTATACAGTACCGCCAGACTTGTATCAGGAGGTAAAGCATTGATATTTGGTCTTGTTTCTGGCTGGGTAATGAATAAAATTGGGACAATGGTTGATGATATGCGTAAAAAATATTCTTTTAATATTTCTTTTAGTCCCCGAGATCTTTTAAAACCTACATCGGATAAAGTATAACAATAAAAAAATTTTTTGTTACAATTTTTCTTAAAGGATTTATTTATATGGATGAACAATTAAAAGATACGATAAGATATAAACTTGAACAAAGAGAGATTGATAATCTTTCTGAATTTGCGACAAAAAGCAGATATACAAAGGGAAGACAAAAAGCTGTAAAACCTTGTAATATGAGAACTGAATTTCAAAGAGATAGAGATAGGATTCTTCATTCAAAGGCTTTTAGAAGATTAAAGCATAAGACGCAGGTGTTTTTATCTCCATTTGATGATCATTTTAGAACACGATTAACACACACATTGGAAGTATCTCAAATAGGTAGAACAATTGCAAGAGCGCTTGATTTGAATGAGGATTTGGTAGAAGCTATTTCTTTAGGACATGATCTTGGGCATACTCCATTTGGGCACTGTGGTGAAGGAGTTTTAAATGAGCTTGTCAAGGGAGGTTTTCATCATAATATCCAAAGCGTAAGGGTTGTCGAAATTTTAGAAGATTTAAATTTATGTAGAGAAACTGTAGATGGTATTTTGACTCATACTTGGGGCTATACCCCTAAGACTCCTGAGGCCCAAGTAGTTCAATTGGCTGATAAAATTGCATATATAAATCATGATATTGAAGATTCAATAAGAGCAGGTATAATTGCAGAGACTGATTTACCTAAAGAGTGTATAAATTATTTTTCATCAGTCCAAAGTAAGAGACTTGAAAAGATGATAAGAGAAATAGTAGTTAACTCAGTTGGCAAACCCATTGTATCAATGAGTGAAGAAGGTTGGCATTATACAACAAAACTAAGGCAATGGATGTTTGAAAATGTTTATGAAGATTCATCTCTGGCCAAATTAGAAGAGAAAAAAGCAAGAAATGTGATAAAAGAGCTATTCTTTTTATATTGTGATATGTTAAAACCTGTATGTGAAGAGTCAAAGATTGAAAGAATTGTAACGGATTATATTTCCGGTATGACAGATAGATATGCTGTTGAAAAATTTAAGGAAAACTTTATACCTAAAGGCTTTCAATCAGGAGCAAAAGAGGATTATTTATTTAAGTTGGCTAAGATATATTAGTACAAGTTTAAATTTTCTCTTTACCAAATGTGAAAATTAGTTTATAATTATCTTATGGAAAGAAATTTAGTAAAAATTCAAGGTTTAAATGTTGATTCCTTCAGTTTTGATGAAGCTGTCGAATATGCAAATTCTATTTCAGGTCAAGTTGTAACTATTAATCCTGAAATGATTGATAGAGCAGTAAAAGACTCTGAGTTTGCTGAAATTATTAATAATGCAGAACTTGTTATTCCTGATGGAATAGGAGTGGAGTTGGGACTTAAGATTTTAGGTCATAATGTTCATAGAATTGCAGGTATTGAATTTTCTCATAAAATGATAGAAATAACATCTGTAAATTCTCAGTCTTTAGCTTTGATTGGAGCTAGACCTGAAGTTGTTCAAAAAGCAAAAGAAAAAATTCAACAGGAATTCCCTGATTTATACATTACATATGTAAAAGATGGCTATTTTGAAGATGATGAAAGTGTTTTAAATGATATTAAAATCAGACAGCCTCGTTTGGTACTATGTGCTTTAGGTTCTCCAAGACAAGAGGAATTTATTTATAAAGCTAAAAAATTGTTGCCGGATAGTTTATTTATTGGAGTTGGTGGAAGTTTTGACGTTTGGTCAGGCTGCGTTCAAAGAGCTCCTGAAATCTATCAAAAGATAGGTTTGGAATGGCTTTATAGAACTGTAAAAGAACCAAAACGATTTAAAAGAATTTTTCCTACTTTACCTTTATTTGTATTACAAGTTTTAAAAGAAAGATTTATTCCTAAAGGAGTTTAAATATATGTTGAGTCAAGATGAAATAGAAAAATTAAAAAATTTGTGCAAAGAAAATCGCAGAAATATTTTAAATATGGTCTATAATGCCCAATCTGGTCATATTGGCGGTGCAATGTCATCAGTAGAGATTATGACAGTACTTTATCATAAGTGTATGAAAATTTGTCCTAAGTGGACGAAATCAAAAGATTTTAAAGCAAGAGATCGTTTTGTATTATCAAAAGGCCATGCTTCATCAATATTATATTCTGTTTTATCTCAATTAGGATATTTCCCAAAAGAAGAATTAATGACATTCAGGCTCTTTGGTTCAAGATTGCAAGGTCATCCTGTTCCTATTTGCCCTGGAATAGATGTAGCCACAGGTTCTTTAGGTCAAGGTTTGTCTATAGCTTGTGGTATGGCTTTAGGATTGAAATTGGATAGAAATCCTGCAAATGTTTTTTGTTTGTTAGGAGATGGTGAATTGCAAGAAGGTAGTGTATGGGAAGCTTTTATGCATATTGCTAATAAAAATTTAAACAATCTTATTGCTATTATAGATCGAAACAGACTCCAAATAGATGGATGTACTGAAGTTATTAAGTCTCTTGATCCTTTAGTTGAAAAAATAAAAGCTTTTAATTGGAAAGTAATTGAAATTGATGGGCATGATATAAATCAAATTTATTGTGCAATTGAAGATGCAAAAAAATTAGATTGCCCTGTTGCAATTATTGCAAATACAATAAAAGGTAAGGGAGTTAGTTTTATGGAAAATAATGCTGATTGGCATGGAAAAGCTCCTAAAAAAGAAGAATACGAATTAGCGATATCCGAATTAAATTAACATAAAAAATAACAAAGTATTTTAATTCTTGCTACAATATGTTATAATAGAGATAAGCGTAATGAAATAGCGGGGAATAATGAAAAAAAATAAATTTTTAAATTCATATACTTTAGCTGAAGTTGTTGTTGTAATGCTTGTAATAGCAGTTATTGTTTCTGTTACAATAAGAGTTACCAAGGCTAAATTAGATTCGGTTATTTCTTATACTTATTATGCTGCATATTCGACATTGAGGACGGTAACTCAATCTTTAGTTGCTGATTTTGATCCGGATGATTCTGATTATATGTCTTTTAAGGGAAATTTGAATTTAGCATATTTCCCGAGACATAAAGTAGATTTTTTTAATAATTATTTTATTCCTCCAGCAAAAGCAGAATGTGGTTCGGATGTTAATATGAATTGTGCTGAAAATGAAGTCTGGAGTGAGGATAATTGCGCTTGCGTAGATACGCCAAGGACTTTGCCACGAAAGGGTGCAAAGTTTTGTAAATTGTTTGAACAGCGGATAAATACTAATACATCTTCTTGTAGTGGTAGTTCTATAAGTGATTCTGTATCTGATTTTTCTTCAAAAACTCCAGATATCGTTTTGCGTAATGGTATTAGAATTTATAATCTTCATCAAGATCCTACAAACATTGCCGTTTTGCAAAATAATGAAAATACAGGCTCTTATACTGGAGTTGATAACACAAATACATGGGGATATACTGTATATGTCGATGTGGATGGAGCCAATAGCGGAGATTCTGTTAAATGGGAAGATGTTTATCCCTTTTATATAACATTATCAGGTCGAGTAATTCCTGCATATGATAGCTCAAATCCTGGAGAATATGGAGGGGATAGTCCTTATCACCTTCAAGTGAGCATATATAATGAAAAGGTAAATTCTTCCGGCTCAATTGATCCTAGTTGGATTGAAAAAAGTATTACTTTCAAAGAAGGGGCCTGTAAGGTTGGCTATATCTCAAGTACTACTCCTTATTGCGGAGGGATCTCAAAGTTAGCAGAATGTTCTGCTGTCAATTCTGCATGTCAATTAAAGGCTATTAGACCTGTGAAGTTTTTCTAATTATGATAATAGATAAGATACAAAATATATATAAATATGATTTAATACCAAAAGAAGTTGCTAAATTCTTGTCATCATTGACTCCTGATTCAAAGTCGGGACATTATGAAATTTCTGATGGGGCTTTTGTAAATATTGATGTATATAATACTAAAGATATTGCAAAATGTAAGTTAGAAGCTCATAAAAAATATATAGATATTCAAATGTTGCTTTGCGGTCAAGAGCAGTTGCACTTTATCGACATTCAAGGTTTAAATATATCTGAAAAATATGATTCAAAAAAGGATGTAATGTTTTTTGAGTTTCCTTCGAAAAATTTAGATAAAGTTATGTTGGAACCTTTTAAATTTGTAATGCTAGAACCATCTGATGCTCATATGCCCCAGATTAATGCTTTAGATAAATCATTACAGGTAAAAAAGGTTGTTGCAAAAATTTTGGTTTAAGCTTTATTTTGTTCAGAGGATGTGGATTTTTTATCTACTGAGGTATTGTTGGTTGAAAACATACTATTTAGGTTTGGAGCCACATATTTTTTTATAACAACATGTTCTACAAAGTTATCTATAGGTTTTATTGCTAAGCCTAAAGCTACAAAGCCTCCTACAGTTTTCAAAATTTTAGCATTCATAATTTTACTTTTTTGATATTTTTTTATTGTATCTTCAGCTGCATCTCTAAGGTATGTAAGTTTATAATCAGCATCTTTTTTATATTTGTTTTTCAATTTTTCAAATGTATTCCACATTTTGTTTGAAAATGCTTTAGGTTTTTGATTTCTTATAAGATTATCATAAAGAGTAAACATTTCATCAATATGAGTATCTGCAAATTTTAAAACTCTGTCTTTTTCTGACATAGCAATAGATTCAGGATGACGTCTTCCGAATATAGCTTGCTTTATTACTTTAAATGGATTTTTAATTTTATTTTCTCTAATTAATTTTTCTCTTTTTGTAGATATAGATTCAACAAAATGTTTTTTAAATTCTGTGATATTATTTTGATGTTTGTCAATATGCCTTCTGTTTGTGAAATCTTGCAAGAAGTTGATTATTTCTTCTTGAGATTGTAGCGAAAGGCCATTTTTACCAAGCACACCAATCGCTGATGCAATTTTCTGCCCTGCAATTACAGCTCCTGTTGGAAGAAAGACACTAGCTAAAAGTTGGAATATTGCTTGTTCTGTTCCTCTTTTTGCATCAGGAGAATATGATGTTTTTTCGTTTTTATATTTATCATAAATATCAGCTCCAAAATAAAGCATAGCAGGGAACCATAATAATGTCCCTAATCTTGGGGCGACTTCACTAATTGCGGCTCCAAGTTCGTTTGAATATGCAAGTCCTCTAGCCGGCCATTGCATTAAAGGGTCATTATATGACTCTTTTTTACTTTTATTTTCACTAACTTTTTCTGTATTCCCAAATTTTATCTGTTTTGATATATAATTTTGAGGGGTTAATTTAAGCAATTTTATCTCCTGAAGCTGATTTATCAATATTATTATAATACTTGAAAATTTAATTTCTTGCTATTTCTATAAGCTATGTAAATATTTTGTAACTAAAGTATAAATAAATTTTTATTTCTTGATTATTTATTTTTTTTGTGTTAGCTTTTACGTGAGAAGGAAAATATTAATTATGTCAATCTTAAACTTAAACAATCAATCTTGGTGGTGCCTGTATGATAATACAGGTCGTTTGAGTTGGCAATAAGCTGATAATTATATTTTAAGTTTTTGTTATGACCTGTATTTGATTTATACAGGTTATTTTTTGTTGTCAGTTTATATAAAGGGATTTTTTATGAAAACAAATAAAGTTAATAATGTAACATTTACCAATGCAGGAAATATTGGAACAGGATTAAAAGTTGCGAGTAAAATTATAGGAATCCAAGAAGGCGGAGCTGGACTTTCTAATATTAGATTTATTCAAGACAGTGCAACCGGTCTTATCCCGAAAGCTGTTTTTGCAAGAAGCAAAGCTGATTTGGGAGAAAATACTTTTTTAGAATTATCTGAATCTATTCTTGTTTATTATTTCCCAACTATTTTAGGTGAAAATATTTTCAGAAAATTATATTCAAAAAAATTACCAAATAATTTGAAAAAAAATATTTCAACTCCTGCATATGAATTGTTGAAATCAAATAATTTATCAGATAATAAAAAATTGTTACCTGTAAAAGCAGCATTGGCTCTTAGTGCATTTGCAATACCGTTATTTGAATATACTCTAAATTATTTTAAAAATTTAATGACATTGAAAGTATTTAAGCAAGCTGATTTTGAAAATATTGCAAATTTGAATAAAAACAAAAATAACGATAAAAAGCAAGCTGAAAAAGTTGAAAGAAGTGCAAAAAAACATATTGCACTGGCCGCCGGTATTTATTCTGGCTGCCTAGCACTGAGTGGAATACTTATAAAAAAGGGTGCAAATTCTAAATTTTTACAGAATCTTTCTGAGTTAATTTTGGCTCCTGGAACAAAGTTCTTTAAAAATAATAAAAAGAAAACTGATTTTTTTAATAAATATTTAAGTATAGATTTCGCCAATAACAGTGGTAAATTAGCATTAAGCCGAGGGCAGCTTACTTCTTGTGTTTTAGTTGGAGGTGCAGGGTATTTTGGAGCATCAAAAGACAGAGGGAAACAAAATTTCTTAGAGACATTATTCAGATACCCAATAGTTGGTTTTTATATTATTTGCGGAAATGAATTATTGGAAAAAGGTTTTAGAAAATTTCTGTACAAAAGAGGTAAGTGTAAAGAGTTAATAAATGAAAATTTGGAAGTTCCCAAATTAAAAGATTTAGCAGAGATTTCGAAAAAATACGGTAAAGAGGCTAATTCCATGTACAAAAAACTATTAAAACAAAAAGTTTTGATTGCAGGATTACCATTACTATTTGGTATCGGAGTTATGGGATTTTTTATCGCAGGAACGTCAAATTTATTCACCAAATTAAGATATAATAGGGAGCAAAATCAAAAACAGAAATCTATTAAGAAATGACTAATTCATTAAAATGGACTTCTTTGACAAGCATTAGTATTTTATTGATAAATTTTCTATAAGAGGCTCTATCAGCTTCTCCTGATAAAATTATGTCAGCTCTATCAGCAGTTGGATGAATATGAGTTTTAGCTTTATTGGATGCATTTTCATATACTTCATCTGCGGAGTCTCCTAGATCTCTTTCAGCGGCTCTTTTATAAAATCTTTCTTTTTGAACATCATGTGATACATCTACATATATTTTAAAATCGAAAGCATCTACTACTTTATCTGTTAGTGTAAATAATCCTTCTGAAATGATAATTTTGGAAGGATATGCAGGTTTTACATTATCTCTTCTGATAGCTGTTCCAGACATATCATATTCTGGTAAAAGCACTTTATTCCCAAATAATAATGCTTTGATATGTTTTTTCATCAACTCAAGTTCTAGAGCTTCCGGAACATCGAGGTCATAGTGTTTCGCAAATTCTGCAAAGCTACCGGCTTTTTTCACCATATCAGAACGATCGTAGTAATAATCATCTGTATTAATTCTTGTAATTGCATTTTCAATACAGTATTCCTGTGCAAAATCTTGAATTGTATTGATAATATCTAAAGCAATAGTCGACTTTCCGCTTGCTGTTTCTCCTGCAATCCCAATAGAGCATGATCTTTGTATTCCGTTAGATAGAAATAATGCCATTTTGTGTATTGCGGACTTATTGACTCTTTTAAATATTGAATCTTCAGAATTTATTTCATCTAAAAAAATAAGATTTAATTTCTGTTCAATATATGAGAATTGATTTTGATTAGAATGAAGAAAATGATTTGGTTGTTTAATTTTTTCGTAATTTTTAGTTATAGTATTTTGCAATTTTATAAATCCTTTTATATGTATTGCTATTACTTAATAAAAAATGAACAAAAAAAAACTTGCTACATTTTTTTATATGTTATCAAAAATAAACAGAAAAAATACAAAGTATGTATAAATGTTAAAAATTATTATAATTTTTTATAAACATTTTTCATTACTTGTTGAAATTTATCTTGAAACAGGAACTTCTCAATAGAACTGTTTTTAGTATCATGATCTCCTATGATAAATAAGCTTTCCGGTTTCAATTTTTCAGATACAAGTTTTACAAAATTTTCTACAACATTATTTTCAAAATATCCTAAAATATTTCTGCATAGTAATATTGTATTAGATTTGTCAACCAGGTTCTTTAGAATATCATACATATCTGCGATATGAAAATTTACTCTTTGTGTTAATTCTGCTGTTGCTTTAAGAGTTTTGTTACTTTTTACTTCTATATCGTTTTTTATATGTAGTACGTTTTTTGTTTCTTTTAGGTATTTTTGATAGTTATAATCTTTACAATTAATTTGAAGATTCATCCTATCCATCAAATTAGTATTCAAAAGACCTTTATTGGCGGCATTGGTAATTTCAGGATCAATGTCATATGCTTGGATTGGGAAGAATTTGGAATCATCCTTGGCTGGATTATTTTCAAGCAATGAAATAATTTTTGTATATGCTTCAGAACCGTCTGATGCTGCAAATTGAACTATATTAACTTTATTTTTGTTCTTAAAGTGTTGCTTTTCATAGTTTGCAAGTTTAGCCCAATCAACATCATCTCGGAAAAGCCAAGTATTTGTTCCAATATATTCCCCTTTAGAATTTGTATAATCTCTTGCGGATGTACCAAATGAAATTTTGGTATTTTTTTTTGACTGAATTAAGGTTGATGTAAATAAATTAATTTTCATAGCATTTTTTATAAGTGTTGTTAATATAATTTTTTGCTAATATATGAAAAAATATTACTTGACTGATAGCTGCTATCAAGATTTATAATTTTTTTATACGGAGGTAATCATGAAAAATTTTACAGGCGATAATAATAAGTTGATATTTGAATTAGATAATGGTAAGGAAATTTCAGAATTTAATGATGAAGAAATTGATTTAATAGAAAAATTTCCGTTATCAGTAAATGGTGCTGGCAATATTATAAAAATAAAAATTGCTAAAAAAGAAGATATAATAGAATTTTTGAGTAAAAAAGGTTTATCTTTATATATATTTGGAAATAATAATTCTGTAAATATCGGCAAGATATTGTGCCCGACTAATCATTCTATAGGACTAACAGGACTGACAATAAATATCGGTAATCCTCCGGAAGATACTATAGAACCAGGTATTAACAGATATGCAAGTAATTGTGAGATAAATATTGGAGATAATGTAATTATTTGTGGAGCAAGATTATTTTTGCAAGATGATGAATCTTCTATATCGATAGGAAATGATTGCATGATATCTTGGGGAATTGATATTTGGTGTACTGATGTTCATACTATTACTGATTTGGATGGAAACCCTTTAAATTTTGGAAAAAGTATCCAGATTGGTGATCATGTATGGATAGGTAAGGATGTAAAAATTGGTAAAAATACAAAAGTCTCAAATGATAGTATAATTGGCTGGGCGAGTGTTGTAACTAAAAAGTTTGATGATACAAATGTAATTATAGCGGGCAATCCTGCTAAAATTGTTAAAAGAAATATAAACTGGGATTTTCATGATTTACAGAATTATAAGTTGAATAGGAATAAAAAATAATTCAAATTTATGAACATAATATTCCAATATAAAAAACATTTTTAGCATAATATGCAATTGACTTTTTGAATTAATTTTTATTAGTGAATTAATTGTATAAAAATTAATTTTAGTAATCTGCATTTATCTTATTAATTAATTCTTTAATATCATCTTGGATTTCATAGAAGTCGAATCTGCTTTGTAAAGATGTTTTTCTATTTTGAAAACAATAGCACAAATATTTGTAGACTCCATTAATTTCATCAAGAAATGTATGATTGATATTTTTTTGTTTTGAATTAGTGGATATGTTATGTTTAATCAAAATTTTATTTATTTCATTTAATATATTTGTTAAGTCATTTATATATTGAGATTCTGGGTTATGCCAAGGCTCAATTTTTTAATTTTTACTTGAAAATCACCCTTTTCTTTCATAATCGAATCTATTAAGTTAAACCATACTAATTTTGTTTCTTTAGGAATGCGAAATATATTTTGATTTTCTTTTGAAGCAGCCATTGTATCTCTTAATTCAGGAGCTTTATTGATAGTTGAGTATTTTTTGTATCCGCAAGAATATAATTTAGATTGTATTCTATTAAAAATGTTTTGCCCTTCCGGAATTAATTTAATCTTGGGAGTAATTGATTCTTCATCATATTTATTTAAAAGTTGAAGAAAATCTACTGCAAAAATATTGTTGTTTTTATTTCCCCATACTTCTTCAGACTTAAAGAATTGCTCTGCACCAATCAGAGAATTACCCTTGAAGCAATAATCCATTAAAATATAATTTTTGCCAGAAGTTTCAATATCTTTTCTTGACAAATTATGTAATTCAAGGAATTTTTTCATAGTCTGTATACCATCATCTCTTTTAAGATTATTTATAAAATGCCTATATTCTGTTAATGAAGTAGGATCTGTCTTATACCTGTAAGAATTACTCATTGGGACATTAATTACATTATTTTCTCCAATTTTTACCCCTAGTGATTTCCCAATACTTGACAATGATCTTCCTATAAGAATTACTACATAATTATTCTCTCCGAATCTTTCGTCAAAAGTTTTTTTTATGCAATTTGCTGCATATGCGTGAATTTCTCCTATACTTTTTAAATTTTTCGGATTTTCGGCTTCTAGTAATCTAAAATTTTCCCTTAATTTATTTTTTTGTTTTTCCGAGAGTTTTATATATTCATCTTTTGAAAAGTTTTTAAATGCATAAATCGGATCAATATTAAAAAATTTAATAAAAGTATTTTTATTTATATGCCCATAAAAACTTATATTTTTATCAAATGGAATTTTTGTATTTTTATTGAATGGGGTAATATAATTATTATATTTTTTGTTGTTGTAAGTAGAATAATATGTATTGTAATTAAACCTAGAGATTTGCATATTATATGCAAAACTCATCATAATTTTTTTTTGCTAGTTTCAATCCAAGATCAATATTCTTTTAACCTTAATGATAGATCATGATTTATAATATATTGAAATTAATATAAATATAGTTTTACTATTTTTATATATTATTGGCATTTAAGAAATGTTACATAAAATATAATATTTAGCAAAAAAAATTTTCAGAGATGTTTTTTAGCTTATTACAGAGTGTAAAATATTTTGAGGTAAGAAAAAATGAAAATAATCAAACAATCACCATATTTACAGACTTTTAAATCTGATTGTTATGAATGTGATTCTGAGCCGTCAAAAGACTCTAAAATAATTAGTTGGTCTGAAAATTTTGGTCCTGATGAATATCATCCAATGGAAATAACAACAAATTTTCATTCAAATGGAAAAATTGCATCAATTGATTTAGTTTATGTAAATGGAAAATATGCGAAAGGTAAAATCCACGAAGAATATGATGAATCCGGGAAGCATATAAATTACGAAGCATAGAAGGTTTTTGTATTCAATTAATTACATCTATATTTATGATTATAGGTTGATTTGCAAAGTCATTATATTGTAAAAATTGGAGGTCAGGCTTTGCCTGACAAATTTTTAAAATATTTTATATATACGACCTTAATTATGTTATTGCGAATCTATAACGGAAGCTAATTTAATAATTAGTTTGAGTAGACTTAACTGTTAGGTTTATCTAAATTCAAAAAAATTACTGACTAGTTCAGTTTTTATCTTAATCGTATATCTTTAATTTAGAAAAGTTTTTTTTATTCCAATTCTATTTATTTTTTGAAAAAACTTCTAATATATCTTGTATATATTTGTATCAGAATGTAAAATAACAATCGGTTTGATAGTTTTTGACAGGGAGTCTAAGTATTTTTTTCCTAGTGTCTGACTGCCCGGTTTATTCGTTGTATAATAACAAAATGCAAATATATTCAGATAAGTTATTTAAAGATCCTGTTGAAATCATAGAAGTTTTTGAACCAGAGTTTGTAAAATCTGCTTTATACAAAATAGAAAAATTACAAAACAAAGGCTTACATTTAGTTGGTTATATGCGATACGATTTGTCAAAATCTGCAAATGCTGACTATTGTATTTGCCCAAATAATTATCCTAGCATTTACTTACCCTTGATTTATTTTGAAGCGTTTGAAGATTATGAACAATTTATTCCAAAAACTCCAGACTATAAAATTGGCACGATAATTGAACCTCTGATTACAAAAGAAAATTACATAAAAAAAATTGCATACATAAAAGATAAAATTAAAAACGGAATTACTTATGAGGTTAATTATACATACCCCTCGACCTTAAAAACAAATGCTGAAGAATTTGATTTATACAATTATTTTTTGCAAAATCAGACAACACAATATAACGCTTTTTTACAAAACAAATATGAAACAATTTTATCCTTCTCGCCTGAAATGTTTTTTACTATTGACGGCAGAAAAATTTTGACAAAACCAATGAAAGGTACAATTCAAAGAGGGAAAACAAAACAAGAGGACAAAAAATTAAAAGAGTTTCTTTTCAATGATATAAAAAACAGAGCAGAAAATATTATGATTGTTGATTTACTGCGTAATGATTTAGGGAGAATTTCAACAACAGGTACGGTGAATGTTGATAAACTTTTTGATATAGAAGAACACAAAACACTTTTTCAAATGACATCAGAAATATCGGCAGAATTAGAAGAAAATATTACTCTATATGATATTATTAACGCAATTTACCCATGTGGCTCTATAACTGGTGCTCCAAAGGTTTCAACAATGAGAGTAATAGAAGAAACTGAAATTGACTCGAGAAATGTATATTGCGGTGCGATAGGATATTTACACAAAGATAAATCTGTTTTTTCTGTTCCTATAAGAATTTTACAGCGAAAATACTACGAAAAAGATTATAAATATTGGGCAGGCGGAGCAATAGTCTGGGATTCAACCGCTGAAGATGAATGGGAAGAAACTTTAACTAAAACTAAGTTTCTGCAAACAAATTTTTCTCTTATTGAAACAATGAAGGATAATTTTGAATTACATATAAAAAGATTAAAAAATTCTGCCAAAGAATTAGGGTTTAAGTGGAATAATAAGATAGAAAAATTACAAATAAAAAATGGTATTGTAACAAGAATAGAACTTTTTAAAAACGGAGATTTTGAGGTTAGTACAAGACCGATACCTGATATAGTTTCTAATCCCAAAATAAAAATAGGACACAAAGTTAATCTATCAAACCCGTTTTGCTATCATAAAACAAGTATAAGAACTCCGGCTCCAAAAGATGTTTTTGATGAAATCGGAATAAATGAAAAAGGCGAAATAACAGAGGGCAGCTATACAAATATTGCGGTTAAACAAGGTAAAAACATCTACACTCCACCTGTTGAATGCGGGTTATTGAACGGAATAATGAGGCAAAAACTTATAAGAACTGGAAAAATAAAGGAAAAAGTTTTGTACATTGACGATTTAAAACAGGCAGATAAAATCTATTGTTTTAATTCTATCAGAGGAATTATAGAGGTGGAATTATGTTGATTATAGATAATTATGACTCTTTTACTTATAATATTGTGCAATATATAAAAATACTTGGCATTAAACCTATTGTTATTAAGAATAACGAATTAGCACTTGATGAGATAAAAAAACTTAATTTTGAAAAGATATTAATCTCTCCAGGATGGGGAAATCCTGATAATTCAGGGATATGCATGGATGTTATAGATTATTATAAGAATAAAAAGGCAATTTTAGGTGTGTGTTTAGGTATGCAGTGTATTGCCAAATATTTTGGAGCTAAAATTGTCAATGCACCTGAACCATACCATGGTAAAAATTCCAAAATATATTATGATAAAGATTATTTATTATTTAAAGGTTTAAAACAAGGTTTTTCAGCCACAAGATACCATTCGTTAATGATAACAGAACCGACAAAAGATATTGAAATTACTGCAAAAACAGAGGACAATATCCCAATGGCGATAAAAATAAAAGACAAAAATATTTACGGAGTACAATTCCACCCCGAAGCAATTTTAACCGAAAAGGGAATTGATATTTTTAGAAATTTTATTGAATTAGCCACTTGAGGTCGTGTTGAACAATTGACATTCAACACTACAAAAATTTTAGAGTGTAATATTGTGCAAAAGTTTGCAATAACAGTACAAATTTTGAGTAAAAAAGTGCAAAAAAAGTTACTTTTTGTCCGTTTTGAAATTGAGATAGTCAACAGACTTCTGACATCCCAAAATCTGGATTGCTTCGGACGATTCGCCCTCGCAACGCCAGAACCACTTCCGAGCAAAACGGTCTTAAAAATACACAGAAGTTGCTTAGGGGCATATTGTGTATTTGTTTTGTGCTTAAGCTGTAATATAAAATAAAAAGACACTCTATACAAAGAGTGTCCTTTTATTTGCCGAAGGCCGGACTCGAACCGGCACGTGGTTGCCCACACAAGATTTTGAGTCTAGCACGTCTACCAATTTCATCACTTCGGCATATATTCAATTTCTATATAATTATAATACCAAAAACATTTAAAATTTCAAATATTATTTATAAATTTTTTTTAACTAATACAAAAAAAGTTTTTTGATTAATTAAATTCAATAGATTATTCATTTAAAATATCCGTATTATAAATCAGAAAAGAGGGTTCATGAGATATTTTATTATATTTTTGTTATTGTTTTCTTCTTTTATTTCTTCTGTAGAAGCAGCTGTTGTTGAAGGTGGAATTTCAAAGACAGGAATTGGAAATCAAAGCAGGGTCGTTGACAATGCTACAAATTTACCTGTTGCCGGCGCTAAAGTAAGTTTGCCGAAACAAAATTTTTCTACTCTTACTGATAGTGATGGAGCTTTTAATTTGACTTCAAATATTGAAGATTCAACAATTCTTTCTGTTGAAAAAGAAGGATATAGACCGTTTTCTTTAACGATTAATGAAAAAATTGCCGCTAAACCAATTGTTTTAGGTATTGAAAAAAGTAATGTTCAAGATGTAATTATTTCTTCTGAAATGTTTCATTTAGGAGATGACAATTTTTCGGCGAATTCAGCGAACTCTGGGGAGTTTAAAGGAAAGTCAATTGGTCCGTTTTTTACAAAAGCTTTTAAAATAGGAGCAGAATCTTTGTCAAAAACGAATTATCTTGTCATAGGTTCTATTATCGGTATTGATACGCTTATGGCAAAGAATATGAAACAAAATTCTATCGTAAGTTCTTTTGCGAGTCCGCCTGAAGTATTTTTTAACGGAATAAAAATTGCAGATATTCAATTGAATGGAGATGGTCAAAGAATAAAAATTCCAAATAATCTTTTACGTCCAGGACAGATGAATGAGGTAACTATACATACAGGTAGGAATCTTAAACAGACTGCTTATATTGACTATGACGATATTGAATTCATGAATCTGTCTATCCAATCTGAATAATAAAAAACGACTTTTCATAAAAGTCGTAAGGAAAAAAGGGAAAGGAAATTTATTAAAAAATTTTTTTTCGGTATATATATTTAAAAATGATTTACAAAAATGTTTAAAATGTATATTAACCGAATGTTTTGAATGTAGATTCAGTGTTCTTTTCAATAACTTTTTGAACTGCGTCCATTTCAGTTTGAATTGCATCTTGTTCAGTATCTAATTGTTTCAATCTTAATTCAAGGTTTTTATCTTGAGCTTGAACAATTTCGATTTTTGCATTTATTTCTTGGATATATTGATCATATTCATATTTGTCGTATTCATATTGGTTCATTGCATCATCGTATGCGGATTGATCAGTTGTTGTACTTGTAGATACTGCATAAGTTCTTTCGTTATCAGCATCATCTATAATTGTGATATTTATAATTCTTCCACTTGCATCTAATTCTAATCTTGCATTTACACCTTTGATTTCTTCTGTTTCTGTTGCAGAACCAACTGTGTATGTTGGAATTGTGCTTTGAGAAGCTCCGGTATCTTTGTTATAAGTTGTGCTTTCTGATTCTAATACATCTTTATTTACAAAATATGGAGTCCAAGTATTTGTTGTTGTATTTTGTACGTATCTTACCATCCAACCACTTTGAGATTCACCATATTTGTCTTCTAGTTGAGAAATATATTGACTTTCTTCAATAAGTAAATTTTTAAGTTGTTTGTCATCTGTAATTGTTTTTAGATAATTGTCAGATTCTCTAAGAGCTTGTAATTCTTCAGATGTCATTGTATTGATTTCATCAATACTTTTACCATCAGCAAGAAGTCTTAGTTTGGTACCTCCAACATAGTATTCGTAATTACCTTCTTCACCTGTTCTAGTATAAACTGTAGGATTTGTAGATATCATTGCAAAGTCATTTTGCCAAGAAGATGTATAACTAATCAAATAAGTCCCATCTTGTTGAGCAATCATTGTAGTAATTGAGTTTTTAAGTGAACCGTCTGTAAATGAATATACAGTTTTTGTATAATCTGATACAGATGGCGGAACAGGAACAGTCATACCCAAAAGCTGATTGTAATAATTAGCTGATTGGTTTGACAAAGTCGTTCTTTGTTGGTTGACTTGCTGTCCTTCATATTCAACATTTGATTTTCTTGCAGTAAGACCTAAGAATCTTGCCTGCGAAGCAGCCATACCCATGACTTTTTCCTTTCACTTTGTTTCCTTGACATGATATACGACCATATTAAAGAAATTCTTTAATAATTATAACAAAAAACTTAATAATTCTTAATAAAAATCATTCATTTATACTATATATTTTTCTCAAAACCATTTATATAGCTTACTTTAAAATACTTTGTAATTCTTTGATTACAAATTCCATTGCTCCTTGTTGAGATGAGAAAACATTTTTACAATCGTTGCAGCTTTTAATATAGAATTCTTTATCAGATAAAAGTTTATGCATATATTCAGTTAGTTCATTTTGATTTTTAACAATTTTTCCTGCGTTATTTCTTGTCAGAATCCAATATATATCTCTAAAGTTGTGAATTGATGGCCCTGAAATTACCGGTTTGTCATATACGATAGCTTCAAGTGGGTTATGACCGCCAGTTTTATTAAAACTGCCGCCAATAAAAGCAAAATCACATATTTGATACATTTTGCTAAGTTCTCCCAATGTATCTAAAATAATGATATCATTTTTAGAAAAGTCATCATTTTTTGAACGTTGCCCATATGGGAAGTTTGTTTTTTCAACGAGTTCTTTTACGCTATTAACTCTTGTAAGATGTCTAGGTGCTAGTAAAAGTTTAATATCCGGAAATTCTTTTTTTAAATTGGTAAAAGAATTTAATATTATTTCATCTTCTCCTTTATGTGTACTTCCGGCTATTATAATCCTGCTTGAGCCTTTGCCTATCTCAATATTTGCATCAATTCTTTTTACGTCAAATTTTAAATTTTTCATAACAAGAGTTCTTTCAACAGGAGCTCCTATCATAATAAACTTTTCTTTGTCTTCTTCGCTTTGAGTTAAGATTTTTGTATAGTTTTTAAATAGTTGTTTAAAAAATCCTTTTAGTAATCGGTAGCTTTTGTAAGTGGAATCAGATATTCTACCGTTAATTACCAAAAGAGGAATATTTTTTTTGTTACAATAATATGCAAAAGTCGGCCATAGTTCAGTTTCTGCTATCAATACAATACTAGGATTAATTTTTTTTAAAAATGAATTTACGCTAAAGGTAATATCAAATGGGAAATATGTAATAAAGTCCGCTATATTTTCAAATTTTTTATGTGCGATTTCTTGTCCTGTTTTTGTTCCGGTTGTTACTACTATTTTGTATTCAGGAAAAACTTCTTTTACTTTCTTAATTAAATTTTCAAGGGCAATAACTTCTCCCACGGATACACCATGAAACATGATAACTTTATTTCCGATTTCAGGAGTATTAAAATGACCAAATTTAGCTTTCCACCCGGGAAGAAATTTCCCGCGACATGCTCTTATTACAGCGTAAAACGGTAAAGAAATTAAAAATAATATTGTAGATAATATTCTGTAAATAAACATAGTTCCAAGCAAATTATATTATAAACATAGCAATCATTCAAATTAAAGTTTTTATATTGACATTGTGTATTAAAAATTTTAAAATATTTTATATGGCAATAGTATATTTAAGTTTAGGTTCAAATTTTGGAGATCGTATAGGTTTTATTCAGCAGGCAACGAGTTTGATTTCTGCTTCTGAGAATATTTCTTTAATAAGGACTTCTGCTTTTTATGAAACAGAGCCTTGGGATATGGATTCTGAAAACTGGTTTGTAAATGCTGTATTAGAAGTCAAAACAAGTTTGTCTCCTAAAGATCTTTTGAAAGAATGCCAAAGAATTGAAAATCAGTTAGGGCGAAAAAGAAATCCTGATTCCAAAGGCTATTCTGATAGAACTATTGATATTGATATTCTTTTTTATAATAAGGAAATTATAAATGAGTCAGATTTAATTATTCCTCATAAATTTTTACATTTACGAGCATTTACTTTGGTGCCTTTACTTGAATTAATTCCAAATTTTGAACATCCGGTATTACACAAAACTATTACAGAATTACATAATGATTTAGAAAATCCTGAAATGGTATTTTTGTATGGAACAAGAGTTGAAATCTAAAATCATAATTGTGGGTGGTGGTCCTGCGGGCTGTATATGTGCCTATTTTTTGCAGGATAAGTTTGATGTTACTATTATTGAAAAAGGTAAAATATTAAGGACTATACTTCCTACAGGTGGTGGTAGGTGTAATTTAGCGCATGCAGAGTATGACAATAAGGAATTGGCATCGAATTATCCAAGAGGCGAAAAGTTTTTATATTCAGTATTCTCAAAATTTGGAACAGCTGATACTGTTGATTTTTTTGAAAGTATAGGTGTTAAGACTTATATACAAGATGATATGAGAATTTTCCCTATATCTAATAGTTCATCTGAGGTCAGAGAAAAAATTCTTAATTCTTTGAAAAAAGTAAAATTTGTAAAAGAGGAAGTATTGAGAATAAATCAAGGATTTTCTGTTGTTACTAATATGGGAGCTTATAAAGCGGATTATGTAATAATCGCAATTGGCGGGCATGCTTCTTATGATATGATAAAGATGTTGGGACATAAGATTATAGAGCCGAAACCAGCACTTGTCGGTCTTAGAACAGTTGAGGATTTTTCATCTTTAAGCGGGGTTTCCGTGAATGATGTTTTATTCACTCATAAAGGGATATCAGGGCCTGCTGTTTATAAAATTTCGTCATTGAAAGCACGAGATAAATATCCTTATAAATTAACCTTTGATTTTATTGGGGACATTGATTTGCAGATTGAATTGAATTCAAATCCTCATAAGAGTATAAAAAATTTATTGGGAGAGCATGTCCCAAAATCTTTTGCAGAGTATTGTCTGGAAAATGAAGGGATTAATCCTGAAAAAAAATGCCATGACATAGATGGGAAGACTCGTGATAAAATTTTGGAAAAATTACATCATTTTGAGGTAACAATTGTAGGTCCATCTCCTGATAGTGAAGTTGTTACATCAGGAGGAGTTGACTTAAACCAAATAAATTCTAAAACTTTAGAATCAAAAATTATTCCACATATATATTTTTGTGGAGAAGTGATGGATATAGACGGTTTCTGCGGAGGATTTAACTTGCAAAATTGTTGGTCTACCGGTTTTGTCGTAGCTCAATCCTTAAATTTTGCCCTTGGCCTGTAATTCTTTTTTTAGGTCTTCTTTAACTTGGAAAGCATTATTATCTTTATCAAATTTTCTAAATGCAACCATCAACGCAGGTGCTAGAATGCCTAATGCACCGATACATGCTCCAATGTTTTTTAAGATAGATCTTCTTTTTAATTTTTTTACATTGTTTAAGAACGCATCTAATGTTTTGTTTTCTAAATCAGATTTTTTGAATTCTTCAAATTTATTTAGAAGTTTATCTAATTTCCTTGCAATTCCTTTAAATTCTTCAAAATCTATATATTTTCTATAATCAACGTCATCGGGCTGATTAGCTTTCTTAAGTACTGGTATAATATCTGATTTTTTTGCCATTTTTACGACAAAATCATCGGGATTGTTGTGGATAAAATCTAATAATTCCATATAAGACTCTAATTTTAGGACTTTTTGGGTGCTTGTTTTAAGTTTATTGTTTAAGAAAGCTTCTTTAAGTTCATCACTTTCTATAACTCTAGCATCGAGGTCTATAGATGCAGGTTTTTTCTTATTATTTTCAACAGCATTTTCCAGAAATTTTTGTATAGGTTTGCTTGCAAAGTACATAAATAACCATACAGACCCTTCTTTAATGGTATATCCGAGTAATTCTTGTTTGTTTCTGGATTCGGCGAGTCTTTCTGCGGTTATAGAACCGTCAAGTATCATAAGGTTTTTAACAGGATTGTACATAAAATCCTGAATACTCCCTGTAAAAGTTGTTTGTTTATTGTTGTTTAATTTAAATTTATCAAAAGTTGATGCTATCGGGGTTGTGTATGTAAATTTATTTTGATTATTTTTTTTGTTTGACATTTCAGCTAATATTTCTTTTTCAGCATCTTTTTTTGTTTTGTAGTGTCTGTATTTTGTTAATCCTGCATAAGATGCGATTGTTAAAGCTGTAGATATAATAAATTTTGTCATGGCAAGATTTTTTGTATATTTAGGATTTTTGCTTGCCTTAAGCAAACTCTCTTTTATTGATGCATCTGCATATTCAATAGATTTTTTAAGTAAATTGCTTCTTTTTTGTGAAAGGTTTCTAACATCAAAATCTGGATCAATTTTTAAAGCTTTGTACATTGTAAAATCCATAAGCTTTTTATAAACGGGTATACCAAATAACCAAATGGCTTGAGTACCAAATTCATCTAAAAATCTGTCTTTGCCCTCTAATCCGTCTCCTGTTATATATGAACCTAAAGTAAGTCCTGTGCTATTGGCTATATCTTTAATAGCCATTGGTACTAGTGAATTGTTATTTCCTAATCTTGAATATATATTTCCAGCTGTAATTGCGGGTATCATTTTTTGTCCTTTCTGTAGCACATATGAAGTGCCTCTCAATAAATCAGTACTATAGCCCCCATATTAAATTCATAAGTCTGACGATAGGGGTGTTCGCCTTGATTATTGAGTTTCGTCGGATGTATTGCATAATTTTTCCTTCCTCTTTTTTCCTAAGTACACTGAATATTTTTTATTGCGCTTTTTGAGGTAATATTTACGATTTTTAACAAAAAAATGACCTTTCGGGGGAAAGGTCTTGTTAAATAATAAATCTTTTTTACGACAAAAAGTAAGCGCCTTATAACAAGCCTTTCAAAAATTTTCTTACATTTCGTCGGATTAATTTAGTCATAGTTTTATTATACCATGAAGGTTTTTGTTGTAAAGTGTTTTGCGCGTAAGTACTTAATTAATTTCCAAAAAATATTTTTGCTGATTTTATGATATTTAATTGCTAAATGAGTAAACTCTTTACTTTAATTGTAGTCTAACAATGCTATATGCAAATTTTAACCATGAATAATTACAAACCTAAAAAAATTAAAAAAATAACACCCAGTGGGTGTTTTATTTTTAAATGGTACCCCCAAGCGAATTCGAATCGCTGTCTACACCGTGAAAGGGTGTTGTCCTAGGCCTCTAGACGATGGGGGCTTGTATTTCTTTCACGTTTCTTATTCTACATGAAGCAAAATTAAATGTCAACTACTTTGTGTAAAAAACTTTTTAGACCTTGAAACTTTTTCATGTTTTATGTAAAATATATATATAATTTGAGAGAGATAGGAGTAATAAATTAAAATGTTCGAACGTTTTACGGAGAAAGCTATAAAAGTAATTATGTTAGCTCAAGAAGAAGCGCGAAGACTTGGTCATAATTTCGTTGGAACAGAACAAGTATTGCTTGGTTTGATTGGCGAAGGTACAGGTGTAGCGGCTAAGACTTTGAAGTCAATGGGCGTAACATTAAAAGATGCAAGAGCTGAAGTCGAAAAAATTATTGGTCGCGGCTCAGGTTTTGTTGCTGTAGAAATACCTTTTACCCCTCGTGCTAAAAGAGTATTGGAGTTGTCTTGGGATGAAGCTAGACAATTAGGTCATAATTATATTGGAACAGAACACCTTTTATTAGGTTTGATAAGAGAAGGTGAAGGTGTTGCTGCAAGAGTTTTGGAAAATCTTGGAGTTGACTTAAATAAGATAAGAAGTAATGTAATAAAGATGCTTGGTGAATCTAAACCTCAGACAGTATCATCAGGAGCTTCAAGTTCATCTTCAAGTAGTGGCGGGAAGACCAAAACTCCAAGTTTAGATGAGTTTGGACGAGACTTAACTCTTGCGGCTCAAGAATTGAGACTTGATCCTGTTGTAGGCAGGGAAAAAGAAATTGAACGTGTAATACAAATTCTTGCAAGACGTACTAAAAATAACCCTGTGCTTATAGGTGAACCTGGTGTTGGTAAAACAGCTGTAGCAGAAGGTTTAGCGACAAGAATTGTCAATGCGGAAGTTCCTGATATTTTAGATGGAAAAAAAGTTATCCAACTTGATATGGGACTACTTGTTGCAGGTACTAAATATCGCGGAGAGTTTGAAGAACGCCTAAAGAAAATCATGGATGAAATTCGTCAAGCAGGGAATATTATTCTTGTTATTGACGAAATGCATACATTGATTGGTGCAGGAGCTGCAGAAGGAGCAATTGATGCAGCTAATATATTAAAACCAGCTCTTTCTCGTGGTGAAATTCAAGTTATTGGTGCTACAACTTTAGATGAATATAGAAAATATGTAGAAAAAGATTCAGCTTTGGAACGTCGTTTTCAACCCGTTATAATTGATGAACCTACAGAAGAAGAATCTATAGAAATTATCAAAGGTTTAAAACCAAAATATGAAGAACATCACAAGTTGATAATTTCTGATGAAGCTATTACTGCTGCTGTAAAATTATCAAATAAATATATTACAGACAGATTTTTACCTGATAAAGCTATTGACGTAATAGACGAGGCTTCTTCAAAAGTTAGATTAAAGGCTTCTAATTTATCTCCTGAGGGTAAAGAGTTAGAAAAAGAATTAAGAAGCTTAATAAAAGAAAAAGAAAATGCTATTAGAAATCAAGAATTTGAAAAGGCTTCTCAACTAAGAGATGATGAGGCTGAATTAAAAGACAAGATAAGAGAAATGGCTCAAAAATATAAAGAAGAACATGAAGCTAACAAACCTACTGTTACAGCTGAAAATGTTGCAGAGGTAATTGCAACTATGACAGGTGTTCCGGTTACAAAATTAACAGAGGGTGAAAGTGAAAGATTATTAAAACTTGAAGATACACTTCATCAAAGAGTAATTGGACAGCACGATGCTGTTGTTGCAATTTCTAAGGCAATAAGACGTGCTCGTGTAGGTTTAAAAAGTCCAAACAGACCTATTGGAAGTTTTATATTCTGCGGACCTACAGGTGTAGGTAAAACCGAGCTTGCAAAAGCTCTAGCAGAAGCTGTTTTTGGTTCTGAAGATAATATGATAAGAGTAGATATGTCAGAATTTATGGAAAAACATTCTACTGCAAAACTTATCGGATCTCCTCCAGGCTATGTTGGTTATGATGATGGCGGGCATTTGACAGAACTTGTTCGTAAAAAGCCTTATAGTGTAATTCTATTTGATGAAATAGAAAAAGCTCATCCGGATGTATTTAATATAATGTTGCAAATTTTGGATGATGGTCGTTTAACTGATGCTAAGGGACGTCATGTAAACTTTAAAAATACAATTATTATTATGACATCCAATGTTGGAGCAAGCATGATTACAACTACTTCAAGATTAGGATTCTCAACAAGCGATGATGAATCTAAAGATAAATACGAAAAACTAAAAGAGACAGTTTCTGAAGAAATGAAAAAGGCTTTCAGACCTGAATTCTTGAACCGTATTGATGAAACAATCGTATTTGCGCATTTATCACAAGAAGAAATAAGACAAATTGTTGATTTGATGTTAAAAGATTTATTCAAACGTCTTGCAGAAAGAGAATTATCTGTTGAAGTAACAGATGAAGTAAAAGATCATTTGGCTAAAAACGGATATTCTGAGGCATATGGAGCAAGGCCGTTGAGAAGATTAATTCAGCGTAAAATTGAAGATATGCTTGCAGAAGAAATTCTTTCTGGCAAGTATGCTCCAGGTGATACTATTGTTATAAAATTGGTTGATGATAAAATTGCTTTTGAAAAAAAAGCAAAGAAAGCTAAAAAAGAACAAAGTGAACCAAGTGAAGTTGCTCAATAAAAAAAGACCGTCTTATAGACGGTCTTTTTTTATCAAAAAATATTGCTATTTCTTGTAAAATGAATTAAAGTATATATATTGGAATTTATTTATGGCTAAATACATATATACTGCATTGAAAGATAATAAGATTATAGTAAAAGGAGAACTTGAGGCTCATGATTTACGTGAAGCTAGAGTAAAAATAAGAGCGCTTGGGTATATTCCTGCTAAAATATATCTGGAAAAGGAAAATACAACAAAGGATTATTCAGGGAATTTCTCTCAAGTAGATGTGGATAAAAAAGATATAACTTTTTTAAGTTTAAAAAGTAAGATATTATTTACATCAGAGTTGGAAGTTCTTTTGTCTGCCGGTATTCCAATAATAGAAGCTTTAAATTCTATATCTTCAAATGTTTTGGATACAAAATTGAGTATGATATGTGAAAAACTAGTCCAAAGTATTATGTCTGGACAAACATTTTCTCAAGCTGTTGAAAAGTTATACGGAGCATTATTTGGACCTGTCTATACAGGTTTGTTAAAAGCTGGCGAAGCTTCCGGTGATTTAGAGGCTACGTTACGCAGATTGATTGTTTTGTTGCAAAAGCAGGAGAGCATAAAAGAAAAAATTACAAAAGCTTCAATATATCCAGCTATTTTGTTTGTTTTGATGGTTGGAGTTTTAGCTATATTTTCAGGAGTAATTTTTCCTGCATTTTATGGAGTAATACAAAATAGCGGTGGAGATGTACCTTTTTTAGCTCAAACTTTAGTTGATTTTTGTAATTTCTTAAATCATTTTTGGTGGTTTTTATTAATTTGTTTTGGAGCATTTTGCGGTTGGTGTTCATATTTATTCAAGCAAGAATCATTAAAAAAAAGATGGGATGATTTTATATTAAAAATCTATGGGGTATCTGATTTTATAAGATGTATAAATTTATCTAATTTTATGACTGTTTTATATATATCTTATGAAGCAGGAGTTCCAATTATATCTTGTCTTGAGCTTGCAGAAAAGACTGTTGGTAATTATATAATAAAAAAGAAAGCTTCAAATATTGTGAATTCAGTAAAAGCCGGCAAGTCTTTAACTGAAGCCTTTAGTAGAATGAATTTTTTACCTGGGACTTTGCTATCAATGGTTTCCACAGGAGAGAAATCCGGTAATATCGGTGAGATGTTATCCAAAGCTGCTGATGCTATGGACAAAAAAGTTGATATGGCTTTAGATACTTTAACAAAACTTTTTGAACCAACTATAATTATAATAATGGGTGGTTTTGTATTATTTATAGCTTTAGCATTTTATCAACTGTATTTTGGAATGATGGGAGCATTATTTTAGTTTTTGTTGAACCATCTTAATATTTTATCAATCAGTCCTTCTTCTTCCTGCATTTCGGTATTATTTAATTTTTCAAGTTTATGTTGAATTTTTGAATAATCAGGGTTTCCTTTTCCTATTTCAAGGTATTTTTGATAAAATTCAACAGCTGCAGGTTTGTTATGAATATGTTCATATGCTTCTGCCAATTTTTTAACTGTTAATGAATTTCTTTTATCGAGTATATAAAGTTTTTCCAAATAATCGGCCTGAGCTCTGTAATCTCCGATACTTTCACGAAAGTCAGCAAGTTTTTGCAGTGCTTTTTTGTCATTAGGTTCAAGCTTTGAAATTTTTTCATAAAACTCCATAGCGTGGTTTTTATCTCCAGATTCTTCAAGAAGCATAGCAAGTGTATTTAAAAGATCAATGTCATTATCTTTTACTTGGTAAGCGTTTAAAAACTCATTTATTGCAATATCTTTATTACCTCTAACAAGATTATATTTACCCCAGTTCAAGTATGAATTGAAATCATCTTTTCTTTCTTCAAAAATAAGCGCTCTCATTTGATATGTTAATGGAGAATTTTTTTCTGCTTTATCAAACTCTTCGACACATTCAAGAGCTTTATCAAATTCTTTAATCATATAGTAATACTGTGCTTTAAGCGAGTAAAATTGAGGAATATGCTTATACTGATCTTCCATTTTATTCAGTTTGTCAATAGCTTCTTCTTTTTTGTCCATATCAAGCAAACATTTTACTTTAGTCAATTCATCAGAAGTTATTTCAATAGCTTTTTCCGGATTTCCGTTTTTAAGATAAAGATCTGCTAAATTTTCTTTGATATTTGTTCCATTGATTCCATTTTTTAGCGCTCTTTCTAAAACTTCTATAGCACTAGGAGCAGCGTCTTCTTTCAAATAAAGATTTGACAATCTGATAAAAGCATCTTGAGGGATATCTTCGTATTCAATTACTTTTAAATACTCATCAATTGCTTTCAAATTATTTCCAATTTGTTCATATAAAGTTCCAAGAACAAATCTTGCAGAAATGATTTCTTTATCTTCCTGAGCGCAATTTATAGCTTTTTTATAATCATTTATTGCATGTTCAAGTTTGTGCTCTACAGAATGTAAGTTTCCTCTATACACATAATATTTGTATTTGTCAGTTGTAACATATATATCCATTAACTGCTCATATGCAATAATATTTGTAGCATCAGCTTCAAGAATTTTTGAATAGTATTCAGCAGCCTGTTCCTTGTTATCTAAAAGTAAAGACAAATGACCTAACCTTTCAAGCAGACTCAAGTCTTTAGGATTTCTGTTATATAATTTTTGATATTCTTCAAACGCTTGTGTATACTGTTCGTTTTCTTCAAATTGTTCTGCTGTTTGTAAACTCATTAAAGGCTCCTTTGTTTTAACTTTTTTTATATTATAACTTAAACAAAAAATATTATAAAATTACCCTATGTATTCATATATGACATTATAAATTTTTGTATTGAAATTTCCTGAAAAATCTTTTATAATGAATAAGTATTCAGATGTTTTATATATAAAGAAAGGAGCTAGATTTATGGAAAGATTTGACGGATTACAGACTTTCGGGGGGGGGGCGATTTAAGGCTTTCCACAAAGGTTTTCGGGGGTTGCAAAAGTAAAAAAATCTGTTATAATGGTAATGTATGTCATCACAATTATAGCGGAGAGTTTATGAAAAGATTATTCGGTTTCACATTAGCAGAGGTATTAATTACTCTAGGGATTATTGGCGTTGTCGCAGCAATGACAATCCCTTCATTAATGGCTAATTACCAAAAGCAGGTATGGATAAATAAGTTGAAAAAGACTTATTCCGTTTTGAATGAAGGTTATAGGCAAATAATGGTCAATGAAGGCTGTACTGATATCGAATGTGCTGTTGGAGTATTGGATTTAAGTAATGACGAAGTAAAAAATAAGTTTGTAAATACATTCAAATTATCAAATGTTAATGATACAAGTATTTTAGACTACGAAATAAAAAAAGTTACAGATTTATGTGGTACTAGAACGACTTTTTCAGAATGTGCAAGTTCTGGCTCAATAGGCAGTCCCACTCTTTCTGGAACTAGCGCTGATGGTAGTATTATTCTTTTTGCAACAAATCCTGTTGCAGGTTTTGTTGTTTTTGTCGATACAAATGGATTAAAAGGTCCTAATGAGGGTGGAAGAGATATTTTCCTTTTTACAGCAACGGATAAAATTTTTACAACTTTTTATAGTATGCCTTATTGTAAGTGGTATGAGGAAGAAACTTCTATTCAAGTTTGTGGAACAGAGGATGAAAGAAAGCAAT
>CASERN010000008.1 GCA_949290355.1 uncultured bacterium | reverse complement strand
GTTGCAATTGGAAGTAATGCTTTTGCTTATTCATATAAAGTTTATTCAAATACCAAATATACAGGACCTGCTGTTGCAATTGGCGCAGATTCAAGTGCTGCAGGGATGAATTCTGTTGCAATTGGTAATAATGCTAATAGTAGTAGTAGTAGTGCTATATCTATTGGAGGAGATACAAAGGGGAAGGGAACTGGTGCAATAGCAATTGGACTTGAGTCGACAGCAGGAAATTATTCTGTTGCAATAGGAAGTGGTGCTAATGCTCCTGGTAATAATATTATTGCAATAGGTGAAAATGCTTGTTCTGGTGTTACTGGTTCTAATAAAATATGTATAGGAAAGAATTCTGGACCAAGCAATTCGACTATAGCTGCTGATAGTGGAGAACGTATTTATATTGGTAGCAGATCTAGTTTTAATGGTGGTGATGCTGTTTTGGAAGTTCATAATACAGGAACCAAGTTTACAAGTTTTGCATATGTTAATAAGCCTGATTCAACAGTTGTAATAAACGGAAACTTGATTGTAAATGGTGAATTCATGTTGAATGATACTGGTAAAAATGGTTCATATAGAAATTCATCTACAGTCCGGGTCGCAAGAGTCTTGGGTAATTTTGATAGTGGCGCTCGGGAAGCAACGTTATATAGTTATAATCACAACGGGACTAATGATCTTTATGACAGATATTTTAAAGGAAGCAACACTCTTTCTGACCGTCGTTTGAAATACGTTGGCAGTGAGAACAAATCAGGTTTAGAGAAAATTCGCCAGTTGAAAGTATTTAATTATACATTCAAAAAAGATCCGGAAAAAACTCCTCACGTTGGGGTTATAGCTCAAGATTTACAAAAAATATTCCCTAATGCTGTCAAAAAAGGGGTTGACGGTTTCTTGACAATACGTATGGAAGATATGTTCTATGCAGTTATTAATGCAATAAAAGAATTGGATGCAAAATACCAAGCTCAAGAAAAACGTATTAACGAACTTGAAAAACGTATTGAAAAACTTGAAGCTAAAGTAAAATAAAAAAAAAGAAAAAATCTAGAACAACCGAGCATACTTGCTCGGTTGTTTTGTTTAAAGTATTATTTATTATTATGAAAAAGTTTCTGTTATTATTATTTGTTATATGCATAATTACTTGTGGTTGCAACAAAAAAGAGTCTGAAAATGACTTATTTGCCAAAATAATTCAACGTGATAATTTGATTGTAGGAATTAGAGATGATGCAGCTCCTTTTGGTTTCAAAGATGAAAAAGGAAATTATGTCGGATATGATGTTGATATTGCAAAAGTTATTGCAAAAAATATTTTGGGAGATGAAAAAAAGGTTACTTTTATACCTGTAACTGCATCAAATAGGATTATGAAATTGGGTGCCGGAGAGGTTGATATGCTTGTTGCGGCTATGTCTGTTACAAATCAAAGACAACAAATTCTTGATTTTTCATATCCTTATTATATTTCTGGGCAGGCAATTCTTGTTAGAAGTTCAAGCAAAGCTTCAGGACTAAAGGATTTTGAGGGACAAAAACTTATAATTGTGTTTGGTTCAACAAGCGAAAGAACTTTAAGAAAAAATGTCCCCGGTGTTAATGTTATAGGCTACAAAAATTATAATGATGCTTACAAAGCATTAAAAGCCGGAAAAGCTGAGGGAATTGTAGCTGATGATACAATTTTATTAAACTTTGCAATAAAGGATAAATCAGTAAAATTATTGCCTAAAAGATATTCTAAAGAGCCTTATGCAATTGCTTTTAGAAAAGAAGATGAATCAAGAAGACTTTTGAGTAAAGTTAATTATATAATTGATGATTTGCAAAGTAGGAAAAAATTAGAAAAAATGCAAGAAAAATGGCATATAAATAAATAAGTTATTCTGCTTCTTTTATTATAACTATTGTATCTTCAATTTCATTTTTTAAATATTCCAATTGTTGATCAATAACATTATCATTATATAGATATCCTGCCCCTGTATAAGCTAAATATGGACGATATTTTTCAGCTTCTGCTCTCAGATTTGCAATAGATTGAGCATGATTGCTGAGTTCTGAAATTTTTAAAAAAGAAATATAGTTACTTTCAGGATAATTTGCATATTTTTTTTGAAGATATTCTACGGTTTTGTTGAAAAAATATACTTTTGCATTAAATTTTTGCACGTCATAGTGATTTTCTATACAGATAAGAATATTTTCAAGTTGAGGTAACAATTTATATATATCATTCAAATATGGAGAAGTTTTATCCGGTTTTAGAATTATGTTTACAAAAGATGGATTATCTTTTGGTATTGGTTTTATTTCGTTTGCAGAATTAAAATCTTTTGTTTTGTCAAACACAGGTTTGCCGTTTTCAGAATCTTGAGGAGTAAAGTTTTTAGAAACATCAGGCAATGTCCCTACATAACCCTTTCCGCTTGTTTCTGCTTCAATTTTTACATCACCTGATTTTTTATCAGAATTTTTATTCCACCATCCCCAAGCGTAACAACTTGGAATGTTTAGACACATTATAAGGAATATGACGATGAATTTTCTCATAACTAAATTATAACGATTTTGTAAAAAAAATCATCATTTATTTAATTTATAAAAAATTAGTTTTCCTTAACTTTATGTTTAATTCCAAATAAATGCCATTTTTTATGTACAGGACAAAGAACATTATTTTGTTCGCCATAATACATCTTTTGCCCGAAAGGTCTTAGTTTAGGGTCTCTTTCATAAAAAGCTTTGCTTTTTAAACAATATTTAATTTCTTTTTTTTCCATTTTTCTGATGGAATTATATTTTGCTTTTTGTTCGCTGTTAAGTATGGTCTTGAATTCTTTATCGTATTTTTCAGCAGTTTTTTGCATGCATTTTTCAAGTTGTTTAACTACTTTTTCTTGTTTTTTAATAGCATTTTCTGAAGCACCATTATGCGCACACATTTTATCAAGTACATATTTTTCTTGTTGGTATTGTTTGAAAATTTCCCCTAATTCTTTATATCTTTTTTTATCAATAACATCCTTACATTTTTGTTGATCATTAGATAAGTTTAAGACATTATAAAGAGTAGCACGTTCATTATACATAGATGTAATTAAATCAGTACATTTTGAGTTTTTGTTGCAGTTACAACTATTTTGATTTTCTGCAAATACAGATGACTCAGCAGAAAATGCAGTTGTGCAAAAAAGTATTGAACATATTCCCAAAACAAAAAATTTTTTATTCATTTACAAGTCTCTCTTTCCAAAAAAATTATTGCATAATTTTATACATTATTCAATATTTTGTAGTAAACTCATTTTATGGAAGAAATAAGTTTACGGAATTATGCATATATAGGTGATGCAGTTTGGGAACTGCATATAAGGAATAAGACAATTTTCTTGACACAAAATTCGAAAAAACTCCATGATATAACAACATCAAAAGTAAAAATGAACTTTCAAAGTGAATTATTAAACAATTTAAGTTCACAATTAACAGACCAAGAACAAGATTTAGCTCGTCGCGCAAGAAATTTATCTATTCCGATAGCTCGTCGTCATAACCAAAATGAATATCGTCAAGCAACAGCGTTTGAAGCATTAATCGGTTTTTGGTATATCAACGATAAAGAAAGACTAAAATATATCACAACAATCCTAGACAGGTATATAGAATTATAAAAAAGTACTTTACAAAAAAAAATCAGCATGTACAATAAATATTGTAACAAATAAATAAAGACCTTGTGGGGGTTTAGCTCAGCTGGTAGAGCACCTGCTTTGCACGCAGGGGGTCAGGAGTTCGAATCTCCTAACCTCCACCATAAAAGACCGAATGGCATTAGTTGTTCGGTTTTTTATTTTGTAAAGGTTAGTATAGTATAAAGTTACATAATATCTATTATCCAAAATTTTTACAGAAATAATTCATTTTCTTTTTTTATGCTACAAGCTTTTTTAATCGCAAAACCTGCAAGAGTAGTTATTAATTTAGATATTTTTTTAGCTTTTTGAGGGCAGATAGAAACGCAGCGCATACAAGAAATACATTTGTCAGCATTAATTTCTGAAACATTATTAATATTAATTGCTCCTACTGGACATTTTTTTGCACATAATTTGCATTTATTACATTTTTTTGATGTTTTTGGAATAAGATTTATACCATTAAAAACTTTATATGGTCGGTTTCCTGGAATATTTGGTTTTGTATCTTTAGAATTATTCAATTTTAGTCTATGTTTGAATTTGTGTCAACAAAAGTGATATGCGGATATTTTTCATAATTTTGCTATAATTATCTTATGAGTAATTGTAAAAGTTTTTGTCCGTCGATTGATAAATATTCAAAAGTGCTTATTTTAGGTTCAATGCCAGGAATAAGATCATTAAATGAACAGCAGTATTATGCTCATCCTCAAAACAGGTTTTGGAATGTGTTGGGAGAAATTTGCAAATGCCATGATTTACAAAGTTTTGAATATAATGAAAAACTTAGAGTTCTTTTAGAAAATAATATTGCTTTGTGGGATGTTATAAAATTTTGTACAAGAGATGGCAGTTTGGATTCTAATATATCCAATGTTGTGCCTAATGATATAAAGGGGTTGTTAAAAGAATATCCGAGTGTCAAAATTATTTGTCTTAACGGGAATAAAGCTTATTCAGCTTTTAAAAAATATTTTCCTGATTTATTGGAAAAATATTTGTGCTACCAAATGCCATCAACAAGTCCTGCAAATGCCAGATATAACTTGAATAAATTGCTTCAAAAATGGAAAGTTCTGAAAGATTAGTTTAAACGGCTGATGTGATATATTTTAAGGTTTCTGATAATTATTTTTATGATATTTTTAAGATAAAAGGAGACGAATATGAAATTTATCGGAATTGATATAAAAGGTGATGAAGCCGAATTTGATTTAGACAATTTTAAAGGACAAAGGGTTGTTCTGTATTTTTATCCTAAAGACAACACATCTGGCTGTACTCAAGAAGCTTGTGATTTCAGAGATAATATAAACCGTATTACAAATTTTGCAACAGTGATAGGGGTTAGTCCGGATTCCGTGAAAAGCCATAAAAATTTTAAAGAAAAACAAAATTTGAATTTTATTTTATTATCTGATCCTGAACATGTTTTGGCTGAAAAATATACTGTATGGAAAGAAAAGTCGATGTATGGTAAAAAATATATGGGTATTGAACGCTCTACATTCATTCTCGACAAAGACGGGAATATTGAAAAAGAATGGAGAAAAGTTAAAGTCAAAGGGCATGTTGACGAAGTTATTAATTATTTAACAAATGCAAATATATAAATTTGTTGTGCTGAAGTATGGATATTAAGGTTTTAAAAACAGTAAGATTTGAGAGATATTTATTCGGGATATTAATGGCGATATCCATGGTTTGGCTTGCTGAATTGAGCGGGGAAAAAGAAATTATTTTCCCTGAAATTTGTGCTTTGACTATTGGAGCTTGGGTGTCTGAGCAGTTGCCTTGGTCTGTAAATAAAAGAAGAATTTTCTTATTAATGTCTGCTGCTGCTTGGTTTGGGGTTTTGGTGGTTCGTTACTGTCATTGCCCTTTAATTTTTCAAGTTTGTTTGTGTTTTGCGTTTTCCGGTTTAATTTTGACGGTTTGCAAAACAAATTTTGTCCCTATTATTTCAGCTTGTATTTTACCTGTGTATTTGAAAACAACGAGTTTTATATATCCAATTGCTGTTATGACGATGGCTTTGATTATTATTTTGGCTCAATGGATAATGGAGAAAAATCATTTTAGACCTGTTAATAAGTTTGTGCCTTGTAATTTTGATTTAAAAAAACAAAGTATAAAATGGATAAAACTGCTTGTTGTCTTTGGTTTGATAGCACTTATTCCATTCAAAACACATCAAATATATTTTTTAGCTCCACCTTTGATTGTAATGTTTACGGAATTGTCTAACCCTAAAAGTCCTGCAAGAAAAAAGCCTGCTTATATTGCAGGTTTGATGACTTTTAGCGCGTTTATCGGAAGTATGTTCAGATTGCTATTTAATATTTATTTAGGAATGTCGCTTTCATTATGTACAGCATTAGCTTGTGTAGTTTTGTTTATAGCTTTGAATAGGGTAAAAATAAATTTTCCGCCTGCTGGTGCTGTTTTATTAATCCCTATGATATTGGATAAAAATTTACTTTTAAGATTCCCAATAGAGGTTTTTGTCGGCTCAGTTATTTTAAGTTGTGTTGCAATGATTTTATTTAATGAAACGACCACTTCTACACAAAATTTGTAAAAAGGTAGTTTCCATATTCTGTTTTTATGTTTAAACAAGCAGAGAATACAAAAATTTATTTTTATAACTTATGATACATTGTGATGCAAAAAATAAAAAGAGAATCTGTAATTTCTTATTTGCCGAATAAAATTTTAGTAGAAAAAGAAATTAATCATGCAAGAGTTTTTTATTTAAAAACGAATCCCGAAAAATTGTCGGGTTATGTAATATATTTTATAGAAAGAGAATTGAGGGTTAAGGACAATTTTGCATTAAACTTTGCTATACAAAAAGCAAAGGAGCTTAATTTACCTTTGAAAATAATTTATCACAGACAGATATTTTCTTATAAGCCTAAACAAATTTTTCTTGATATACAAATTGAGGAAATTAAAAAAATTTTTTTAGAATCAAACTTTGACTATGAACAAACAGACCAAACTTTCGAAGAGTATATATACAATTTGAATATTCATACTTTAATAATAGATTTTAATCCTATTTTAAAAAGAGAATATTTAAAAAATTTGACCTGCAACATAATTGAAATAGACGGACATAATATAATTCCTGCAAGATATGTGTCTGACAAACAGGAATATAGTGCAGCTACATTAAGAAGAAAAATATATAATAATATTGCTCCATTTTTGAAAGAATTTGTTAATATTTCTGCAAAAAAAACTCAAGCAGATTATGTGTTAGAAGATTTTATCCAAAATAAATTGCAATATTATAAAGAGTTTAAAAATAATCCTTGTAAAAATGTTTTATCCGGTTTGTCAAAATATATTAACTGGGGTTTTATTTCTTCCCAAAGAGTTGCTCTGGAAGTTTTAAAATCTGATTGTTCCATAGAAAATAAGGAAGCATTTTGGGAAGAATTAATTATCCGAAAAGAATTGGCTGACAATTTTTGTTTGTATTGCAAAAGGTTTAAACAATATGACTGTGTCCCGCATTGGGCTGTTCAGTCATTGGATTTTCATAAAAATGATTTGAGGTTTTATATATATACAAAAGAAGAATTAGAATTAGCAAATACACATGATATTTTGTGGAATGCTGCACAAATTCAATTATTAAGAGATGGAGTAATTCATGGATATTTGAGAATGTATTGGGCAAAAAAATTATTGGAATGGTCTAAATCATCTGAAGAGGCTTTAAAGACTGCTATATATTTTAATGATAAATATGCATATGACGCGCCATCGCCTAATGGTTATGTCGGAATATTATGGGCACTTGGTGGATTGCATGACAGAGCTTTTAGGGATTATCCGATTACCGGAAAAATAAGAAGAATGACTTTTAATTCATTAAAGAAAAAATTTGATATAAATTATTATATTAATCAATATGTAAAATAAAAATTTAACATTTAAAATAGTCAAAAGAGAATTTTTGTGATACATATTATTTATTAACGGGAAATGGGGCATTAGCGCAGTTGGTAGCGCACGACACTGGCAGTGTCGGGGTCAGGGGTTCGAATCCCCTATGCTCCAGTTTTTTTTAATTTCAAAAATTTTACCTAAATGGGTATATTTTATTTTTTTTTGTTGTATTATTATAAAACAAAGCAGGGGTATGATTATTGAAAATAATATCTAAATCTATATTGATAATGTTCATCTTTGATATGTTTACCTTTTTATTGTCAACTACAATATGGTACACATATTTTATAATGCCTGTTGACTTTTTGGATATAACGGTATTATTAACTGTTTTATCAGGTTTGACTGTTTTGTTTTTAAAAGATAATTACAAGATAAGAGAATTTAATGTAACATTAAAAAATTATTATCTTTTATTTGAGGGAGTTGTTTTTTCTCAAATACCTGCTGCAATTTTACTTTTAACATTCATACAAACACCTAGAACTTTTGAATTTATATTGGCAAATTTATTGACAATATTTGTAATTTTAAGAATTTATAGAGTTCTTTTTCATTATTATCTTTTTAAAGTTAAAAGGGTAAAAAATGTTTTAATAATAGGAGCTGGTAAAAATGCAAAATTAATTGCAGATGAAATAATGAACAAAAAAGCTCTGAAAATGAATGTCGTTGGAATGATAGAAGATGATGAAGACGAAAAAGATTTCATCCAAAGTTCCAATTTGAAAATTCTTTCCAAACCAAAAAATTTGA
Organism: uncultured bacterium; assembly: GCA_949290355.1. Taxonomy (GTDB): domain Bacteria; phylum Cyanobacteriota; class Vampirovibrionia; order Gastranaerophilales; family Gastranaerophilaceae; genus Stercorousia. Next base: position 277,617 of record CASERN010000008.1, on the reverse strand, counting down.
AAGATGTAATTACATCATCAAAAGTTGATATTGTAATTGTTGCAATAAAAAGAAGAATGGAAGAAGAATTTTTGACAAATATGGTAGAGAGTATTCCTTCTAATATAAAAGTATATAAAATGCCTGATTTTTATGAAATGGTAACAGGTAAATATTTTGTAGACAGAATGTCAATAAATTGGCTTTTTTATGCCTATATGAATAAACGTTCAAAGATATATGATTTTTGCAAACGTGTGTATGATATAATTGCAGCTTTGATAATTCTTATCGTAACATCTCCAATACTTTTGTATATTGGAATTCGTGTAAAATTAACAGATGGTGGTGATGTAATTTTTACTCAAAACAGAGTTGGAAAAGATGGAAAAGTCTTTAAAGCTTATAAATTAAGAACTATGTATGTAAATGATTATGTTCCTGAAGCTGGGAAAATTGGACATACAGAACCTCAAGAAGAAGACAGCAGGGTTATACCGTTTTGCAAATTTGTAAGAAAAGCAAGATTTGACGAAATACCTCAAATGATAAATATTTTAAAAGGTGAAATGTCAATTGTAGGACCACGCACAGAATGGGAGGATTTGGTAAATATTTATTCAAAGGAAATTCCATATTATACTTGTCGTCAATGGGTAAAGACTGGTTGGACAGGCTGGGCGCAAATAAATCAAGGACATTGTGTTTCAGCAGATGATGTAGCTGAAAAACTTCAATATGACTTGTATTATTTAAAACACAGAAACTTGTTATGGGAAATCGGAATATTGGTGAAAGCAGTCTTTTTAGCTCTCGGAGGTAGACATGGGTAAGCAGGCAGTAATTTTATCCGGAGGGTTTGGAACACGTTTATCTCATGTTGTATCTGATGTCCCGAAACCTATGGCCCCTATAAAAGATAGGCCATTTTTAGAATATATTGTTTTACAGTTAAAAAAACAAGGTTTTGATAATTATGTTTTTTTAACAGGTTATAAATCTGAGGTTATAGAAAATTATTTTAAAGATTTACCTAATTCAAAATTTATAAAAGAAGAAACAGCCCTTGGTACAGGTGGAGCGATTTTAAATGCTTATGAATTTTTGAATAATGAGTTTTATGTCATCAATGGAGATACTTTTTTTGACATAGATTTTTCACTATTGCAAGATTTTGGGCAAGACAAGCCTTGCACATTAGCATTACGTTATTCTGATAATATTGCAAGATATGGTTTTGCTGAAATAAACGATAATTTTGAAATATCTTCATTTACAGAAAAAGGAAAACTTCCAAATAATAGAATTGATGGTTATATAAATGGAGGAATTTATTATATTAAAAAATCCGTGTTAAGAAGATTTTTTGATAAATTTTCAGGACAATTTATTTCATTGGAAACTGAAATTTTCCCAGAATTGTTAAATAACAAGGAACTATTTGGCTTACCTATCGGCGGATGTTTCATTGATATAGGTATCCCTGATGATTATTACAAAGCTCAAGACTTGATCCCAAATTGGTTAAAAAAAGAAGCCAAACCTGCACTTTTTGTAGATAAAGACGGAACTTTAATTGTAAATACTGAATATCCGCATGGCAAAGATTTTCAGATAATTGATAGTACAATTAATATTGTCAAAAAATATTCTGAAAAAAACTACTACATTATAATGGTTACAAATCAAGCTGGGATTGCTAAAGATAAATTTAACTTTGCAGATATGCAAGAAGGTTTTGACGGAATTAAATCATTTTATAAAACACAAGGAATAGAATTTGATGACATTGAATATTGTCCCTACCACAAAGATGGTGTTATAAAAGAATATTCTTATGACTCACTTTTAAGAAAACCAAATCCGGGTATGATATTACAAGCTTGTGAAAAATTAAAAATAGATTTAAAAAATTCAATAATGGTAGGAGATAATCCTCAAATTGATAATATCAAATTACCTTATTTGAATAGCCTAATAATCACAGAAAAAGTAAAGGATTTAATATAATGCAGATAGAAAATTATATTCAAGCATCAATAGAGACAAAACAGAAAATATTGAGTGATAAAAATATTCTTTCAACTATTCAAACAGTTGCGAATGAAATTGTAAAAGCTTATGAAAAAGGGAAAAAAGTTTTGACTGCCGGTAATGGTGGCTCTGCTGGTGATGCACAACATATTGCAGGTGAATTGGTTTCAAAATTCTTTTTTGATAGACCGGGATTAAGTGCATTTTCTCTTGCAACAGATACATCAATTTTAACGGCAATAGGTAATGATTATGGCTATGAAAATTCTTTTTCAAGACAAATTCAAGCAAACGCAAATGAAGGAGATGTTTTTATTGGAATATCGACATCAGGAAATTCCAAAAATATTATAAAAGCTATATTGGAAGCTAAAAAGAAAAAAGTTATTACTGTAGGTTTTGTTGGCGAAAGACCTTGTGAAATGGATAATATATGTGATTACATAATCAAAGTGCCGTCAGAAAGTACACCGACGATTCAGGAATCTCATATAATGATTGGACACATAATTTGTGCAATAGTTGAAGAAGCAATATTTAATGTAATAAAAGGAGATAATTTATGCTTATCAGGGCAAAAACTCCATTAAGAATAGGATTAGCCGGCGGAGGGACAGACGTAAGTCCGTATTGTGATATTTATGGAGGCTCCATACTTAATGCTTGTATAAATATGTATGCATATGCAACAATTGAGCCGAGAGATGACGGCAAAATTGAATTTCGCTGTGAAGATAGAGAAGAGTTTGCAATATTTGATTCTATTGAAAAATTTGATATTGATGGAAAATTTGATTTACTTAAAGGTGTGTATAATAGAGTTATAAAAGATTTTATCAAAAAGCCATTAAGTTTCACATTAACAACCTACGTTGATGCCCCTGCAGGAAGTGGTTTAGGCTCCAGCTCTACTCTTGTTGTTGCAATAGTAAAAGCTTTTCAAGAATGGCAAAATCTGCCTTTAGGAGAATATGACTTGGCAAAACTTGCTTGGAGCATAGAACGTGAAGACTTAAAAATGGCAGGCGGTCGTCAAGATCAATATGCTGCAGCTTTTGGTGGATTTAATTTTATGGAATTTTCAAGCAACGAAAAAGTTCTTGTAAATCCTTTGAGAATTCGCAAAGAATATGTAAATGAATTAGAATTTAATGTTCTTTTGTATTATACTGGAACAAGCAGACTTTCAGCTAAAATTATTGAAAGCCAGGTTGAGAATACAAAGAAAAAGAATGAAAAAGCAATAGATGCAATGCATAAGTTAAAGCAGCAATCTTTGGATATGAAAGAGGCTCTTTTAACTGGGAATTTGTCTAAAATGGGCGAATTGTTAAACACAGGCTGGGAAAATAAAAAGAAAATGTCAGCATCAATATCTAACCCAATAATTGATAATATATATGACACAGCAATTAAAGCTGGTGCGACAGGCGGGAAAATCTCCGGAGCTGGTGGCGGAGGATTCTTCATGTTCTATTGTCCAAGTAATTCACGATATAGAGTAATAGAAGAATTATCAAAATTAGGCGGAGAATTCAGAAGATTTAGATTTACAAACATCGGAGCTGAAAGTTGGACAACAAAGTAAAAAATATATTATATGTAACAACTCGTTTACCATGGCCATTAATTGGCGGTGATAGGCTTCATATTTATCATTATTTAAAAGAACTAAAAAGCAAGGGTCATAAAATTACTATAGTAACTTTAGTATCTAAAGATGATGATCTTAATGGTGCACTTGAGCATAACGAATTTTATACTAAATTAATTCCAATAAATTTTAATAAAAAATTTGCTTATTTAAAAGCGGTAAAAGCTTTATTTAATGACAAACCATTTATTGTTGAATATTTCTACAATAAAAAGATGCAAAAAATAATAGATGCAGAAATAAAAACTGGAACATACGATATTGCAATCGGATACATAATAAGATCTTTGCCATATTTAAAAAAGCATAAACATATCAAAAAAATTATTCATCTATGTGATGCAATTTCTATGATGTATGAAAGAAGAATTCAAGAGAAAACAAGTTTATTAGATAAAATAAAAATAGGGATTGAATATAGAAAAGTAAAAAATTATGAAAAAACATCTTGTAAATATTTTGATAAACAAGTTTTAATATCAGAAGCTGACAAAAAATATTTATCAAAATTTGCAGACACTAAAAATTGTGAAATAATAAGTTTAGCAACAGATACAAAATATTATAGTCCTATTGATTTCCCTAAAAAAAATAATATATGCTTTGTAGGTTCTATGCAATATATTCCAAATTCAGAAGCTGCAATTTATTTTGCAACAAAAATTTTCCCATTAATCAAAAAGGGAATTCCAGATGTAAAATTTAAAATAATAGGTGCTAATCCAAGAAAAGATTTATTTGATGCAGTAAAAGATATTGATGGAATTGAAATTACAGGTAGAGTAGAAGATGTAAGAGAATACATGAAAAATTGTAAGGTTTCAGTTTGTCCTGTAAAAATAGCTGGAGGAATTCAAAATAAAATTCTAGAAGCTATGTCAATGGGTATACCTGTTGTAACAACACCAGAGGGTGCTGAAGGAATTGGCGCAAGTGAAGATATTTTAGCGGTTGTAAATTCAGATGAAGATTATGCTAACAAAGTTATTGAATTAATGAAAAACAGTGAAAAAATTTATCAAATTGGAAGAGATTCAAGAGAATTTATATTAACTAATTTTTCTTGGGAAAAAGTTGGAAATGATTGGGATAAATTAATAAAGGAGATTTAATATGTCAATTATTATAGAAGATGGACTAAGTTTAAAAATTCATAGAGGTGTTGGCCAGTATACTTTAACAATAGAAAATCTTGTATCAGCTGTAGGTTTAAAATATATAATTCCACATAAGACTTTTTTGGAAAATATAAAAAATAAAATTATAAGAAGATGTTTATATATCGTTTGGTTGAATACATTATTTTTATTAAAATTACTATTTTCAAAAGATATTGAAGCTGTAATTTTTACATCAACGCTTGTCCCATTTATCAAGGTAAAAAGGATAAAGTATATAACAGTAATACATGACTTTTTATGTAAATTATATCCTAATTTAGTTAATAAAAATCAAAAATTACATTCTAATATTGCTATAAATTCAGCAATAAAACATTCTGATATAATAATCGTTGTTTCTGATACAGTCAAAAAAGAATGTATTAATTTATATGATATAAATGATTCAAAAATAAAAATTGTATATAATTGTCATACTGGTAAAATTATTAATTCAGAATATAATAATCTTTCTATATTGTCGAAATATAATCTAAAGTATAAAAAATATATATTGTTAGTTGCAACAATAGATAACCATAAAAATGGACAAATGCTAATAGATTCATTTAATCAAATATATAAAAAATATCCTGATATTAAATTAGTTGTTGTTGGTGCGAATGGGAATTCTAAAGTAAATAATATTAATCCTAATGTAATTTTAACAGGGTTTGTTTCTGATGATGATTTATCTATATTATATAAAAATGCATTAATCTATGCATTCCCTTCAATTTATGAAGGATTTGGTATTCCAATAATCGATGCTCAAATGTTAGGTGTTCCTGTTATTTGTTCAGACATCCCCGTATTTAGAGAAGTTGCAGGGAATGGAGCCTTATTTTGTAATTTAACTGTTGAAAGTTTCGCAAATGGACTAGAAAAATTATTAGCAAGTGAAAAATTACGTGATTCTTTGGTAACTATTGGAAAAGAAAATACGAAAAGATTTACAGTTGAGAACATAAAAAAACAATTAAAAGATGTTATTAGTTGATATTTTGTTAACTAAGGAGTCTAAAATTTAAATGAAATTACATTTATATAAAACTTTTTTATATATAACATTAATAACTTTATTTTTGCCAGCATTTGCATTACCAATCGTAATTAATAATTTTTGTATAACAGTATTTTTTGTGATGATGATTGCATTTCTTTTTTATTATGCCATATTCCATTATGAATATTTTAATAAAAATCTCGCAATATTTTTAAAATTTAAAGCAACACAATTCTTTTTTATTTATTTTTTCTGGTTAATTATAATTTCTTTAATACATATTTTTATGGGGGATACTAGTTTTGTAAAATCTTTTTTAAGTTTATTAATTCGATTTATAAATATTTTTTTCCCTTTTTTCATCGGTTTTATTTTTATTAAAAATGTGAAAAATAAAAAAGCATTTTATTTTGTATATTTTATATTATGGGGTATTTTATTATTTGGGATTTTTGATTTTATAGCTTTTTATTTTGATGTAGATATTTTAAAATCTATTTTTAATTTTTTTGTAAATAGGCGTTTAATTATAAGAGATTTAAGTGAATTAAAAGCTATGGTTAATTATTTACCGAGAATACAATCTGTATTTGAAGAACCTTGTCATTTAGCAGCTTTTATATGTGCTTTTTTACCTTTTATATATAAAATTTCATTTTCAAAAATAAAAATTACATCATATAGATTTATAAATAAGTTTTTAAAATTTTTTATGCCATTTATTGCCTGGCTAGAAATAATAGGAACTTTTTCACCTATATATTTAATTATTGCTATTATTTTAACTATTTTTTATATTTTAATAGAAAAAGGAGTAAAATTTAAGTTAAGTTATAATAATATAGGTATTTTAATAATATTGTTATATTTAGTATATTTATTTTTTAATTTCTTTTTATATGCAAATTTAACGAATTCAGTATTATTAAGAATACAAGCTGTAATAAAAGCTTTTACAGATATAAATATATTGATATTGGCCGAACAATCATTAGGGCGAAGGTTAATTGATATAATTAATGAATTTATTTTGTTTATAAAAAATCCAATATTGGGTACTGGCCCAAGTTCTTTAGGTAAAAATTTATATTTACAACTCTTACAATCTCCAGTAGTTTCTACATTGGAGGTAAATAGAGCTTTATTAAAATCTCCTGATAATTATCTACCTACTCCTAATATTTTCTTTTCTAATCTCGCCGAATCAGGAATAATAGGTATTACTACACTATATTTATTTTTTATTTCTATTTTTAGAATTATAAAAAATGTTCTAAAATATTTAAATGGGGAATTATATATATTTGGTTTTGGTTTGAAATATTTTGTACTGTTATACATTATCCTTTCTTTTTATGATTCACAATTAACTTTTCCTTATGGATTGACAATGTTTGGTATAGTTTTAGGTTTTATATACAATTTGAAAATTAATAGCAGAGGTATAAATGAAAATATTAATAGTTGATTCTTTATTTTCTCCTCACGGAGGAGGGCAAAAAATAGCATATGATACCTATAAAATATTGCAAAAAAACGGACATAAAGTTTTTTATTGGGGTATGGATAAAGAACCTTATTTTGAAAAAAATTATGAATATTTAAAATTTTTTACTCCTTACTATACAGGAACAAAAGACTATTTAAAAAATCCTATCAAGTATTATTATAATTATAAAGCTAAAAAGGATCTTGAAGAGTTTATAAGAGTTATAAAACCTGATTTAATTCATTATCAAAGTTTTTGGGGATTATCTACTGCTGTATTTAAGGTTGATAAAAAAATCCCTAAATTATTAACGATTCATGATGCAAGATGTTGTCCTGTTTCAACTTTGATGTGTAAAGATAAATATTATTGTAAAGAACAATATTGTAAAAAGGGTAATTTTTTACCTTGTGTGATTAATAAATGTGCTAAAAATTCTTTAGAAGCAAGTATAAGAAGAGCTTTTTTAAGTTTGTTAGATATTCATAACTTTAAGTATATAAATAAGTTTATTACACCAAGTTCAGCATTAAAAGACAAAATTATAAATGCAGAGATTGGGATAAAAGATGATAAAATATATACAATAAATAATTTTTTAAATAGTTCTGAATTACAAACAATTCCAAATTATACAAATAAAGGATATTTTCTTTATATAGGAAGATTGAGTAAAGAAAAAGGTGTTAATTATTTGTTAGAAGCAGTAAAAGATTTACCAAGAAATATAAAATTTAAAATAGTTGGAACAGGTGCTGAAGAAAAAGCTTTAAAAGAATACGTTTTATCAAATCAATTAGATAATGTTGAATTTTTAGGGTTTAAAAACAGAGAAGAAATAACTGCTATTTATCAAAATTGTATTGCTACAATATTACCTTGTAATTGGTTTGAAATTTTTGGTATGACAAATATTGAATCATTTATTAACGGTAAGGCTGTTATTGCTTCAAATATAGGAGGTATACCTGAAATTGTTGAAGATAATGTAAACGGATTATTATTTGAACCAGGAAATGTCGAAGAGTTAAAAAATTGTATTCTAAAGTATTGGAATAATCCAGAACTTGCTGTTGAGCATGGGGAAAATGGTTATCAAAAGGCTATTACGCAATATACTGAAGAAAGATATTATAAAGAATTGATAAAAGTTTATGAGGAAGTATTAAATGAATCAAAATAAAGTATACATACAAAATTTTTGGTATGTAAATAATTATGGAGCTTGTCTTACAGCTTTTGCATTATATAAAATATTAGAGCAGTTAGACTATGATGTTAACTTAATCGATGTAAGCAGTTTAGGACAAAGTATAAATTATGCATTTGAAAAATTTATAAAAAAATATTGTAAAACAACAAATAGAGTTAAGTTTTTATCTGATATAAAAAATATTAATGATAAAAATGCTATTTATATAACAGGTTCAGATCAAGTTTTTAGACCTCATCTGGTATTAGATAATTTAAAATATTTTCTTTTTGATTATGTAAATCCTTGTGCAAAAAAAGTCTCTTTTTCTGCAAGTTTTGGTGTTGATAAAGAAAAATTTATCAACGAAACCGATTCTAAAATTATTGAAAAGATGAAGCTCTCTCTAAATTCATTTGATTTTGTCTCTGTTAGAGAAAAATCTGGGGTAGATATTTGTAAAGATTTATTTGATGTCGGAGCTGAATGGATTATAGACCCTGTATTTATTCTTGATAAAAAGAGTTTTGAAAACCTTACAAATGAAGTTAGTAGAGATTTTAAGAATAAAATTGTAAGTTGTATGTTTGATAAAAAAAATAATCAGCTAGATAAGTTTTTAGAAAAAAAATATTCTTCTAAAGTTGTAGAATTATGGGAATCAGGTTTTACAATTGAAGAATGGATTGCAGCAATTAAAAATTGCAAATTTTTGGTTACAAATTCATTCCATGCAACTTGTTTTGCTATTATTTTTAATAAACCTTTTATATGTTTAGCAAAAGATAAAGGTGCATCATCGCGATTTGAATCTTTATTTGATATGTTAAATATTAAAGACGAAAGTGTAAATTTGATTGATGAAATTTATGAAAGGGATTGCTTATTTAAAATTGATTATGCAAAAGTTAATACAAGAATTGCAGAAGAATCAAAAAAAGGATTAGATTTTTTAAATATGATTTTAGCAACTCCAACTTCAAAAACAGAAGAAAAAATTAAAGCCAATATACAGTTTTTAGAAACAGAAGTTTGTGAATTAGAAAAAGAAGCAACATTAAAATACCAAATAAAAAAAGAATTATGGAATTTGTGGATCATAATATTTCATAAATATTTACCGTATTCATTAAAAAATATTATAAGATTTATGAGGAACAAATATGTACGTTGAAGATAAAGAACTATGTACAGGTTGTGGAGCTTGTTACAATGCTTGTCCAGTGAATGCTATTTCAATGAAAATGGATAAATATGGGTTTTATAAACCAATAATTGATAAAGCAAAATGTATAAATTGTGGATTATGTGAAAAAATTTGTCCTTTAGATAGTTATAAATCAAATAATAATATTACCCCACAAGTTTATGCTCTAATAAATAAAGATGATAACGTAAGATTAAAATCTGCTTCTGGCGGTGCATTTTCTGCATTTGGAAAAAATGTTTTAGAACAAAATGGAGTTGTATATGGTGTAATCTGGAATGATGATATAGTTGCTATTCATTCCAGAGCTGAAAATGTTGAGCAATTAGAAAAAATGTATTCTTCAAAATATGTTCAATCTAATACTAAAGATACTTTTAAACAAGCAAAAAAAGATCTAGATAATGGTAAAAAAGTGTTATTTTCAGGTACGCCTTGTCAAATAGCTGGACTAAAATCATATCTAAAAAAAGATTATGAAAAATTAGTTACTATTGATTTAATTTGTCATGGAGTTCCTAGTCCATTAATATTTGAGAAATATAAACAAGAATTTCTAAAAAATAAACCTAAAGAAAAATTAATTAATATAAATTTTCGGCCAAAAATAAATGGTTGGAGTATCCAATATATAATACATCCAGCTATTTTATTAACAACCCAAAAACAATATTATGTAAAAAAAGATTTTTGGATACCTATAATGAATCATTCATTTAATTTTTCTTGTGCTCATTGCAATTTTAATCAATTGCCGAGAGTTGCAGATATTACGATAGGAGACTTTTGGGGAGTTGATGAATATGATAAATCATTAAATGATGATCTTGGAACTTCTATTATTTTAATAAATAATAGAAATGGTGAAATTTTATTAAAAGAAATTGAATTAAATTGTAGATTGGAAAAAGTTCCATTAGAAGTTGCAATAAAAAGAAATCCCAATATATATTCTTCTTCGAAAGCTCATAAAAATAGAAAAGAATTTTTAGAAGACGCCTGTATAAATAATAAATCTCTTAAATATTGTGTAAAAAAATATTTAAAAACACCAATTCATATTTTAATTTACAGATTGTTGCCTCAATTTGCTAAAGATTTTATAAAATACAAAATTTTGAAAGTTGGAAAGTAAAATGTTAAATAAAATAAAAAACATTTTTTATAATAATTTATATACTATATCGTTATATTCAAGACAGATTGCAGGAACTTTAATATTATTTATTATTGCCAGATACTTAACTGTATATGACTATGGTTTGTTTTCAAGTTATAAAAATATTGTAACATTTTGTTTTATGTTTGCAAATTTAGGTTTTTCTGATTATATTTTAGTTTCATCTCAAGCAAATGTAAAAAAAGTAAAACTTAAAATTTCTTTGTTTTTGTTAAATGCAATTATTATTGGTGTAGTTATAGCTTTAGGTTCAATATTTTTTAAATTAGATAGTCATATTTTATTTTTTTTAGTAGTGGTACGAACATTTTTCGATGGGACTTTTTTTACCCTTATTTTGCCATATTTTCAAGCAACAAAAACATTTAATACAATTGCTAAAATTAATATAATCTATGCTATATGTATATCGATTATAGCTTTAATATCATATATTTTTAGATTATCATTGTACAAGTTTTTGTTATTAAATATTATATTAGGGTTGATAAATTTTATTCAATGCTCTTATTTTGCAAAGATAAATTATTTACTTGTATTTAACTATTTGAAACGTTTTTGTGAAATGATAGATAAGAGTATATGGGCATATATGGGAGTAACTATAGCTTATTTTTTATATGCGCAGATTCCATCACTTTATGTTTCTACATATTTATCAAAAGAAGATGCTGCTCTATATTTTTCAGCTTTTACAATAGCTGCGATAATTGGTTTATTAATTGCTGCTCAAACACAAAAAATGATGCCCGATTTGATTAATAATAATATTGAAAATATAAAAATAATAATCAAGAGAAATTTAATATTTATTCTAATTATTACAGTAGGACTTTTCTTATTTATGGTTTTATTTGGAAAATTATTATTATTACTACTTTATGGGCAGAATTATTATTCTGGTGCATATCCAATTCTTTTAATTCTTATGTTAGGTAATATTTGTGTTGCAGAAGCTGCTGTATATGGGGCTTATATCACTGCAAGCGGTAATCAAAAGAAAAAAATTCCAATGCAATTAGAAGCGACTTGTTTAACTATTTTAGGTTTATTTATTTTACATAAATTTGGTATATATGGAGCAGCATTAGCATTTTTATTTGCAGCTATATATGTTTCATATAGATATACAAGTTTTACATTAAAGATGTTAAAAGAAAAAACAGATAGTAATTATTTGTGATTGCTCAATCATTTATTTTATTCTATAATTTACAATTAAAGGAGATATTATGCAACAAACTGTTTATATTCCAAAAGAAGAACTCGATGAAGAATTGACAATAGATTTAAAAAGGATATTTTTTGCTCTTTGGAACAGAAAATTTCTTATAACCAAAGTATTTTCTTTTATTCTTATTGTATTTATAGCATTAACCTTTATTTCTGCTAAAAAATATACAGTTACATCTGATTTATATGTTGATAAAGCAAACAATTCAAATATGATGGAAATTAATCCATATGCTATCGAGGAATTGGGTGCAGGTGGTGGTATGGCTGCATTGATGTCAGGTGGGGGAGGATTAACAAATGAGCTTGAGCTTATGCAATCTCCTCTTGTAATTGATAAAGTAATTAAAGAAAATAATTTAATTTATAAGAAAAAATTTGGGATTTTACCTAATAAAAAAGAGGGAGAACTTCTTTCTACTAAAGATTTTTTAAAGAAAAATATTTCTTTTGAAAATAAAAAAGGAACCAATGTTATTACAATTGAATATAAAAATAAAGATCCGGAACTTGCTTATAATGTCGTAAATTCTATTATAAATAATTATGTTGAATTGCATAAGCAATTAAATAGTGATAAGTCAAAATCTGATAAAAAAATTATTGAGGCAGAATACAACAAAGCAAAAAAAGCTTTGAATGCAAAAGTAAATTCAGTGCAAGGCTTACCTGAACAAGCTGCAGCATCAACTGGGAATTTGTCTGCAATGAGTGCATTCTCGAAATCTGCTCAACAAGCTATGGCAAATTTAACAGGTCAAATAAGAGCCGGAGAAAGATCAAAAATTGCTGTAACTGAAGAAGCAGAAAAGGTTGCTGCTCTTTCATCTAAACTTGAATGGGCAAAGATGGTTGATCAGATGTCAGATTCTTCAAAAGTTTTAGTTTTAAAAGAACCAGAAAAATTAAGAGATTTCGAATATTCGTCTCCAAAACTTTTAATAAATATTTTATTGGGTATTATATTTGGTTTTATAGCGTCATTATTTGCAGTTATTTTTGCTGAAAATACTGATAAAAAACTTTCTTATTCAATGCTTGGTGATGACATAATATATAATCTTGAAAATGATTTTTCAGACGTAAAATTGTTGTTATTAGCTAATCAGGATAAGAAAATATCTATTGCGTGTTTTGAAGAAATTCCTGAAAATATTCTTGTACAACTGAAGAATTTTTCAAACGTTTCTCTGGTAAAAGCTGATATATCAAATGAATTTGTTCAGAATGTGAAAAATGCAAATGAGGTTATTTTATTTTTATCAGTTGGTAAGACTAATTCAAAATTATACAAACAATTAAAGACAATGCTTTCTGAAATGAATAAGAAAATCGCTCTTGAATGTTTGATAAAATAATTTAAATAAAAATTTGTGTTAAAAAAGTCTGGCATTTATGTCAGACTTTTTGTTATTTTTAAAATAAATTCAACTAATAATTTTTCTATAATTTTTGTTAATGGTATATAAACATATATCAATAAAATTCCAAGTAGATATGCACCAATCACATCTGTAGGATTATGCACTCCAATCCATATTCTGCTTAATCCGACAAAGATTATCCAAATAATTGCAATAAAATACCCTAAAATCCTAAATATTTTATTTTTACAATATTTGTTTAAATACCAAATAAATATTCCCCAAAGACAAATTGTTACCAAACTATGACTCGATACATAGCTGAAACTGTCGGGATGAATTGATGTTATCTGCAAATCAACTGGAGGTCTATTGCGTTTGACGAGAGGTTTTATAATACAATTAAGTAAAAATGTAATAAGCGGAACGGATAAAAAGCAAATTAAATCTGTCCATAATCTTTTTTTTACAAAGAATATTGCGAAACCGACAAGCGGTAAAATAATCATTGCAGTGTACAATATACAATCAGGCAGCATTGGTATCCAAAGAGGTAAAAAAGATAATTTTTGCTGAATTAATATAATAAAACTCCTGTCCCATTGAGTAATTATGGGACAAGAGCTTATAAAAATTGTTAATAATATAAATAAAATCAGTAATGCGAATATTTTTTTCATATTATTTCCCGCAGCAAGCGCAATTACCACTGCATTTATGTTCTTGTGTTGGTTTTTCTTTTGAACAGAAATGATCTCTATCTACGTAATATTCGCCTTCAAGCGGGAATATTGTCATCCAAAGATTTTCTCTCCAGTCTTTGTCTAAGATTTCTTTTACATCTTGAGAATATTTATCAATTTTTGATGTAATTTCAGGATTTGTCAAATATGCTGCAGCATTTTCATGAGTTTCATACGGTTTGAATTCCTGATAATATTTTCTTAAAATTTCGGGTCTGTCAACTATCATACAAGGTCTTAGCATATTACCATCTTCGTAAGGAATTCCATCTCTTATTGCTCGCATAAACGGTGCTGCAAGAGCTTCTGTAAGTGTACAATCTTTAAGGTTGTGTGTTGCTAAATGAACAAATGTACAAGGTTCAACATCTCCTCGTGGATTTACGTGAATATATTGTCTGCCGCCTGCGATACATCCCATCATTTCAGGACCGTCTCCCCAGAAATCTACTGTCATCATAGGAAGTGTATTTCTTGCATTGTATACTGCTTTTAGGATTTTTTGTCTTTGTTGTGCATTAGGTACCATACTTACATCAGGACTGTCTCCGACTGGTACGTAATGGAAGAACCAAGCCCATAACACACCTTTATCAGACAACATTTTCATAAATTCATCAGATGTTACTTCATCACAATTTTGGCTTGTTGCTGTAATACTTGCACCAAAGAAAATACCTGCTTTTTTAAGCATATCCATTTTCTCCATAACCATATCAAAGCAACCTTCACCACGTATAGCATCAGTATTTTCTTTCAAACCGCCAATTGAAAACATTGGTTGTACATTCCCTAATTTTTTCAATTTTTCAACGGTTTTTTCAGTGATTAAAGATCCGTTTGTAAATGTGATAAATGTACAGTCGTTAAATTCTTCTGCTAATTCCAAGAATTCTTTTCTTGCAAAAGGTTCCCCGCCTACAACTGGGAAAATGTGTATACCCATTACATCACGAGCTTCTGTGAAAATTTCTCTCCATTTTTCTTTTGTTAAATCTTCTTTTACGTCATATTCATGTGCCCAGCAGCCTTTACAATTGAAGTTACAACGTTTTGTAATACTTGCTAATAAAACTGTTGGAGGGAAAAATCCGTTCTTTTCGTTAAATTCTGTACGTTTTCTTAAGTTATCTCCATAATATCCGTTTACAAAGAAATTTTTAATCCATTTGTTTCTGCAATTTGGGTCTAATTCTGTTAATATTTTTTTCCACCAATAAAGATGTGGATGTTCTGATTGAAAGAGCCATTGCATTCTTCTTGCGTGGTTTATACCACCTTTTGACCCTGATATTTTTTCAAATATTTTTGCCAAATTTATTAGTTTTTCTTTGCTAAAATTGTGTCCAAGATAGTTTAAAAGCATATCTATTGCAAAGTCATTAATTTTTAATTTAAGCTTATCGAATTTTCCCATAGAATTTGGTTGCCATACTGTTGATTGTTTTTCTACTCTCATTTAAAAATACTCCTTATTATTCAATAATTATAACCCAAACATAATAATTATTATCAAAATTATAGACATGTTGCTAACTAATATTAACTATGTAATAATCGGGATATGAAAAATGTACTTGTAATTAACAATCCAAATGCTGGTCGAAAAAAAGCTGCAAAGTATAAAAAATTGGTTATACAATTTTTGTTGCGAAAGAATTGTAGTTTTAAAACTATTGAAATCAGCAAATTAACAAGTACTGATTTTGAAGATTTTGATACAGTTTTTGCAATTGGCGGTGATGGTACCGTAAATAAAGTAATTCCATATATTGTAAATACAGATAAAGTTTTAGGAATAATCCCTTGCGGAACAGCTAATTTACTTGCAGCAAAATTAAATATTCCGACAAATCCTAAAAAAGCTCTTGAAATTATAGATCATTCCGTTATCAAAAATGTTGATGTCTTGAAAGTTCAAGATAAATATTCTGTTTTAAGACTTGGTTTAGGGTATGATTCTGATATTATATGCAAAACTCCACAATCACTTAAAAATAAATTCGGGTATTTTGCATATTTTTTAGCAGGGATTTTGTTTGCTCTAAGGTTAAAGCAAAAAAGTTATACTATATTTTTTAACGATAAAAAACTATCAATTCTTGCGACTTGCATAATTGTCGCAAATGCAGGTAATATGTATAGAAATTGGGTATCAATTTCTAATAACTGCAATTTGCAAGATGGGAAATTTGAAGTTTTTATTTTAAAAGTAAAAAATCCGATTACATTTTTTATAGAATTTTTGGGGATAATTTTTAATTATAAAAATTCAAATTCAAAGGCTATGTATTTTCAAACGAATGAATTACTAATAAAAAATGAATTTTCGACAGGTCATATTGATGGAGAAAAACAAAAATTTAAGGACGACATTAAAATAAATATCGTCCCTAAATCTGTTAAAGTTTTTGTTAATTAATTTTTTACCATTTGTTGATAGCAAATGCCATAACAATAATTGATGCTATACCTTTCAAAGTATCACAGACAGGTGTGATCCAATCATTTCCGGCAATTCTTCTTGGAACTACGATTGTATCTCCAGGTTCAATATTGCTGCCATTTCCGATTTTTTCAGCGCGACCGTTAACTGATACTTTGTATAATCTGAATTTGTTAGCGTTTGGAGTATAGCCGCCAACTTCTTTAATATAATATTTAGCATTTGCACCTTTTTTAAATACAAATGATTGTTCATTATATACTTCGCCGATTACACTTACATGGTTAGAAGTTCTTGGAATATAAATATCATCTCCATCCTGAACTTCTATATTATCTAAATCTCTTATTTTATCCAAGTCATTACTTTTTATATTTAATGCAATTTGTCCGTTGTATTTTTTTGCGATAGTAAGATCATCAGCTTTAAGCATTTCAAGCATTTGCATTTTTGATTCCTGATCACCTTCAGTTGGTTTATATGCACTTGCCATTCTGCCTTCAATTAATTTTATATCTCTTTCATTATTTTTATGAGCCAATTCGACTTGTTTACCTTGAAGGTTTGTTCTTTTAAATACAATACCTCTCAAATCTGCTTCTGAAGTCAATCCTCCTGCCATTTCAAGCATATCAACAAGTCTTTTGCCTTCAACGAAAGTATAAGTCCCCGGTTTTTTAACAAAACCTGAAACTTTAACAGTCTTCATTATCTCATTGCCGCGTAAAGTTCTAAAGAAAATTTTATCCTCAGGTAAAATTGGAATAGTTTTTATCCTGTCAGAATTTATCATAATATCGTATAAATAATAAACCTGAGTTGTTCCGTCCGCACCTGTTATTTCTACTGCGACATTTTCTGCAGGAATTAATTTATTAGAATTTGCAGTCCCTGCTGTTAGTTGTACATTATTTTCTTCTACAGATCCCTTATAAGAGATTTCTGTTTCTTTATTATCTTCACTATTTTTATCATCTACATCTGATTCTAAAAATTGAATATCTGTCATAACATCATTCAGTGTCATATCTGTTACATAAGTAAGGTGTTTTGGAATATTTATACATCCATATACATCAACAAACATTGAATTCGTATTTTTATAAACATTAATAATATCTTTTGGCTGTAATACAGGGTCATTCATCCCTGCGAAAAATTCTTTCAAGAATATCGGGATTGTTTCAATAGAATTATCTTTCCCTGAAATTCTTCGGATAACTGCTTGATTAATGAATGTTTCTTCAAGTAGTTCATCTTCGCTTTTCAAAATATCAGATAATCTCATTCCTTCTTTATAAGCATAAGTTGCAGGATGTTTTACATTACCTTGAATTGTTACAACATTTTCTGCTGTGTTGTATAATTCTCTGAATTCAACGGCATCACCGCTTTTTAGTTTTGTATTTTTTGCCTCATTCCAAGCGATATTTTCAGCAGAACGTTGTTTTGAATTTGCATTGTAACCTGTTAGTGTAACTTCTGTTACTTGAGTTGCAGGTAATAGTCCTCCTGCATATGTGATAACTTTTTGTAAATTTTCTCCATTTTTAATTTCGTAAATACCAGGAACAGTTACCCCATTTTTTATGGCAACAACTTCTCCGATTTTGTCAACAAAGATTTTGTCATTAGGCCTCAAGATAATACCGTCATCATTACCTGAAAATAGAGCCTTATATATATCAACACTTCTTGATTTGTTGTTTGATGTGTAAGTGATATTTCTTAATGTACCTGTTTTTTTGACACCACCTGCAGCATTTAATGCATCAAGTATTGATGAATTGTTCCCTACAAGGATTTTTCCGGGTCTGTTAACTTGACCATATACAAAAACTGAAAATTCCTGACCTGAAGCAATTGTTAATTTAACTTTTATACTTTTATATTTTTGAGAAGCTAAACGATTTACTTCATTTTCTACTTCCCCTATTGAACGATTTTCAGCTTTTACAAGACCGATTCCCTGTACAAATATAAAACCTTTTGAATCAACTTCTGTTTTTGTTGTCGGATTTAATAAATTTGCTCCGGAAATAGCCATAACGTCAATTGAGTCTCCGAACAGGTAAACATTGACTTTTTCGCCTATATTCAATTTATAATTACTGTCAAATTTCCCTGCTGTACCATTTACTGAAGAAGTAGTTGATGTAAAAAGATCATATCCGATTTGTTGTAATGGATTGCCTGATACTTCAACTTCTTTTCCGTTAAATAATTTTTCAATTGGACTAAGTTCAAAAAATTGGTTATTTTGAACAGATGATTGATAATTATTACTAAAAGCATTTGGGTTTAGTTGAACTTCTTCATATGGCATTTGATTCATATTATATGGGTTGTTATATGAGTTCCCATATTGATTACTATATTGATTATTGTATTGATTAGTATTTATTCTGCTCATATTTTGATTATAGTTTACAGGCATATTTTGCATGTTTTGCCTATTTTGTATAGCAGATTGGTTTGAGTTAATTTGTCTTTGCATATTCGTTTGGTTAACATTATTCATTGTTGCTGCAAAAACAGACGGTTCTGTACAAAATGCTATTAATAATGCTATAGTAATTATTTTTTTCATATTATTCCTTTTAATTATTTTAATTTCCAATTTTTGTATTTGTACTGGTTATTATGTAATAGCAATTTCCATTAAAGATTTAATTGCCGGCCATTCTAGTTTCCATAAACCTGAAGCGTCAAGGGCATAATTGCCTACACAGGCAAGTTTACAGTCTTTACATTTGTTTACTGTTTCAATAAACAAAGGATCTTTGATTACCTCTTTCAATGGTCTGTTTCTTACACTGATAAATGGTTTTCTGTCATAGCAGCGTAACATATCCCCATTTGAATAAATAACAGTTGCAATTCTTGGCCAATGACATTCATAATAAGTTTTCTTATTAATGATGTAATCCATAAAGTAGTATGAATTTCTTATTGGATATCCATTTTTCTTCAATTCTTTAATTTTGATGAACATATCTGCCAATTGCTCATTTTCTAATTCTGTTTCTACAACATTTTGAGCTTCTTCCGGTCTTGATGCTGCTTTATTTACTGTAAAGTACAATAAAATGTCTGCATCTTTACAATATTGAGCAACTTCTTTTATTTGTTCAAAATTAGTTTGGGTTGATACTGTGCAACATACATAAATTCTCATTTTTGGGGAATGAATTTTATGATATTCAACTCCTGACATTACCTTATCGCAAATGCCTGGCATATGGCGGATATCATCATGAGCTTTGCCTATTGCATCTAGTGATACAAACATCAAATCAGTATATTTTGCGAAATCAGGATTTGTTTCCAAAAACCAACCGTTTGTTGCTATTTTTGTATAAAGACCTGCATCATGGGAGGCTTTGCATATTTGTGCAAAATCTTCTCTTAATAGAGGTTCCCCGCCCCATAAAATACTATCCATATAGCCAATCTGACCTGCTTCTGTAAGTAATCTTACAATTTCATCAGTAGGCATATCGTCATTGCCTTTTTTGGATTTCCAAAAGCAAAAATCACAATCGCAGTTACATTTACTAGTTACCATAAGTGAAAAACACAAAGGTTTTGGAGTTTTAGAAAGACGGCTTGCAACGCATTCTAATGCACCTCCTGCAAGATGTCTGTAATATTTTAGACGTTCAAACGTCATATTATTTCTTGATTTTGTAGTCATCACATTTCCCCTCTCAGCTATTAATTAGTTTAAGGTTATCATAAACATGTATGGCTATCAATTAATATTACCCATATGGGTAATAAATTTACATTAGTTATTACATTTTTTTAATTGTTTTCTTTTGACCAAATCTATAAATGCTTCAATCCTTGTAATATAGCCGGCCTTACCTGTTTGTTCATCTAAAACTAATGACATAACAGGAATATCTTCCTCTCTGCTGACTTTTGGAAGGATATTTTGGGCAACAATTTCGGGCATACAAGAAAACGGTGAAATATGTATAATTCCATCAACACCATGTTTTGCAGCGTATACGGTGTCTCCTATCGTTTCTATACATTCTCCGCCTATTGCCCGTTTCATATATTTTTCGGCATATTTTACAGAACGTTCTCTATGAGATTCTTTATGGTAAAAAAGTGATGGTTTTAAAACATGTTCCAACCAGTCGCCAAACATAATTTGGCGTTGGACTTCTACTCCCATTTCGCCAAGTTCTTTTTCTATATTTTGGTTTGTGTAAGGATCCAAAAGCACAAAAAATTCACCTATTAAATAAATTACAGGAACTTTTTTATCTTTATCTATAGGAATTTTTTTGAAATCTTCAATAATTTGTTTTTTCAAATGTTTTGCTTTCCATACAGAGTTTGTTTCGTCTGTAATTTTTAACCATTTTTCATAACATTTTTCAGCATCACCTTTGTGTAATTCCCTTGGTCTTGTGTAGAATAATAATCGTTCTGCTGTGTCAATTGCAAAAAATTTATTAAATCCAAGACTAAAGCCTTTGTAATATCTCCAAGGATTTATACAATGTGTTACATGCCAAAATGCTTGTAGGGTTTGTTTCATTTTGCTTTTATACATATCAAAAATGACCATATCAAATTTATAGCCCATTGATTTAAGAGTTTTTTGAGCCATTTTTGTGTAATTGCCAAGCCTGCATGAGCCTGGTGCTTGAAACATCATTAAAGTATTTGCACCTTTATCAAGTGCCATTATATAATTAGCAAGATTCAATTTATAAGGCAGACAAATCCCTTCTATACTATTCCTTACACCAACTTCCAAAGCTTCATTACTGTTTGGCGGCGGAATAACTACTTTAGCTCCCAATGATACCAATAAAGCTTTCAAAGGAATGTCTATTCTTCCCATTCTCGGCCAAGCTATTATACGTTCTTTAGCGGGAATTGTATTTTCCATTTTATTTTTTTCTATTTTTTCAGCAGTTTTCATAATTTTTATCCTAGCACAAACTTATATTATCTTAATAGGATTTGAAAAAATCCATGGCTGATTTTTTAAATAAATCTCTACCCTGTATTTTCCTTTTTTTGCAAGCGGAAAGGTCAATTCCTTTGAATTTCCCGAATGAATTAAATTACCGTTATGGATAATATAAATTTGAGCTTTTGATTTAAGTTTTATATAAATAGAATTTTTATTCAAAGAAATTTGAGGGATTTCATTATTTACATGAGTATTGATTATAAGGTTATTACCTTGCTTAATTGCATTAAGAATAATATTTTTCTTTTCTTCAAAAGAATCAGGCATTTTTTGTTTTAGCTTTATTATGTTAGTAAGTGTTTTAAAACAATTTTTGTAAGGAAAAATTTTTATAGGGATAATGTATTTAGAGATTTTTAGCGAGTGAGCATCTACTCCTGCTATAGCAGGGATAATATTTTCATTTTCATTATTTAATTTATCCCACCATTGAAGAGTTTCTTTTTTGGGTCCTTTTATAAGTTTGTGTCTGAATAAGTAGCAATAAGCAATTTTTAATATATTTGTTTCATCATAGCTGTCTGCCCAATCAGAAAACCAATTCCAGATTTCCACTCCATCTGGAGATATTGATTTATCAAGCCATTTTATCGGGTTAGCTTTATTTTTTCTCCCGTCAGCTTCATCAGGGTGTGCTGCAAACCCAAAACCTCCTTGGAGTCTGACTTCTTCAATATATTTTTGCGGTTCAATATCTGACCTAACGAGACTGTTAATCCCTAATGCTAAGTAATGATTAGCATTAGGGGGTGATATTTCTTCACCTTTTATTACACAAACTCCATTAAACAAACCTTCTTCAATATCCATATTATTGTGGTCTGTTATTATAATCCAATCAAGTCCAGCTTTTTTAGCAGCTTTTGATATTTCATTTATATCTCCGGTGCCGTCTGAAAATTTTGAGTGTATATGAATTGCACCTGAATAAATATAATCTTTCATTTATTTTAAAGAACCTGTAAGCACTTTGTCTTTTTTAATTGTAACATTTTCATAGGATAATTTATTTTCATGTATTGATTTTTTAGCAAGTTTGCTTCTTTTCTTTCTCAATAACATATCTATAAATGCTTCTAATCTTGTTATAAATCCTGCTTCTCCAGTATGTTCATCAATTGTTAAATGAATTAGCGGCATACCAATTTCTTTGCAGTGGTATGCAATTTCATCAACCATTAAAGAATCAGGACCGCACCCAAAAGCTGAAAGAGCTATTATTCCGTCCACATTACCTTTTAGCATATAATGTGCAGCTGTTCCTGTTAACTCAAGTTCGTTTGCCCAATACTGAACTTCTCCTAATTGATCTATGGCATCCAATGATTCTTCTTTTGAAACATTCAAGGATGTAAACACTTTTACATCC
This sequence comes from uncultured bacterium, assembly GCA_949290355.1. GTDB lineage: Bacteria > Cyanobacteriota > Vampirovibrionia > Gastranaerophilales > Gastranaerophilaceae > Stercorousia. The sequence continues at coordinate 254,559 of CASERN010000008.1, read as the reverse complement.
ATTTTTTCAAGTTTTTTTATTAAATTTAAAGAAATTCTTTCGTCAAAAAGATTATATCCGTGTCCCATAATTACTACTGATAAAGGTTTTACAATATCAATAGTTTTTTTAATAAATTTGCCTTTAATAGCATTATCAAGAGCCTCATTATAATTTATTCCTGATTTAGCCATTTTCATAAAAGAATTATATACTGACCAGCCTGCTTGGATAGCTTTTTTGATTTCTTTTTTGTCTGTTATTCCAAGTGAATAAGCAGCATCAAAACAAAAATCATTAAAGCTTATATTTTCTGTTTTATCCAATGTAGGTTCAATCATTGTAAATGGAACATTAATTACATTTCTGATTATTTCCGGCAAACCTCTTATTTTGCTGCAATTATTAATTTTATAATTTGTAGATTGAATGGATGGAATAAAAATTGCTTCACATCCTTTGTTGATAAGATTAACCACATGCCCTGTATATACTTTTATTGGCAGGCATGTATCGGATACTACATATTTTGTTCCTTCATTTATTGTCTTTGTAGTTGTTTTATCTGATAAAATAACTTCTAATCCTAATGCGGTAAAAAAACCGTAGTAAAAAGGGTAATTGTTGTAGTATGATATTGCTCTTGGTATACCGATTTTTGTGAATTTTTTATTCATAATCCTTTATCTTAATTTATAGTTTCAAATTTCACAAAGAGTATACAACAACAATATGAAATAAAGCAAATATTTATTACTAAAACTTAAATTTTGTTGAAAAATTTAATTGAGATCTTGTAGGGGCGCTATTTTCTGAATATATTTGACTGGCTCCGACGTTAAAATTCATTCTGTCATCTTTAAATGGAGTGAGTGAAAAGACAAATTCATTTTTTCTGTTTTTGTCAAGAAAATTCGTTGAATATATATTTTGCAAAGAAACATGATTATTTAATTTATATTCAGGCGAAAACGCAAATGTCCCTTTATTTTGTTGATCAAAAGATGTTAATGCATTGTTTTTATATGATGTGTTAAGAGAGAATTTATTTTTTTGATATTTTGTAAAAAGAGTATTTGTCTGCGAGTAGGAATTAGGAGAAAAGCTGCTTTCATATTTTGTACCTAAGGAAAAATTTCCATGTTTTTTTTCTTGAGTATAGGATGTTGATTTAGTGCTGTATGGATTAAAGTTTTGGTATTTATCAATATTTTGTGGAGAAATTCTAAAATCATCAGATTTATTCAAATTGTATTTTTTAGAATTTATTTTTTGCTGTTTTTTTATATTTATTTGGTTTTCTGTGGATTCGTTTAAATATATTTCATCACCTGCTTGATAATCATCTTCAGCAAAGCAGATTGTACATGTAAAAAACAATAGAATAAATAAGATACATCTTTTTAATTTCATACTATAATTATACAGCTAATTTAAGGAAAAATAAATATATTGTGAGCCTAAATGCTGATTAAAAAAATTAACATTGTAATAGAAGAAATAACAAAAGAAATTCCAACAAATATCCAGTATAAAGAAATTTTCTTTTTGGGTACTTTGCAAACCATTACAGATGATTGTTTTTTGTTTTTTTTCTTAACGTTAGTTTTTGATTTAGTTTTAGTTATTTTTTCATTTTTTGAATCGGCATATTGAATTTTTTCTTTTGCTTCCAAATATTTTTCAGACAGTGTTTTTTTCTTTTTTTCTCCTGTAATTAAAAGCTCTGTATCAAATCTTAGTTTTAAAATATTAGAATTAGCACCTTTTGCGTACACTGAGTAATTTATCGCAACTTCAAAAGCTCTTTGAAGGCATTCAAGTGCTACTGTTCCGTCTTTTTTTACGCTTGATGAATGTACGGCATTATTCCCGTTTTTTTTGAGGAAATACAAATCATCAATAAACTCTTTTTCTGCTTCTCCGCCTGCAGAACAATCCTTTAATGTCGCTAACATATCGTCAAATGTGTTTTCTGTAGTACGGTTTGCTCCTAAAACTTTTTTGCATACGTGTTCGCCAAACCTTCTGGTCTGTCCCATGCATTGTTCAAAATATTCATCTCTATAGAGTTTTTCGGCTTCTGAAATTATTTCAAACAGGTTTTTATCAACTTTTTTTAGAAAATCAAAATTTGTTCCCATATAAAAAATAATACCACATCAATTAAAAAAGCGGGAACATTTTCATGCTCTCGCTTTTTATTTTACTTAAATTAAGTTTTTTCGCTCTTTCTTTGGTTATACCTGTAAAATTCATACATAACCTAAGTGGCGGGTGGAGCGGCTACGCTCCTTTAGAAATTCTACCCGGAACTACAACTCCGCCTTTCAAATTCTTTTTGTAGAATTCTACGTGTGGTTGAAGTACGCTGTCAAGAACTTCCGGAAATGCTTTATTTTCCATAATTTTTTCAACAATTTCTTGGTAAACTGTTGCAAATGCTCTTAATTGAGTCAATGTACCTGCAGCTTCAGGAGTTAAGCCCATTTTAAGAGTGTTAGCTGTTTCTAAGAAGAATGCACCTGTTACTTCATAAGATTTTGTTAATGCTTCAATATAGCTTTCTGCATTTTCTCTGCAAACGCCATTATCTTGTGGAACTGTCAATGCAAATGCAAATTTGTTTGCAGGATTGAAGTGAGCTTCTGCTGAGTGGTGCATTGCATCAGGAACTTTTGCTACTTGTTTTAGGGTATCTTTTACAGATTCATTTTGCATTTGAGCATGCCAGTATACTGTATTTTCAAAAATTGAACCCATATATTGATGAACAGTTGTTAAAATTCCGTTCATTTTAGCATGTGCCCAGAAAATACCTTCTTTTAATGCATCGTTGATATCCAAATCAGCTGTTAATGATTCTGTAGAAACTTCTTGAGCAGCGTTCAACATTTTTACCATATCTTCTTTTTTCATGCCTGCATATGCAAGTGTAAATAATGCGTGATCATCAAATGCTGAAAAACGTCCGCCTACGTCATCATGAATAAATAGGTCGCCTAACCAGCCTTTTTCATTAGAAGTTCTTCTCAATTCACTTTTTTCAGCGTTGCCGTCAGTTACTGCGATAAAGTGTTTGTGAGCTAATTTTTCAGCTTCTTCTTGAGATTTTCCTTGAGCTTTGTATGCATCAATTAACATATCAAGAACTCTTAAAAATCCGTCTTTTGTTTCAAAAGTAGAACCTGATTTAGATGCAATCATAAAGTTAGATGTAGTTACATCATTTCCTAATCTGTATAAAAATCTTTCTAAACTTGCAGAATCAACATCTGAATAGAATTCTACAACATCATGGCAAACATTTAAGCCATTGATTGAAAGCATATGTTCTACTGTGTGTTTAGAACCCCCAATACCCATTACACTAAGCTTTTTAGCACCTGTTTGTGCTTTTAATTTGTCTGCTAATGAATAAATTTCATCGACTCTTTTAGCTTGTTCTTGAGGTAAATTTACCCAGTTTAAAAATTGCCCTTTTTTGTTTGCACGAGATGAAAATTCTTTTACAAATTCTGATACTTTTGCAGAATATGCACTGAAATCAACCCCTGTGAATTTAACTGTTACATTTGAATTTTTAGTTAACATAATAACCTCTTTCTTTAGTTAAAAGTTTATACATATATTTTGTATTCTCTCTTGAGCTTTTAAGCTCTTTATTGAAATCATAAATTTTTACAAACAGTATTATACTAAAAAAGTATTGATAAAAAAAGTTTTATGATTTTTTTATAGGATAAATTTTATTGAAAATATGTTATAATGAGTATAAGAATTGGAGTTTTGTAAGTATGATTGACTATGATACTTTATTGGAAAAAATTCCCAGAGTAAAAAAAATATTAGATGACGGCTCAAATAGTATTCTGTATCATTATACAAAGCCTGAAAAACTTTTGAGTATATTAGAATCAGGGATAATAAGATTTTCTAATGCTTTGTATTTGAACGATAAAGAAGAAGTTACTTATTCTTACAAACTTATATGTGGTTTAATAGATGAAATGCCTGATTTGAATCAGGAATTGTTTTCAAAAATAAGAGAACATTTTTTTTCAATTTATACAAATATAATTAACGGTTCAAATGATTTTGGCTATAAATACGAGTATTACACAATTTCATTTTCAACAGAAAGCGATAATTTAACCCTTTGGAATAATTATGCAAAAGGACAAAACTATACAGGATATAACATTGGTTTTTGTAAAAAAGATTTAATCTCTGATATGTCTAAAATCGGTTTTAATTCAGTTTACGGAAATATAATTTACGAAAGAAAAAAGCAACTGACTGTTTTAAAACTCATATTTGAAAAGTGGAATAAAATGTATGAAAAAGCCCATAAAAATTCCAAAAATATTGAAAAAAAGATTGATATAAGTTTTGAACTAATAGACATATTAAGTATTATAAGTTTGTTTTTCAAAAATCCTCATTTTAAAGATGAAAAGGAATACAGAATTATTTTTATAAACAATTTTGGAGCAAATTTTGCAAAACAAACAAAAATTTGTGAAAAAAATGGACTTTTTGTTCCATATATTGAATACAGATTTTTGAAAAAAACAGTAAATTCAATAAACATTGGTCCTACTTTAGATGAAAGCATTTTTTATACAAGCACATGCAGAATGCTTGCTAATTTTGGATATGACAAAAAGACAGTGAACAGATCAAAAATTCCATTAAGATACTAATTGTCTTTCAATCCACTCCATAATAATATTTACTATGTAGTCTTGCTGTTGTTTATTTAATTCAATTCCTTTCGGAATTTTATGCCATTTAGAAATACATCCTCTGCAACAAGTAGCAGTTGCATGTTGTGCAATGAATACAGGATGCCCTTTCATAGGGGTTTGTTTGCCATCATTTGGAATTTCTTTAGGTGCAATACGTTTAGATATGAAATCATACGCATGTTTTCTAATAGTTTCAATTCCCTTTTGAGATATATACTCTTTTTCTTTTTGTTTAAGTTTAAATTTACTGCGAAAAGCTGACATACTAAGTTTTTCAAATATATCTGCCATTTTTTTGTCCCCTGTTCTGCTATTATTTTATTACAAAATTGTGAATAAATGTAACGACTTTTTAGCATGTTTTAAAGTTTTTAATTAATCTTGCCGATAACTGATACGTATTTATAATATCAAGGAGTGTGTGGTATGAGATGATTATTCTGAAAATTTGAAAATATATATTTTATATATTTAACAGCAATATAAAATATATATAAATGTTAAGAATTATGAAGCAATAGAAAACTTCCAGAATCCTGTAAAATCAACATTTTTCGAAACTTAATTAAATGAACCCCTTAAATATAGGCAATTTTCAGTTAAAAAATGTTTTTACATGGACATAGAGAAGTATAAAGATTAATTTTCATGCCAAAAATTGAAAATTATAGAAAGGATTGAACTATGTGTGCAAATGAATTCCAAATAAACGGACAAATTCCACCCGGAAGACCTTATGATAGGACAAAAGCAATAGAAGAATTGACAAAACGTGGTGTTGAGAATGCTGCGAATTTAACTGATGAACAAATTCAGGCACAATTGCACCCAAATGCTCCTAAAGTATCAGGTGTTTCAGATGTTCAACAAGCTCAATCGAAACAACAAACAGCTAGAATTAATCAACCAATTAAAGGTGCTGAGCTTGAAAAAACACCTACTGATAAAAATGTTATTTCTAAAGAATCACAAACTTCATTTAACGTTAATAATTTATTATCAAAATTAACATTAGATTCTTCTGCAAAACAAGGTTTGTTAGAAGAATTAGGTAAAATTGGAATTCAAGCAGACGAAAATGGTAATATAAACTTTACTAAAGAAAACAAAGCACAATTGGAGTCAACAATTTCAAAATATGTTAGTGCTAATCAAAAAACAACAGTAGAATTTACAAAAGAAACAGATCCTGAATTTATTGCAAGATTAGTTTCTGATGGTGCAGTGCAAAAGAATGATAATGGACAATATTCAGTATTAGATAATAAAAAATTAGAACAATATTTATCAAAAGAAGATAAACCTGCAAAAGAGACTCCTACACCTCCTATGGAAGTATCAGTTGATGCAACAACTACAACTAAAACAGTAAGAAAAGAAAATGCTGTAGATGTTCCACAGGATTTGAAACATAATAAAGCAGCAAGAAAGAGTTTGGAACTTGATTATAAAGAAAAACTTGCTGAGTGGGCAAACGATCCTGAAAATGCAGAGACAATGAAATATTCTCTTGCTCAAGATAAATATGATAAGAAAATTGGTAAACAATTAGCAAAATTGAAAAAAGAAATACCAACAAATGAAGAGGTTTTACAAAAATACTATGATAGTTATGCAACAGAAGATGAAAAAGCTTTCATTGATGGTTTATTAAAAGAAGCTAAAAAAGATGAAAAAGGATTGTTGGATGCATATAATCGAGCAATGAACGGTGATGAGCAAGCTTATATTAAATCTTTTGATGGTGATACCGGAGAAGCAAGAAAAAATATAGCTGCATATTTAAAAATTACAGAAAGCAATAATTTTAACCCTGAAATACTTCTTGAACGTATGGCAGTTGAAGATGTTATGAGTAAAAGAAGTGATAAACAAATTGAAAAAGATAAAAAATATTTTATAAATGCAGAAGCTGAAAGACAAGTAAAAAAAGATATGTCAGCTCAAAGCATTGAAAATACAAGAGTGCATTTTACAAAAGAAGCAAGAAAATCTGCTCAAGCTAGTGAAGCTGATTCTGCAATTGAACATACAGATATCGGTAAAAAGGGTCGTGAACTTGTAAAAGCTGCTCCTGATGAATTTTGTACACAAGGCACTGCAGATGATTGCGACTTTGAAATGAACGGAAAATATTATAAATTCAGTGAAGAAAAATGGAAGAATTATTTCTTGAATTCAGGTGATTCTCGTCATTTGGATGATAGATCTCAGGATAACTTTACTGATGATAAAAACTTAAATTTAGATGAAGGCCGTGAAGGAGTAATGAGAAAATCATTAATCACAGCAGCTGGAACAAGACGTTCTTTTGAGCAATTAATTGGTAATGATAATGGAAAAGTTGGTAATAGAGAATTAAACCAATATAGAGATCTTGCAAAAACTACAGGTATGACTGTAGACAAGAACAGAACCGCAGCTAAAAGAGCATTGTATGCTCTTGGTAATGCAGGACTTGGTGCAGCTTTAGGTTTCGCAACTGCAGGACTTGGTTCAGTAGCTGCAGGTGCTGTCTCTATTGCTGGTACTACTGCTCCTCAAATGGTAGGTTATTCAGGTGTTACTGATCCTACTACAATACATGATTCAACTACTTTTAAGTATACAAGTAATGGAGAAACTTATACTCAGACTGTAAATAAAGAAATTCATGTTGATGGACAAGAATATTCTGGTCAAGTTGAAGCAGCTGGGCAAAATTATAAAGATTCGGGTAATAAATATTTAAAAACAGGTGGCATGGGTGCAGCTCTTGGTGCTGCAGGCGGACTTGCTTCAGGTTTAGCTACTATGAATAAGATAAATGCTAAATCTCACTTTGACGGTGCTGTAAATTTGACTAAAGAAGTTGAAGATACTACAACAGAAGATACAAAATTAAAACTTAATATTCCACAATCTAAAACAATTACTATCAGGTCAGGTCAAATTACTGAAGAATCAAAAGTCCCTACAGTAAAACCTGTAAGATATAGGGGACCTGAAGCTTATACAGTTTTATACCAAACTGAAGATGGAAAAGAAATTCCGGCAAGTATGAAAAAACAAGTTTATCGTACATTGAACAAAATGTGGCGTGAAGCTTCTAATGAAACTTTAAGAGCCGGTGATATGCCTAAGAATATTCCATTATTTGATGAAATCGATCTTGGTAATGGAATCAAAGTAAAATTAGCAGATGATTATATGGATAGATATAAAAATATAAGACCTGGCAACCCTGGTGGCAGAGGTGGTTTGTATAACTCAAATGCTACTGAAGATAGAATATATCGAGGAAAAGGTAAAATTACCAAATCATAAAAGAATAGCTTTCGGGAGCAATATGCTCCCGAAAATATAAAATATTAATATTTGTAAATATTATTTAAATAAAAGTAAAGTTTATATCAAAAAAGCCGTTTATATATTTAAGTGTAAACGTGCAAAATATACGAGGCAATGAATTATGATGACTCAAAAAACGAATAAAAGGAAGTTAATAGCATTTATCTTAAGTTTCCTTCTAATCATGCAACAATCTTTGACATACCAGGTATTGGCAGCATCTACTATTACAAATGCTGATGGATCACCGATTGCCCCAAATGGTGGTGATAATGTTTGGAATATTAGACCTGATGCCGGTAATGGAGATTTAGGATTCAAACAGTTTGACCAAATTAATCTTGGCAAAGGTGATATTTTAAACTTTATTTATAACTATATAAATCAATCACAGTCAGGTACAGGGAATGATTTGACTTTAGAAACTAACAGTCAAGATATCAATACCTTTATTGCATTGGTAAATCAGGGAGTTAATATCGAAGGTATTGTCAATGCTTTACAAAGTGCAGGTGGGCCATTAAAAACTGATGGTAATTTAATGTTTATTGCTCCAGGTGGAGTTGTTGTTGGTGCTTCCGGTGTTTTGAATGTCGGAAATTTATCAGTTATTACTCCAACTCAGGATTCTTATAATACATTATCAAATTATTTGAATTTGCCTAAAAATCAACAATTTTACATTACTAATTGGGATGTAAAATATGATGCTGATAATCCTGAAGGCACTTCTGTAATTGTACCTACTGAGTGGGATAACAGCAAAAATACTGCTGTAATGACAGACAAGACATTTAACACATCTACTTTGACTGATGGAGCAGGCAATAAACTTTTAGTAAGTCCTGATTCTAAAGATATTACAATTAATGGTAAAGTTCTTGCAAGAGGCGATGTCAATTTACAAGGCGGCAACGTCGGATTAGGCTCTGGAGGTATTTTACTTGCAGGAGTTGGCGGTAATACAGAAGTGTTAACTGACCATGATGCTGCTGATGCATTGTTTACAAGTTTGGTTAACACTAATAACATGGAAATAGGCAATGAATTTTATAGCAGCAACGGCAATATTTTAATATCTTCAGCAAAAGGTACATCTGTTGCAAATGGTGCTAAAGTTAGAAATTATGGCAGAGGCGATATTACAATAACTAATACAGGTTCATCAGGTGTTAATATCGCAGGTGAAGTTTCTAACCCTAATGGAAATTTAACAGTTACAAACACTGCAGGAGATCTTCTTGTAGATACAACAGGTATTGTTAAAAATAAAGCTACAATGACATTTACTAATAATGGTTCTGGTACAAAACTAGCCATAAATGGTAATGTTGAAAATACAGGTAATATGACAGTAACTAATGAAAGCGGTGAAGGACTTCTTGTTGCAGGTAATATTACAAATAATGATGGTAATATGACTTTCAAAAACACTTCAGGGCAACTTTTAGTTGATACCACAGGTGTTATAAATTCTAACGGGGCTTCAACTTTCACAATGACTAATGAAGCTTCTGGTGGAATGGATATAAAAGGTATTGTTAATATTAACCACGATACTAAAGAAAATACAGTGAATTTTGTAAATAAAAATTCTGATATGAAACTTGGTTCTGCAGGTAAGAGCAATAATATAAATTCAAATGCAGATGTGGCAATCCAAGTTGTAGATGGCAACCTTTTGAATAACGGCGTTGAAAATATATTAATTGCAACTTCAAATAATGCAGACTTAAATATTGATGTTCAAAATGGCGCAATTGGCTCAGAAGTTGGACCAAATGACGGAGTTTATACTGGTGTAGGTCAAAATCACAGAGATTTGACAAAATCAATCAATGTTTCTGTAGATGGAGATATCACTGCAGTAAGTTCTGGTACAGGTTCTCTTGTAAATCTTGCAAGTTTGAACAAAGATATGAAAATTAACAAAATTAAAGCTGATGGCCGTGTAATTCTTTTAGCAGATTCTACAACAAAAGGTTCTCAATCATATGATGTTGTAAATGCTGCAGGTAAAGATAAAGATACTCCTAGCGTTGAAGGTAAAGGTATTTCAATCATAGCAAGCGGAAATATTGGTAAAGCAGGTGATGCTTTAACTTTCAGACAAGGTGATGCTAATGTATTTTACGGTGATGATGCGAGAAATCCACATGTTCCTACAGATGTAAACGAAGGACAATACGGTGTTGATATGCTTGCTATTAAAGATATCAATATTAAAGGATTAGACAGCGAATCTGGTGAAAAACTTGATACAAACGTTGGCGGTTTGATTTCACGTGAAGGTTCAATTAATGCAGAATTTTCAGGTGATGTATATGTAAGAGAAACAACAGCTGCTAACAGAATAGATTTAACTACTCGTGGTAAAAATATGTATGTTGAACACCTTGGTGAAGTTCCTACATATGCTCAGGATTACTACGGAGAAAATACAAATATTCATCCTGAAAAAGCTAAATTAACAGCACTTGATTTGGGAAGTTACTGGGATGAAAGTGAAGCTCCTGAATATGAACATGCTGCAGATTCTACAATTGTTGTTAAAAATGGTACATTAAAAGGCCAAGGCAACGATGGAAATGGTAGATTTGATGAAGATGGAAATGTTATTCATGAACAAGATTTAACGTTAGTTGCAGATAATGCATATGCTGGAGGATACTATTTCAATATGGGTAAACACCGTGGAGAAAATAAAGTATCTACAGTAACAAAAGATCCATTTACTAATAAATTAGACAATGCTTCTGACGATAATAATTCGGAAATTTCAATCAGAGCAAAAGCTGTACGTCCTGATGATGTTGAAGGAATTGGCGAAAATCCTGAAGATCGTAACTACTATTATGGCGGAAGCTCACAAGGCGGTGATGATGGATACGATGGCGTAAACGGCGGAAATGATGACGATAAGCAAGGAACAGAAGAAGATGATGATAACTTAGTTGTTCCTGAAGAAGATGAAGTTATTATTGATACAGATAATGATACCGATACAGATACTGATACTGATACAGATACTGATATTGATACAGACACTGATACTGATACCGATACAGATACTGATGCGGATAATGATACTGATAATGATAATGATTCAGATTCTGATATAGATACTGATACAGACAATGATACCGATACAGATACTGATACTGATGCGGATAATGATATAGATAATGATTCAGATTCTGATACAGATGCTGATACCGATACAGATACCGATACAGATACTGACACTGATGCGGATACAGATACAGACGCTGATACAGATACCGATAATGATACTGATGCAGATAACGATACTGATAATGATAACGATTCAGATAGTGATGCGGACAGTGATATAGACACCGATACAGACAATGATACTGACGCAGATACCGATACTGATACTGATATAGATCCTGATATTCCAAATATTGACTATGGACAAGCTGTTTACAAACAACGTGTCGTAAGTGATAAAGTGGATTCAATAGATAAACGTCAATATATGAGATTTGATGCAGATGATAATCAAAATATAATTACATTTGAATCAAGTGATGATGTAATCGCAATATCAGATATCTCTAGAGGCGGTGTTTCATTGAAACATAATAAGAAATTAAAAGTTGGTGATATTGTTCCGGTACATTTAACTTACGGAGATTTGAAAATTGATGCTAATGTTAAGATTGTCTCAGCAAGTGATGTAAAAGCAGGAGGTAAATTCATAGATCTTGATCAAGCAACAGCAAACAAATTGTTATATTTAAGCTTAATAGAAAAAGATCAGCCTATTGCTCAATCAATTCAAAATATATCCACTACAACAATAGATGAATAAAATTATAAAAATAGTAAAAAAGCGATTCTAATTTTTAGAATCGCTTTTTTTTTATTTTTTGATAAATTGTTTATCAGGATCAATATCAATAAATCCCCATGTTTTTGTACTAAAAAGTCCTTTGTCGGTAATTTTCAATTCCGGAATAACAGGTAATGACAAAAAACTCATTGTCATAAATGCATCATCTAAGGTGCATCCTAAATCCTTTACAGCTTCATTTAACTTTTCACAATGTTTTATAACATAATCAAGATCTTTATCAGACATAAGTCCTGCAATAGGTAGTGGCAATTTGGCAATTATTTTACCATTATTAACTACAACTTTGCCGCCTTGCATTTTTACAAGCTCAACTGCAGCTGTGTACATATCATCATCATTTGTTCCTACAATAATCATGTTGTGAGAATCGTGAGCTACAGTAGAGGCTATTGCGCCTGATTTGAGGTTAAATCCTTTGACAAAGCCTTTGCCGATATTGCCGGTTGCTCGATGACGTTCCATAACAAGTATTTTTAAAACATCTTTGTCTATATTACTTTGCAAAAGGTTATTTTCACATTTTGCTTCATATATAGAATTTTTTGTTACCAGTTGATGTGGGATAATTTCAATAGTATTAACAAACTTGGAAGTGCCTTTTATTTCAAAATCCTTTTTTTCAATCCAATGTACATTAATTGAACTTCTGACGGATGGTTTTTCAGATTTTGCAAAAGTTTTTAATAATTGCCCGTTTTCAGCAACAATTTTCCCATCTTTTATAACGATATCAGGTTTAAAAGTTTTTAAGTCAGGTAAGATAAGTAAATCTGCTTTATATCCTGGAGCAACAGCACCTTGAGTTTTTAATCCGAAATATTCTGCGGTATTCAAACTCCCTATTTGAACAGCTTTAATAATATCTACACCGGCATCAACAGCTCTTCTTACCATATCATTAATATGAACTTTCAAATCTTTTGGGTGTCTATCGTCTGTTACAAACATGCATTTTCTTGTATTTTTTTCTTTCAAAACAGGAATTAAAGCATCTAAATCTTTTGCAGCTGTTCCTTCTCTAATCATGATATACATCCCGAGACGGATTTTTTCGATTGCCTCTTTAGGGTTTGTGCATTCATGGTCTGATTTTACTCCGCTTGCTACATATGCACAAAGATCTTTGCCGCTTAAAAATGGGGCATGACCATCAATTCTTTTCCCTTTTGATTTTGCTAGATCAAGTTTTGCGAGGACATTTTTATCTAAATTTAAAAGACCTGAGTAATTCATCATTTCTGCAATACCTAAAACCCAAGGGCTATCTATTAAAAGAGCAAGGTCATAGCTGTTTAAATCAAAACCAGATGTTTCATAAGGAGTAGCAGGTACACAGGATGGGAGCATTGTATATACATTAAGCGGTATATTTTTAACTGCTTCATGCATATAACTTATACCATGCAATCCTAAAACATTTGAAATTTCATGTGGGTCAATAATAACTGTAGTCGTGCCGCAAGGAACAACTGCTTTCGCAAATTCATCAGGAAGCATCATTGAGCTTTCAAGGTGGACATGTCCATCAATAAATGCAGGACTAACATATGCTCCATTAATATTAATTTCTTTTTTACCTTCGTAGTTTTCTCCTATTCCTGCAATAATTCCATCACATATTGCTATATCATTTTTGTGAATTTCTTCAGATAGCACATTTATTATATTTGCATTTTTTATTACTAAATCAGCTTTTTCTATTCCTCTTGCGACTTTTATTATTTTTTCTTGTGATACCATTTTATCCTCTATTAACTGTTATATAGTTTCTTCATTTAAATCAAAATTTTCGGAATTAACTTCTCTCAGGAAGTTAATCCAACATTTGTAATAATCTGCAAGTGCATATGTATAACCCGCTACAATTGATCGGTATGATTGTTCCATAACTATTAAAGTTGTCAAACTCGATTTCCCTGAAGCATAATTCTTTTTTGCAACTTTGATAAGTTCGTTTGAGTTTTTTAACAAATTATCATTATAATAATTTAAGTTTATTTTAGCAGTAACAAATTTTTCATATGCGCTGTTTAAATCGTTTAAAGCTTTATTTTGAGTTGATATATAGTTCATTTCAGCTTGGTCAACTTGCATTTTAGCATTTTGAATTTCGGGTTTGTATGAGTAGAAAAGTGGGATATTAACAATATTAGCACCTGCATATGCTCCGTTTGTATAATTGCCTGTTTCACTCATTGCTTTAGTCATAAAACCATATCCGCCTTGAAATTCTATATCCGGAATTCTTTGTCTGCCAACATATATCAAATTTTTCTTTGCTATATCAATTTGTTGTTTAGCAATTTTTATGTCATATCTATTTTTCAAAGAGTTTTGAGCAATAGAGTCAAATGATGGTAATTTATCAAGTGGTTTAGGACTCAAAAGTGCTATAAAATCTTCTTTATCGGAAAAATTGTCATCTTGAGCATCATATTTGACAGCACTTTTTTCCCCTGAATTAATAGCTTTTGTGAAATCGTACATTGCGCTTTTAACATTTGCTTTTTGGCTGTTAACTTGGATTACAAGCTGATTTAATGCGATTTCTGTTTGTATAACATCAATTTCTTCAACTTCACCTGCTGCAACACGTTTCTTAGCAATAGCTAGCAAATCATTCAAAAGTTTTCGTCTTTGTTCAAGCACTATTAAAATTTCTTTTGCAGCTACAAGATTTACATAAGCTTCTCTTACGTCCATTTTTAAATCAAATTCGGTATAGTTAAGATTTTGTTTTTCAAGTTCAAGATTTGACAGAGCTAATTTTTTTCTTGCATCACGTTTTGCAATTTCAATTTTTTCACTTAATCCTGCTGTTTGGGGGTTTCCCTTGCCTATATCTCCAATATTAAAAAAAGTATTAATTTCTGGATTTTGTAATCTATTTGATTCTTTGACTTTATTTTTTGCAATATCAATATTGAGCTTTGAGGCTTGGTAATCAATATTATTTTTAACTGCTATGTCAAGAGCTTCTTGGAGTGAAATTTTTTTAATTTCCTGTTCTCCAAAACTTGCAGGGCAAATTAATAATATTAAAATTAGTATTATGAATTTTTTCATATATTTATATCCGTTTTTATAAAAAAGTATAACATCAATTTAAATGTCGGTAAAGATTTTTTGTTTTATGTATACTGATATTGTCGAATTAATAAGAGGTAGTTATTATGTTTGAAATTGATGAAAGTAAATGTATCCATTGCGGGCTTTGTATAAAAGATTGTTCTGCAAAGGCTCTTGAGTTTAATGATGAAAAAATTCCGGTAATTGATGAAGAAAAATGCTTTAAGTGCCAACACTGTTTGGCAATATGTCCAGTAGGTGCTTTGTCTGTATGTGGTAAAAATCCTGAAAATTCAGAAAAAATTTATTCACAAAATCCCGATATGATTTTAAATTTGATAAAATCAAGAAGAAGTTATAGACACTATAAAAAGGAAAATCTTTCTCATGACAAGATGCAAAAATTAAAAGAAATGCTAAAATGGACACCTACAGGCTGCAATTTTCACAAACTTCATTTCGCATTTATTGATGATATAGAAGTCATGGATCAATTCAGAGAATATGTGAATACAAAAATTGTTGATGCATTAACTAAAAAAACAGTAAAAGCAATTGTAGATAAATTCAATAAGAGGTTAAAATTCTTTTTAAATGGAGATGATGTAATATTTAGAGGGGCGCCTCATCTTGTTGTGGTATCCGCTCCTACAAATGCTCCTTGTTATAATGTGGATCCAATGATTGCTTTAAGTTATTTTGAGCTGTATGCTCAGAGTATGAATATAGGAACTTGTTGGTGTGGTCTTGCGGAATTTTGTCTTTTGGTAATGCCTGAATTATCAGAATATCTTAATATCCCAAAAGGTTACAAACCATCTTATGTTATGCTGTTTGGGGAACCTGATATTAAATATTCAAGAACAACTCAGCCAGAGCCATTTGAGATTGAATCTGTGAAAAAAGGCGATTTCAAAAAATTAGGTTTTATGGATAAAATAAAAAGATATTTTTGGAATTTCAAATAAAAATGCCGGTATAATTACCGGTATTTTTTTAATCTGAATATTTTCTACTCATGATAACATTACCGTTTTCATCATAAGCATATTTACCTTTCCAGTGAGCTATAAGTTTTCCTTTTGGATCATAAATGAAAGTCTCACCTTTTGATATGCGAAACCCCATATTAATCAATTCCCCAGAAAGTGAATACTTATAGGATTTATATGGATAATCCAATTTATCTTTTGTTTCAGCATAATTTAAAGTTCCGTCTTTTGAATAGTACCAAACGTGCAATTTGTCATCATTATACATAACTGCATAAGTCGAATCTGAAAAAAATGCTAATGTTCTATCTTTTAAGTTAATATTGCCTTGTAAAAAGTACTTTAAATTCTCTTTATAATTTTTATCAATAATATTTTGAGAGATAAGAGTTGGAGAAATTTTCGGAGTTTCTGTATTTAAAAGTTCTTCTCTGGCTGAATTTACGGTATAATCAATTTTACCTGTCAAAAAAGTTTCGGAAAATGCAGGTTGTATTATTAATATACATAAAATTATAATTATTTTTTTTATCATATTTGAATATTAATAATGGTTAGCTGTTTTGTCAATGTTTGTATTAGAATGTCATAGTAAAATTGCTATGGAGATAAAAAAATGGAAAAAGTAATTCAATACCGTACACAAGGTACTTGCTGTCAATTAATGCAGATTAAATTAAATGATGATGAGACAATAGCTGACGTTGACTTTTTAGGCGGATGTCCTGGAAATCTTTTGGGTATCAAAAGCCTTGTAAAAGGAATGAAAATTGATGACGTGATAGAAAAATTTTCAGGTATAAAATGCGGGGATAAACCAACAAGCTGTCCCGATCAGCTGGCAAAATGTCTAAGTCAATTCAAAGCAAAAGTATAAAAAAAGATGACGGGAAACCGTCATTTTTTTTAAGAATTAATCAAGTGGCTAATTGCTTTAATTGTAAAAAGTATATTAAATATAATTAAATCTTTTTCATACTTCCAGCTATTCTTAATTCCAACGGAGCCATTGGCTCCTTTTTTTTACTTAAATAAATGTTTTAAATTTATTGTTCTTGTTATTTTCTCCAATTAGCTATTGCGATTATAAATAATTTTATAGTATTATTTTGATGGTAAGGATTTATATGAAAAAATTTATTTTAATTTTAACGGTCTTATTACTTGGAATATCAGCTTTTGGCGCTGACATGGAACCTGTATTGAATAATACAAAGCTTTTTTATTCTCCAAAGAGTAATCTCTTTTCGATTAATAAACCAAATGCGGGTGATATTTCATTATCTAAAAAAACCTCGACAGGAACAGGTAATTATTCAATATATTCGTTTTCTGATAACAATGAATCTATGATGCTCGGCTCTGATTATGAATTTTTATTTAATGGGCGTTTAATCGCTTGTCATAATGCTGAATTAAAGATTTATGAATTAATTTATAATGGTGGGAATTTTGAAGAAAAAAAATTAACTGACGAGCAAATTAAAGAAATTTTTCCAAATGTAGAAATAATAAAAATTTCTCAGTTTAATGATGACAAAAAGCTAACAATTAAAAAGCGATTTATGGAGAAAAAGGATTTTTTGTTATTGAATGATACTAAAGAATATTTTCATAAATATTCTTTTCACCCTCAAAGTGTAAAATTTTCTCCTGTAGGCGGACTTTTTAAAGCTTCATCAATTGGAAAAATAACATTTTCACATTTTGGAGAAGATAAATACACAATCTACGTAAAAAATGATTTTAGAAAGAAAGATTAATGATTTCACCTATTACGGCAAGTCCAAATATTAATAGCAGCAAAAATAGAACTTTGCGTAAAAATTTAGTTTCTAACTCAGGCTATGCAGCAGCAGCTTGTGGGGTTTTATGTGCCGTTACCGGCATGAAAAATTTAAAATTTAAACATAAAATGAAAATTCATAAAATAAGTGCTGCACTTGCAGGAATTTTTACTATATTGCATATTTCTGTTATAAAAGGTTTTGGTAAAAAATTTATAAACTCTAAATCATAATTATTTATAAATTTCTTGACGCTTTTTGATTACGACAGGATTTTTCAAATATTCATCATATTTATTGCGCATATTGATGTAACCTTTCGGTGATATTTCGATTATTCTATCCGCAACTGTCTGTATTAATTGGTAATCCTGTGATGTGAATAATATCGTTCCTGGAAAATCAATCATTGCGTTGTTTAATGCTGTAATTGCTTCCAAATCAAGGTGGTTTGTCGGTTCATCAAAAATCATTACGTTAGCTTCTGCTATCATCATTTTTGCAAAAAGACATCTAACTTTTTCGCCACCTGATAAAACATTAACTTTTTTATCTGCATCGTCGCCTGAAAATAACATTCTTCCCAAATATCCGCGCAAGAAGTTTACATGTTGATCAGGAGAATACTGTGCAAGCCATTGCATAATCGTAAGATTATTTTCGAAATAGAAATTGTTGTCTTTTGGAAAATATGAATGAGTTGCGGTAACTCCCCATACAACTTCACCACTATCAGGTTTTACGCGGTCTTCCAAAATATCAAAAAGATTTGAAATTATAAAAGGATCGCGTGCAATAAATGCTACTTTTTCACCTTGATTAATTTCAAAACTTAAATTCTTAATTAATAATTCTCCATCAACTGACTTATATAAATTTTTAACTTGAAGAACATCTTTACCGGGAATTTTATTGTATGTAAATCTAATTCTCGGATACTGTCTTGAAGATGGTTTTATTTCTTCTAAAGACAATTTATCAAGCATATTTTTTCTTGATGTAGCCTGTTTTGCTTTTGATGCATTTGCACTGAAACGAGCAATAAAGGCTTTTAATTCTTCCATTTTTTCTTCAGTTTTCTTGTTTTGTTCTTCTTTTTGTTTTTTAATCAACTGGCTTGCTTGAGACCAGAAAGTGTAATTACCTGTGTAGAGCTGAATATTTTTGTAATCAATATCAGCCATATGGGTGCAGACATTATCCAAAAATTTTCTATCGTGAGATACTACGATTACGAGGTTTTGGAAGTTGATTAAAAATTCTTCGAGCCACGAAATTGTGTTTAAATCCAAGTGGTTTGTAGGTTCGTCAAGCAGTAAAATATCAGGGTTTCCGAATAAGGCTTGAGCTAATAATACACGAACTTTTTCACTTCCTGATAATTCTGACATTTGCTCATAATGCAATTCATCAGAAATACCTAAATCAGATAATAATGATGCTGCCATAGCTTCTGCTTGCCAGCCATCAAGCTCTGCAAATTGTTCTTCCAAATGTGCAACTTTGATCCCATCTTCATCGTTAAAATCAGGTTTTGCATATAATGCATCACGTTCCTGCATAATGTCATACAGCTTTTTATGTCCCATAATTACGGTATCAATTACTTTGTAATTATCAAATGCAAAATGGTCTTGGCGAAGAACTGCAATTCTTTGTCCTTTAGTGATATGCACTTCACCTGACGTAGGTTCAATATCACCTGATATAACTTTTAGTAATGTACTTTTCCCTGCACCATTTGCACCTATTACACCGTAGCAGTTACCCGGGGTAAATTTTATACTTACATTTTCAAATAATGTTTGAGAACCGAATCTAACGGTCAATTTATCTGTTGTTATCATACTTTTTCCCTATTTATATAATCAGCTGAATTTCATTATAATATAAAAATAACAAAATTTCTGTCCTTGTGTCTAATGTATTTATTCATAAAAAATAAGAGAATATTTTTATGAAAGTACCGGCAGTAAAAATTAATAATGTTACTCCAAATAAATCACAAATAAAGCCTGTAAATAAACCAACACCGATAAAAGATGCATTAATCGTATCAGGTTATTGCACTTTGCCTATTGTTTTTTATGAAGCAGCTTGTTTTGTCGCAAAAAAATTGAATAAAGCATATGAATCAGATTTTTTTGAATATCAATGATGTGTTAATTCCGCCAAAGGCAAAGTTGTTTGACATTACATAATTTGTTGAGATTTCTCTGCCTTGATTCCTAATATAATCCAAATTACCGCATTCTGGATCGATTTCATTAAGGTTTAGTGTAGGGTGGAACCAGCCTCTATTCATCATTTCGATACTTAAAATCGCTTCAATGGCACCACAGGCACCGAGAGTATGCCCTGTATAACTTTTTGTAGAACTTATAGGAACTTGTCTTTTGAAAACTTCTTCTGTTGCATAGGTTTCAGCAATATCACCTTGTAAAGTCGCTGTACCGTGTGCATTTACATAACCAATTTTATCAGGCGACAGATTTGCATCTTTTAGTGCAAGTTCAAGAGCTATTCCCATTGTTTTTCTGTTAGGGTTTGTGATATGTGTACCATCTGTATTTGTTCCAAAACCGATTATTTCTGCATAAATTTTTGCTCCTCGGCGTTTTGCATGTTCATATTCTTCTAAAATTAGAGTCCCTGCACCTTCTCCGATTACCAAGCCATCTCTGTTTTTGTCAAAAGGTGATGGGGTTAATTTTGGAGTATCATTTTTCTGACTTGTTGCATATAAAGTATCAAAAATTGCAATTTCAGTTGCATGGAGTTCTTCTCCTCCACCTGCAATCATAACAGTTTCGTATCCGTTTTTTATTGTTTCATAAGCATATCCTATTCCCATAGAACCTGATGTGCAGGCAGTAGAGCAGGGAACAAGACGCCCTATAGTTTTAAAATATAATGAAATATTTACAGCTGTCGTTTGAGGCATCATTTTTACATAAGACCCTGAATTTAAGCCTCTTACAATTTTATCCACTTGCATACCGTAAAAATCAATAATTGCGTCTAATGAGCCTGAAGATGATCCATAGCTGACACCTGTTTGACCGTTAGTTATAATTTCATCTCCTAAAAGTCCTGCATTTTCAAGAGCTAATTCTGCAGTTCTTACAGCCATAACAGAAAGAGGTCCCATTGTGCGGAGAACTTTTCTGTTGTAATTTGAGGGGATTTCAAAATCCTTTGTTCTTGCTGAAAGTCTTGTGTTTAATCTTTCATATTGGTCTAAATCTTTATTATATTCAATGCAATTTTCTAATTTTTCCAAGTTTCTAAAAGCGCTATTAATATCGCTTCCTAAAGGACTTGTCAATGCCATACCTGTAACTACAACACGTTTCATAGATACATACCTCCGTTTACGGAAATTACCTGACCGGTTATGTATGAAGCATCTTCACTCATTAAATAGTTTGCAAGACTTGCAACTTCACGTGCTTGACCAAGTCTTTTCATCGGAATCAATTTTTTTATTTCATCTACCGGAACATCTTTTATCATATCTGTTTCTATGACTCCAGGGGCTATGCAATTCACCGTAATTCCACGTTTTGCAAGTTCAAGTGATAGTGCTTTTGTTGCCCCGATTATGCCGGCTTTTGATGCGGAATAATTTACTTGACCGCGATTTCCACAAAGTCCTGAAATTGATGACAAGGTAATAATTCTTCCTTTGATTCTGTTTGAAATCATTGGCATTACAAGGGGTTTTAAAACATTATAAAATCCTGTAAGGTTTGTATCAATTACATCATCCCATTCATTATCCTCAAGCATAGGAAAAACGTTATCTTTTGCAATACCTGCATTTAGAACAATACCGTAATAAAGCTTGTTTGTTAAAACTGAATTACATTCTTCTCTGTTTTTAATATCAAATTTCAAAATTTGAGCTTCACATCCAAGTGCTTTTATTTCATTAGCAGTTTCTTGAGCTTTTTCTTTATTGTGAGCGTAATGAACATCTATTTCATAGCCATTTTTGGCAAGATATAAAGCAATTTCTTTTCCTATACCTCTACTTGAGCCTGTTACTAAAATTTTCTTTTTGTCCACTACCCTAATTCCTTTATATATTTTTCTGCATCTTTGGGCTGAAATGCGTTCACAATAGCTTTTGCAATATAACCATCATCTTTATTATCATTATAAATTAAACATTCGAATGAGACAAGTTCATCATCTCCATAAATTTCTTTTGCTTTGATGGTATATGTTTTACCGTTTTCAAACTTTTTAATTGAATTTTCATATAATCTTGTACCGAGTAAAAAACCGATTTTAGGGATTACCTCACCTGCTTTGAAATAAGCATAACAGCCTATTGCCTGTGCCATAAATTCAATTCCTACAAGCGGGGAAATTCCGTTAATTTCTTTATCAAAAAATACCTTACTTTCATTGATTGTAACAGATACTTCTATAAATTGATTTTCCATATCAATTTGTAAAATATCATCAATTAAAATCATTGGTCTTTCATGCGGCAGAATATTTGATAAATTATATTTAGGATTTTTATTTTCTTTTCCTAAAATGATTACTGCATTTGTTCCGCCAAAGCCGAATGATGTGCACATGCAGGTATTTATTTCCCCATATTCGGTATTTTTATTAACCAAATTAATTTTAGGTAATTTATTGTCATATTCTCCATCAAAAATATGTATTGGTAATTTTCTTTTACCTTTCAAAATTTCATAACAAATGAATGTTTCTATTGATGCAGCTGCACCGAGACAATGTCCTGTAAGTGGTTTTGTAGAACTTGCCGGTACTTTATTTTGGAAAATTTTATAAATTGCATTTGCTTCCATTAAATCATTTGATATTGTACCTGTGCCATGAAGATTAATATAATCAATATCATCAGAAGACAGTTTTGCTTCATCAAGAGCTTTTTGAATTGCAATTGATGCTTGAGTCCCTTCAGGGTCAGGTGTTGCAGAATGATAAGCATCAGAGGTTTCTCCGATTCCCAACAGTTGGATATAATCGCCTGCATTCTTATCATTTTGACTTCCTGTCTTCTTTTGCGTCAGCAAAAACAACGCTCCGCCTTCTCCAAGACTTATGCCATTTCGATTTTTTGAGAATGGATTTGT
Source organism: uncultured bacterium (assembly GCA_949290355.1). Taxonomy (GTDB): domain Bacteria; phylum Cyanobacteriota; class Vampirovibrionia; order Gastranaerophilales; family Gastranaerophilaceae; genus Stercorousia. The sequence goes on along the minus strand of CASERN010000008.1, from coordinate 231,648 downwards.
TTTTTCATGTGATAGTACTTCCAGAGCATGAAACCCATATGTCGGCATACTTGCTAGTGTGTCGACTCCTCCTGCTATTACTGCTTTACAAATATTATTTTGTAAAAGTTTCACAGCTGTTGAAAATGCTTTTATACCTGATGTACAAGCTGTTGATACGCTAGCTGCATAATTGGTTGTGCCTAAATACCATTTTAAAAATTCTGCAGGGTTCCCAAGTTCTGCATGGTGCTTGTTTTCTGTTGTTTCGTATTCTTCTATCCCTGAATTTGTAGTACCTATTACAATCCCAATTTCTGATTTATCGTATTCAGACAAGTCAAGTTTGTCAACGAGAAATTTCAAAAGTCTATTGCATCTCAAGTTATAATTAGGTTCTTGTATTTGTTCAAAAATTTTTTCCAACTTGCCGAAATAAAATTTACTGCCTTTAACGATTTCTTCATCAGGTGTTAGTTTATCTGCAAATAATGCACAGGCATCTGTAATATAAATCTCATTCATGATAATATGTTAGCATGAATGGAATTAATCTGGAATTTTTTATAAAAAAGATTTCTTATTCTGCAGGAGAAAATATTGATTTATCTCAAGTACCGATGCTTATGAGGAGAAAATTATCTCCTGTTGGTAAAATTGCTTTGAGTACTATGTTGGAGTGCTATGATGGCAGTAATGATATGAAATTGTGCTATGCTTCTCGATATGGAGAATTAGAAAGAGTTTTGAAACTTATAAAACAAAAAAATGAAGAAAATGAAATATCTCCAACAGGTTTTAGTTTTTCTGTTCACAATTCTACAATTGGATTTTTTTCGCTTTTGAAGAATATACATCTTTCTTATAATTCTGTTGCAGCTGGAAAAGATAGTTTTGCATATGGATTTTTAGATGCTGTTATGAACAAGGGAAAAACTCTTTTTTGTTACGCAGAATCTGTTGACAGATATGAGAGTATTTCAATATTAATAGATGAAAAAGATGGTGAGCGAGTAAGGATAAAAAGCAATAATGAAAAATTGGAATCTAACAGTTTTACCGAATTTTTGCATGGCGGACGTTATATTTGTCCTTTATACATTATGGAGAGGGTAAATGATTAGATTTTTAAGAGGTTTTGGCGTTGTATTATTATTTTCTATATTCGGAGTTTGCTCATTTTTTCTAGGTTATGTAGTATTGCCATTGTTGCAAATTTTTATGAAATTTGAAAAAACTGAGGATTTAGTTTCTCATAACGATAATGAAAATTTGATAAAAAACGATAAAGAAGACAAAAGAAAGCGTGAAAGATTTTCAAGATTAATCCACAAACTTTGGCATTTTTATACAAATCTTTTTGTTAAACTCGGGCTTATCAAAATTGATTTAAAGAATTTCGAGCAGGTAAGGGGAAAAATAATAGTTTCTACTCATCCGACATTTATTGATATTATGATACTTATCGGGCTTTATGATAATTCTTTATGTTTGGCGAAAAAAGAGTTGTTGAATAATATATTCTTGAAAAATATTATAAAAAACGTTTATATTCCGAATAATGTTGAATTAGATGAATTCAAGAAAATTTCTACTGAAGTATTACATGACGGCTATAATATTATAATTTTCCCGACAGGTACAAGGACAGTAGAGGGTGAAGACTTGAAAATTCATAAAGGTGCAGCCGCTTTGCAAATTGCATCAGGTGCAGATATTCTGCCTATAATCATTAAATGCGATTATCCGTTTTTGCAAAAGGGGCAGCCGATATATGATGCTTCTGACAGGTTAATCACTTATACAATAAATCAGCTCGATCCCATAAAATTGGCTGACTTTGATGAAAAATCAGAAATTAAGCTGAGGAAAGCTATTTCTGAAAAAATCAAATTTGACTTTACTAATTAATTAAGTTATAAATATTAATATAGGTGAATTAAGATGAGCTTGGAAAATGAAATTAAAACTCTAATCATTGAGTCGCTTGAATTAGAGGATATAACTGTCGATGATATTAAAGATGAAGAGCCGTTATTTATCAGCGGGCTTGGTCTTGACAGCATCGATGCTTTAGAACTTGGTATGGCATTAAAGAAAAAGTATAATGTTGATTTGAGCGACAACAAAGAAGAAAATAAAAAATATTTTTATTCAGTTAAAACAATCGCTGATTTTATAAGAAGTAAGGTTAGTTAAATGGCTAAAAAATATACAAGAGAACAAATTTTTGATAGATTAAAAGAGATTTTGGCTGATGATTTTGAAATCGAGCCTGAAAAGCTTGTATTGGATGCAAATTTGTTTGAAGATTTGGAACTTGATAGCATTGATGCGGTTGATTTGGCTGTAAAATTACAAGAATTCACTGAGAAAAAGATTTCTCCTGAAAACTTTAAGCAAATTAGAACAATTGATGATGTTGTATCTGCTATTGAAGAATTGCTTTAAATCAACAGAATGGAAGGCAATATGTCAGGTGGACAAATGGGGTATATAAAAAAAATCAAGCCTTTATTACCGTTTGTCGGGACTTTGTTTATTGTATGTCTTTTCCATTTTAGCAAAGTGTATGTTCTAAAATTCTATCCTGTCATTGTTAACAGTTTTATTTTTTGTGTATTTTTCTCATCGCTTTTTTGCAAAGAGACAGTAATTCAAAAAATTGCAAAAAAAATGGATGGCGGAGAATTATCAGAATTTACCAGAAATTATACAAGGAAACTTACTTATATTTGGTGTATTTTTCTTTTTATAAATTTATTAATTTCTTTTGCAACAGTCTTTATGTCGCCAAAAATTTGGACATTGTATAACGCTTGTATTTCATATATTGCACTTGGGCTTATGTTCGGGGTAGAATACATCGTAAGAATTATTTTGAGAGCAAAATATGACAGATAAAAAAATTTTTATTTTTAAGACATCAGGTTCTACAGGTGAGCCCAAAGTTATAAAAAAAAGCTATGAATGTGTTTTGAAAGAGGTGCAGGATTTAGCAAAAATTTTTAACTTTTCAACGGATACTATTTTTGTATCAACAGTAAATCCAGATTATATGTATGGTACTACTTTTGCTGTTATGTTACCTATGGTTTTGGGATGTTCTGTTGATGATGAAAGAGTCTTTTATCCAGAAGATATAAAAGATTATGAGAATTATGTATTTGTTTCAACACCATCTTTTTTGGAAAAACTTGCAAAGTACAATTTTAAGTTTAAAAATAAACCTAAAATGATTTTTTCTGCTGGTGCTCCTTTAAGTAATGAATTATTTGAATATTTGGAAGGGATTTCTGATAGTGTAACAGAAATATACGGGAGCACTGAAGCCGGTATAATAGCTTATAGGCAATCTGCAAAAGACAATTTGCATTTTTTTGAAAATGTTCTTTATAATGACGGCAAAATTAAATCTCCATATTTTGATGAAGATGAATTAGAGTTGAGTGATGAACTTGAATTTTTTGAAAATGGTTTCAGGGTCAAAGGGCGAAAAGACAGAATTGTGAAAATTCAGGAAAAAAGAATTTCTTTAAATGAGATAGAAAAAATTTTGAATTCCGATGAATTTATTGAAAAATCATATTGTTTGAAAATGGATGATAAGTTATGCGCAGCTGCTGTGTTGAACAGAAAAGGCCGCGAATTTTTAGAAAAAAACGGTAAACTTGAATTAGTTAAAAGTTTAAAAATTTATATGAAAAATAATATGTCAGGAGTAGATGTTCGCTGTAAAAGATGGCGTTTTTTATATGATTTGCCTGTAAATGAAAGAGGGAAAACCAATTTGGCCAGAATAAAAGAAATTTTTAACACAAATGTAACTTATCCTTATGTTATTGATTTTAATATTGAGGGAGATAATGCTATTTTTGATTTAGTTTTTCCTAAAAACAGCAACTTTTTTGAAGGACATTTCCCTCAAATTCCTATATTACCAGGTGTTGTTCAATTATTTTTTGTAAAAGAATTTGTAAAAGATGTTTTTCATCTTGAATTTGTGCCGCAAAAGGTTAAAAAAATTAAGTTTTCATCAATAATTAAGCCTAATGTAAAAGTCCGCTTGACTTTATGCAAAAATGATAAATCTGTTGAGTATAAGTTTACGAAAGATGAAGTTGTTTTTTCTTCGGGTACTTTTGTTTTATAATAAAGTTATGAAAAATATTTTTGCAGAAACATATATTGAAGTGCCTTTTTATGATTTGGATCCTATGAATGTTGTCTGGCATGGGAATTATGTAAAATACTTAGAGATTGCAAGGTGTGATTTGCTTTCAAAAATCGGCTATACTTATGATGATATGAAAGCTGACGGGTTTGCTTATCCTATTGCAACTATGGATTTGAAATTTATTAAGTCGGCAAAGTTTATGCAAAAAATTAAAGTTGTATCAACAATATTGGATTATGAGCCTGCATTGAACATCAGGTATGAAATTTTTGATTGTGAAAGCGGGCAGAAAATATTCAAAGCTAAGAGTATGCAAATTTGTGTAAATATTAGTACTAGAGAAAGTGTATATAATGCTCCAAAAAGATTTGTTGAGAAATTGGAGGCTTATGCGTAAATTTTTAATATTATTAGTTGTAATTTTTGCATGTGCAAATTTATGTTTTGCTTTTGAGGAGGTATTCAATTATATTTCTTCAAGTAGATCTATTGCTCGTGAAATGCCAAAATTGGGTGATGCGTATTGTAAATTTACTCAAGAAAAATATATAGGTAATACAGTTTTAAAATCAGGTGGAAATTTTAAGTTTATAAAAGATAAAGGTGCAATTTTTGAAACTTTATATCCGATAAAATCTACTGTTTCATATTCTGCCTCACAAAATAAACAAATGAACAGTGTAATTGTTGCTGTAGCAAATGGAAATTATGCTTATTTGGATAAAAATTTTAATCTGTATTATAAAAAAGATAATAATGGTGTATGGATTATAGGATTGAAACCTAAAAAAAATACTGTACCTGCTCAGCAGCTTAATTATATAATCGTTAAGGGCTCAAAGGATATTAGTAATATTAAAATAAGTACAATTAAAAATGGTATAACGGATATTTCTTTTAAATGCGAAACAAATTAATTTTTACATTTAGAATATTATTTATTATCATCCTTGTAATTTTAGGGGTGTTAGTTTTTTTCAGACCTGCGCATACGGAGACAAATATTTTAAAAGCTATATTTTCATCTTCTCAAGATAATATTCTTGTAGATTTGAGCGGGAAATTTTCTTCTAAAATTAATGTCATAGTAGAAAGTGATGACCCTGAAAAAGCAGAAGAGATAGCTAAAACTTTTTATGCAAAACTAGATAAAACTAAATTGTATACAACTGACATGAATATTACGGGAGTTTTAGATGATTATGAAAAATATCATAATAATTTAATTTCTAATAAGACTCGTTTATTATTGCAGGATAAAAAGTATAACGATGTTGAACAAATCAGTTTGCAAAATCTATATAATCCTATTATGCCGCCAATAGGTTCTATTGATAATGATCCTTTTTTACTATTGACGGATTTTGTTAATAATTTAGCTGAGAATAAACAAATTGCAAATTTTGTGCCTGTTCAGCTAAATGAAAAATTTTATAGTATTGTCATGCTTAATGTAGATAGTTCAATTGCTCTTTCTCCTAACATTTTAAATGATACAATGCATGACCTTGTGAATTTAAAAAAAGAGTTTTCACATAATGGTGTGAGAGTTTATTTGACGGGTGCACCTGTGCATTCATATTTTGCAAGCAGTCATTCTATTTTTGAAATAAATTTAATTTGTATATTGTCAATATTTTTTATTATAGGGTTAATATATTTGTATTTTAAATCTTTAAAGCCGATTATTCCTATAATTTTGAGTATTGGTTTAGGAATTTTTGCAGGATATTGTGCTACTGCCTTAATTTTTAAAAACATACATATTCTAACTTTTGTATTTTCAACTACTTTGATAGGTATATGTGTAGATTATTCTTTGCATTATTTTGTATCTGACAATGGTAATGATACGGTAAAAGAAATTTTTAAAAGCTTGACTGTAAGTTTGCTCACAACTGTAAGTGCCTTTGTTGTTTTGATGTTTGCGAATTTTATTTTATTAAGACAAATTTCAGTGTTTACTATTGTGGGGTTAATAACTGTTTATTCAATAGTAATATTATTTTATCCGCTTTTATTAAAGAATTTTTCTTTGGAGCGGGCAAAAATAAAATATATTGAAATTCCTGAAAAATATAAAAAAATTTCCGTTTACTCAATAATTGTTTTGGCTTTAATTGCTTTATGCAGAACAAATTTTGATGACAATATAAAAAATATGTATACACCACCTAAGAATCTTTTAAATGCAGAAAAACTTTTCAAAGATATTGCAGGTACGGATGGGAGTATTTCTATTGTTATTGTGAAAGGTAATAATCTTGAGGATTTGCTCCAGAAAGAAGAGACTATTTCAGATAAACTTTATAAGGAAGGATTTGAATATCAAGCATTAAGCAAATATATTCCGTCAATAAAAAGACAGAAAGAAAACCAACAATTGCGTAAAAATCTATATATCTCAGAGATGAATAACTATGCTGTGTTTTTACCGTTATCAAAGCGAGCAGAGTTAATAAATCAAAATTATAATCAATCACATTTTTTAGTTGCAAATAAAAATTTTGATATTTTAAAGAAAAACTTTTTAATTGATAAAAATACATCAACAATGCTTGTATATGATTATGATGGCGGTAATATTAACGAAGCAAGAGTTATAAATATTCAAAAGGATATTTCTTCTCAAATAAAAAAATGTAGAAAACTTTGTCTTGTTTTAATTTTGCCTATATTTTGTATACTATATTTGTTGTTAGGTAAAATATATGATTACAAATCCGGAGCTAAGATTATTTTACCATCTGTAATGACTGTAGCTTTTGTATTTGGAATATTAGCATTGTTTAATATTCCTGTTAATTTGTTCCATTTACTTGCAGTGTTTTTAATAATCGGGTTTGGGCTTGATTATGCAATATTTAGATTTAATGGTGCTGTAAAATGTAATGATGCTGTATTAATGTCTTGTTTAACGAGTGTATTTTCTTTTACATTGTTGGCTTTTGCAGGATTTAAACTTATTAGTTCTTTAGGTATAGTACTTGCTTTAGGGCTTTTGAGTTCATATATTTTTAGTTTAATATTAATTAATAAATCTGCTGGAAATAATGAAAATTAATATAAGGATTAGAAATGAAATATAGAAGGATAAAAAAACATATATCACCTCAAGTAAAAGCTTTATCGGAAGCTCAAAAGATTGCTTTTGCTCCGTTGACTTTTCAGGCAGTCAATGCAATGCTTAAGTTTGGTATTATTAATTTTTTAGAGGAGAACCCATCTACAGTTTCGGAAATCATGGAGCATTGCAAAATTTCTAAATATACGACAGAGACGCTGCTTGAAGTCGCATCAGCTTGCGGAATTGTTATAAAAACAGGTGAAAAATATGTTAATTCACTTGTTGCTTCTGCTTTTTTAAATAATGAAATGACAAAGGTTAATTTCAATTTTGTAAAAGATGTATGTTACTTAGGTGCATCAGAGCTTAAAGAATCTTTTGCCAAGGCAGAGCCTGTAGGTTGTCGAAAATTTATAGGTGATTATGAAACTATTTACAATGCACTTAATGAGCTGCCAGATGAGATGAAAAAGAGTTGGTTTGAGTTCGATCATTATTATTCTGATACTTGTTTTGACGAGGTTTTAAAAATTATTTTTGAAGATAAGCCGTCTCAAATTTTTGATATTGGAGGTAATACAGGAAAATTTGAAAGAGCTTGTTTGAAGTTTAATAAAGACTGCATTGTCAATATGATTGACTTGCCAGAAAATATTGAGGCAGCTAAGAAAAATTTGCATAATGAAAGATTGAAATTCCATGGAGTTGATGTTTTGAAAACTCAATTCCCTAAAATTTCAGATGCAGTGTTTATGAGTCAATTTTTAGATTGTTTTTCTGAAGAACAGGTTATTTCGATATTAAAAAATATTAAAAATTCTATGACTGATAATACAAAGATTTATATTCTTGAACCTTTTACCGATAAACAATTGTTTGATGGGGCTACATATTCACTAGTTCATATTTCATTGTATTTTACTTGTATGGCTAACGGAAAAAGTAAAATGTACAGCGAAAAAAGAATGATTGAAATGATTGAAAAAGCTGGACTAAAACTTGACAAAAAATATGAAAATATCGGAATTCACGATTATACTTTATTATCTTGTGTGAAATAAATAAATTGGAGTATACATTGGCTGAAGAGTTAAATAAAAGTGAAGATTTAAAATGGTATAATATAAAAGAACAAGCAGCAGGGCGCAAAAGGCTTATGCTTTTATGGTATATATATAATCTTGGAGGTAAATTACCTGTAAAATTTATTGTGTTTTTTGTTACTCTTTTTGCTTTTTTAGGTGCGCCCAAAATTCGGAAATGCTCACAAAAGTATCTCAAAATTGCTACAGGCAAAGGTGATATTATAAAATCTTTTAAACATTTTTTAAATTATTCATATAGCCTGGTTGATAAAATTGAAATGTTTACTGACAATTTTAGTTTTAAAAAAATATTTTTTGCAGATGAAGCTCAAAAAAGACTATTTTATGATGATTTGCTGAATAAAAGAGGAATATATTTTTTATGTTCTCATTTAGGGAATGTAAATGCAATGAGAACATTTTTTCGTTCAGGTGAAGTGATTGATGATACAAGAGTTAATTTATTTTTAGAAGGCAGCCAATGTAGTATATTTAAAAATTTTTTAAATTCAATTTCTTCTGATAACCCGATAACTGCCTATCCTGTTGAAAATATTGATGTTACGACATCAATAGAAATAAAAGACAAATTGGATAAAGGAGAAGTCATTTTTATAGCAGGGGATAGAGTTTCTGCTCATAATGAAAAATCAAATTTCACAGCAGATTTTTTAGGTAAAAAAGTATTATTCCCTGTTGGAGCTTTCAAATTTGGACTTATGCTTAATTGCCCCATATATTTTATTGTGTGTACTGCAGAGAAAAAGGATAGGTATTGTATATATTTGAAAAGATTTGAATATTCAGGCTCAAGAAAAGAAAAATTAGAACATCTGAAAAGTGATTATATAGAATTTTTAGAGACTTTAACTAAAAAATACCCTCTTCAATTTTATCATTTTTATGATTTTTTCTGTGATAAAATCGATGTATGATAAAAACTGTAATTTTTGATTTAGACGGTACTTTATTAAATACTTTAGAAGATTTAAAAGATGCTACAAATTTTGCTCTTTCAAAATTCGGTTATTCTGCAAGATCACTGGAAGAAATTAGATGTTTTGTTGGTAATGGAGTTAGAAAACTTATTGAACGTGCAGTGCCTGAGAATTGTGAAAATGTGGAAGAATGTTTAGCAATTTTTAAAAAAAATTATTCTGAAAATATGTGCAATCACACTAATCCTTACAATGGTATCTTAGAGATACTAAAAACATTGCATGATAATGGGATTAAAATCGGTGTGGTATCTAACAAATTTGATTCTGCAGTAAAAGAATTATGTAAAAAATACTTTGGAGATTTAATTGATGTTGCAATCGGTCAAGCTGATGATGTTCCTAAAAAACCAGCTCCTGATGGAGTTTTCAAAGCTATGAAAGAATTGAATGCCGATGAATATTCTACAATTTATGTTGGTGATTCTGAGGTGGATGTAGAAACCGCTAAAAATGCCGGATTAAAATGTATTGGTGTAATCTGGGGATTTCGTGCAAGGGATTATTTAAAAGGAGCTGATTTTATTATAGACAAACCTTGTGATATAATAAATTTAATTAGGAGTTTGTAATGGAAAAATTGTCAGTTAGTCTGGAAGATTATATTGAAGAAATTTATAGTCAGATTTTAAGAACAGGACAAGCAAAAGTTACAGTTATCGCAGAAGTTCTAAATGTGAAAAAAGCTTCTGTAACAGGGGCATTAAATGTTTTGGCAGAAAAGAAACTGATTAATTATACTCCATATTCTCCTATTACTTTGACTAAAAAAGGTGAAAAAATAGCAAAAGATATTTTAACGAAACATGAAAATTTAGCAGAATTTTTCATAAAAGTTTTAGGTGTGGAAAAAGAAGAAGCACTTGAAACAGCTTGCAAAATGGAACATATTGTATCTGATAAACTGTTTGAAAATATGGTAAAATTAACTGATTATATTAAAAAATCAGATATTGATTTGAAAAAATTATATAAATAGTTAAACAAATCTTATGGTCGTAAATTTTTTGTCCCTCTTGACAAAGGTAATTATTTAATATAAAGTTAGGCTAGACTAACAAATAAGGATTAATATGAAAATATCGACGTTCTGTAAATATATAGACCAGCCTATGATTTTAAATAAACTTGATCAAAAAATGCCTGCATTATTGATAGGTGTCGGAGGTGCTTATGGAATTGCAGATTATTTTCAAAATTCTGAAAAAGGGAAAAAACAAGCAAAACAAAAATTTATTCAAAATGCAATTGTAATTTCAAGCACAATTGGTGCATCATTACTGGGAACAAGAGGATTAAAAATAGGGAACAAAAAAATATTCAGCGGTTTGATGGAACGAGTTCATTTTTCAGAACTTCAAAAAATTCAGTCAGATTCTGTTGATAAATTTCTTCAAACAAATAAAATTAGGGATAATAATATTCTCCAAGCATTAGAGACTGCTAGATTAAAAGAACTTTCACCCAGACAAATAGATATATTAAAAGACAAACTTCCTGAATCTCCTGCGAAACAAGAGCTTTTTAGTGTGATTTTACCTGAAAAGAAAAATCTTAATTCAAAGGAGATTTTTTCTGAAATAAAAAGGTTGTCTCTTTTAGGTTTAATACCTGTTTTAGGGGGTGTTTTCGGCGGTATTGTTGCTGATAAAGTTTCGCACATGAATGGTAAAAAAAGAACAATTAATAAAATAAAAGAAGGTTTGTACCAATATCTTGCAAATATTTTTTTATGCAATGTCGGTGCAGGCAGCGCCCTTTTTCTTTCTGAAAAATTAGAGAAAGCAAAAAAGATTAAGCCTCTTACTCCGATGAGAAAATTAGCAGTAATTTTGACAGGTATAACTGCAACAGGCATTATTGGCGGAAGTTATATTGCAAATTTTGTAAGCAAAAAACTTATTAATCCGTTATTTGGCGAAAAAAGAAATTCAAAAGGGATTTACAGTGAACGTAGGCCTGAAGCATTAGATATTGCACTCCATGCAGATGATATTGCAACAGCAGGAATATTATCGGGTTTTAAATGGATTGATCCGGCATTGCCTTTTATGTATTTTATATCAGGTTATAGAGCCGGTATAGGTTATAGAAATGCGGAAGCCAAAATTGATAAAACTGGTTGGTAAACAGGTTAACAAAAGTAATATAAAAAAAGTCTTTTCTACACACCTTCTTATACAAAAAACAGCCTCTGTAATTTTGCAGAGGCTTTCATTTAGTAATTTTTATAATGATTGTAAAAATCCATGAAAATTTGCTTGTTAAATGAAGTGTTTATATCTCCATTATATAATCGTCCATTACAAAGCCTGAGCCTATGTCGGTTACGACTGAATCTACTGTTTTAAATCCCCATTTTTTATAAGCATTAATTGAATTTATATTATGTTTGTTTACTGTGAGTTGAATTTTTTTGCCGTTTGCAAGTTTTTTTATTTCTTCAAAGACTTTTGTTCCAAGTCCTTGATGTCTAAAATCTTTTTGTATATATAGTTTTGATAAAAATAAGTAATCTTTTTTATCTGATATCCCGAAATATCCTGCTTTTTGAGAATCTTGGATTATAAAATAATATGTGTAATTTTCATTTTCAATTTGATTTTTTATAGCATGTTCTGATTGAAAGTTTTCTACCATATAATCAATTTGTGCAGAAGAAAGAATGCAAGTCCAGTATTCATGCCAAATAGCGTGAGCCAGACTTGCAAGTTCTTTTATATTTTGTTTTTCAACTTTTTGAAATGTAAGCATAATTAAAAACACTGAAAACAATCAGAAACGAAAATTATTTAGTCTGTTTAATAAAATAAAAACAGCCTGCTTTCTTTTCTTCTTGTTTTTATAACTTCTATCCAATAACCGGTTGTACAAATGTTCTTGTAGCTAAGTCTTTATCAAGCATAAGTAGTGCTTTTTTGTCATCTCCGATAAGTTTTAATGTAGCTAATACATTACCTACGTTATCTTCTTCTTCAACTTGTTCTTTTAAGTACCAGTTTAAGAATGACATTGCAGCTCTATCTTTTGTTTCTTCTGCTACATCCATTAAAGCGTTAATTCTTGATGTAACATATTCTTCGTGTTCTAAGACTTGCTCAAATACAGCAAGAGGAGATTCCCAATCAGTTTCAGGTTTGTCGATAGCTTCTAATTGAACATTTCCTCCACGTTGGTTCAAATAATCGAACATTCCTAGTGCGTGTGCGTGTTCTTCTTGAACTTGTACTGACATCCAGTTTACAAAACCTTTAAGGTTTAATCTTTCAAAATATGCTTGCATTGAAAGATATAGATATTCTGAATATAATTCTTTGTTAATTTGATCATTAAATGCTTTTTCTAATTTTTCATTAATCATGATATACCTCTCTTTCTTAAATTATTTTAACACTAAAATACTTTTAGGGCATTTTTTTATCATCAGATGTTTTATAAGAATTATGTGTGAAGTGATAAGGAGTTCAAATGCAAATTAATAATAAGATCCCAAGTTTTTGCGGATATAAATCCGAATTCAGTAAAAATTTGGAAAAATACATTTCAAGTGGAATCAGAAATGAACATAAAGAACAGGAACTGGCAGACAGTTTTTGTAAAATGTTGCCTGAGAAAATGGCAGAAGAGAACGAAAAAGGTAAAGGTGTCCATGGTGTAGTTTACGGTATAGATGATGATTATGTATTTAAAGTTGGAAGATTTGAATTCCCAAAACTTGATAAATTGCAGCTGCTAACTGATAATTTTGTTGAAAATTTAAAAACTTATTATGGTAACGTAATTGCAAAAATTGGTGATGTTGAAATTATGAAAAATGCATTCAAAACAAAAGATGCACTTCCTGCAGGTGTGCCAAGAAAAATAATGTCTGATTCCGAGAAAAAATCTTATTATGCAAATGTGTATTTAAACAGATTTTCAAAACTTCCACAAGAAGCCTATGATAAAATAGCTGAAGATTTTAAGATATTAAATTTTGCAGGAAAAGAATTTGATACAATTAATCCAAATAATTTTACAGCAGATGGTAATGAAATTAAAATTGTAGATGAAATTGTAGATACCGGCTCTTATGGTGGGAATAATCTTGCGAAAATGTTTAGAGTTTTTATCAACTCATTTGATGATGAACAGGCTGCTTTATATGATGTTGCAGCTGAAAATGGAAGAAAAAGTTTGTTTAAAAAATTGATATTAGCTGTAGAAAAATCTGAATTACCTTATGCTAAAGGCTTTTCTGATCGTGATGAATTGAATTTAGCTATGCAATTATGCGGGTATCACGAGCAGTTTAGTGAGATAGAAAAAACTCTAAGAAATTATAGAAATACATATTTTGATATGGACGAACGTTTACAAAAGGTCAAAGAATATTTAGATGAACTTGATAAGCCAGATACGGTAACTGCAATGTTTTATGACTAAATTATCTTTATAGGCAATGAATTTTGTTTATAGATTTTTTATAAGTAATTATGTTATGAAACAATGTAGTTATGTAGACAAATTATTAAAAGCTTTAGGGGAAAATACAAAATTAAAACCTGATGAGTATTCAAATTATATTGCCTTTCATGGTTTTGATAATGCATATAACAAGCGTTGGCTTGGGAATATTGTACCTGCAGATTTGTTAAAATTATCTGTAAAAAAAACAATAGAAATTATTTTGACTCTTTCTAAAGGAAACGAATTTTGTGAAAGTTTTCCTAATGATATAGTAACACCATATTATGGAGATAATTGGGGCAGATTTGCTAATTACATTGAAATTAATGATAGAGCAATTGCAACTATGGATAATGGGTGTACTTGTAAAGGTATTTTGAGTTGTATTAAATTATTGCCTGCAATTCCGCCATCTGCAAAAAGTTTTGCAAACTGTGTTATTTTATCTCAGATTTGGCCTAATATTTACGGAGATGCCTATGAAAAAGGACCTTTTGAAGAAAATTCAATATATGGTATAAGGCTTAATACAAATTATAGCGATAATGTAATAGATTATTCAATAACAGATAAAATTTCACCGGAGGAACAGTTGAAAGTTTTTGCGGATTTAGCTCATTTTAGAGGAATTAAAGTTGGTTTTCGTCATGTAATTTCAGCTGATCAGATTAAAATTGCAATGAATAATAAAGATGATGTCCCTTTTAATTGGAGCAATCCCGAACATGTTGAATTATACATAAATGAATGCGTAAAACTTATGAGTTTAGGTTTTGAATGTATGTTTATTGATTCTGCAAAACATATTGGAGGTTATGATATGGGCAATTATACAGGAGTCGGAGCTTTGCCTGAATATAAACAGATGCAGTATATTTTAAACGAAATAAGATTACGCTCAGGGAAAACGGATATAAGTTTTGTAGGAGAAAAAAGTTCTGATAATTTTGAAAGATATATCAATATGGGCCTAAATGCTGGAACGGATTTTATTACAGGAGATGACTTTTTTGCTGTGAGAGATTTGTCTGACAGGCTAAAATATTCAAGGGTTTATGCTCCAGGTGTTGAAATATCAAATGATAATAATATCGGCGGAATGTCTTATGAACAGAAGTTAAATCGTATAAATTCTGCTCTTTTTGGTTTTTATTATGCAAGTGATAAATTGCCGAGTTTTATGCAGATGGATGATTTATTTCCCTTACGTAATGATACTTCTACTCATCATTTGATGATGTGTAATCCTTCTTATTCAATCGATGGTAGTACATTAAGTCATTTTGAAAATCTGTTTGCAAAAGAAGAAGGCAGAAAATACAATCAACAAGTTGGGAGATTGTTCGCTTATGCTTTGCAATTATAAAAAACTTAATCTATTAGATTTACAAGACCTGTAGAATGATTAAAATGGCATTTTGCAATTCGCAATTTTTCATTTTTAACAGCTTCATTGATAATGACAGAATGTTTCATCAAATAATTTTCTACCCATTTTGTATGTTCTTGTGCAAAGAAATTATGACAAGTTATATCTTCTTTTTTATCAAGTACAGGGTATACGCATTTTAATATTGATGAAAAATCTTTCATGGGTTCTGGATAATGCTCCTTTGCATATTTCATAACACCACAATCATCATGACCTAGTAGGATTAAAAGAGGTACTTGCAATTTTTTCACTGCATATTCAATACTTTCTATTATATTTGGTCCTGTAGTCATTCCGGCTACTCGAACAACAAATAATTCGCCTATCCCGCAGTCAAAAATGATTTCAGGCACAACTCTTGAATCAGAACATGTAAGGACACAAGCATAAGGCTCTTGATGAAAAGCGTATTTTTGTAATGTTGCAAGTGTCATATTGTTTGTAGTTGGTGTGCCGTTTACAAAGTTTTTATTACCTTGTAATAATTTTTCCAGTTCTTTTTGTGCTTTTTCTTTCATAGGGCATATTGTAGATTATAAAATATTTTTTTTCAAGTCCATTTTTATATAAAAATTATAGCCTATGGTTTATAATATTTTTTTAATGTCTTTGTGGTAGAATTATTAGGAAAAATTTGGAGAGGAATTATGGAGAAATTAATAAATTTTATAAAAAGATATGATAATTGGTTTATATTTATTGGATTATTGATATTATGTTATTTTGTATTCTTTTTTAATATCGGTAACTATGCTTTGATGGATGTCGATGAAACTCGTTATGTTTCAATGGCAAGAGATATGTTTCACAGTAAGGATTTTTTAACATTATATTTGAATGGAGAATATTTTTTTGAAAAACCGCCTCTTTATTTTTGGGGTGAGTGTTTGTCATTTGCAATTTTTGGTAAAATAAATGAATTTACGGCTAGATTTCCTGTTGCATTATATGGAACTTTATCCACTTTGTTAGTTTATTTTACAGGGAAAAAGATTGTATCAAAAAGGTTTGGATTTATATCTGCTGTTATCCTTGCGACTACCCTTGAATTTGTAATGTTGGCTAAATTTGCAATATTGGATATTGTTGTTACAACCTGTGTTGGATTTTCAGTCATGTTCGGTTTTTTGACACAATTTGTAGAAGATAAAAATAAGAAATATTTCTGGTGGTTATTTTATATATTCTCTGGTTTAGCTGTTATGGCTAAGGGTATTCCTGGTTTTGTAGTGCCTTTTGCAATTATGTTTTTTGTAACTATTGCTAATAAAACTTTTAAACAGGTTTTTAGACCACAGTATATATTGCCCGGATTTTTGTTATTCTTTTTAATAGTGCTACCTTGGCATTTGATTATGTTCAAAATTCATGACCCGTTATTTTTTAGAGAATATATTATTAAACATCATTTGGAAAGATTTTTAAATTCAAATGAAATAAACAGAGAACAACCTTTTTATTTTTATATAATTACTGTATTATGGGGATTAATACCTTGGGTATTTTCGGCTATTGCAGTTGGGATTGCTAAATTAAAAGCATTTAAAAAATTTGCTGTTGAAAAATTATCAGATAGACATAAATTTTTGTTATTTAATGTAATTGCATTTTTGGTTACAATGTTGTTTTTCTCATCGTCAAGTACGAAGTTAATTACTTATATTTTACCTGTATATTTCTTTACAGCATTTATAATAGGTGCTGTATGGGAAAATTATATTTATGAAAATAAATATAAAAAGTCTATAAATGTTTCTGTATATATACTGGGCGGTATATGTATATTGGCGGGAATAATAACTTGTTTTTCCAAATTCTTTTTACCTGCTCAAATGTATGCTGATTTCCTTATAATAAAATGGTTTTGTATAAGTCTTGTACTTATTTTTGGTATTTCAAGTATTTTGTGCGCATTTAAAAATTGTCCAAAAGGAGTTTTTGCTTGTTACGCATTGCTTGTGATAATAACTTCGGCTTTTGGTACAAAGCTATTTTATAATATGGATTATGAATTTGGGCAAAATGATTTAATGCAATTTGCAAAATATGCTAAAGAAAATAACAAAAAAATTGTTGTTTTAAATAATGAAAGAAAATATTCTGTTTTATATTATTATGGATCTCCTGTTGATAAAAATATAAAAAGTAAAGTTTATTTTATTTCTCAACAAGATAAAGAGGAAATGGCAAAACTTGGTCATATCCTTGATGATAGGGATGTTGTTGTAGTTGTAAGAGAAAAACAAATGCCACAAGTAGATAAAACTTTAGATTTTGATATAATATTAGATGGAAGAAAATATTCACTTGTGAAAGTTCATTAATGTTAAAAAGATACGAAAAATTCCTTGAGAAATTAGATAGAAGATTAGAAAACTATTTTGAAGAACAATGTGAGTTTATAAAATGTAAACCGGGTTGTTCTTCTTGTTGTGAAGTTGGGGAGTATCCTTTTTCCAGATTAGAGGTCGAATATTTGATGTCAGGTTTTGTCGAATTACCTTTTGGAGTTAAGCATAAAATAAAAGAAGAGATAAAATATTTAAAAAAAGAAAATCCCAAAATGTATAAATGTCCCTTTTTGATTGACAAGAAATGCTGTTTATACAAATATCGCGGTCTTGTATGCAGGATGCATGGGCTTGCTTGGTATGATGAAGAAGCTGATAGAATTCGTCTTCCATATTGTGTAAATAAAGGGTTAAATTACAGCACTGTTTTTGATAGAGAAACAGGAGAAGTTTTTTTACAGCATCCAATTACTGAAAGATTAAGAATTGATACAATATTAAAAAGTGAACAAGCACGAGAATATGGGCTTGAATGCGGAGAGATTAGACCTTTAATAAAATGGTTTTAAATTATTTAAATATTAATTTGTGTAAAAAAAGAAGCAAAACACTCGAAAAATGCACAAATTAGAGTTATACTACCTATGTAGTAGTAAAATTATAGAAGGATTTATTAATTGTATTGTGTGCTTAAACAATATTTATGCCATCTAAATGGCGTATTGTTTTTCATATAAACTATTATAGAATAGTTTAAGGAATGTAAAATAGTCCATATAATCGGGCAAAAATAATTGATCATTGGTTTTATATAAATCGTGTGTAAAAAGGTGTAGGTTTTGAACGAAAATAAGGAAAAAATAGTAGAACAAACAAAGACGAAAACGTCTCAAAAACTTAGCGGTGCTGTCTCGAATCCCATGTCGAAACAGTTAAATTCGCTTAAAAAACCTACACTTAATAATTCTACTAAAACAAAACCTGAAGCACCTGTAAAAAAAGAAGAAAAAAGAGCTTCAAATCCAATTTCGCAAGATACTTCAAGTATTGTAGCAAGAATCAATAATTTTAATACTAACAAAACTGCTAATAAAATGTATGCAGGTTATATGAATGCTTCTGCAAGTTCTCATAAAGTTATTGATTACACAGAACTTGTCTATTCATTGAATAGTGCAATTACTGGCAAGACAGGTACACATGAACTTTTTGCGACTATTCATGACTTATTCACAGAAAAATTAAATAGTGCTTATACAGCCTTTGGAGTGTATCATGAACAGTCAAAATGTATAAATTTAAAACTTTTTACTTCGCGCGGAAGTACTTATACATCAAAATTTGTTATTTCAGATGATACAAATCCCGTAATTGAGTGTTTTAAATCTGGAATTCCAATAAAAAAAGAAGACAGCAAGTTTTTAAATATCCCATATTTACCAAATTCTGCTTCTTTTATATTTCCTTTAAATACTTTAGGCGGTTGCAAAGGCGTAATGGTAATCGGTAAAGATTCTATAGAACCGCATATTGGGCTTTTTTCATTTATAGCAAATTACTGTGCATTATTTATGCATAATGTAGAGCTTTTGGAACAGACAAATAAATATGCAAATACTGATACATTGACAGGATTGTATACTCACAGAGGTTTCCAAGATGTTTTGAAAGCAGAGTTGAAAAAGGCAGAAGACAATGAGTCAAATTTGTCTATCATAATGCTTGATGTAAATAATATTTCTAAAATTAACAGAGAACTCGGACATGCAAAAGGTGATGAAGTTATTAAACTATTGGCAGAAAAGGTTAAACAAAATATAAGAAGTACAGATAAAGCAGGCAGATATGGCGGTGATGAAATCGCAATAATATTGCCTGATACAAATACTTCAGATGCCAAATATTTAGCTGAATATATTACTTATTGCTTATCTTGCTGTTTTGTTGATGATGTAGGACCAGTCAAAGTTTCTGTTGGTATTGCAACTTATCCTGAATGCAGCCGTGATCAAGAAAAATTGTTAATTCTTGCAGAACAGGCAATGTATATTTCTCAAGCAAAAGGATATAAAGAAGGTATGTCTGCAATCATCAGTTCTACAGATTTTAATTTCTGGGATGATGATGCTTTAAATTCATTCGCAGAAGTCGTTGCAAAACGTCATGCACAACTTGGAATAAATTTTGAAGAAGAACTTGTACATAAATTTAACAACGAGCAAATTGTTTCTCAAAATCATTTGATGGAGCTTGCAAACTCTTTAGCAGGAGCAATTGATGCAAAAGATCCTTATACAAAAGGTCATTCAACATCAGTATCAAGATATTCAGAAGCTCTTGCTCGTGCAGTTAATTTGCCTGAAGATGAAGTCCAAAGAATAAAACTCGGCGCATTATTGCATGATGTAGGTAAAATTGGTATTCCCGAAAATGTATTGAAAAAACCGGATAAATTGTCAGATGATGAATGGCAAATTATGAAACAGCACCCTGTAATTGGCGCAGAAAAAGTACTAGCACCAAATGCTGCATTAAGAGATTTAATTCCTATGGTGAAATACCACCATGAACACGTTGATGGAAGCGGTTATCCTGAACATTTGAAAGGAGATGCAATTCCTCTTGCTGCAAGAATTGTAGCTGTAGCTGATACGTTCCATGCATTAATTTCAGACAGACCATATAGAAAAGGAATGAGTGTTGAAAAAGCTTGTGAAATATTAAAAGATGGTGCAGGGAAATTCTGGGATAGAGATTTGGTCCGTCAATTTATATCAATAGCACCTTCATTGTCTACCAGTGTATAATTTGGTATTGCATATTTTCAAAAATAGTGTATAATGATAAAGATTAAAGGAATTTTGCAAGAGGTTTCTTTAAAGTACCAATTATAACAGGAGAAGACAGATGTATCAAGATGAAAAACTTGTATGTGAAGATTGCGGAGCAGAATTCGTCTTTACAGCAGGTGAGCAGGAATTTTATGCTGAAAAAGGTTTGGTAAACAAGCCTAAAAGATGTCCGGATTGCAGAAAAGCAAGAAGAAAAAACAACAGAAAACACAGAAAAATGTATGAAGCTGTTTGTTCTAAATGCGGAGCTCAAACACAAGTTCCTTTTAAACCAATTCCGGGTAAAGAAGTCTATTGCAAAGATTGCTTTAATAAAGAACAAGAAGCTAATCAGGAATAAAAACTTTATAAAATTGCATATTGAAAATAAAAAACAGGCTGTAGAACAGTCTGTTTTTTATCTTATACGCCGATGCAGCTGTTTAGATATTCTATCGTGCTTATTTTTTCATCATATAAATATTTGATAAAATTTAAATAAGCGGCATTATATGAAGTTATTACCAAGTTTATTTCAAATCCGTCAGTGCAGAATGGTTCGTAATCATAGACTACATAGCTGTTATATTTACTTTTCCATTCTTTTCTTTCGATTCGGCTGTTGTTTTCTTCTATAATATCTTCAAGCCAACCAAGAATATCTTTGTTCACGTTTTTCATTTCCAATCGATTATAATTGCTGCAATCATGGCATTCATTTCCCATTAACATGTCAAATTACTCCACAAATTGTTATAGTAAAATTGTAAATCTTTTTGAATGTAAAATAATCCCCTTTAGGTATAAGGATAAAATAGTGAAATATGGTGATTTATTATTTTACAATTTAGTTTTTATTTCTTTATAAATAATTGCAAAAGATTAAAAAATTCGCTAAAATTATCTTATGAATGAAAAGCGAATTTTAATAGTAGATGACGATGATGAAATAAGAGAGTTGTTAGAGTTTGATGTAAGTGCCAGCGGATATTTTGTTGACACTGCAAAAGATGGTATGGAAGGGCTTAATAAAGCTTTGAATAACTCATATGACTTGATTTTACTCGATGTAATGATGCCGCGAATGAATGGTTTTGATGTTTGTAAAAATATTCGGCAAGCAAAACTAGCGATTCCTATTCTGATGCTTACGGCAAAAGGTACTATTGATGATAAAACAGAGGGGTTTGATTGTGGGGCTGATGATTATCTTGTAAAACCTTTTGATATCCAAGAAGTGTTATTAAGAATAAGGGTTTTGTTGAGAAGAAATCAGGTAGAGGATAAAAGTGCTTTATCAAATGAGATTTTGAGTGCCGGAGATATTGAGATTTTTCCAGAGACCCTTGAGGCTGTAGTTGTTAATAAACGGGTAAAATTGACTCCTACGGAATTTGAAATATTATATTGCTTGCTTCAACATTTCAATAATTCAGTTACTCTTGCCACTTTGTTAGATGAAGTTTGGGGATATGACAGCAACGAAGATGTAAGAATGTTGAGAGTGCATGTTGGTGGATTAAGGAATAAAATTGAGCCTGATACAAAACATCCTAAATACCTTCATACCGTAACGAACGTAGGTTACAAATTAACTCCTTTTGGAGAAGGTTAGTTGTTATGTTTGGGAAGCATTTAAAAATTGTAGAACAAATTGCAATAGTATTTGTCTTTGCTGTTATTGTTCCAATGACTATAAGTGGTTTTATTATAAATAATATAAACCAGCAGTCCATGCGATATCAGCTTAGAGAATCTGCAGTATTAATTGCTAATATGGTCTCAGATGAAATTGATTTTTTTAATAAAACAGTTTCGAGTAATCTTGAGCAAATTGTATATTCTCTGAATTATTTACCATCTCAAAAATCGAAATCAGATTATTTACGTTCAGTAGTTCAAACATTGCCTGATTGCGAGGAGTTAAAAATTGTAGATTCTTCTGAATTAGCTAAAATCCATGAAAGAAACAAAAAAAATAAAAAAGCTACATTATTTATAAAAATGAACAATAACCAATATCTTGTAGCTACTTATAAGCTTGATGCAATAAAAGATGAATTATTTCGTTCTATAGAAGACGATAAACGTCAGATTTATGTGTTGACAAATGAAGGGGATTTGCTAGCAGAACATAATTATACAGAAGATGCATATCGTAAAACATTATCATTGTTACCAAACAAATTAAAAAAAGATAAACCTGTAATTTTTGGCGATGTCAAAAATCAGCCTCTTGTATATGTATCAAAGGATAATCCTAAAATAACAATTATTGTAAATACAACTGAAAAAGTTACTCAAAAAGCAATTACAAATAATAGTTTGAAAATTCTTTTATCATGTCTATTTGCGACATTTACTATTATTTTTGTTGTAGCACTTTATACTTATTATTTGTATATTAATATCAGACAACTTTTTAAAGGTATAATTGCTATTTCAAAAGGGAATTATGAAAGGCAAATCAGACTTTTAACAACAGCTTTTACTCCTCATGAAATTATATTTTTGGCATTTGAATTTAATCGTATGGCAACTGAAATTCATAAATCTTATATTCAGTTGAAGAAAAATAATATTGAATTGAAACAATTAAATGAATTTAGATCAAATTTAATTGATACAGTAAGTCATGAATTAAGAACTCCTTTGACAAGTATTCAAGGATATACATCTAGATTAATGCGTCAAGATATAAAAATTGATGAAGAAACAAGGCAGAAATCTTTGAGAATAATTAAGGAACAATCAGAAAGATTGAAACGATTAATTGAGGATTTATTAACTATTCCTGATATTGAAGGAATGCGTTTGAGGACTAAAATTGAGCAAGTATACATTCCTGAATTGTTAGAGGAATCTCGTATTTTAATTAAAAACAAAGATAATAAAGAAATTGTATTTAACATAAGTGAGGATTTCCCTCTTGTAGAAGCTGATAAAGACAGATTGCTACAAGTATTTGTTAATTTATTGGAAAATGCTGTAAAGTATGCCTCAGAAGGTTCAAAGATAATTGTAGATGCTTCATTACATGGTGATAAGGCTAAAATCTTTGTTAAAAATGACTGTGAAATTATTCCGGTTGATAAATTAAATAAATTATTTGAAAAATTTATCCGTTTAGATGACAATACTACAAGAACAACAAGAGGTACAGGTTTAGGTTTATTTATTGTAAAGGGTCTTGTAGAAGCTATGAATGGGAAAATAGAATTGCATAGTGATAAAAATTGGGGTTTTTGTGTTGAATTAACATTAAATCTTCCAAGTGGCGGGAAAGAGGATGCATGAAAAGAGCTATAAGTCTTGCAAAAAAGGCAAAATCTGAAATCCCAGTTGGAGCTTTGATTGTTAAAGATGGTGTGGTTATAGCTGAGACTTTTAACCAAAAAGAGACTTCAAATGATGTAACAGCTCATGCTGAAATTCTTGCGATCCGTGAAGCCGAACAAAAATTAGGAAGATGGCGTTTGGAAGACTGTGAGATGTATGTAACTTTGGAACCTTGCCCTATGTGTGCATGGGCAATAGTTTCAGCAAGAATAAAAACAGTTTATTTCGGTTCTTATGATCATAATTACGGAGCTTTAGGTTCAGTAATTGATGTAAGGAAACTTGCTAATTCAAAAATGCAAGTCTATGGCGGGATAATGGAAGAAGAATGTGATAGAATATTGAAAGAGTATTTTAATGATTTACGTAATGATTACAAAAACGGAAATTGACAAACTTGCTGAAAAATATGAAACAATTGATTTTATAAAAGACGATCCAGTAAGGGTACCTAACAGGTTTGTTCAAAAAAAAGATATTGAAATAGCAGGTTTTATATCATCTCTTGTAGCTTATGGCAGAAGAGAGGTTTTTTTAAAAAAATTGGATATTCTTTTTGATATTGCACAAAATGAACCGTTAAATTTTATTTTGAATTTTGAACCTAAAATTCTTGGAGATTTTAATTATCGTTTTGGGAAACCTGATGATTTTGCTCAAATTTTTATGATAATGCGTAGTTTGTATTCAAATAACAGTAGTCTTGAAGATATTTTTAAATACGGGTATGAAAATCCCGTAGATGATAACATGTTTATACCTATTACAGATTATTTTTACGCAAACGCCAAAGATAATGATTCTCAGGGCTTTAAATTTATGATACCTAATGCTCGAAAAGGCAGTGCAATGAAACGTATGTGTATGTATTTAAGATGGATGGTCAGAAAAAGTCCTGTAGATTTTGGAATTTGGGATTTTATGAAACCGTCAGAATTATTTATACCTTTGGATACTCATGTAGCAAGATTGTCAAGAAAGATGGGGCTTTTGACTCGTAATGCAAATGATTTTAAATCAGTAATTGAGATTACTGAAAATCTCCGTAAATTTGATCCAAATGATCCTGTGAAATACGATTTCGCAATGTTTGGATACGGAGTTAATGAAAATACAAAAAAATAGAATTACGTGAATTATTTTGGCAGATAGATTGCACTCTTATTTTAAATTTCTCTTTAAAGTTTTGCCAACAACTTAGCTGGAGGGTGGAGCGGTTACATTCCTATTCGCCTAAGTTAATTTGTGAGAATTGAACAATCTTGTTTTTTCCGCGTTTTTTAGCATTGTATAGAGCGTGTTCAGCATAACGTATTATTGTATTTGCATCTTCTTCAGTATTTTCAATACAAGGATATGTTGCAATACCACCTGAGATTGTGATTGGATGTCTTTCTTCTTCTCCGGCAGGAATAAATTCCATTTTTTCAATATCACGTCTGAATCTTTCAGCAAATAAAAATGCATTTTCTTCAGATGTATTTGGTAGAATTAGTAAAAATTCTTCATCTCCATATCGAGTTAAAATATCTTCTTTTCTAATAAGTTGTTTTAATTTATCTGCTATAGATCTTAATAAAACATCTCCCCATTCATATCCGTATATGTCATTTACGACTTTGAAAAAGTCTAAATCAAATAAAAGACAAGAAAGTTTTGTACCATACCTTCTTGCACGTGATATTTCTTGGTCGAGACGTTCTTGCATATATTTTCTGTTGTGTAGTCCAGTAAGTTCATCTGTAGTTGATACAACTTTTAATTTGTCTCTTAATTCTTTGTATTTTAAAAGAGCATTAGCTCTAATGGTCAGTTCCATGTTGTCGATTGGTTCTTTAATAAAATCAAAGATTACAGCTCTTACGGTTGTACCTTTAAATACGTCGCCTATAAAAAGAGTTGGAGCTTTGAATTTTGTTGTCATCAAAACATCTTTGATATTTGGAACACTTTCAATCACAATTAATCCTGGATTGAGTGTTTCATATTCTTTCAAATTTTCGGCATTTTCAATTCTTACATTTGTATTATCAATTTGAGCTAATACATCAGCAAGTTTAGATTCATTTTTATCTGTATAAACAACGATATTTTTCATTTCTCTTCTATCCTCTTTAAATGGCTTTATATATTTTAAAATATTTATGAAATTTAAAATATAATTTTATTTAAGTGTATAAAATTACACAACATTCTAAGCGAATTTTAGCATATTTTTAGGTGTTTATCAAGAGGTATACAAAATTTAATATATTACTCGTATAGGACTTTTAGCATGTTAAAATCAGTATATGGAATCGAGTGTTTTTGCAGTGAAAATAAAACCTATGGAAAAAACAGATTTAGATGGCATAATAGCTATTGAATCAGAAGTTTATGGTGAACATCACTGGTCAAAAGAATCCTTTCTTAGTGAACTTTCGAATGATTTAGCAAGGTATTTTACCGTATTTGATGAAACAGGAAATCTACTTGGGTATTGTGGATTCTGGCAAATATTAGAAGAAGCTCACATAACTAATATTGCAGTATCAAAAAAATGTAGACGCAGACATGTTGGTGAGGCACTTTTTGTAACGATTGTTGAAGAATGTTATAAAAATATGGCAAAATATATTACGCTTGAAGTTAGAATAAGTAACAGACCTGCAATTTCATTATATGAAAAATATGGATTTAAGTCTTTAGGTGTTCGTAAAGGCTATTACCAAGATAATAATGAAGATGCTCTGATTATGTGGACAGAAAATATTTTTTACGATAAATTTAAATCAAAGTATGAAAAAAATATTCAAAATTTAAAAGGGAAAATCAGTATCTTATGACAACAGCAGCTCCTCGGGTAAGAATAATTAAAAAGCAAATAGAAGGAATAAGATTAACATTCGGAAGTATGTTACTTATATTGTGCTGTACATTCTTAATAATATTAGCGACTTTTTTGCAATTGAATATAAGTCATTTTACAATTCCGGCAGGGTTATTTTCCGGAGCTGATTTAAATATTTCGGATTATATACATACATATAAATTTATTCCGCAAATACCTGTGATAATGTTTGTCGGCGCTTTTTTAGGCAGGAAATACGGGATTACAAGCATACTTTTATATATTATGCTGGGCTTGTTTATTATTCCTGTTTTTGCCTTGGGAGGAGGGCCAAAGTATATTTTTGAATATAGTTTTGGTTATATTTTGGCATATTTACCTGCTGTATTTTTTGCCGGTTCAATATTAAAAAGCGGATTTACTAACAGAAATATGATTCATGCTGTTATAGTCGGAGTTTTGACTATACATTTAATCGGAATATTATATATGTCATTTATTGCTGCGCTGCATCATGAAGGCTGGTCATTTATAAGTGGCTGGATATGTGCGCAAAGCGGTGTGAAGATTTTGTATGATTTTATTTTTAGTTTTGCAGCTGTTTTTGTTGCAAAATATGCAAAAATTATTTTATGGTTCTTTATGTAAGGAGTTGAATATAAAATTATGAAAGTTCAAATTAACAATTATTATTCCCCATCTTTTCAAAGCAGTAGGACAAAGTTTGATGCACAAGCCCATGTAGGTAGAATGTATGATAATTTACTTCATCAAGAAACGAATTATAATATAGATCATTTATTAAATGTATTATCAGATAACAATGTAAAAAAAGTATTGGTAAGTGATTTATCAGGTTTAAATGCGAGCGATAGCGATAAGTTTGTATCCGAAATGCATTCTTCTGAATATATGGATAAAATTGATGGTAACGGAAAAGTTAAAGTGTATCCTCTTATTTCTTGCCAGCCTGGTATTACAGAGTCTCCGGAAATAATTGAAAGATTGATAATAAACAGTAATTATGTTGGAATGAAATTTCATCCTACTAATACAAATCAGCCAATTGCACAGAATTTTGAAAAATACTCAAAATATATGGAGTTAGCAGAGAAAAAAGGTTTAGCTTGTGTTTTTCATTCCGTAACAGATGGTAAATCAGACCCGGATAATATTATAAAACTTGCAGAAGCACATCCTAAATTACCTGTTGTGTTGTACCATGTAGATTTATCAGCTTCTCCCGAAAGAATGTCTAAAACCATAGATAATATTGCAGAATCTATAAATCAAGGTAAATCTAATTTATATGTAGATATTTCTTGGTTAACCGGATTTAATAATAAAGACGGAGATAAAAAAGTAATAATAGAATTGTTGGATAAACTTGGTCCAAAAAGAATTTTATTTGGCTCTGATGCTCCTATAAGTGATATGGGGGATAGTGCAAAATACGGGAAATTTGCAGATTTCGTTGAAGATACTGTAAAAGGTTACTATAATGGTAAAACTAAAAATGAGATAGATAAGATTTTAGATAGAATTTTTTATGACAATACACAAGATATTTTTGTAGATAAACTTTGGTTTAAAAATCTGCAAAAATTAGCGGGAAGTCAAGGCAAAACTTTTTTTGAACGCCACAGAAAATCTTGTCTTGCTGGAATTGCAGGCGCAATAGGTTTTGTAGCTTTATTGGGCAAAGCTATTTATGATGAAAGAAAATTTAATCATAGCAAAAAAGTTCATCAATCAAAATTTGTTGTGGATTCTAACAATTAATTTCTAAGACATGCTGAATAGTGGTTATTACCAATATTTTCTAGAGTCGGAACTTTTGTTTTACAAATTTCAATGCATTTAGTGCATCTTGGATGAAATTTGCATCCTGAAATATCTTGTTGTATTGATGGGGGTTGTCCTGATATGGTTTCAAGTTTTAAATCTCTTTCAGCTGGCAAAGATTTTAGCAGAGCTTGTGAGTATGGATGTTTCGGATTTTTGAAAAATTCTTTAGAATCTGCTGTTTCCACAATTCTTCCTGCATACATAACAGATACAAAATCAGCATTTTCTCCTACAAGAGCAAGGTCATGAGTAATCAAAAGAATAGATGTATTATTTTTTGTTTGAATTTCTTTCAGTAAATTCATAATTTGGGCTTGTATTGTAACATCAAGTGCAGTAGTTGGTTCATCAGCGATTAAGATTTCTGCATTGCAGGCAAGAGCCATTGCAATAATAGCTCTTTGTTTCATTCCTCCTGAAAACTCGTGCGGGTATGCGTTCATTCTATCTTTTGCACAGGGGATTTGTACAGCTTCTAGTGCTTCTATTGCTTTGTTAAAAGCCTTTTCCCCTTGAAGATTTTGATGAATTTTAATTACTTCTAAAAGTTGATTTCCTACAGTGTATAAAGGATTTAATGATGTCATTGGGTCTTGAGGAATTAATGCAATTTTAGAACCTCTTAATTTTTGAATTTTGTTTTTAGGAAAATCAAGTATGTTTTCTCCTTTAAAAATTATTTGACCATTTATAATTTGTGCATTTTTAGGTAGTAGTTGCATTATACTCATAGCACTGATTGTTTTTCCACACCCTGATTCTCCAACAAGTGCAAGCATTTTCCCTTTTTCTAATGAAAACGATACGTCATATAATGCTTGTCTTAGACCGCATTCACAATAAAATCCTAAATTCAGGTTTTGAACTTCTAATATTGTCATAGACTAATGATACATCATTGTGAAAAATAAGTACATAGCCTTTAAAGATAGTTTTGTTAAAAAATATTAAGATAATATAAAAAATCATGCAATTTTACAAACGCAAAATTTTTAATAAAAGTATAGGGGATTAAAGATTAAAATTTCTTTTCACGAGGAAATTGAAAGGGGAAAAAATGATAGACGTAAACAAAATTGGTTTAGATTCATCTGTATCTCAGTCTACTCAACAAAAAGTTAATTCACAAAATTATGAAAATTTACAAAAAGAAAAGTTAAATTCAGAAATTCAAAGAGAATTAACTTCAAAATCAGATCGTAAAGTAGCTGAGCAAGAGGCAAAGTCTGAATTTTTAAAATATGGTGCCTCTGATGGAAGAAATATAACATCTGAAAAAGAAGCAGAAAAATTAGCTCACAATTATGTAAAAAATGAATATAATAAAGAGCGTAGTCAAAATACACAAGTCTTTATGGATAAATCAGCTTATAAAGCAGCTGAAAAAGAACGTAAAGCTCAACGTAAAGAATTAATTGAACATTATAGAGGTTTGGGATTAAGCAGACGTGATGCTAAGAAGATTGCTGATTCAAAATTGACCGAAAATGAATATGTAAAAGGCAAAAGAACTCGTGAATATGTTCAAGAACATAGAAATGATTTTTACGATGAAAACGGAAACTTTTCAAGCGATAAATTCAAAGCAAAAGCAGTAGAATTTGCTAATACTCATACAATTGAGGGTGAAACAGAAAATTATTATTTAAGTTTAAAAGAAAGACGTCAAGTTGCTCAAGATCAAGGAGTTAAAGCAAACGTTATAAAAAATATTGCTAAGAAATCTAATATAGGTTATGAAAGGGATAATACAAATCTATATAGAGGCTTAGCAGTAGTTGGCGGTACTGCATTAGGTGTAGCAGCAGCTCCATTATTTGCTAATTCTGCAGCAGCTGCAGCCGCAGCATCTTCATCTTCATCAGCAGCTGCAGCAGGTGGAGGAGCTTCATCATCAGCTTCATCATCAGCTTCAGCAGCCGCAGCAGCAGCTGCAAAAAGTAACAGTTATTTTGTAGGTGCAGGAATCGGACTTGGTTTAGGTTTGTCTGCAGCTGCATTAATAAAAGATAGAGGAAACAAGGAAGATAGGGTTTATGAACCCGGACAACCTGCTGTACCTCCTCATAAACCTCAAGCTGTAGAACCTGATGTGATGCCTGTACAACCTGTAAAAAAAGAAGAACCTGCGACTCCAACTACAACAACAGTTAAAGATTGTCCAGAAGAAAGATGGGAATCTGAATATTGTGATTATGCTGTAAGAAAAGGTGATTATTGGGCAAGCGTTATCCAAGGTAAAATGACTGTAAACGGCAAAAGACCTGATGGTAAAGTTTTGAAAGCTTTAATCCACGCAGAAAAATTAAAACATGGTATTACAAACTTCAAATTAAATACTATGCCTAGCGTTGGTCAAAATATGAGATTATACACTGATTTTTCAGATCTAATTGAAAATGAGCAATATATCAAAAAATATCCTGAATTAAAATATTTGGATGATGCTATGATTCAAATAGACTGTGATGGAAAAGTTTTAAAAAGAAACTCATCATCTAATCCAAGATATAAATTCGTAAGATGGAACGGATCTCCTGTAGAAACTAACAAATACAAACAAGATTGTAATGATAATGTTCCAGTAAGACTTAATTAATAAAAATAACGGCCTCTCAAACTGATTTTGAGAGGTCGTTTAATTTACGACACAAATTCCTTCTTCTGTGCTTTTAAGGTTATTTGCTGTCCAATAATTTTCTGTGGGGCAAAACTCCGAATTAACACTAAAATAAGTAGATCCCGATCCGGACATAATGGATTGCGGGTATAAATTTTTTATATTTTGTAATTCTTTATAATCATCAATCAATGCCCATTCAAGATCGTTTTTAAAATTATTTTTTGAGCCGTATTTTGATTGAAAATTTTGAGAATTTTTTTCTGAAAATTTTGTGTATGCTTCTTTAGCACTGATTCCTAAATTTTTAGGTTTAATCAAAGAAATAGATAATTCTTCAAAAGGAAGCTTTTCTAAAATTTCGCCTCGTCCTTTTGTCATTTGTCTTCCGCCTTCAAGGCAGAAATTCAGATCAGAGCCAAGCTTGGCACAAAGTTCATGCAATTTCTTTTTTGATAAAGGTTCATCAAAAATTTTGTTTAATCCGTATAAAGTCCCTGCTGCATCTGTGCTTCCGCCAGCAAGTCCAGCTGCAACTGGGATGTTTTTGTCTATATAAATTTCAATTTGATGAGGTGAAATGTTTGTATTGTCAAAAAAAAGTTTTGCAGCTTTATAGACAAGATTTTTTTCATTATACGGAATTTCATTGTTATTACCAGAAAGATTGATTTCAAGATTATCAGATTTTTTTACATTAATAGTTAAATAATCATAAAGGTTTATTGTTTGCATTATGCTTTCAATGTTATGAAAACCGTCTTGACGTTTACCTAAAATTTTCAAGGTCAAATTAATTTTTGCAGGACATTGAATTTTAATTTTCATTTTCTATCAATGCCTCCGATAATTTTCCGAAAGTTTCTATGGAGAGTTTTTCTCCTCTTGTATTTTCCTCAAGATTTAATTTAGCAAGAGCATTTTGAATATTTTCTTTTGAAAACCCTCCAGAAAGAAGACAGTTTTTGATATTTTTTCTGCGTTGTGAAAATGCAGCTTTGACGGTTTTTCTAAAGTGTTTATAATCAGTTAATTCCAGAAGCGGTTTTTCTCTAACGTTTAGTTTTACTAATGCGGAATTGACTTTTGGAGCAGGATAAAAAGATCGTCTTCCAACTAATTTCATAATTTTTACATCAGCCCAAAATTGTGAAAGAATTGTCAAAAGTCCATATTGTTTTCCTGATGAACTTTCATTTGCAGCCATTCTTCTTGCTACTTCTTCTTGCACCATTAGTAAAATATCTGTAATTTTATTTCTGTTTTTATTGTTTAAATCGTCAACTTCACCAAGCAAATGAGCAATAATCGGGCTTGTAATATAATATGGTATGTTTGCAACAACTTTGACTTTACCTTCGCATAATTCTGATAAATCTTGTTTTAAAATATCATTATGTATTATTTCAAGATTTGGAGCATTAAGTTTCTTTAATTCTTTTATTGCTTCTTCATCAAGTTCGATTGCAATTACACGTTT
The DNA here is from genome assembly GCA_949290355.1 of uncultured bacterium. GTDB lineage: Bacteria > Cyanobacteriota > Vampirovibrionia > Gastranaerophilales > Gastranaerophilaceae > Stercorousia. The sequence goes on along the minus strand of CASERN010000008.1, from coordinate 199,222 downwards.
GGCATGCTTAATCAATTGTTCTGTAACAAAACCGACACCGGGACCTATTTCTATGACAATATCATCCGGCTTTATATCTGCAAAGTCAATAATATCACTGATTGTCTGCCCGTCAATAAGAAAATTTTGACCGAGTCTTTTTTTTGTTCTGAAGTATTTTGCCCGTTCGAAGTAGTTCATCTTACCTATAATAATACCACACACAGGTAAATGTTTTAATAATTTTTTTTTGTTAATTTTGACGATGTTATAATTAGATAGGAGGTCAATGTGAGTAACATTCAAATTAAAGAAAAATTAGACAAAACAAGTATTCTAAAATTGTATACTGATGGGTGTAAACCTAGGGAAGAACATAAAATTGGGCTTGAATATGAAAGGCTTCCTATTTTTTCTGTTACTTCAAAAGCTGCAGATTATTCTTCTGAATTTGGGGTATGTAATTTTTTAAGAAGTTTTGCAAAAGAAGAAAATTGGGATTATATTACTGACGATTACAATATCATTGGGTTAAAACAAGAGCATGACACTATAACTCTTGAACCTGGATGTCAGATTGAATTAAGCATAAAACCGGAAAAATCAATTAATGATTTAAAACAAAAAATAAATAATTTAGATAAATTTATGGCTCCTGTACTTGATAAATTTGGTATAGATCTTTTAAATTATGGAGTATCACCTTTATCCACACATAAATCAATAAGTTTGATCCCCAAAAGAAGATATCATATAATGGCAAAATATTTATGGGGTATTTTATCAGATGTTATGATGAGAGAAACTGCAGGCATTCAATGTTGTATTGATTTTGAAAGTGAAGAAGATGCAATGAAAAAATTTAAAATTGCTAATAAATTAACCCCATTTATGACTGCAATGTTTGCAAATTCTCCAATCAGAGGTGGTGTAGAGACAGGTTATAAAAGTTTCAGAGCATTGAGCTGGTTAAATACTGATAATGATAGATGTGGGTTTGTTGGGCAGATAGATGATAACTTTTCTTTTGAAGAATATGTTGATTATGTACTTGATTCTCCAATAATTTTTATAAATAAAGATTCTTCAGCAATTCCGATAAATGGCAAAATAAATTTTGCGCAATTTATGAATAACGGCTATGAGACATATGAAGCTGATATAGATGATTTCAAATTGCATGCAAACTTATATTTCCCTGAAGTTAGATTAAGGAATTTTATAGAAATAAGGAATCATGATTGTGTAGGTAGGAACCTTCAATATTCAATTCTAGCTATATACAAAGGAATTTTATACAGTGATAATGCAATGGATGAAATAGAAGAATTATTCAAAGATTTTGAATATAGAGATTTTTCTGAACTAAGATATAATGTGCCGAAGAGTGCATTAAACGCGAGAATTGGTAATTATTTCGTAAAAGATATTGCAAAAGAGATATTGTATATTGCAGAAAAGTCATTAATTAATATGGATACTGATGAAGAAAAATACCTTGAAGCAATAAAAGAATATACAATGGATGGTATAAGTCCAGCTGATTTGATTATAAGAAATTGGAACGGGGTTTGGAATAAAGATATTAAAAAATTAATAAAATTCGTTAGTGAATAGTAATAAAAAAGACACGGAATGCTATTATATCTGCACCCCGTGTCTTGGTTATCGATTACCGGCATTATACAGTTTAATACTTTCTCATTTTAAATAAGTCCGCTGTTATTTATAACTTTATCGGAATAAAAAGAGGGTATAAACAGTCGGTAACCGTCCGTATCCCGCCGCTATTTCTTCGGGAATTATGCAGATTATCACTATCATCTGCCTCGAATTTGAAACGTGAATGCATTTCCCCGCTTGTAATTATTCAAGTGGCACGTTCCCCCGAACCCGAAAATATCTCGGATGATTCGGCTTTGAGATACGAATTTTCAAGTCTTGTGTATATTTTTTACACAGGCTTTGTTACTTTTCTTTGATTTCTAATTTTTTAGGTTTTTTATTTTCTGTTAAGACTTTAGGTATTGTTATTGATAAAATACCTTTATCATATACAGCGGTAGCTTCATCTGTCTTTATAGGCTGGTCAAAAGAAATTGTCCTTTGATATCTGCCGTAGCGAAATTCTGATGTATGATAACGTTCATTTTTTGTTTTTTCTTCTTTTTCTTCCGCTTCTTCTTTAATTTCAGCGGATATTGTCATAAAGTCATTGTCTAATTCAACTTCAATATCATCTTTATTGACTCCTGGAAGTTGAATTTTAACTTTGTAATTTTTATCGTTTTGCTTAACTTCTATTGCAGGACGCCAAACTGATGTTTTTTTGACATTTAATGGATTTGCCATAGAATTTATAAGCAATGTATCCCTTAAAAAATTATTCAATTCATTATGTATACTGTCAAAGTATAATTCAGGTTCTCTTATTATCAGATCATGTTTCATTTTGTGTTCCTTTCGATTTTAGAATAACTTTTTTTTTCAAGTAATTCATTCAACTATCAGTTAATTAATTATTCTGTAATTTTGTACTTTCGTGTAATAGAATAAATACTCTTTTGTTTAATAATATTCAAAAATAGGAGGAATATTTTATATGGCAATAAAGATGTTACTTTTTGATTTTCGAGAATCGGAAAAAGAATTTTTCAAGACTTATGATTCTGAAATTTTTGATATAACTTTTTTTAAAGAAAGTTTAAATGATGAAACCGTAAAAAATCTTACTTCAGAACAGCTTGAACAAACTTATGCAATAAGTGTTTTTATCAATTCGGAAGTTACTCAAAATGTTATTAATTCTTTTAAAAATTTACGTATAATTTCAACACGCTCAACAGGAATTGATCATATAAATCATAAAGCCGCTGTTGAAAAAAATATTGATATTATTAATGTAGAAAATTACGGAGCAAAATCTGTAGCTCAATATACAATGGGTCTAATGATTGCACTTGTGAGAAATATATTGCCTGCTTCTAATTATTTATTAAAAAAAGACAGACAATGTTCGTCATATATCGGTAGAGATATTTCAAAATTAACCTTAGGTGTCGTCGGTACAGGTGCGATTGGTGCAGGTTTGTGTAAGTTAGCTGTTGCTTTTGGGATGAATGTATTGGCATATGATATAAATAAAAAAAGAGAATTGGAAAACCTTTTGGATGTAAAATATACTAATATTGAAGAATTGTTATCTCACTCAGATATCGTTTCTTTACATCTTCCATATACAGGTGATAATTATCATATGTTTTCGCAAAAACAATTTGCTCTTATGAAAAATTGTTCGTATTTTATTAATACGTCAAGAGGGGAGCTTGTTGATATATTTGCATTAGATGAGGCTATCAGAAATAAAAAAATAAAAGGTGCAGCTTTAGATGTAGTTACTTGCGAGGAGGCTGCTTTTAAGTGTAATCAATTTTCTAAAAAACTTAAAACTGATTTAAAATGCATGAAAGAAGTCGAGATAATAAATAAATTAGCCCAATTCCCAAATGTTATAATAACACCTCATATTGCTTATGAAACTCAAGATGCGGTCAATTATCTTTTGGAAATGTCTTTTAGGGGAATTTTAGATTCTATTAAAGGTGGAAGTACTTATAAGATGTTCTAAAAATCTATTTTGTCATAATCTGTGCAGAGATTACCCCAAAAAGGTAATCTCGTCTTTCCTTTTTTTTAAATCCTTTGCTTTCAAAATCTTTTATTAATTCATCAGGAGTTAAAAAAAGTTTTTTAGAATTTATTAAATATGTGTATGCAGATTTATTTTTTGAAAAAATTTTGCTTGATAAAATAGTAAAGTTATCGAATATACTACTTAAAAAATTCTTTTCCCCAAAATCTATATGTAAAAATTGTCCGTTAGGTTTTAAAATTCTGTAAGTTTCTTCAATTGCTTTTTCGGAATTTGAAATATTTCGGAGAGCAAACGACATAATTGCAGCATCAAAAGTATTATCGCTGTATGGAAGATTTGTTATATCTCCTTCAAAAAACTGAATCCCGTTATTTTGATTTTTCTTTTTGGCAATTTCTATAATTTTTTCTGAAAAATCAATCCCAATAATTTGAGTATTTGGGTTTATTTCTTTTATAATACTTGCCATATCGCCTGTTCCACAGCATAAATCAATTACTTTCATCCCATTTGACCAATTAATATTCATCAGGCTTTTATGTTTTATTAAATATTGAGTTTTAAATGAGATTATGTTGTTCATAAAATCATATTCTTCTGAGATTATGTTGAACATGGTTTTAATAGTTTTAGGAGATTTGTCAAGTTTCATAATTTGTTACCTTTTTGCTTAAATTTAATATTAACATATAATAGGTTTATGAACATAGCTTTTATACCGATAGATAACAGACCCGTATGTTATACCCTGCCAGAACAAATTTGCGCTATAGATGATGAAATAAAATTGTATATGCCCGATAGAAAATGGTTAGGTGATTTAACAAAGTATGCTGATGTAGATAGGATTTTTAAGTGGCTTGTAAATTTACCAAAAGTTGATGCGATAATTTTATCTCTTGATACTGTTGCTTATGGCGGGCTTATTTCCTCAAGGCGCTCAAATGACTCTTTTGAAAAAATTAGGGAAAGAATTGAAAAGTTAAAAGAAATTTTGAAAGACAAAAATGCTCAAATTTATGCATTCTCAAGTATTATGAGAATTTCTAATAATAATGTCAATGAGGAAGAAAAAGAATATTGGAATAAATGGGGTAAAAAAATATTTAATTATTCTTTTTGTATAGATAAATTTGGGACAATTTGCAAAAGTGAAGTTCCTGAAGATATACTGAATGATTATTTAGATACTCGAAAAAGAAATTTTGAAATAAATAAGATTTACCTTGAATGGCAAAAAGAGGGTATATTTAATACGCTTATTTTTTCTAAGGATGATTGTGCTGAATATGGTTTTAATGTTCGGGAAGCAAAGGAATTGGAAAAATTAGGCGGTTTTGTGAAAACAGGTGCAGACGAAATACCTCTTACTCTTTTGGCTAGGGCAATATCAGGTAATATAAAAGTTGCTCCGATATTTTTAGAGCCTGATTATAAGGATTTGATATCAAATTATGAAGATGTGTCTATAGAAAAATCAGTAATAGGGCAGTTAGAACTTGCAGGTTGCGAAGTGTGTAAGCCTAATGAGGCAGATATGCTTTTATATGTTAATAATTTCATAGAGCATCAAGGTGAAATTGTTATGAAAGTCCCGACAGTCCAGTTTAATGGAGAATTTAAAACTTCTGATAAAAACTTTATGATTGCAGATGTCAGATTTGCGAACGGTGCTGATAATGCATTTGTAGAAAAGTTGTTTGAAAATAATTTAAGCAAAAATTTTTACGGCTATTCAGCTTGGAATACTTCAGCAAATTCTTTAGGCAGCTTGATTTGTGGTGCAAAAGTAAAATATTTTGCAAAAAATTTGAATGAACAAGCTTTTAACAAACTCGAAACAATTAGATTTTTGGATGATTGGGCATATCAGGCAAATGTCCGTCAAATGCTTTCAAAGCCTGATGAGGAAACTATAAGTCGTAAAATGAAACCTTTCGAGGATAGAATTAATCAAAAATTTAACGTAAAATATAAAGTAAGTTACAAATTCCCTTGGGATAGATTGTTCGAGGTAGAGATTTGCATATAGTCGATATTATATTTTTAGCAGTAGCATTAGGCATTGACTGTCTTGTTGTTTCTTTTTCTCAAGGTTTGATTTTTACGAAAAATCGTACTAAAAATTCTCTTGCACTAGCAACTACTATGGGATTAGCTCAAGGTATAATGCCTTGTTTTGGATATTTTTTTACAGGTATCATAAGCAGTTATATTGAAGCTTACTCAAAATGGCTTGTTTTTGTTATTTTTTTCATACTTGGGGCAAAGTTTATTTATGAAGCTTTTGAGAGGAAAGAAGATACAAAAATATGCTGCATAGATTTCAAATGCCTTATATGTATGGGTATAGCTACCAGTATTGACGCTTTGGTATCCGGAGTGAGTTTGAATTTGACAAAAACTCCGCTTTTGTTATCTGTTTTATTAATTGGTTTAATGTCATTTTTTATGTCGATGTCAGGATTTTGGTTCGGGAATTTTTTCAAAAAGCTTCCATCAAAGTATTTGGAAATTTTAGGAGGTATGATTTTGATTTTTCTTGGTGTAAAAAGCATATTTTTGTAATCAATTATATGTATGATAATTTTAAAAAATATTTGGGTATAATATTTTATATGTTGAATAGAAAAGGAGCAAATTATGCAAAAATTATTAAGTGATGTAAAGTCGGGGGGGGGGCAGCTCTAGGCTTTTTCCAAGATTTTAGGGGTTGTAAAAGAGAAAACATCTGTTATAATGATGATGTATATAATCACTTTTATAATGGAGAGTTTATGAAAAAACATTTTGGATTTACTTTAGCAGAGGTATTGATTACATTAGGTATTATAGGTGTTGTTGCGGCTATTACAATACCTGTTATAACGGCGAATATAACCGAAAGAGTTAATTCAAGCCGTCAGGCGAACATTGCCTATAAAGTTACTCAAGCAATGAATAAAATGCAATCTCTTGGTCTATTAGAGGTAAGTTATAAAAGCACTGATGCTTTCGTAGATGAGTTGCAAAAACATTTGAATATTGCAAAGCGCTGTGATTCAGCTCATATCGCTGATTGCTGGCCTACTCAAAAAGTCCGTACAAGTGATGGTAAAGAATTTGATGTAAGCTTGGCAACAACCGGTAAAAATGTAAATCTAAAGTCTAATAAAACAGGGAATGTAGGACTAGTTTTATCAGATGGAGCTGCAATAATTTTAACATACAATCAGGATGCGCCTCCGATAAATGTCGGCGATCCTGTGATTGCTGTTAATAAGTCGTTACCTGTTGGTTTTGGTAAAACAAAAGATTTTGCATATACAACTTCTGTTACTTCATCAATAGATTTTGTCATGGATGTTAATGGTGGAAAAGGACCTAATAGTGAAACAATAGATAATAAATATTATGATATTAGAAGTTTTAATATTGCACGTTTTTCAGATGGATGTGATGGGAAAGTGAATGGGAAATGCTATGTATATATGGGAACAGCCAATTGGTATGATGCTGTACAAATCTGCAAAGACAATAATATGACTCTGCCAACTTCTAATGAATTAGCTTATACAATAAGAGATGTTTTAGGCTTTGGTAAATCTTCTATCCCTTCTAATTTATGTTATTGGTCATCAGAGATAGATTATTATGGTAATTCTAGTAAAAGAAGGGTTTCATGTTTTGATTGGTATGGGGGATATGGATTTTACCCTACAGAAGTGCAAGGTGTTTTGTGCGGAGAATAATCCTAATATAATAATTTTTTACAAATCTTAATATGCTAGAAAATCATGGAAAACCATGCCATGAGCATGTTTGCATGGTTTAAAATCTTAAAACCATGTGATAGCTTAATTTTTAGCATGATTGACTTCTAAAAAACGGCTGTATCGCACTAATTGCGCGGTTTGTTACAAATATTCACAATCACATGTTCTTCCCTTGAAATAATTCCCTTATTTTCTATAATATAAATAAGGACGGAGAGGTGAGATTGCCTCAGACTAGGGGATTTTGACAGATTTAATCTGTTGGTTTTCCGTACTTGGGTAGGATAGTTAAAAGTGGAGATTATATAAATTGTTTAGAAGTAGGGATATGGGTAGAGCTGTTGCGGTAAGAAGATGGACGCCGACGGCTTTGGAATGCTATAAAAGAGGATGCAATTGCGAAGGCTGTTTTTACAAAGATTTTTTCAGCGGTTCTTCTCAAAAATGCCAAATGAAAGCTTCAGTACTTGAATTGGTTCGTGTAATCGGAACTCCTAATGTTGAATTACAACAATTTATAATTGAAGATTAATAGGTTTCACCATTTTTTGTTATGTATATTGCAAAAAGGGCTTTAAAAATTTGGCTAAATATGTTATAATATACAAGCAGTATGTTATAGGAGGTCCACATGCACATTTACGTTAACGGAAGAAACATTGAAATTACAGATGCTATCAAAGCTTATGTAAAAGAAAAATTCGCAAAAGTGGCAAACCATTATGACCAAATTCAAGGTATTGATGTTGTTTTGTCAGTAATTAAAAATCCTGCTGCTTCCGGCAAACACATTGCAGAAGTTAGTTGTAAAATGAACACAGGTGTCGTTCGTTGTGAGGAATCCGGTCAATCAATGTATGAAAGTATTGACCTATTGGCAGACAAATTGGACAGACAAGTAAAAAAAGTTAAAGACAAAAGCTTAGGTTCCGATAAGTCATCAATTAGAACTGAAGCCGGAGTTGATAAAACGGCAGAAGCTGTTGAAGAATAATTTGTTAGAGGTGCTTTTTAGCACCTCTTTTTAAAGCTTTTATAATTTTGTAGAGAAAAAGATAATGATTAATAATAAAAAAGTTGTTATTATAATGCCTGCTTATAATGCAGAAAAAACTTTAAAACAGACATATGATGAAATTTATAAACCTTTTGTAGATGAAGTAATTCTGGTTGATGATAACTCTCAAGATAATACAAAAGTAGTTTCAAAAGAATTAAATATTACAACTATTGTACATAAGGAAAATAAAGGTTACGGTGGAAATCAAAAATCCTGCTATAAAGCTGCATTGAAAGCTGGTGCAGATATTGTTGTAATGCTACATCCTGATTATCAATATACGCCAAAGCTTATTCCTGCAATAGTTTGTATGATGGCATTTGGACAATATGACGCTGTACTTGCTTCAAGGATGTTAGGAAATTCAGCCTTAAAAGGTGGTATGCCGTTTTATAAATTTGTTGCTAATAAATTTTTGACTTGGTTTGAAAATGTTTTTACCGGGGAAAATTTAACTGAATATCATACAGGGTTTCGTGGTTTTACAAGAGAGGTTCTAGAAAAATTACCATTAGCTGAATGTGATGATGATTTTATTTTTGATAATGAAATGATAGCGCTTCTTTTTTATAATAAATTTAAAATAGGTGAGGTCTCTTGTCCTACAAAATACTTTAAAGAGGCATCATCAATTAATTTTATTCGTTCTTGCAAGTATGGGCTTGGTGTTTTGGCTGTAAGTTTAAAATACCGATTAGCCAAAATGGGCTTTAAGTCGAAAATATTTAAAGACAATGCAAGAAAGCTTGATTCAAATACCGAAATTGAATATTATTTTAAATAAATAAAAACACCTCTTTGATAAGAGGTGTTTTTTATCCTTTTTGTTTATTGCCTGCAAATTTATTTATTAAAATGTAGTTGCAGGTTTTTTCTGAGCAGTAGCGCCAGGAATTGATTGCCAATTAGCTGCCATAATTTTTTTGAATGATTTCAAAGCTGTATCTTCAAGTTCTCCCAATTCTTCAGCTTCCATAATCAATTCTCTTAGAGGTAACAATGCTCTTTGGTCTCTAAGAACACCTAAAGCAGCTGCAGCGCCTGCTCTTACAAGTTCATTTTCGTTACGATTTTTCATAACATCAATCAATGCAGGAACAGCTTTTGTATCATTTAATTTTCCTAGTGAAGTTACCGCATAAATTCTAACGTTAACCCATTCATCGTATAGCATATTAATAACTTTATCAACAGCTTTTTTGTTGCCAATTTCACCTAAAGCACGAGTTGCATCGCATCTTACATTAACTTTTTCATGATCTAATGATGCAATTAATGCGTCTGTTGCAACATCACCAATTTCAATTAATGCATCTGTTGCTGTAATACAAACTTGTGGGTTTTCATCGTTTAAGGCTTCTACAAGAGGTTCTACAACAATTTCGCCACCCAATCTGCCCAAAGCACGAGCTGCTCGAACTCTAACATCAACGTTTCTGTCTTCACGCAAAGATTCGATTAAGTGAATTGTAGCTTTTGAATCTCCAAGTTCACCTAAAGCACGAGCGGCATATAATCTAACTGAGCCGTTTTTATCATGTTTTAAAACTTCAATTAATGGTTCAACTGCTTTTGAATCACCCATTTCACCAAGTATACGAGCGGCATTATATCTGACTTTTTCTGAATTGCTAGTTTTAAGATCAGTTAATAATTCTTCAAAAGATTTTTTTACTTGTTTTTTCTTGCTGTTCACACTAATTGTCATTAAGTTTTTCCTCCGACACACAATATTAAATTCTACTACACATTATGTATTTATAAAAAATTTTAAGAATAAAATATTGCCTTTTTTACCTACTAATATTAATTTTTATTAAAATATAATTCTAAATTTAATTTTTCCTTATGTGTCAAGTGTAGTTGCGGTTAAATTTTATTTAAGGGTAAAACTAACACTTTATATTTACAATATAACATGTTTTTTATTTTTTGTCTTAAAAGCTAACAAAAAATAGAGAAAATGGTATGATTGTTTAATTAAAAATTTGTGTCTTTCAATTATAATAACGTCAATTCTGTAACAAAAATTAATAAATGCTACTCACCAGAGATAGTAATAATAAACTCGCTACCCTTGCCAACCTCACTGTTTACAATAATTTCCCCTTTATGTTTTTCTATAATTTTGTTGCATATTGCTAAGCCAAGGCCTGTTCCGACTCCAATTCCTTTGGTTGTAAAACCTGCTGAAAATATCTTGTCGAGGAGGTTTTTAGGTATTCCTTTACCATTATCTTTTATTCTTATACTGAGTTTTTTATTTTTGTATTCAGTTGTTATAGTAATTTTTCCTTTATCCTCTATTGCTTGGCAAGCATTGATTAATATGTTTGTAAAAACTTGATTTAGCATGTTTGGAAAACATTTAATCATAGGGATTTCACCGTAATTTTTTATAATTTCAATTCTATTTTTTGTTTCATGTCTTATCAATTCAAGAGTCAAATCTAGTTCTTTATTTATATCTGCTTCTTGCAACTCTGCCTCATCAAGGCGTACAAATTTTTTGAGAGAGGTTACTATGTTGCTTATTCTATTTACTGCTTCTTTATCTATTTCATTTATATCTGTCAACATATCTTTTAGTTCGCTGTCTTCTATTGATTTAAGCAGTTTTGCTACAATACTGTTATTAGATTTTATTGAAGCTACAGGGGTATTGATTTCATGAGCTACTCCTGCAACGAGTTGTCCTAAAGATGCCATTTTTTCTGAATTAATAAGTTGAATTTGAGTTTCTTTCAATTCTTTCAATGTATTTTTTAATTCATTAACTGTATGAATATTCTTTTGATATAATTCTGCTCTTATTATTGCGTTTGAAAGTTGAGAAGAAATTGCTTCAAGGATTTCTATTTCTTCATTTAATTCTCGTTTATGGTAACTAAGCAAAACTATTATACCTGTTAGGTTTTGCATATGATGGACAGGGATAATTATTCTCAGAACCGGTTGTTTAAGCGGTTTTGCATTATTGTATTCTACCAAACAGTTACATACCGAAATCTCTTTCATATTAATAGTTTCAGTAGTTTTTTTATCAAAATTTATTAAGAAATCTTTTTTAGCCTTTTTTTCTCCATAAATTTCTTGAATAATAAAGTTATCATTTTGAGCTTTTGCATAATAGGCTTTGTATGCTCCGAACATTATGGATAATTCTTTAAGAGTTGATTGAAGTATTTGTGATATATCAATACTTTCTCTGATTGTATTGGAAACTTTGTTTATCAGTGCAATACGGATTGCTTGACTTTGGGCTTTTTGTTTAATTTTTTGCAGATCAGAATTTTCAAATGTAAGTTTTGAGATTTCTTCTTTTAATTTTTCATTTTCTTTAAATATATCTCTAAGAGTATTTTGGGCGCTTACATCAGAAAAAAACAGAATTATGTAATTTCCTTTTTTGATTGATTGTAAATCGTAATAAAAAATTTTGTTTAGTTCCGATTGGTATGCAATGTGTGCAAAGAAATTTTCTTTAGAAGTTATAGCATGATATATTGGAGAGTATATTTCGATATTTTCTGAATTGATAGGACAGATATCAAAGCTTGTGTGATGAGCAAGTTTTTTTATGTTTGTAAAATCATTGAACCATCTTTTAAAAGTATGGTTTTTATATACTACTTCATATTTTTTATTCAGAATTAAAACTGCATCCCTAAATTGTCTGAAAAAATCGAACTTTCTCATAATAATATTATATTTGAATAAGTGTCTGCGTGCAATTTGTAAATATTACAATATCAGCTCAAAACTTAATGTTTCAACTATGGTTTGTATATTTATATTTAATTTATATTCTTTTTTTGCTTTTTCTACGGCTTTAATATCAGAAATTAATTTTACTTTGATAGGCAAATTTTCAAGATTAGCTTTCAAAATATATTCCATATAGTTTTGCATTTGAGTAAATATTTCTAATGCATCTACCATTTTAGTAAGATCAAGAATTTTGTCATTAAAATCAAGGACTTCATTTCTATCAAGTTCAAGATATCCTTCCATTGCATTTTTTACAAGAGAAAAATCATTGGCTTCATTTTTCATTGATGGGACATAAAAACATTGCGCACGTGAAACTACTGTAGTAATCATGTCTGACTTATCCTTTGTAAGGAATATAAACGTAGTTTTAGATGGAGGTTCTTCAAAAGTTTTTAATAAAGCATTTGCAGCATCTGCTTGAAAATTTTGTTGATTTAGTCCTTGCAAATTTCCCTCTTTATCTTTGTCGCAAAATATTAGGACTCTGTGGTAATCAGATGTTACAAGCAGATCATTTTTTATCATTCTTGCCTGTTCTATGGATATTACATTTTTTGATGTATCATCTGAGGGTTTGTTGTCTACTTTAGATATTGTTAAAACTGCCGGATGATTATTTTCTCTAATCCATTTACAATTCAGACAATTGCAATTTTCATTATGATCTTGCGTACAATTTAGCATTCTTGCAATTTCTAATGCAATTTCATATTGTGCCTGTATATCTGAGCCGTAAAACAAAATGCAATGAGCAATATTTTTGTCATTATTATTTATACCTTTATTGAAATATTTCATTAGAAATGGATATTGTTCTTGCAAATTCAAAATTTTGGCCTTTCTATGTTATCTGAACAAAGCGTTTTCTACTTCTTTTTCTACATCAAAAGTTTGTCCAGATTTAATTTTATATTCTGCTTCAGTTAAATTTTCTTTAAGTTTCACTAAATCTTTAAGGTTTGTCTTTTTAAGTTTTTGCAAACTTAATTTTACTACATATTCATGCATTCCTGTCATTCTTGATAATTCTAAAGTTGTGCAATTTTGGGCTTTTGCTTTGAGAATTATCCATCTTCTGAGCATTGTCTGTAGTGTTGATAAAATTTCTAGTGGATATCTTGTATCAAGAAGTTTTCTATATTCTAAAAGAGCTCTATCTTTCTGATTTTCCATAAGAAAATCAGAAAAAGCAAACAAATCTTCATTTGAAATACAAATTTCTTTGACCATTTTTGCGGTAACTAAATTATCAGGATAAGCAAAAAGTTTTAGCTTATCTAATTCTCCATCTATCTGTCTTAAGTTATTCCCAATTTGTGATATTATTGCAGTCAAAGAATCTTTATCAAGCTTTATTCCTTTAGTTTTGCCCTGTTTTATAATCCAACTTTCAAGTTCTGCAGTTTTGTAAGTTGGGATAAGCGGACATTCAATCGAATTGAATTTTTTTAAAAGTTTAAACAGCTTTTTGCGGCTGTCGAGTTTTTTACCTTCATTTCTGGGTAATTGTGCTACAAATACTATATCAAGGTTATCATTATTATTTTCAAGTGCATTTTCAATTTCTTTTATTTCTTTGTCTTCGAAAGATTTAGAGAAATAATCAAGGCAGTTAATTACAATTAACATTTTCCCAAACATCATAGGCTGAGAACGGAGTATTGAAATCAAATCGGGAAATTTAGGGTTTGAATAAGTCTTGAAAGACATTTCAAGAAAATTCTTATCAAGTCCTTTTTTTAATTTCCCGATTTCTTGTTCAATATTATAATCTTCTTCGCCGTAAAAAAAGTATACTGCCATAATTTTATGATTCGATTAAAAGACTTGCACCTATTACCCCTGCGGTATTTCCCAATTCTGCAGGAACAACTTGTACTGCAGAACCTGCAATTTTCATTGCACGTTTTTTAAGAGTTTCTGTCAAAGGAGCAAGAAGTATATCCCCTGCATCAGCAACACCACCGCCTATTATAATTTTTTCAGGATTTAGGAGATTTACGACACTAGCAAGTCCTATTCCTATATATTCACCCATGATTGTGAAAATTCTTTTAGCAACAGGATCTCCTGCTTTAGCTGCTTCACAAACAATATATGGAGTAATAGCTCCGCCTTCTGCCATTTCTCTGAATTTAGCAGATTTGCCGCCTTTAATATAATCATTTGCCATAGCGACAATAGAAGGTCCTGAGGCAAAAGCTTCCAAACATCCTGTATCTCCGCATCCGCAAAGAGGTCCGCCATCCATTTGGAGTTTTATATGACCAATTTCACCTGCAGCATTTGATGCACCTCTGACAAGCTTTCCGTTCACGATAAGTCCAGATCCTATGCCTGTCCCTACAGTAATACAGATAAGATTTTCGCATCCTTTGCCTGCTCCATAATTTAATTCCCCTAATGCTGCGCATCTTACGTCATTATCAACACGAGTTGGTATATGAAATTCATCTTCGATAAGTTTTGCAATAGGAACTTCAACCCAACCTGGAATATTAGGAGCATTTCTTACAATTCCGGCTTTGTAATCGACTTGACCGGGGAAACCGAAACCTATACCTTCAATATCTTTTGTAGAAAGTTTTGTTTCTTTCATCAAATCATATATAGCTTGTTTAATGTTATTTACTGTATACTCATATCCCATTTCGGCACGAGTCGGTACAGAATTTGAATAGATAATATTACCTTTATTATCTACAAGTGCTATTTTTACGTTAGTACCGCCAACATCTATTCCTATTCTATTTTTTGCCATTATTAATATCCCCCTTTATCTAGCTATATTATTATATTATAAAAATTTTATTATACAAAATTAAAGTTTTTTTAAAGGATATCAAGGGGGTCTACATCTATAGCTAGTTTTATGTCTTTTGGCATAATTATTTTATTTAAAAAACTTGAAATAAATTGATGTCCTTTTTGTCCTAATTTATTTTTGATAATGATTTGGAATCTATATTGCCCGTTAATTCTTTCAATTACACAAGGGGTAGGTCCGAGAATTTCAATTCTTTCTGATATCCCAAATTTTTCTATCATCGTACATAGCCTAAGTGCTATTTCTTGTGATGATTTTTCTGCACGAAAATTATTTTGAGAACTTAGGATTAACCTAATAATTTGACTAAAAGGCGGATAATCAAATTCTTCTCTTGCTGCAATTTCTGTTGTATAGAATTCCAGATAGTTTTGCGATTTAGCACTTTCAAGTGCATAAAAATCAGGGTTGTATGTTTGGAATAGAACTTTTCCTGCAAATTCTCCTCTCCCTGCACGGCCTGCAACTTGTGTGAGAAGTTGAAACCCTCTTTCTGATGCTCTAAAATCAGGCAGGTTAAAACTTGCATCTGCAGAAATTACTCCAACAAGCGTAACATTTGGATTATCAAGACCTTTGGCAATCATCTGCGTTCCAACCAATATATCAATATCCCCTTTTTGGAATTTTTCTAATAATCTTATATGTTCTCCCTTACGTACTAAAATATCGCTGTCTATACGTTCAACATTATTTTCAGGAAAAATATCTTTTATATACTGTTCAATTTTTTGAGTTCCTGTACCGCTGTTTTTAAAAGCATCGGAACCGCATTCTGGGCAAGTATCAGGGAAATATTCACTGTGGTTGCAGTAATGACATTTGAGCATCTGATCTTTTGAATGCCAAATCATTGGAATTGCACAATTTGGGCATTCAATTACATGTCCGCAGGCCTGACATTGTGTGAAAGTTGAAAAACCGCGTCTATTTATCAAAAGTATTACTTGCTGTCCTTTTTCAAGAGTTTCTTTAATTTCTGTTTGCAGAGGAATAGAAATTACACTTTTGTAAGCCGCTCTTCCATGTTCTTGCATATTTATAACAGTTACAGGCGGAACTTTTGCATCATTATATCGTTTTTTTAATTCAAAAAGATTTTTTGTATTTAAAGCTTTATAATAAGTTGAAATATCAGGAGTTGCCGAACCTAAAAGAAGCGGGCAGTTATGAAATTCAGATAACTTTTTGGCAACTACTCTGGCATCATATCTTGGTGTAGGGGTTGTTTGTTTATATGCACTTTCGTGTTCTTCATCTATAATTATTAAACCGATATTTTTCAAAGGGGCAAAAACAGCAGATCTTGCTCCTGCAAGAATTTTTATTTCATCTTTATAAAGTTTTTGCCAAACATCATATCTTTCACCGTCTGATATACTGCTGTGCCAAATTGCTACATCTTTTGTCCCAAATTTTTTTGCAAGGCGTTTTGTTAACTGTGATGCAAGCGCAATTTCAGGAGCAAGGAAAAGGACGTTTTTCCCAGATTTTATGGTGTCATCAATAAGTTTGAAATAAACTTCAGTTTTGCCGGATGCAGTAACACCATGAAGAAGGATTTCAGGTGAAGAAGAACAGAGGGAAGGATGACAGGAGGTCAAGCTATTGTCGGTGTTGTGCACAACTTTATTTTCAATAACTTTCTCATCATCTTGCTCTATTATTCTTAGTTCTTCTTCATTCGAAACAGGCCTGTCTTCTTGCCTTCCTGTCATCTTGCCCTCTATAAGTCTTTTAATTCCTTCATAAACTTTCTTTTGATCTCCTGAAAGTTCAAATAACGCCTCTCTTTCAGTAATCCTTAAAATATCAAGAGGGTTTCTGTATAATTCTTCTTGAATAAGTTGTACACAACCCAATTGCTCAAGTTTTTTAATTGTTGCTCTTGTTGTTTTTGCATATTTTTCAAACAAAATAAGAGGCATTTTCCCTGATTTTTCAAGCAATTGTAAAACTTCAATTTGTCTTTTTGTTGCTCCGTCATATTTTACAAATTCAATTAATTGTTCTGTTTTTGAAGCTTTTTCAATTAACTTCATTGGAATAGCAGCATTTAAAACAGTTACCAAATCACAACAATAATAATTTGCCACCCACTCAAGAAGTTTTAAATATTCAATAGAAAAAAGAGGGGTTTCATCAAGGATTTTATTAATTTTTTTTACTTTGAAATCCCCCGGTAAATAATCTGAAAATCCAACACAGAAAGCATTAATCAGCCCTTGTCGCCCAAAAGGTACAAGTATTGCTTGACCAATTTTAATTTTATTTTGCATTTCATCAGGAATTAAGTAGCTAAATGTCTTAACTCCCAAACCTTTAATATTTACAAGTGCTGATGCGTATTTGCTCAAAAAACCTCCTTTAAATTAAAAAATAATTTAAAAATAGAAGGAGTAGGTAAAATACCTACTCAGCTTCTGACATAAATTCTTTACGAGCTTCTTGGATAGCTTCTTCTAACAAATCAAGCTGATCAGGTGAAAAAGTTACACCTTTTTTAGTTGGAAGCCAAGTTGCACCGTCATCAGTTGTGTAGAATATTCTCATATTCAAGTAACTTCTCCCTTTATATTCACTAACTGAGATTTGTAATTGTTCAGTTTCACTTCTTTCGATGGTTGCTAAGATTTTTGCATCAGCCATATTTATCTCTCCTTAATTAAATACTACATTTTAATCTTAGCACAGAAAACTTTTTTTATGCTAAAGTTTAAATAAAAATAAGGAGAAAAATTCATGATAAAAGTAGCAGTATGCGGTGCAATGGGCAAAATGGGGAAAGAAGTATGTCAAGCAGTTCTTGACTGTCCTGATACAGAATTGGTAGCCAAAATAGATATTGCAAGTGATGAAATGTATCATCATATTGAAGATGCAAATCGAGTTGTAGATATAGATGTGCTGGTTGATTTTACTCAGCCAAAATCAATTTTTGAAAATGCAAAATATTGCTTGAATAATGGAATAAAAATTGTAATAGGCACAACAGGACTGAAAGATGAAGAAATAGAATATTTGAAAAAACTTTCGCAAGAAAAAAATATCGGTTGTCTTATTGCTCCAAATTTTTCTACAGGTGCTGTTTTGATGATGATGTTTGCTCGTCAAGCTTCAAAATACTTTGATAATGCAGAAATTATAGAACTTCACCACAACCAAAAGAAAGATGCTCCATCAGGTACTGCGATTAAAACCGCCGCTATGATGGCAGAAGTAAAAGATGATTTTACAAAAAATAATTGTCCAGAAACAGAAACTATAGAAGGTGCAAGAGGTGGTAATTCTTATTCGAACATTCATATTCATTCTGTTAGAATGCCAGGTTACATAGCATCTCAAGAAGTGATTTTCGGATCATCAGGTCAAATTATGACAATCCGTCATGACTCTATGGACAGAAAATGTTACATGCAAGGTGTGCTACTTGCAGTAAAACATATCGCTGAGAAAAATGACTTTGTCTATGGGTTAGACAATATAATGTAGTTATACATCTTTAATTAAATCATTTATATCAACATCCAAAACCCTTGCTATATCAATTATTTTTAATATAGTAGGGTTTTGTTTTGCTGTTTCAATAAAACTAATAGTAATTCTTGATGTGTCAACTAATTCTGCAAGTTCTTCTTGTGAAATGCCTTTTTTCATCCTTGCAAATTTTATATTTAACCCTAATGTTTTTAGTCTTTCATTAATCATAGCTTTTATTTTAATGGGTTGACTTATATTACTCTATAAGATATAATAAAATTATGATTAATATATTAAACAAAAATAAAACATAT
The DNA here is from genome assembly GCA_949290355.1 of uncultured bacterium. Classification (GTDB taxonomy): domain Bacteria; phylum Cyanobacteriota; class Vampirovibrionia; order Gastranaerophilales; family Gastranaerophilaceae; genus Stercorousia. Next base: position 180,378 of record CASERN010000008.1, on the reverse strand, counting down.
ATAACAAATAGAGGCTTTACTCTTGCAGAAGTATTAATTACATTAGGAATTATCGGGGTTGTTGCAGCAATGACTATCCCCGTTCTAACAGCAAAGTATAGACAATCGGTATGTATTAGTCAACTAAAAAAGATGTATTCTGTTATGTCTCAGGCAATGTTATTTACTGTTCAAAAAGAGGGAGATTATTCATCTTTATTTAATATAGTTGATGTTAATTCTCAAAGTATCCAGAATTGGTATACTCAAAATCTTAAGCCTTATATAAAAATAACAAATGAATGTTTTGATAAAGCAGGATGTTGGGCGGACAGCGGAACAAAACTTATGAATGGGGGTACGCCTAATTGGGATAGAGGTAATATTGGCATAGGTCAAAATATAGTAATTTTTGATACTGTTGATGGTTATTCTGTTAGTATAGATGCTTGTGCTGATAGTGGAAGATTTTGGGGAGTTAATATTTCAAGTACACAATATGTGGTTTTGTATGTAGATGTAAACGGTAAAAAAGGCCCAAATGTAATTGGGAAAGATACTTTTGTATTTGTATTTTCAGATAGAGGATTTGTTCCTGCAGGAAGGGATAAAACAGACGAAGAAGTAAATGCCGATTGCAGTAAAAATGGTACCGGTTATTTTTGTTTTGAAAAAATAATTCGTAACGGTTGGCAAATTGATAAAGAAAATTTGTGGTAATATAAATTCATTGTGCTATAATTATCATAAGTCATATAATTTTGACTTGTTTATAGAATTTTGAGAGGTGGCAGAATGAAAAAACCAAATATTGCAATTTTAGGTGCAACTGGTGTTGTAGGTAGAGAAATTACGAAAATCGTAGACGAACTGGGTATTCAGTTTAATGAAATTAAATTTTTATCAAGTGCAAGATCTGCAGGTACACAATTGGAATTTCAAGGGAAAACCTACACAGTAGAAGAAGCTAAACCTGAAAGTTTTGATGGAGTGAATATTGTATTAGCTTCAGCAGGAGGGTCAACTTCTAAACTTTTTGCCCCTGAGATTGTAAAAAGAGGCGGTGTATTAATCGATAATTCAAGTGCTTTCAGAATGGAAAAAGATGTACCGCTGGTTATTGCCTATGTAAATGACGAAGATTTGAGAAAGCATAAAGGAATTATTGCAAATCCAAATTGCTCAACATCTCAATTAATGCTTGTATTAAAACCTTTAATAGAAAAAGTTAAGATGAAAAGATTGATAGTATCTACTTATCAGGCAGTATCAGGCGCAGGTCTTGCTGCTATTAAAGAATTAACGGCTAATACTGAAGCAAGGCTTGAGGGTAAAGATTTTGAAAATAAATGTTTCAAAAAACCGATTGCATTTAATGTTATTCCTCAAATAGATGTTTTCTGTGATAACGGATATACAAAAGAGGAGATGAAAGTTGTAAATGAAACAAAGAAAATTCTTCATTTGCCTGAAGATTTGCCTATCTCTTGTACGGCAGCTCGTGTTCCTGTATATAACGGACATTCTGAAGCTGTGGATATTGAATTTGAAGATGAATTCAATCCTGATGAAGTGCGTGAAGTCCTAGAAAATTCTTTTGGAGTAAAAGTTATAGATAATCCGGAAAATTTTGAATACCCTACAACAAGAGATGCATCAGGTGTAAATCCTGTATTTGTTGGAAGGATTAGGAAAAACTTAGCATTCAAAAACGGTATATCCCTATGGTGTGTTGCAGATAACTTACGAATTGGCGCTGCTTTGAATACTGTAAGGATTTGTCAAAAAGTAATAGAAATGGAGCTGTTTTAATTATTATGAATATTAATAAATTAACAATTACCCCATTATCAAAAGGATGGCCTCAAGTTATTATAGACCGACCTTCCATTGATAGTGCTGGCAGATTGATAAAAGAAAAATTAAGTTCATCAATTGCTAAAAATAATCAAACATCAAGAGTTTTCCGAAAAATTCCGAAGCAATTGAAAGGTTTAGTAAATCCTCAATGTAAAGTTTCTACGGAAAGAAAATTTTCTACGATTGGTTAAATTTTAACAAAATTTAATAATATGGCAATTTTTCATTTTACATTTCTTTCATGTATTGAAAGGAATGTAAAATGATTCCAATAAAAACTTTAGTTAATGGGAAAGAAAAAATTACATACATTAAGTCCTTATATGACGATATTATGGAAGAAGATCGTTTAGCAAAAGCTATGGATTATCTAAAAGAAAATGCCCCTAAACCTCAACCGAAAACTTATTGTCTTGGTGCTAAATTAGGTAAAATTTTAGATAAGCTTGCATAATATTACTTTTTGTTAACGTATCTAAGCTTTCCACCCTTTTTTTGCTATAATTTAAGTAAGGACAAAGGGATATGTTAATAAAAAGAGAAGATTTAAGAGCATTAATAGATGTTATTCATCATTCAGGGAAAACAGTTGTTGCAACTAACGGATGTTTTGATATTTTGCATGTGGGACATGTGAGATATTTGGAAAAGACAAAATCTTTTGCCGATTATTCTATTGTTTTATTAAATTCCGATAAATCGGTTAGGAGCATAAAAGGCCCTACTCGTCCGATAAATAATGAAAATGATAGAGCTGAAATATTAAGTGCTTTGAGATGTGTTGATTATGTGGTATTATTTGATGAAGATAGTCCTCGTGATCTTTTAGATGAAATGAAACCTGACGTTTATACGAAAGGTGCGGATTATACTATGGAAACTCTTCCAGAGGCTGATATAATGAAAAAAAATGGAACAAGAGTGGAGTTTATAAGTTTTGTACAGGGAAAATCAACAACAAAGACTATTGAAAAAATGAAGGAGGCGTAAATTCTCAATTAATTATGAGTGAATATGTATACATACTCTTTAATAAGCCAAAAGATGACTTGATAATAGGAATTACTTCAAATTTATTAATGCATATGCACGAAATAAAAAATAAAATTAATGATATTAATAAATTAGAGTATAGGACAAATAAACTTGCGTATTATGAAAGATTTGATGATCTTGCGCAGGCAATTATAAGAAAATCAGAGTTGGATAATTATTCAAAAGAGGAAATTATAGATCTTGTAGCAATAGATAATCCTCAATGGAATGATTTACATGATACGATTTTAAAAATATGGAATAAAGAAGCGAAACTTCACGATAAAAAACAAATCAGATAAAAAGGAGATAATATATGAAAACCTTTACATTAGAAGAAATTGCACATATTACAGGCGGCATGCTGACAAAAGTTGAAGATGCCAAAATCTCAAGAATTGCGCCACCTTTACTTTCAGATGAGTGCACACTTGCTTTGGCATTAGGAGAAGAAGAAATCGCAAATCTTGCTAAATCTAGAGCAAAAGCAGCACTTGTACCTTTAGGAGTACAACTTGACGGATTTTCAACAATTGAAGTTGAAAGACCGAGACTTGCAATGATGAAACTTTTAAATATGTTCTATGTTGCTCCTGAAGTAAACAAAGGAGTTCACCCTTCAGCTACAGTGGATGAAACAGCTAAATTGGGTGAAAATGTTCAAATCGGCCCTAATGTAGTGATTTCGCGTGATGCAGTAATTGGTGATAATACAAAAATTATGGCAAACACATATGTTGGAGCAGGTGCAAAGATTGGTAAAAATTGCTTATTCCATCCTGGTGTAAATGTAGGTGATAGAGTTCAAGTAGGTAATGATGTAATTTTACATCATGGAGTTTCTTTAGGAGCTGATGGTTTCAGCTTTGTTACAGAAAACCCTGACAATATTGAACAAGCAAGAAAAGATGGTGAAATTAAAGATACTGATACAAAACATGTTATATTTAAAATTCCTTCAATAGGTTCCGTAGTGATAGGGAACAATGTGGAAATCGGTGCAAATACTGCAATTGATAGAGGTACAATTGAAAATACTACAATTGGAGATAATACAAAAATTGATGACCTTGTAATGATCGGGCATAATTGTAGAATTGGAAAAGGTTGTTTAATTGTTTCTCAAGTAGGTATTGCAGGTAGCTGCGTAATCGGTGATAGAGTAGTTATTGCAGGTCAGGCAGGTCTTGCAGATCATATTGAAATCGGTTCAGACACAATTATTACAGCAAAAGCTGGTGTTACAAAATCATTCCCAGAAAAATCAATTGTTGTAGGTATTCCTGCAATGCCAAGAAAAGATTTCATAAAACAATTAAAAACATTGAAAGATGCTCAGGAAATCTTTGCAAAATTCAGAAAATATGAACCATTACTAAAAGAATTTGAGGATAATTTTAACAATGACCACAATTCTTAAAGAAACATCAATATCAGGCAATGGCTTGATGAAAAATAAACCTTGTACGGTAAACTTTTTTCCTTCAAAAACAGGTAAAATTCGATATTTTATCAAAGGGGCAGAACCTTTTGAGGCAAATGTGGATAATGTTCTTTCTACAGATCATTGTGTTGTGATAGGAAATTCAAAATCTAAGGCAATGTTGACCGAACATTTAACTGCAGCTTTGGCATTTTGTGGAATAGACAGCATAGATATTTGTATGGATGAAATGGAAGTTCCTGCACTTGACGGAAGTTCAAAAAAATGGGTTGAACTTTTTGAAAAAGCCGGTATTGAAAAGCATTTATTTGAAAAAACAAAATACTATACAGTAAAAGAACCTGTTTATTATTTGAATGGAAAAACCAGTTTAGTTATTCTTCCATCTGATGAGTTGTATATTTCGTATGCAGTAAATTATGATCATCCTGATTTAACAAGAAGATGGGTTGCATATAATCCAAAAAATAAGCAGGAAATTATAGAAGCAAGAACTTTTGGGTTTTATAAAGATCTGAAAAAATTCCAAATGCTTGGTTTTGCAAAGGGTGTAAATATTGAAAATACTTTAGGCTTAAAAGATGATGGATATACTTCACCTTTGCGTTCAGAACATGAACCTATAAAACATAAAATCTTGGATTTGATTGGGGATTTATATTTAACCGGTGTAAATCCGCTGAACCTAAAATGCCAAATATTGGTGAAAGAAGCTGGACATGCTGTACATTTAAAAACTGCTAAAATTTTAAGAGATAAGATTATTGAATATAAATAAGGAGAAAAAAATGACAGAAGAAACAAAAACAGAAGTATTAAGTTTTGATGTTATGGATATCATGAAAATGATTCCTCACCGTTATCCATTTTTATTAGTGGATAGAATTACAGAGTGTATTCCTGGTAAATCAGCTAAGGGTTATAAAAATATGACTATGAATGAACAATTTTTCCAAGGTCATTTCCCTAACAACCCTATTATGCCTGGAGTATTGCAATTAGAAGCTATGGCTCAATGTTGTGCACCTATCTTAATGACAATGCCTGAATTTAAGGGTAAATTAACATTATATGCTGGAGTTGACGGTGTTCGTTTCAAAAATATTGTAAGACCAGGTGATAGATTCGAAATGGAAGTTGAACTCGTAAAGGTAAAAGGCCCTATATGCAAAGCACATGGTGTTGGTAAAGTAGACGGTAAAATTTGTGTAGAAGCAGATATGACTTTTGCTTTAAAATAACCTAAATATTTGAATATATAAAAAAGTAAATCTTTATTAAGATTTACTTTTTTTAATGAAAAAGATTTTTTTTAGAAACTTTATATAATCCGGAGAATAGTTATGAAAATTAATAATATACAGAATTATAATATTACCCCTAAATTAAAAACTTATAAATATACATCCCAACCAAGAACAAATGCTCAAGAACCTTCAATGTCAAATACACAACTCCCGACAACCGCACAGTATTTGGCATTTACCGGAGGTTACAGTTTAGACTTAGCTCAAACAGTCAAGCAGTTGGATAAACTTGCTGAAAAAAATTCATCTATATATCCTCCTAATATCAGAGAATGGGCAGGGATGATATTAGAAGAAGGTAATAAAACAAAGGATACATTGATATCTATTCATAAAAAATATTTTGAAAAACTAAAAGAGTGTTTTACTCTTGATGAAATAAAGGAAAATTTTGAAGAATTTAAAGGCGTTTTACCTGCCGATTCAATCAATGTAAAAAATGGATCTTTTATAGATAAATTTCAAAAAGGTGAACTCGAATATTTTAATAATGATGAAGATTTATCTGTTCAGTTAATAAAACTATACTGGGGCGAAGGTTTCTCTTTGAATGATTTAAAAAAATATGTTGATGGTCAAGATTTGTATTATACAATGACAAAATTACAAATTCCAACTGTAAGTAGAGATTATGGTCATATTTTAAAATTTTCAGATCCTGAATATAATGATAGACTTACTCGTGAAATGATTGCAAAACGTCTAGAATCTATAGACAAAAAAGCACAGAAAGAAAGTGGAGAGCCTGTATATATTCCTCGTCGTGTAATTTCTGAAGAACAGAAAAAACATATTTCAGAAGGTTTGAAAAAATACTGGGAAGAAAATCCTGAAAGACTATATATTATGTCTGAAAGGATGAAGGAATTTTACAAGCAAAATCCTGAAAAAGCAGAAGAATTAACAAGAGTTTTAAAAAGAGCTTGGCATTTATCTGGCTCTGAAAAAATAAAATTCGCTTTGAGTAATTATTTGAAAAAGAAAAATGTTAAGTCTTTTTATCCAGATGGAAATCCTGCAAATCTGACATCAGACCAATCAAAATCAATGAGCAAATTTTGGAGCCAAAATGAGTGGGCAAAGAAGTTATTTTCAAAAAATATGAAAACTGCTTGGAAAAAAGAAAAAGAAGATCAAGATAAATTTTATTATGTTGATATGACCCCTGATGGGTTTAAAGAAAAATTTTATGAATGGGCGGACGAAAAAGGTATTGATTTAAGCAATTTGAGTTTTGTATTTAAAATTTATAAGCATAAGCCTGAGCTTAACTCTGGCGATGGAGCAGAATTAAGTAAATATACTCCCAATTTTATAGATGAGTATTCTGACAAGTTTGGAATAGACCAAAGTTCGGTTATGGCAAATACTTATTTGTTAGCATTAGTAAATATTGCTAAAGATTTGAAAAAAATGGGACAAAAGCGCGTGTCTGATGAATTTAAACAGATTATAAATATTGTGAGAGTGTACATAAGAGAGTCAATATTTGAAAAAGGTGATGGATTAAATAGAAAACTAAAAGTATTTGATGCTCAAGAAATTCAGAAAATATATAGTAATGTGTTGATGCTAAATTTAACTCATAATAATGCACAAAAATTGTTAACATTATTTAAAAAGAATTTGGATAATGCATATAATTATGTAGATAAATTGAATGGAAAACCTGTTCTCATGAATAGAGAAATGGCAGAAGGTGTATTAAAATAATATAAAAATCCTTAATTTTTTAAAAATTTGTAATATAATTGAACTATAGTATATGAAAGAGAGGATTTTATGATAGACAAAACCGCAATTATCCATCCGTCAGCAAAGATTGCAGATGATGCGATTATAGGCCCATATGTAGTTATAGGTGAAAATGTTACTATTGGTCATAGGACAAGAGTAATATCAAATGCTCATATTGAATTTGCAGAAATAGGAGATGATTGTACAATATCTCCATTTGCAACAATTGGTTCTGAACCTCAAGATTTGGGTTACAAAGGTGAACCTACAAAAGTTGTAATTGGGGATGGCACAATTATTAAAGAAAATGTAACTGTTCACAGAGGTGCAGCTTGCGGTGATTTTACTACAAGAATTGGTAAAAAATGTCTTTTAATGGTAGGATCTCATGTCGCTCATAACTGTGTTTTGGATGACCAAGTTATTTTAGCAAACCTTGTAACTTTAGGCGGGCATGTTCATGTTGGTTTTGGTGCATTTGTTGGCGGAATGAGCGTATTCCATCAAAATATCAGAATTGGTGATATGGCAATTATTAGCGGATTTTCTGCTTCTCGCCAAGATATTTTACCTTATTCAAAAGGTGAAGGCAGACCTCCTGTTCCACGCGGATTGAATGTTATAGCTATGAAAAGACGTGGTGTACCTCAGGAAATTAGAACTCATGTTAACGAAGCTTTCAAATTATTGATTTCTGAAGAATACAACACAACTCAAGCTATCGAAAAAATTAAAGCTGAAATTCCGATGAATGAATATATTGAAAAAATGATTGAATTTATTAAAACTTCAAAAAGAGGCGTGCTTTTAAAATCTCACAAGTCAGGACATGAATCTTTGCAAGATGAGTAATTATTAAAGCAGTAAATTATTACAATAAATAAAAGCATCATTATAAAATATATTTGTTAAAAGTTGAAATTATAATGGTGCTTTTTTAAACTAATATAAATAGGAGAAATTATATGCAAAAAACAATTTGGGATAAATATGCACAAGTTTTGGTTGATTATTCAACAGATGTACAAAAAGGCGATTTGGTACAAATCAGAGCAACAAGCATTTATGCAAAAGATTTGGTAAAAGCTGTTTATAAAAGGGTTATTGAAAAAGGTGCTCATCCAATTTTGAGAACATCTTTCGAAGATTTTTCTGATATTTTTATAAAATATGCTTCTGATGAACAGCTTGATTTTATTGACCCGATAATAAAACTTGAATATGAAACTATCGACAAATTTATTTCAATTGGCGCTCCTATGAATACAAAAAATATGGCTCGTGCTGATATGCAAAAACTTTCTCGTCGTTCAAAAGCATCTCAAGGTTTGTCTAAAACTTTAATGGACAGATCTGCAAGCGGTGATGCTAAATGGGTTGTAGCAGATGTCCCAACTCATGCTCTTGCGCAGGAAGCTAAAATGTCTTTTGATGAATATTCGGAATTCTTATTCAATTCATGTTATTTAAATTTAGATGATCCTGTTGCAAAATTGCGTGAGTTAGATGAAAAACAAACAAAATGGGCAAATTATTTAAATAGGGTCAAAAAGCTTCGTATAGTCGGAGAAAAAACTGATATCACATTTAATGTAGAAGGTAGAAAATGGATTAGTTGTTCTGGATTGAACAATTATCCTGACGGTGAAGTGTTTACATCGCCTGTAGAAGATGGTATTAATGGTGAAATTTATTTTGATTTCCCCCAAAATTACCGCGGCAACTCTGCAACGGATGTTCACTTATGGATTGAAAACGGTCAAATTGTAAAATTTGATGCTGAAACAGGGAAGGATTTTCTTGAAGCAATGCTTAATACTGATGAGGGATCAAGAGGTATTGGAGAAATTGCAATCGGAACTAATGATGAAATTCAAGAGATTACAGGAAATATCCTTTTTGATGAAAAAATCGGCGGTGCAATACATATGGCAGTTGGAGCATCTTACCCTGAAACAGGCGGTAAAAATGTCTCAGGTGTTCATTGGGATATGATAAAGAATATGAAACATAATTCTTCAATATATGCTGATGACAAGCTTATTTATGAAAACGGAAAATTCATAATATGATTGTAAGAAATTTTTCAGATAGTGATATTGAAGCATCTTCAAAAATTACTCACACAGTCTGGGGCGATTTGTATGCAAATCAAAATGATGAATTGCAAAAACTCATTTATGAATTTACGCTAAGATATTACTATTTGAATAAAAATTATTCTTTTGCTCTGCAAGATGAAAATTTGTGCGGATTAATTTTTGCGTCATTAAAAACAGATGAAAATTCAGTTATAGAGGAATATAAAAATAAAATTGCAACGTTAAATGATAATGATAAAAAAGTAACACAAAACCTTTTTGACTATGTTGAAAATGCTGGCAAAGAGGTTAAAAAAGCTATGAATGATGATGATTTGATGATGGGACTTTTTATCAGCAGGAAAAAAGGCGGGGGCAAAATACTCCTTTCTAAACTCATTGAAACTGCAATTAATAACAGGATAAAAAATATTTATCTTTGGACAGATACAACTTGTGATTATGATTATTATCAGAGGCATAAATTTATTTTACTTAAAGAATTTGAATATATGGTGAATTATAGAAAAATAAATACGTTAATTTTTAAAAAAGAAATTTGAATATTATAATTTATTCCGAATAATATTTTTCAATTTGAAATTATTTTGAAATTAAATCAAAATGTTGTTTGAAGATATAGTAAATTTACAGGTAATTTAATGAATAGATATAAAAAAATCGGTAATGATATAAAATTATATAGAGAAAAAATTTCATTGCCTTTATCTGAAATGTCCGCAAGAACAGGTATTGCGACAAGTAAACTTTTAAAAATTGAAGAAGGTAATGTTATATATAATTTTAAAACCTTAGAAAAAATATCTGTTTGTTTAAAGGTACAATTAAAAGATCTTTTAAATATTGAATAAAAAAACGCCCTTTATAATTAAAGGGCGTTTTTATTTATTACAAATTTCAATTATACATTTGCTAGTTCTTTAGATCTTTCAAGTTGTAATGTGCAAGTTGTAACATCACAAACACAAGATGGTCCAAAGTATTGTATAGCACCAGGGAATAGATATCTGTCATTCAATGCCCAGTCTTCTCTGTTTTGTTCTAATTGTTTGAATACAGGTCCGTCAAGTTTAACAAGTGCTTTTTGAATAACAGGTTTCATTTCGCCATGACGTTTTTCCATATTCATCATCATTGTAAGAGGAACACCGCCTGCTACCCATTGATTAGCAGGAGCTGTAAGGTTTCTTACTGATGACAAATAACCTGTCAAACCGAAATTGATTAAAGCAAATGCATTAAATCCTAATGAATAGCAGTAATCAGCATCAAAGTTTGATGGGAAAGCACATCTTCCTTCGTATCCGAAGAAATGAGATTGTGCGTTAAATTTACCAATATATTCACCTTGAGATTTTAATTCATCTAATCTTGTAGAAATCATTTCGATTAGAAGTTTTTCAGTTTCAATTTTAGAAACTTGAACATTACCGTGAGGGTCGCGGTCAGCTAATAATTGTCCTTTAATTAGTGCAGGTAGAGAGTTGTATACTTTTGCATTAGCAGGTTCTAATCTGTTTTCTACTATATCAAATTTATCTCTTATAGTTGTAGCATTAACAAAATCAGGGTCATTTTCTAATGTAGCCATAATATCGTTAAGGTTTGAAATCATAGATTTCATTTCAGGAATAAATTCAATTAAACCTTCAGGAATAACAGCTATACCGAAGTTTTTACCCATGTCTGCACGTTTAACAATTATATTGCACATATAATTAATAATACTTTCAAGAGACATTTTCTTTTCTTCAACTTCTTCAGAAATTAAAGTAATGTTAGGTTGAGTTTGTAAAGCTGCTTCCAATGCTACGTGAGAAGCACTTCTTCCCATAATTTTAACGAAGTGCCAATATTTTTTAGCAGAATTAGCATCACGTTCAATATTTCCGATAAGTTCAGCATAAGTCTTTGTAGCTGTATCAAATCCGAAAGATATTTCAATCTGGTCATTTTTCAAATCACCGTCAATAGTTTTAGGACATCCAATAACTTGGATACCTGTGTTGTTTTTAACAAACCATTCAGCTAAAAGTGCTGCGTTTGTATTTGAATCATCTCCGCCAATAATTACAACAGCAGAAATATTTAATTTTTTACAAACTTCCAAAGATTTTTGGAATTGTTCTTCAGTTTCAAGTTTAGTTCTTCCAGATCCGATAATATCAAATCCACCGGTATTTCTGTATGAATCCATAAATTTATCATCAAATTCAACGTATTTCCCATCAATAATACCTGAAGGACCGCCTAAGAATCCGTATAATTTATTATTAGGGTTAGCTTGTTTTAAAGCATCATATAGACCTGCAATTACGTTGTGTCCACCAGGAGCTTGTCCGCCTGAAAGGATTACACCAACATTTCTTACTTCTGAAGCTTTTGAAGATGCAGAAGTCTTGAAAGTTACAACAGGTTTTCCGTAAGTATTTTTAAATAAATTTTGAATTTGTTCCTGATCTCTTACTGATTGAGTTTTGGAACCTTCAACCATTTCCAAGTTATTAATGCCATTAGCAAGGCTTTCTGGAAGTTTTGGTTGATACTTTAATCTTTCGATTTGTAATGGTGAAAGTTTTTCCATATTTTTCTTACCTTTCTTAAGTAGTACTATCTACATTCAACATTTTACAACAAAAAATATATTTTAGAAACCAGCATTATTCTACCTTAAAAAGCTTATTTAACAAGACTTTTTATGTATAAATTAGTTTCTTGTCGAATTTCTCTATCTATTTCAAATATTTTGTCAATTGTAGGATTTTTAATAACTTTATGTTCATCACACATTTTTTTGGTAATTTCGTATATGTTATAAAGTTTTATTTTCCCATTTAAAAATGCAAATACAGCTTCTTCGTTTGCTGCATTCATACATACAGTTGCACTTCCGCCCATTTTTCCCATATTATAAGCAAGTTTTACTGTAGGGAATTTTTCATAATCGGGTTTTTCAAAATCCAGTCGTGCAATTTCTGCAAAACTAAAGCTTTTCGATTTAATGCCTTCAAATCTTTCAGGATAAGTAATTGCATATTGAATAGGTATGTGCATACTTGGAAGACCAAGTTGAGCGATTACGCTGCCATCAACGTATTCAATTGCAGAGTGTACGATGCTTTGAGGGTGTACAACGACATCAATATCATCGTAATCAAATCCAAAAAGATGGTGAGCTTCAATAATTTCCAACCCTTTATTCATCAAAGTTGCGCTATCTACAGTAATTTTTTTCCCCATGTTCCATCTTGGGTGAGCAAGAGCTTGCTCTACTGTTGCATTTTTCATGTCGTTAATTGATTTGTGTAAAAATGGTCCGCCGGAGGCTGTAATTATTAATTTATCAACTTGTTTTATATCTTTTATGCATTGATGTATTGCACAATGTTCGCTATCTACAGGAATAATTTTTACCCCATATTTTTTAGCCTCATTCATTACAATATCACCTGCCATTACGAGAGTTTCTTTATTAGCAAGCGCAATATCAATTCCGTTTTTAATAGCAGTTAATGTCGGTCGAAGTCCGATTTTCCCTGAGCAGGCTACGAGTATAATATCATTTTCTTTGTCTGAACAAATTTTTTCTAGCCCTTCTTCTCCAAGACAAGTATATTTTGGTTTGAATTTTTCAGCTTGCCTTTTTAAAAGCTCCTTATTATGACCGCCTGCAAGGGCAATGATTTCAAATTTATCTTGTAATTTTTCAATGACTTCCAGTGCTTGTGTCCCTATAGAACCTGTGGAGCCTATAATACTTATTTTTCTCTTCTTATTTTCCATAATTTTATTATATTATAAAAAAAGCGGGATTTATTAACCCGCTTTTTTATTTTAATGTTTAACAGATTCTTCAATTTGATCTTTTATAGAATTACTTTCATTGACATAATTTGTTACCTGTTTAAGTGCAGGTTTGAATGCATTAACAGTTGAATTCCCGCCAAGACATCCGCCTGTGCAGGCCATTACTTCTATTAAGTTACCTAAATCACACATTCCGTTTTTAGCATATTTTTTCAAATCTCTAACGGATTGTTTTGTCAGTCCGTCAATAATTACAGGATGAGCCGGAATTTCTTCAGGTAGTAGGGTTTGAACAGCTTTTGCAACGCCACCTGTTACGCAGTAATTTCGGCTTTCTGCAGAAGCTTCTGTTTTAAATTTGCTTTCTCCGCATTCTGCAACTTGAATTCCAAGAGCTATCATCCAAGCTCCTATTTCTTCATAATTTAGAACATAATCTACATTTGAATTATTAAGAGCTTCACGTTTTTTAGCTACACAAGGGCTGAAAAATACTGTAACAGCATCTGGATTTTCGCGTTTCACAATTTCTGCTGTATAGTACATTGGAGTTTTTGTATCTGATCTGAATGGTTTCATATCAGGAATATGTTTATCAACCAATTCATTATATCCTGCACAGCATGATGTAGTCATAAATTCTGCCCCGTTTTCAAGTCTTTCAACAAATTCGTGAGCTTCATTTTTTGTAGTAACATCTGCACCTTGTGCGACTTCATAAACGTCTTTAAAGCCTAATTTCATAATTGCTTCTTTTAGTTGTGTAGGAGTACAAGGAAGTTGCCCAAACATAGCAGGAGCAACCATTGCAATTACTTTTTTGCCTGCTTTAATTTGTTTTAATACGTCAATAATCTGACTTTTTTCATGAACAGCTCCAAAAGGACAAGCAGATGCGCATTTCCCGCAAGAAATACATTTATCAAAATCTATTCTTGCATGTCCATCTTCACCTTTTGCAATTGCTCCTACAGGACAAGCACTTTCACATGGAACTATAATTTTTTGAATTGCTTGGTATGGACAAACTTGTGCACACATTCCACAATTTTTACATTTTGCAGGATCAATCACTGATTTACCGTTTTGAATTGAAATTGCACCAAATTTACAAGTATTTACACAAGGTCTTGCTACACAACCTTGGCATAAATCTGTTACATATATTCTTGATGGAACACAACCTTTGCAGGCTGTTGTAAGCACGGTTAAAGGATGATCTTCCGGAGTTTCTCTTTTTTCTGCTTTAGAAGCTAATTCTGATAAAAGAGTGCTGTCATCAGTTTCTTCTATAGAAAATCCTAAACCTGCAATAGCTCTATCTCTTAGGATAGCTCTTTCTTTGTATATACAACACCTGTAAGGAACTTCATGTCCTTTGGGTCTCATATCATAAGGGATTAATCTTGTATTTTCTTCAAAATTATCACTTAGATATGCTTTTATTAGTCTTACTAAAATTTCTCTTTTTAAATGTGATGTCTGTTTTGGAGTACTGGTATTCATTGCCATTTTTTCTACACCTCTTACTATTCTTACATAAATTAATTATATTATGGCATGAACATGAAAATTTTCAAAATTAATACAAAATAGCGGTCTTAAATGCTAAGACCGCTATTTTGTTGTTTTATTAATAATATTTTTTCTGATATGTTTTATGTAATTTTACTTGCTACTTTAATTTTTCATCAATTGCTTTTAAAACTTTTTCTACAGTAGCTTCTTTAATTACTTCATTATCAACTTTAACATAAGGTGCTTTTGAAAATTCCCAATCAATCGAGCAAAGACCTAAACAGGGTACTCCTGATACTTCTACTTTGTCGCCGTATTTTTTTGGTACAGTTTCAATTAATTCCTGTAAATTGGATGATCCCATAACAAAACATGTAGTTCCTAAACATACTTTAACACTAATTTTTTTGTCCATTTTTTTATCCTCTCTATTAACTGTTGATTTTAAATTTTACATATATTGGATATTTACTTTTTTAAAATACTTATCTTGAAGTACATTTGCCATTTTTTTTATTATATTTTTTCTGATTTCTATTTCTATTGGTAGTGCAGGATCATAATGAGCCTGATTTAGTTTTGCACCTACCATAAATGTTATGCAATCACTATCTAATAAGAATTTTACCAGTTTACCTGCTGCATTGTCAATATTTGAAGTATTAGCTTCAAGGTATTCAAGAGTTTTGGTTAATGTTAGTATCCCTTCTGTAACAAGATCTACCCCATCCATGTAAGAACAGGAAGGAAGTTTGCCTATACTAATTGTAGTATCCATTGTAATTGGTCTATTAAGTTCTCGTGATATTAAGTTTGCAGTTGTACCTCCTGCAATAGCTTTTTTACCTTTAAAATTTGCAAACATTTTTGCATATTCTGCATCTTTTTCTTGATGATATGGAGGCCCTGTAAAAACAAGTGCTTCTCTAGGTTCTCTAAAAAATAATACACAAGCTGAAATATCATCTTTGGGTAACCTGTCTGTTTCTATATTTCTTGCTTGGTTGATTATATATTGTGATAATTCTGTGCTTGAAATATCAGGATTTTCATTTAATTTATCTTGAATTATATTTATTAATCCTTCTCGGCGTAATCCAAGTTTTAATTTCCCACTGCCAAGTCCTGATTGAGTTACTCCGTCTGAACAAAATATTAATCTGTCTCCCAGTCTCAAATCTATTTTATATACTTTTAAAACTCTATTTTTAAAAGTTTTTGAAGGTATAGATTTGAAATTCGGTTGCATAATTTCGTTATCTCTAATCCATATAAATTCAGGATTACCCTCTTCAACTATTTTGGCGATTCCATCATCGTTAACTTCAATTGCAGAAAAAGTGGAATAACTGATTTTCCTCACCTGACATACAGGTAGAGAATTCATAATAATTTCTGCAGCTTTACTAATAGGGATTTGGTCTCCTTCAATGAATTTTAAAAGCATAGTAGCAGTCATACAGGATAGAATATTTGCTTTTATACCACTTCCTAGTCCATCTGAAAGTACAGCAATAAGCTTTGCTTCTTCTGGATATCTTTTAGAAATAAAATAATCTCCATAAGCATTTTGATTATATTTTTTTATTTGTGTACAATCAATATCTATGAACATATTATCAGATGATTAAATCTAATATACAAGATTTTGTAGTCTTGCATATAAAATTTATTTATCTTGTTCCTCCTTATCTTCATAGTCTTCTGCAATTGAACTCAATAATGTCTCTGTCTCAACCATATGTTCTCCAAGCAGACAAGCTATTTCTTGGACTATTGAAATATTTTTCGAAATTACTTCATGCGCTTTTTGTGATATTTTTTCTCTGTTCGTTTCAGATGATGTAACGTCAGTTATTACTGCGCCTACAATTTCATTTTCTTCAATTGTGAATGCTGATATATCATATAAGCGATTTTTAATATGATAATGCTCTTTATGCAGATCTTTACCTGTTTTTAAGATTGTTTTAAAAATATTTGCAAAATCCACAATTCTATCAATTGCAGCACCTGTAAGTCCATCTGGGCGGGCTTTGAAAACTTCATACATATCACCTGTAAACATTTTCATGAAGCTGTCATTTGCTTCAAGGATATTCATATTATTATCTACCATAACAACTGCTGCCGGCATACACCTTATCATTGCTGCAGCTTTTCTCATGGCTATTTTGCGCATATATGAAACACACATCGATGTCTCAGCATCTCCATCTAATAATGCTTTTGCTAAATCTCGGCATGTTGCATATCCGCAGCCTCCACAATTTAGTTCATCATCGACTGTATGTTTCCCAATTTTCTTAAGTGTTTTTAAAATGTCTTCTAACGGATATTCAGTATTAACGACTTTACACGGTTTCATTTCATAATCTACAACTGTGGATGCTTTTTTAGGAATATAGTCTCTGTTTTTAACTTTTGATAAAACATCTGAAATGATACATAAACTTGATTTAGTCGTAGAAATACAAGGGCCACTTACGCATCCTCCTTCACAAGCCAATGCTTCTACAAAAATTGGTTTGTCTATATTGTCAGGATTAAGGTTATTTAATGCTTTTTCAAACGATTGGATTCCGCATACATTTATTAATTGTACTTCTTTTTTTATCCCAATTTGTTTGAGAGTCTGATTCATTCCTCCGTCAATAGGATATAAAGAACCCTCAAAAGCCTTATAAGGAACAAAATGATTGTTTTGAGTTTCAACAAAATCAGTAAAATCAAGCCCTTCATCATGAATCCATAATTTCAATTCTTCAAATGTAAGAGCAACATCTATCAAATCAGAATATGAAACTTCATTTTTCTTCCCTATACAAGGACCTATAAATACTATTGAAATATTTTCCCCATATTTTTCTTTAAGAATTTTTGCATGGGTCATAGCAGGTGAGCCTATTGGGGTTATGTATTTTAAAAATTCTGGCTTGTAATGTTTTATATAATCAACTATTACAGGACAAGCACTTGAAATAAAAAGTCCTTTGTCTGAATGGTTAAGAATTTCTGATGTTTTTATTGAAACTTCTTGAGCTCCAAGTGCTGTTTCTGAAACTTCTTTGAATCCCAAACCTTTTAGTAGTGCGATCATTTTTTGTGGAGTATATTCAAATACTCCGCTCCAAGAGGGTGCGAGAGATACAAAAACCTCTTTTTGTGCCAAAATTAAGTTTTTAGCTTTTGCAATATCGCTTCTTACTCTTTTAGCATTGGACGGGCAGGCTTTAACACAATTCCCGCAAGCTATACATTTTTCAGGGATTACAGATGCATGTCCGTTTTCTATTTTGATTGCTTTAACAGGACATTCCCTTATGCATTTATAACAGTCATGACATTCATTAATTAATGTGTAGACCGGATAATGACTATCCATATTTAACTCCGTTATTCAGATGCTTATTTTTGTTTAATTAGTTTTGTAAGAATTTCTTCAAGCTTAGTTTCATTAACACTATTATATTTTACCCCATTGATAGTTACATTAGGTCCCAAAGCACATTCATTTTCACATCTTGCTCCGGCAAGATCAATCTCAGCTTCTAAATCATGAGATTTAATAAAAGCTTCAATAAATGCTAAATTTTGTTGATTTCCTCGGGCAAAACAGGAACTACCCATACAAACAGTTATTTTTATCTTAGCCATAAAATTCCTTTAACTATACATTAATATTATATCATATTTTTTAATATATCAACAGTCTTTACAACAATAAAATTTGCATTTTTTAAAAGTTTTTTAGAAAAAAGTTCATATAAACTATAAAATTCTTGCATAAATTTTATTAATATTTTTCAAAAATTCTTCTTTATTAAAAATTTCATCTATTTCTAAAGGTGTAAGTAATTTTGTTACTTGTTCATCATTTAAAAGATTAACCCTAAAATCTCCGTCATTTTCAAATGCATCAAGTGCATTACGTTGAACAAGTCTGTATGCTTCCTCTCTTGTTATTCCTTTTTCTATTAATTTTAAAAGTACTTTTTGTGAAAATACAATCCCGCCAAATTTATTGGAATTTTTAAGCATATTTTTTTCATGTACAACTAAATTGTTAACAATCCCGTTAAATCTATTAAGCATGAAATCAACTAATGTTAAGCTGTCAGGAAATATTATACGTTCTGCAGAACTATGTGAGATATCTCTTTCATGCCATAAAGGGATATTTTCCATAGCAACCATTGAATTAGCTCTTACAACTCTTGCAAGTCCACACAAATTCTCTGACAAAACAGGATTTTTCTTATGTGGCATAGCAGAGGATCCTTTTTGATTTTTGCCAAAACCTTCTTCTACTTCCAAAACTTCTGTGCGTTGTAAATGTCTTATTTCTGTTGCGAATTGCTCAAGTACACTTGCAATTAGTGCCAAAGACTGCATAAAGTATGCGTGATAATCTCTTGCGATAATTTGAGTTGAAATTCTTGCAGGTCTTAACCCCAAATGTTTGCAAGTAATTTCTTCGACTTCAGGCGGAATATTACTGTATGTTCCGACAGGACCTGAAATTTGACCAACTCTTATTTCATCAAGTGCGTGAATAAAATTTGCTCTTTGACGTTCTAAAATATCTATCCAGCTGCAAATTTTCACCCCGAATGTCATAACTTCAGCATGAACACCGTGTGAGCGCCCTATGCATATTGTATCTTTATGTTTTTTTGCTAAATCTTTCAGTGATTGAATAGTTTCATCCAAGTCTTTTAGAATAATTTTCCCGCTGTCTTGAATTTGCAAAGCAAAGGCTGTATCTATGACATCTGAGCTTGTCATACCGACATGCATATATTTTGCCAAGTCGCCTAAACTTTCATTCACGCAGGTTAAAAATGCGATTACGTCGTGTTTAACTTCTGCTTCAATTTCGTCAATTCTTTTGACATCAAATGAAGCTTTGTTTTTTAATATTTCAATATCTTCTTTTGGAAACATCCCAAGTTCAGCGTATGCTTGAGCGACAGCCAATTCAACATTAAGGTAATATTGAAATTTGGATTCTAATGTCCAAATTTTTGCCATTTCTTCTCTAGAATATCTATCAATCATATTCATATATTAACATAAAATTCCATAATAAATATTATTGGAAACTAAATTTATAAAATTATTTATTTTGTACTTTCTTGTACCGACAAGAAAGTACCACAAAGAAACTCTCGGCTGACACTTCGTTCACTAATCAATTGTAATTGCTCAACATAAGCTGAGCAAACTCGCTAACGCTCAAACAATGCTCAGCCTGCTATTGTTTCGCAAACATTGATTGTTCTCTTCGTTAATAGCCGACCAAAACACTAAAAGGCGGCGATAGCGAAACGAATAATAATTATAATCGAAGCAAACAACAAAGGTGTGTATTGTTTGAGTGAAACGAGTTTACACACCTTGATGCTGAGATTATTATAATTATTAATGAGTGCAGCGTGCCGCTGGTTTTGTGGAACTTTGTCCACACAAAGTTCCCGCCGTCCGCGTAGGACATACATATTATTAAAATTTTTAATTTTAAATTTATTAGTAAAAATAATATTTATTATGTAATAAATCGTTACAAAAAAGTCAATTTTTTGGGGTATATATACTTTATATATTTAAGAGTATAAGAGATTGAGGCTTAATATGACTAAAGTAAATCAAACCCAAGGAATATTAACTGAACAACAATTTAATGCTTCTCCTTTTAAAAATTTAATGTCTTATAAAGATTATTTTGAAAAAGCATTAAAACTTGGCTCTGCTTTTACATTTTCAAGAGCTTATTCTCTTATTAAAGCAGAAAGTACAGTTAATAATATAAAAGACTCTGTAAAAGGTTATTATATTGAAAAAGAAAATAAAAAAGCACAAGCTGAAGAAAAATATTATGCAGCATTGGAACAATATCAGACAATGAAATCAAATCAAGAATCCGCATTGAAAAATTTAAAATATGCAACTAATACCTATGGAGAAGATTCTTCGTATTATAATGATGCTTTAAAAAAATATAATTTAAGCAGCAAGACTCTTTTTGGTGCTAATGTTAATTTAGATATAGCAAGGGATCAATTTAATTTTGCAAATACTTCTGCTTTTAAAGCTTATTTGACTACAAACTTAACTTAACTATACATTACGCTTGCAATTTTTCCTTTATATATTATCATGCAACTTGTAGAGTGCTTACGCCAATAATCACTCAACAAGTAAAGGAAAAACTGATATGAATTTGAAAAACAAACAAGAAATAGTTAAAAAGTACGGTAAAAACGAAAAAGATACTGGTTCTACGGCAGTTCAAGTTGCTATGATGAGCCAAAAAATTACTGAACTTACTGAACATCTAAAATCTAACCAAAAAGATTTCGCTACAAAAAGAGGTCTTTTGATGATGGTAGGTAAAAGAAAAAGACTACTTTCTTATTTGAAATCTCAAAATCTTGATGAATACAGAGAATTAATCAAGAAATTGGGTATCAGAGGTTAGTTTTTTAACTAATGAAAAAGTCTAAAGGCTGTCTTTTGACGGCCTTTTTTAATATAAAATTTTGATTGAGGTTGAATAATGAGAGCTTTAAAATCAATGCGTTTGCAAATAGGTGTTTTCGGCAGGACAAATGTCGGCAAATCATCTTTTTTGAACAGAGTTACAGATCAGGAAATTTCTATTGTATCTGAAATTGCAGGAACTACAACGGATGTTGTTGAAAAATCTATGGAACTTTTGCCTGTTGGACCTGTAACTTTTCTTGATACAGCAGGTTTGGATGATGAAACCGAATTGGGCGAAAAACGTGTTGAAAAGACAATGAAAATTGTCAATCGTATTGATGTAGCTGTTGTTATTTGTGATTATAACGGTCTAGATGATTATGAAAAAGAGCTTATCAAAAAGTTTGAAGAGCTGAAGATTCCTTATTTAGTCGTTGAAAATAAATGCGATATTAAAAAAGTTGAAATTCCTGATTATAAAAATGTTTTGTACACATCTGTGAAAGATGATGAAAATCTTGTGTTTAAATTTAAAGATGCTCTTGTTAAACTTTTGCCTGATGATTTTGTAAATTCTCCAAAAATTGTTGGGGATTTGGTGCCTCCTAAAAGTACGGTAATTCTTGTAATTCCAATTGATAAAGAGGCACCTAAAGGCAGAATTATTTTACCTCAGGTTCAGACAATAAGAGATTTGTTAGACAGTGATTGTATGCCTTATGTGGTTAAAGAAACTGAATTAAAACAAGCTATCGAAAACTTGAAAACACCGCCTGCATTAGTCATAACCGATAGTCAGGCATTCAAAAAGGTCTCAGAAATTGTACCTGAAAATATTCCTCTTACGTCTTTTTCAATTCTTTTTGCAAGGTTGAAAGGTGATTTAGATGAATTTGTAAAAGGAGCTGAAGCTATTGAAAATTTAAAAGACGGAGATTGTGTTTTAATTCTTGAAAGCTGTACTCATCATGCAATTGAAGATGATATCGGAAGAGTTAAAATCCCAAATTTGCTGCGTAAAAAAACAGGTAAAAATCTGGTTATTCATAATTATGCAGGCCATGATTTCCCTGATATAAAGGATTATAAACTCATAATACATTGTGGAGCATGCATGACAAATAGGCGTGAAGTTTTATCACGTATATTAATTGCGAATAAAAATCAAGTCCCAATTACTAATTATGGAGTTGTAATATCATATTGCCTTGGGATTTTACCTAGAGCTGTGAAAATTTTTGAAAATTAGTTTAAAGTTTTTTTATAAACCTACCGTAATATTTAATGTAGAAGAATGATAAAGAAAAAATTTTTTTACGGTAGGATGTTAGTATGTACGATTATCAATCCACAATTGAAGATAAAGAATTAAAGCAGGTAGGTCTGGAGCTGATGTTTATGACACCTGAAAAAGGTGCTGTTGATAATTGGGTTACTGCCGTAGAATTAGCTAAGATGGTTGATTTGCCTGTTGAAACGGTCAAGAAAAAACTTGTTATACTTCGTGATGCAGGTATTGTTAGTGTAAAAGGTATAAATCCAAAATTGTGGAAATTTGATAATTATAATTTTCAGCGAATGGATGAAGATGATGAGGTTTATAAACTACTTTGTTGTTTTGACGATGTAGATTTTGATAAGTATTTTAGTTATTAATTATTTCCCTATGCAGAAATGGTCAAAGATGTTATTTAAAATATCATCAGTAATTACTTCACCAGTAATTTCATCTAAAAATAACAATGCTGATTTCAAATCAATTGAAATTAGATCTTGAAGCTCGTGAATTTTTGCAGCCTCAAGTGCTTGCGTAAGACTTTCTTTGCATTTTACAAGACAATCTTGCTGGCGGTTATTGGTGATAAATTCAGTATCATCTAGTGAGAAGTTATATGAAATTTCTTTAATTTTGTTTTTAAGCTCATCTAAACCTTCTTTTGTTTCTGTTGAAAGATAAAAAATGTCGTCTTTTCTTTCATTTATCAAGTCGCATTTGTTTGCAATAACTATATGATTTTTATCTTTTATCAAATCTAAAATAGCCTTGTCTTCATCATCCATACCTTTTGAAACATCATATAAAAATAAGACCAAATCAGCTTCATCAGCGGATTGTTTAGAGTATTCAATCCCGATTTCTTCAACTTTCCCGACTTCGTCGTTATCTCTTATGCCTGCTGTGTCAATCAAAGTGATTGCGACATCCCAATCAAGAGTTTCTTTCAAGACATCACGAGTTGTACCTGCAATATCTGTAACGATTGCACGTTCTACATTTAGTAGTGTATTGAATAATGAAGATTTGCCTACATTAGGTTTTCCGACAATTGCGATTTTTATTCCCTGTCGCATTATGTTTGATGAATTCGCGCAAGATAAAATTTTATTGATTTTTTCAAGAGTTTTTTCAAATTCAGAAATTATGTAATCATATTCAGGTTCTGCGACATCTTCAGGGAAATCAATTCCTGCTATGATTTTTGATAGAACATTAAAAATATCAGTTCTTATTTCTTTAATTTTTTTACTAAGTACACCTGATAAGTTTTTAGCTGATTGTTTTGCGAAATCTCTTGTTTTTGCGTGAATTAAATCTGCAACGGCTTCAGCTTGTGATAAATCCATTTTTTTATTTAAAAATGCTCGTTTTGTATATTCTCCACGCTCAGCCATTCTTACTCCGTTTTTCAAAACAACATCAAGAATGTTTCTTACAACATTGATACCCCCGTGGCAATGAATTTCAATTACATCTTCCCCTGTGTAGCTATGAGGATTTTTGAACGGAAGAAGCAAAACTTCATCAATTTTTTTATCACCATCTAAAATCCAGCCATGGGAAATTTTACCTGCTTCCAAATTATGTTTTGAATAAATTTTATCAATAATGTCAAAACTTTTGTCGCCTGAAATTCTAATAACACCGACTCCGCCTGTGCCTATTGGTGTTGCGATTGCTGCTATTGTATCAAATTCTTGTAATATGTTCATATTGAGATTATACATCAAAAAAACGGACTATAATTAGTCCGTTTTAATTATTTTAATTATTTTTATACGTATTGTTTAGCGACTTGTAATGCTGCTGCTGCGGCCATTCCATAAGGCCCCATCATACTTAAGGCTCCTGATGCCAGATTTGCATAATTACCTAACGAACTTGATTTTGATTGATTTGCAGCATAAGCTTGCGCATTATAAGAATTTCCTGATGAGCTGTTAGCTTGTGAGCCTGATATATAATTTAGGATATTAGAATTCATTTGATTTTGTATGTCTTGTAAAAATCCTAAATAAGTATATCTTTGAGAAAGTTCATTGCTAATTAATTCATCTCTTTTGGCAAGTACGTCCTGAGCAAGATTATTCATTGATTCTGCTCTGTTTTCTTCAATACTGTTAAGATTGTCCATAAATACAGAATTGTCGAAATTACCAAAACGTGATGCAATATCAGTCTTAAGATCTTCAAGCATTGGTGTATACATTTTATCAACCATCTTTTGGCCGTTAAGAGTGTAAGCTTCAAGTTGTGATTGCAGATTATTTTTAGTGTCTTCATCAAATACGTTTACTTTAGATAATGAATCAGCAAAAGATTTTTGAGCATATTCATAAGCTCTTTTTTCATCATCTGACATATTGTAATTAGAGACTATTGTGTTCCCTTTTTTGTATGTAGAAGCTTTATCAGAACCATTTATCGAGATAGTTCCGCCAGAATATGAAGGGTATTTTGAAGATTTTCCCATTTTGTTCCTTTCCGAACAAAATTTGATGAATTAAAGGCGTTGATAACAAATTATACCATATTTTGATAAAATCTGTAAAGTAATTTTGTTTGAGCTATAATAATTTTATGGAAAATATAGATAAAATTAATGATTTAATAAAAAATAAGAAGTTTGAAGAGGCTAAAAAGGAAATAGAGGCATCTTTGCAAAAAGATGAAAAAGATATTGAAGCACTAAAATTGCTAGGGTTGTGCTATATCAATCTTGAAAAATTTAGGGAAGGACAAGGTGTTTTTGAAACAGTTGTTAAATATAAAGATGATGCTTCAAGTTGGTTTTATCTTGCAAATTGTTATGACAATCAAGATGATTATTTACATGCAATAGCTGCTTATGAAGAAGTCTTGCGCCTAAGAAGCAACTATATTGATGCATATAAAAATTTAGCAATAGTTTATGTTAAAAACAAAGAACCTCAAAAAGCTGTGGAGATTGGTAAAAATGCTCTAGAATATGTAAAAGATGATTACACTATCTATTACATAGTTGGAACAGCTTATATGGCTTTGAAAAAATTTGATGAAGCTGTCGAATTTTTAGAAAAAGCTCTTGAACTTAATCCTGAACATTCCCAACTTTATAATAATCTTGGTACTTGTTATGTAACGGTAGGTAATTTGGATAAAGCTTATGAAAACTTTTTAAAAGCTAGTGAATACGATTCCAAAAATTCCATAACTTATTTTAATATAGCTTCAATCCTTCAATTGCAAGGAAAACATAAGGAAGCTTGCTCATATTTTATTAAAGCATATGATATTGAACCTCAAGATAATTATTTGGTAGCTTTAGCTCTTTCTGAGGTAAAATCTTTGCAGTTTGAAGAAGCTATTAAACATTATAAAATTTTAGTTGAGCACCACCCTGATAAGCCAAACTATCAATATAATTTGGCTTGTTGCTATGATGCTGCAGGAAAATATAATGATGCAATAGCTATTCTAGCTCATTTAGTGCTTTTAAATCCGAAATCTGTTTCAATTACAAGGAAACTTGCAGGTATATATGCAAAAATAGGACAGTATGCGAATGCAAAATTGTTGTATGAGAAAATTATAATTCAAGGGAATGTCTCCTTTGAAATATATTATGAATTCGCTCATATTTGTGTAAAAACTGATGATATGGATAAAGCTGAAAAAATCTTGAAAAAAGTTTTGGAGCTTAATCCTGAATTCGCTCAAGCACATAAGGATTTAGGAGTATTATATTTAAGTAAAAGATTATTTGATTATGCTGAAGATGAGTTTAATCAGGCTTTGAAACTGGCTCCTAATAATTTTGATATTTTATTTGAATATGCAAATTATCTTCATGCAACTACCAATTTTGAAAAAGCTGATGAATATTATCAAAAAGCATTGGAGATTAATCCTCACAATTTTGAGGCGCTTGGATTTTCTGCATTGAATAAAATTCAATTAAAGGATTTTGATAAAGCTTATGAACAAATCGAAGATGTTTTAAACCATCATGCAGATAACGGATTTATGTATTTTATAGCAGGAAAAATCAAATTTCTGCAAAAGAAATTTGACGATGCAAAAATGTATTTAGTGAAGTCTTATGAATTAGAAAAAACACATGATTGTGAAAATATGTTAGGTCTATGTTATTTTGAGCTTGGAAATTACGAGCAGGCAAATAATATTTTTGCACATATGCTTGAAAAAAATCCGTTGAATGTAAATTTATTATTGAACAGTGCCAGATGTTATGAAAAATTAGGGGATGTAGATGCTGCATTAGAACAATTGAATAAGATAGTAGATGCTTTCCCTGAGTGTGAAGAAGCACAAGAAATGATTCGAGAAATTTCATAAAAAAGACGAGCAAAAACCGACCGCTCTTCTTTTTTGCGGCCGATTTTGTTCTCTTAAAAATCCATAAGCATTCTTGAAATCTCTACTATCCTCTTGTAATAAGTTAAATTAAGCCTAAAACTTTTTTATACCAAGAGAAAGTTTCTAACTCAATTCCGTTAAAAGTTGTTTTTAAGCATTGATTTTTTAAATAATTTTCGAATTCGTCATTAAATTTGGATTTACTTCTTTTTTCCTTACTGATTTTTGAAACTAACACTGTCATAGACCTACTCCTTTTTGTTTTGCAATTAGCGACCCCATATATAATTCATTGACTAAATTATAACATATTTTTGAAACTTTTTCTAGTGATGTGCATTATAGCAAAGACCGAAATCGAGTTATATCGGTATAAATCAGATGTAAAATTTTGTAAACAATTTGGATACAATATCGACATATAAATATTAGCTGTTATAATGTCATTTTTCAATTACCTAATTAGCTAATCTTTTTTTTAATTTTTATGATAATATTTTTCTATGATTTTAATTGGCGAAAATATTCATGTTATTTCTAAAAATGTCAGGAATGCATTAATTAATAAAAATGAGGATTTTATTAAAGAACTTATACAAATTCAATCAACTATGGATTATATTGATTTGAATGTTGGGCCTGCAAGGGGGGAACTATCAGGAGTTTTAAGTTGGTTGAGTAAAATTGTTCAAGAAAATTCAAAAGTTGGTATATCTTTTGATTCTACAAATTCTAAAGAGATCGCAGAAGCTATAGAGTTTTTCTCTGGAGATACGTTTATAAACAGTGCTTCTTCTGAAGAAGAAAGATTGAACAATATGACTGATATAGCTTTAAAATATGGTAGTAATCTTATAGCTCTAACATTAAGTAAAGATAGCGGAATTCCAAAAACTTCCGATGGGAGATTAGAAATCGCTTTTGAAATTTATGAAAAGTGTTTGGAAAAGGGGATAAGTAATGAAAAATTATTCTTTGATCCATTAGTTTTACCTGTTTGTGTTGATCAAGGTCAAGGGATTGAAACATTAAATACGCTTAAAATGATAAAGGAAAGTTTTGATCCTCCAGTAAAAACTGTTATTGGTCTTTCGAATATTTCTAATGGGTGTAATAAAGAAAATAGGTTATTATTAAATAGAGTATATGCAACTCTTGCTTTTGGCGCAGGTCTAGATGCTGTTATTGTTGACGCAAGAGATTTAGAACTTATTAGAATATTAAAAATGTTAGAGAATAATTCTCCAAAATCTGAAATTGATAATTTGTATGTAAGTCTTTCTGAAATGATGAGGGATTTTAGTAATCTTGATGATATTGATTATGATAGAAGCTCAAAAGAACAGACGGATGTTATAAAAACTGTGAGAATATTGTTGAATAAAGAAATTTATACTCACAGCTTTACACAAATATAGTTTTTCTGATATAATGTTGTCAAAAAGATTAGGAGAGTAAGATTATTAAAAATAAGTTATTAATTTCGGCATTATTATTGGTGTTAACAACTATTCCGGGGTATACAATGACTCCTGAGGTTAATTCTTTATACCAACAGGCATGTTCTGCGGAATATCGTGGGGATTATACTTCTGCAATACAAAAATTGACAGAAGCCTTAAAACTTTCCGGCAACGATGTTATGTTGTATACAAAACTTGCTGGTATATATAGTGATATGGGTGAGTATGAAAAAGCTCTTGATGCTTATGCAAAGGTTTTGGAATTGAAACCTAGTGATGGTTATATATATTTGAGTATTGGAAGTATATATGAAAATCAAGGGAAATATAATCAAGCTTTAGAAGCTTATAAAAAAGTTTTGGAAATGTGCCCTGAATATTTGTATAATTATTTGAATATTGCTAACGTTCAATATCAATTAAGAGATTATAAATCTGCTATTGAAAATTATAATAAATTTTTAGCTACTTATTCTCAACATTCTGAGGCAAGAGAAAATTTGGCAGCATCATATGTTAATAGTGGAAATTATACAGCTGCTGTTAATGAATATGAAAGTTTGTACAGTAAAAATCCTACAGGGTTTAAAGATTTTGCAAATTACGGTTTGTCTTTATATCAAGTAAAAGATTTTCAAAAAGCTTCTGAATTTTTAGAAAAGGCTATAGAATCTGACCCTGACAATATTTCTGCACGTGTCAGCCTTGCTATGTCTTATCAAGAGTTAGGAAAAGATGATCAGGCATTATCTCAGTATGATGTTATATTCAGACAGCAGCCGGGGTTAAATTTTTTACGTTTAGATTATGGTAATCTTCTTGCTGGTATGGGACAGGATGAGGCTGCTATTGAAAATTATAAGATTTTTATTGCAAATTATCCTCAAGATTCAAGGGCTTACCAAAATATTGGTATTGTATATAAACGATTAAATAAACTTGATGATGCAATTACAAATTATGAAAAGGCTATAGCTCTTCAAAAAGATAAAAAAGATGTTGAATTAGAAGAGGATCTTGCAGAATGTTATCACTTAAAAAAAGATTATCCTAATGCTTTAAAATATTATGATGAAGTTTTGCTAGTAAAAAAAGATGATTATAATATTCGCTATAATAAAGCCTTGGTTTTGCATGCAATGAAAAATTATAGTGATTCTATTGCGATATATGAATCGTTGTTGAAAGAAAAAGAAGATTCAGATGTAAAAAATAATCTGATAGCAGCTCTTGTAGCTCAAGGAGATGAGTATTTGACGGCGCATAATTATTCATTAGCAACAACTGCGTTTGAAAGTGCAATAGAAAATGGCACAAAAGACAGTTATGCTTATTATGGTTTGGCAAAATCATATAGAGAATGCGGCTTGAATGATAAAGCTTCAGAGTACTATGAAAAAGCAATTTCTATGGCTCCTGAAAAGACTCAATATAGTGAAGAATTCGCAGAATTTATTTCTTCAACAAACAGATCAGCGGAGACTAAGATAGCTTCTGAAAACAATTCCGGAGAAATAAAAGAAGTAGTTTTATCAATGGAGTCAGAAAATAGTTTGGAAGCAGAACAGGAAAAAAATAATAAAGAGTTGATAAAAATAGGAGATGATAATTATAAATCTAAAAATTATGATGTATCAATAAAAAATTATCAGGAAGCTTTAAAAATAAATCCATCAGATGAAGTTACACTTTTAAAAATAGGGAATATATACAAGCTTAAAAATGACAATAAAAATGCTATAAATTTTTATAAAAAAGCTATAGTTGTTAATCCTAACTATGCTGATGGTTGGTTCAATTTAGGACTAGCATACGCAAATGATAAAAATAACGGTAAAGCAAAAGAATGTTTTCATCGTGTAATTACTTTGAATCCAAATTATGCCTATGCATATTATGCTCTGGGCATTGCTTACGAGCAGGATGGTAATAAAAAAGAAGCTATAAATAATTACAAGATATTCTTGGTACAGAATAAAGATGCTGCATTAGTAAAAACTATTCAGGAAAAAATTAAGAATTTAGAAAAATGAAGAAATTAATATCAATTTTAGTAGTTCTTTTATTGTCTTTTTTTGTGTGCTCTTGTACCAATCAAAAAGCGGGGATTTTATTTAATAAATCTCCGATAACTGAAAAAAATATATATGATTATTCAAATACATTTTATACTGGTAAAAGAATTTACTATATAATTTTAATGCCTAAAAAAGTTGAGACCCGATATTTATATATTCAAATAGTAAAAAAAGATAATGATTATGGCAGGTTAGGTTATAAGCTTATACAGACACGAGATATAAGATTAAAAGATGAGGAAATAAATTATTTTACTGATTATTTTGTAATCAACGAAAAAGGGTATTATTTTATGAAAGTGTATTCAAAAGACAATCCTCAAAAAGTTTTTGCAGCTGCAGAATTTTATGTAGATTCTATATAAAAATGTATATAGAAATAATTAATATATTGCATATATGTAAAAATAATGTTAAAATAGAAATGTTGTGCATCAAAAAATAAGAGGATTAAAATGAAAAGGTTCGGTTTCACTTTAGCGGAAGTATTAATCACGCTAGGTATTATTGGAGTAGTTGCAGCAATGACTCTACCGAGTTTGATTGCTGAGCATAGAAAACAGGTTTATGCAACAAGTGCTAAAAAAGCTGTGAATGTTATGTCTAATATGTTTAAAAAAATGATGGCAGATGATTCAGTTACAAATTTAGCAAATACCTCATTTGTATCTGAGGCTGTTTGTGCTATAAAATTTGATTCAAATTATCATAATGTTAATGGATGCGAAGATAATTATGGAAATCCATCCAAATTTGAAGAATACATTCCTAAGTATCTAAAAGTAGTAAAGACTTGTAATAATCAGGAATGTGATGTTATTTATAAGCTTGATAAATATCTAAATTGTGATAGTAATAATAAATGTACATTGTATGGTGGAATAGGTCCAGCTACTATTAGTTCTTCTCAAGATATATATGGACAAGGTGTAGTAGGTTTTTATACAACAGATGGTATGATATATTATTTTGCTCCTGCAAATAATTCAATATATATTCAAGTTGATGTAAACGGAGAAAAAGGTCCAAATGAATCAGGTAGAGATCTTTTTGCAATGCAAGCGTGTTTAAATAAAAATGGAAATATAATAGGTGGGCACAATGCAGAATCGGCTTGCCAATCTGGAGATCAAAGTAGTCCAATTAACCATTTAATGAGTAATGGTTGGAAGATGGATTATTAATGATTGATATCAGTGTTGTAATCCCTTGTTATAATGAAGGAAATAATATTCAAAAATGTATATCAAAAGCATTAAAGGCATTTGATGATATTAATGTGTCTGGGGAAATTATTGTAGTTGACAATAATTCTACCGACAATACTGCTGAAATTGCCAAAAACAATGGTGCAAAAGTTGTTTTTTGCAAACAAATTGGTTATGGAAGTGCTCTAAGGTGTGGATTTAATTCTGCTAAAGGTAAATATATTTTTATGGCTGATGGAGATGACAGCTATGATTTTTCGGAAATTCCCAGATTTTATAATGAAATAAAAGATTTTGATATGATTACAGGAACACGTTTGAAAGGTATTATTCATAAAGGGGCTATGCCTTTTTTACATCGATATTTGGGAACCCCTGTTTTAACTTTTATTTTAAATTTGTTTTATGGAACAAAATTGTCTGATTCTCAATGTGGTATGAGAATGTTTAAAAAATCTTGTTTAGATAATATTGAATTTAATACCACAGGCATGGAGTTTGCTTCTGAGCTTTTTGTTACTTTTGCAAAAAAGAATTATACTATTAAAGAAATTCCTATCCATTTATACCCTGTCAAGGGTAGAAAATCAAAGTTAAATCCATTAAGAGATGGGCTAAGACATTTATTTTATTTAGTTTTAGCTTTACATAAAATATAGAAAGAATAAGTTTTTTTGCTATTAATATTGGTATTTATTACTTTACATTCAGACTTATCAAAATCAATATTTGTATATTCAGATAATGCTTTTTTAGTTAACTTTAAAGTTTTTACATAAATTGCAAGATCCATAATAAAATAAATATTATTTTTGTTTTGCATAATTAGGTCTTTAATATCTTTTTGTTTATTTTCGGATAAAATATTTACTCCACGTTCTGTAAATCTGGGAGCATTTAAGTATATGTATTTTGCATTTTGGTTTTGGAAAGGGAGTATGATTCCGCTTCCTGATGCAACAATGACTATTGCTTTATCGGGAATATTCATCTTATCTATGTATAATACTTTGTTTTGGATAGGAATCCTTTTCAGCATGTTTGGTTCTATGGTTTTGGCAACAATATATATAGATATAAATAAAAGAATTATAGGAAGAATTATTTTTTTATAATTTATTTTAAGGTGATAATTCTTATAATTTATTTCTTGAAATTCAATATTGAATTTACTTCTTATAATTTCAAATATTTTTATAGTTACAGAAAGAATTATTATTCCTGATATTGCGGAAATTGGTGTTAAATACCTTACTGTTGCAAAAGTGTTAATCCATAAGATGTATGTAAAAAAGCATACTGTAAAAAGGAAATTTATGTTTGAAAAATCAATGCCATAATCTTTTTTAAATTTTTCAAACTTAAAAAATTTAATAACAATAATGTTTATTATAAGTGCTATATAAATCCCTGCAAATCTAAAATCTTGATAATTTAGTTCAAATCCTTTGGTTGGTATATGTTGATAAAAATAAAAAGGAAAGAAAATATATTCTTTAATGTTTTCAGGGTACAAATTTAGGAAGTCTTCTTTTAGGATATTTGCGCAATTTGTGAAGTTAGAATGGAATATATTATTAAAATATGGGAAAAATGGATTATTGAATATTATAAAAAGTTTGTACATCCAAAAACCGTTTGTTATTAAAAAACCGGATAATATACTCAGTGCAAATAAAAATATGGTTTTAACAGGATTTTTAAATTTTGATTTAAAAAAGACTATTGATAAAAATATAGCAACCACAAACACTGCAGCTGTGAGTTTAAGTCCGCATATTCCTCCGAGTAATAAACCTGCTATAACAATATTTAGTATTTTAAAATTATTAAAAGATTTTACTAAAAAATATAATGATAAAAGTATTATGTCCCCAACAAAAATATCATGAGTTAATGTGCCTATGTTATATAATGTTAAAGCACCAGTACTGCCAATTATTGTTGAAAGTATTATTAGTAAATTTTTGTGTATTCCGTTGAAAATTAATTTTGAAAATTTATATATTATGAATATTAAAAGTGCATAACTAAGCCCTTGAATAAAATTTACTATGAATGGAAAATCATTCAGATATTTTATCATAAGATAATACGGAATATCTAAAATAGGGTTAAAGTATGTTTGTATGTCTGCAGGCATTAAATCTATTGATAATCTGTTATTTAAAAAGGCATAAGGATTATAAATATGGTAATTCCTCACATCAAAGCTTCTATCCATACCTTTAGCTATACTTATGATGCCTGAAATAAGAGTAAAAAGTATTATTAAAATTTGATCTTTATATTTTTTCATTATGCTGATTAAAATGATATCATTTGATAGTTTTTTTTACAATAATTTTAAAAATATTGACAAATTGTAATTAGTTGATTTTGTATATTGCACATATGTAAAAAAATGTTATAATAGAGATGTCGTACATCAAAAGAGTAAGAGGGGGCAAATGAAAAGATTCGGTTTTACTTTAGCTGAGGTCCTAATCACGCTAGGTATTATTGGAGTAGTTGCAGCAATGACTCTACCGAGTTTGATTGCTGAGCATAGAAAACAGGTTTATACAACAAGTTTGAAAAAAGCAATTAATGTAACTTCAAATATGTTTTCAAAAATGCAAGCTGACGAGGGAACAGCTAATTTAGGAACTACTACACTTTTTTCTGAAGGAGTTTGTTCTTATACTCTTACCCTAGAAAATAATATATCAGTTAATGGTAATGGTTGTGAAGATTATTACGGGAATCCATCTGTTTTTGAACGAATTGTACCTCAGTATTTGAAAGTAGTTAAAACTTGTAAAGGTACTGCTTGTAATGACGTAAGTTACAAATCTTCAAACTTTAGATGTGATAGTAATAATAAATGTTCTTTAAACAACATAACTGATAACCAGAATATTACCGGTATTCTTTCAATTGGAGGAGATTTATTTGTGTCATCAAGTATTACAGGTTATTATGCTAATGATGGTATTGTATATTATTTTGCTCCTTTAGGGAGTTATTTAGGTAGTGTAGGTATTGTAGTTGCTGTTGATGTAAATGGGGAAAAAGGACCAAATCAGTTATGGAGAGATCTTTTTATTTATATGTATGATTCAAATGGAAAAATAAAGAATCCGCACATATATTCTTCCGGTCCAACAAGTGCTACTGAACATTTAATGAGTAATGGTTGGAAAATGGATTATTAATTTAAAATTTTGCAAAAAAAACGGAGAAATTTAATTTCTCCGTTTTTTCGCTTTATGTATTCTTATTCTTCCTTATTCTCTAACAAGCTCGTTTGTGAAACATTATTCTGGATATCATTAGCATCCATTGCTGCAACATCTTTTTTTACCTGTTCATCTTCATCAGGATTTAAGATTTTATTAACAGATACAACTGTGTCATTTTCTGTTAAGTTTTGTGCTCTAACACCTGTTGCAGGACGTCCTTGTCGAGAAATTGAGCCGGCATTCAATCTTGTAACAACACCATTTGCAGTTACCATCATAATATCATCTGATTCTTTTACGATAGTCAATGCAACAAGTTTTGATGAAGTTGATTTGAATTTAGTTGCGATAAGACCTATTCCGCCTCTGTTTTGACTTCTGAATTCTGACAATTTTGTACGTTTGCCAAAGCCGTCTGATGTAACTACAAGCAAATCAGCATCGTAATCACGAGGAACGATATCGCAACCTACGATTTCATCGCCTGAACGTAATTTCATAGAAGTAACACCTCTTGCACTTCTGCCTAGCGGTCTTAAGTCTTCAATTGGGAATCGAATAGCCATACCGCAAGATGTACCGATAATGATTTCATCTCTTGCTGTTGCTAATTTTACCCAATTCAATTCATCATTTTCTTCCAGTCCGATAGCGATAATACCGTTTCTTCTTATGTTTACAAAGTTATCTAATTCAATACGTTTAATATAACCTTTTTTAGTAAGCATAATTAAATTCAATTCATGAGAGAACTGACTTACCGGTACAACCGCAGTAATTCTTTCATCCTGATCGATTGGAAGAACGTTTACGATAGGTAATCCTTTTGCTTGTCTTCCGCCTTCTGGGAAGTCATATACATTCAAGCTGTAAACTGTTCCTTTAGATGAGAAGAACAATACTTTATCATGCATCATTGCTGTGAAGAAGTGTTGAATATCATCGTCTTCTTTTGTTTTAATACCTGATTTGCCGCGAGTTGCGCGATTTTGTCTTTCAAATGTATCTAAAGAAATACGTTTCAAATATCCTTGGTGAGTAATAAATACTGCCATAGGTGTATTTGGAGTTAAATCTTCGATTGTTACTTCGCCTTGTTCAGGTAATATTTGAGTTTTTCTGTCATCTCCGTATTTTTCTTTATCTTCTAAAAGTTCACCTTTGATGATGTCTAGAATTTTTTGACGGCTTGCTAAAATTTCTTCGTATTCAGCGATTTTCTTAACTAATTCATCATATTCAGCCTTTACTTTGTCTTGTTCCAATCCTGTTAATCTTCTTAATTGCATTTCTAAAATTGCATTAGATTGATCAACATCAAGACCGAATCTGCTCATCAAGCCTACTCTTGCATCATCAGTTGTTTTTGATTTTTTGATAAGTTCAATTACTTCATCAATAGAACCTAGTGCAATAATCAAACCTGCTAAAATATGAGCTCTGATTTTAGCTTTTTTCAAGAAGAAAATAGTTCTTCTTGTAACGATTTCAACTCTGTGTTCTACGAATTCTGATAATACTTCGTATAAGTTCATCAATCTAGGTTGTTTGCCGCATAATGCAAGCATATTAACCCCGAAAGTAGTAGCGAGTTGAGTATATTTGAATAAATTATTTTTAACAACATCAGGTTTTGCATCACGTTTAAGTTCTATTACGATACGCATACCTTCTCTGTCAGATTCATCACGAATATCTGAAATACCATTAATTCTTTGATCTTTAACAAGTTCTGCTATTTTTTCGATTAAAACAGCTTTGTTCACTTGGTAAGGAATTTCTGTAACAACAATAGCAGTTCTAGCTTGACGTCCGCCGCCGCCTGCAATTTCTTCAAAGTTTGCAACGGCTTGCATTTTGATAGAACCACGTCCTGTTTCGTAAGCTTGTTTAATATCATTTAAACCGATTATTGTTGCAGCAGTCGGGAAGTCAGGACCTTTTACATATTCCATAAGTTCAGATACGGTAATATTTGGATTGTCAATCAAAGCGATTGTCCCGTCAACGATTTCGCAAAGGTTGTGAGGCGGAATATTTGTAGCCATACCAACTGCAATACCTGAACATCCGTTTAATAAAAGCATTGGAAGTCTTACAGGTAATACAGAAGGTTCTTGTAATGAACCGTCGAAGTTAGGTTCAAATTCAACAGTTTCGCAATCAATATCAGCAAGCATTGATTGAGTAATTTTGTGCATTCTCGCCTCTGTATAACGCATTGCAGCTGCACCGTCTCCATCGACAGACCCGAAGTTACCATGACCGTCTACTGTCAAATAACGGGTAGAAAAATCTTGAGCCATACGGACTAATGCTTCATATACAGCAGTATCACCGTGAGGGTGGTATTTACCTAAAACTTCACCAACGATACGTGCACATTTCTTAAACGGTTTGTCAGGAGTCATTCCAAGCTCGTTCATTGCATATAAAATACGTCTGTGAACAGGTTTTAAACCGTCCCTAACATCCGGTAATGCACGACCTACGATTACACTCATCGCATAATCGATATATGAACGTTTCATCTCTTCTCTAATATTTACAGGAACAATTTTCCCATCCGCGAACATATTTTGCTGATTACTCATTTTATCTCCCCAGCTCATTTAATTTTCTGTATTACTTGATAATATTGTATCACAAACACATTTAATTGGGTAATTTTAAATTAATCTTTACAATTTAAATATACAAGCGTTGAAACTTTTATTAAAATATGATAAAATTGAGTTATAAAGAAAGGAGCTTTGATTTATGGAAAGATTTGACAGAATATGGACTTTCGGGGGGGGGGTAGTTTAAAGCTTACACCACAAGGGTTTCGAGGATTCTTTAAAGGTTTAGTGTCGGGTCAAGCGGCACGCTTGGGATTTACGTTAGCAGAGGTATTGATTACTCTAGGGATTATCGGAGTTGTAGCAGCATTAACTATGCCATCTTTAATCAATAATTACCGTAAGCAAGTTTTGGTTACTCAATTTAAAAAGGAGGTTAATTTTGTACAGAATAGCCTCAGAAAAGTTATGGCTGATGAAGGTGTCGATAGCCTTTTAAATACTAATGTAATTGTTTTTAATGCTCCTTCAGCTTCTTCTTCTTCTGGATATTTGGGGTCTTATGGAATAAATGCTGATAACTTAGCGTCTGCAATTGGGTTAACTCCGGTGGCTGAAAATACCAAATTTTATCAAGATACAAGAAATGGATTTGGTATGAGCAGCGGTGATTTTAAATCATATTATACAAAGGATGGTGCATGTATTGCATTTGAGGACGGAGTTACTTTGGGATTATGGGGTAATATGGATTATGCTCATTTCGACTTTTATTTTGATGTAAATTGTGATAAAGGTCCTAACGTTGCAGGCAGAGATAGATTTCTTCTTCAGATTTCGCAAAATGCAAATATTTCTTCTTATGGTTTTAATTTTGATGAAGTTGATAAGATATGTAAAAAGGAAGGAGAATATTCTAATGAGGACCTAGCACCTGCAGTGTCTTTATTTAGTTTATATTGTTCATATTCTATAATCAGAAACGGCTGGAATATGGTATACTAATCAACACTGTATCTGGGGGCTTCTTTATTGATAAGTTCCATGTATTTTTTATTATTTTTTTCGGCAAAATCTATAGCTTTTTTTCGAGCTTCTTCTTGCCCGCCAAGTTCAGATGAATAAAATCTTTTGCCGTATAAAAATCTGTCTAGCCCCTTTGTTTTGGACGGTTGATAAATTGCGGTATTGTATTCGTAATATTCTTTATTTTCCGGGAAAGTTAAATATCCTACAATTGAGGCATCAGGGTAAACTAAAACTGATGCTCCTTTTGTTTTTTCTTGAATTTCATGAGCATACTGAGCTGCTGCATCTGTCGGGTTAGTTAAATCAGGGAAATTAGAAAGCTGAAGTTTTGTATGCCAGTTCCCGATATTTTCATCTTTCAAAAGGTAATCATAATTTTTTGTTTCACTATCAGGATTTGACAGGTAGTATGTGTCTTTGTCAAATTTAATTTTATTTTCCATAGCGTAAGATGCTCCTTGAGTTATAAGAAGTAAATTAAATAAAATAAAAAAAGTTTTAAATATGTTTTTCATAAAAAATCCTCATTACAAATTCATTATCTTGTTATATAAATTAAAATCTATTCCCCACTTTGTTAATTAAATTGTTTATTGTATAATATTTTTTATAAGGAGATGAGATTATGCCGTTTGAATTTGAACCGCAAAAGATTAAAGATGTAATTTTAGTTAAGCCAAAAGTTTTTGGCGATAATCGAGGATTTTTTATGGAAAGTTATAAAAAATCTGATTTCTATGAAAATGGGATAGAGGTTGAATTTAATCAGGATAACCATTCTAAATCAACTGCTCATGTCTTAAGAGGCCTGCATTACCAAGAAAAGCCACACGGGCAAGCAAAACTTGTAAGATGCGGACGCGGTAGAATTTATGATGTTGCTGTCGATATTAGACCAGAATCTGAAACTTTTGGTCAGTATGTAAAAGTTGAATTGTCAGAAGAAAATAAGTATATGCTATTTATACCTGAAGGGTTTGCACATGGCTTTGTTGTGTTGTCAGATGAAGCAGAATTATTATACAAAGCAAGCGGTGAATATGCGCCTCAAGCTGACAGAGGTGTTTTGTGGTGCGATAAAGATATAAATATTGATTGGGGTATTGATTTTGAACCTATTTTGTCTGAAAAAGATAAGAATCAAAAATCTCTTAAAGAGATTTTTGGCAGTCTGGCAGAAGAGAAGATGTCAGGAGGTCAAGCTCTTTAATGTATAGAAAATTAGAAATCTGGCGTGAGAGTATTGATTTATTAAAAGATGTGTATGCTTTAGCTGATAAGTTGCCAAAATCAGAAGAATACAACTTAAAAAGTCAGCTAAAACGCGCTATTGTATCAGTACCTCTAAATATTGCAGAGGGAAAATGTCGTGCTTCATCAAAAGATTTTTCTCATTTTCTAAATATTGCTGCTGCATCTATGGATGAAGTGGATGTTGTATTAACAATTTGCGAAGAATTAGGTTTTTTGCAAAATTTAGCAGATATACATGAAAAAAATAAAGTATTAACAAAAAGAATAAATGCGTTAAGAAGAAAGTTGTCGGAGGGAAATGATGAGTAATTTTTATGAAAATAGCTTGTCTTCTTGCCTTCCTGACTTCTGTTCTTCTCAATATAAGGAGAAATTAGAATAATGTCAAAAATACTTGTAACCGGTGGAGCCGGTTTTATCGGAAGTTGTTTTGTAAGACATATGTTAAAAAATCATCCTGATTATAAAATTATAAATCTTGATGCTTTAACTTATGCAGGTAATATTGAAAACCTTGATGATGTAAAAGACAATCCTAATTACACATTTGTTCATGGAAACATTTGTGATAAGAAATTGGTTCCAGAATTAGTGGAACAAGTTGATGCAATTGTGAATTTTGCAGCAGAATCCCATGTTGACCGCTCAATTACAGGTCCTGAAATTTTTATTGAAACTAACGTAAAGGGTACATTAAATCTGTTGCAGGCTGCAAGACAATTTAAAACTCAGAGATATTTGCAAGTATCTACAGATGAAGTATATGGAACTTTAGGAAAGACAGGTTATTTCACTGAAACTACACCACTTGCTCCAAATAGTCCTTATTCAGCATCAAAAGCTTCAGCTGATATGCTTGTGAGAGCTTACCATGAAACTTATAATATGCCTGTTTTGACAACGAGATGTTCTAATAACTATGGACCTTATCAATATCCGGAAAAACTTATTCCTTTCTTTATTTCTCAACTTTTGAAAGGCGAAAAAGTTCCTGTATATGGTGATGGATTAAATGTAAGAGATTGGTTATATGTATATGACCATTGTGCAGCTATTGATACTGTATTACACAAAGGCAGAGTTGGTCAAGTGTACAATGTCGGCGGACATAATGAAAAAACAAATATGGAAATTACACATCTTATCTTAGATGCAATGGGTAAAGATGAAAGTTCTATAAAATATGTTCAAGATAGGCTTGGTCATGATAAACGTTATGCAATTTGTAATGATAAAATCCAATCAGAACTTGGTTGGAAACCATCTTTGACATTTGAAGAAGGTATTAAAATTACAATTGATTGGTATTTAAAAAATCAAGATTGGATGGCTAACATTGATGCTAAGATGCAAAGATGTAAAGAGGCAAAGTCTGTTTCATAGGAGCTATAATGTATAAGGAATTAAAAGTTTGGCAAAAAGCAATGGATTTAGTTCCTGAAATTTATAAAATTTGTGATACTTTGCCTAAATCAGAAGATTATAATTTAAAATCGCAAATAAAAAGAGCAATAGTGTCTGTTCCTTTGAATATTGCTGAAGGAAAAAGCAGTTTTAGTGCAAATGAATTCGCACACTTTTTAAATATTGCATCTGCTTCATTAATTGAAGTTGAAGTTGCTTTAGCAATTGCGGTTAAATTAAACTACATAGAAGATTTTAATACTGTAAAGCAGGATATTAATGAATTGTCAAGAATGTTAAATGCTTTACGAACTAAAATTTTAACGTAAATGACTATGCATCTATGCTTCTTAGCATCTTTGCATCTTAAAAAGAGAGGAATTAGTATAATGAAAGTATTGGTAACAGGAGCAAAAGGTATGTTAGGGCAGGATTTATGCCCGATACTTGAAGATGCAGGAGCCTTTGTTATAGAAACTGATGTGGATACATTAGATATTACAAATGCTGAGCAGGTAAAGCAGGTATTAACTGATATCAGACCTGATTTGGTAGTTCATTGTGCTGCTTATACAAATGTTGATAAGGCTGAAGAAGACTTAAAAACGGCTGAATCAATTAATGTAACAGGTACAGAAAATATTGCGGAAGCTTGTGGAAAATTAGGAATTACTCTTGTATATATTTCGACAGACTATGTATTTGACGGAACTAAAAATGCTCCATATACCACTCAGGACAGACCTAACCCTATAAATAATTATGGAATTACCAAGTATGAAGGAGAAGAAGCCGTAAGAAGTTTGTGTAAGAAATATTATATTGCACGTACTTCTTGGTTATATGGACATCATGGTAAAAATTTTGTTGAAACTATGATTGGTCTTGCAGATAGAGAAGAAATTAATGTTGTTGATGATCAGACAGGTTGTCCTACTTGGACTGTTGAATTGGCAAACGGGATTTTAAAGCTCCTTTCAAAACCATATGGTACTTATCATGTCTGCGGTTCCGGTTCAACTACTTGGTATGGTTTTGCAAAAGAGATTTTTGCTCAAGCAGGTCTGAATGTAAATCTAAAACCTTGTACTACTGATAAATTCCCTCGCCCTGCGAAACGTCCTGCATATAGTGTTATGGATAATGGCAATATTTGCAGAAATTGGCAGGCAGCTTTGAAAGATTATATTGAACTAAGAAACGTATAGTTTAATTTTTTTGACAATACAGATGTTTAAGTATATAATTTCTCTAAAAGTGAGGTATTTATGAAAGGTATTGTATTAGCAGGTGGTGCAGGCACAAGGTTACACCCGAGTACTATTGCTGTTTCAAAGCAGTTATTGCCTATATATGATAAACCTATGATTTATCATCCGATTTCTGTTTTGATGCTTGCAGGTATAAAAGAAATTTTGATAATTTCCACTCCTGTTGATTTGCCTAATTTTGAAAGACTTTTGGGAAATGGCAGCCAATTTGGTGTTAAATTCTCATATAAAGAACAGCCCTCGCCTGATGGTCTTGCTCAGGCTTTTATTTTAGGTGAAGAGTTTATCGGAAATGATGATGTAGCTTTAGTATTAGGTGATAATATCTTTTATGGCGGTGGATTCTCCGGAAAATTAAAGCGTACGGTAAATACCATAAAAGCTAAAGGTGGTGCCACTGTATTTGGTTACCCCGTAAAAGATCCTCAAAGATTTGGAGTTGTTGATTTTGATCAAAAAGGAAATGTTCTTTCATTGGAAGAAAAACCAAAAAATCCAAAGTCCCATTATGCAGTTACAGGACTTTATTTTTACGATAATAAGGTTGTAAATTATGCCAAAAATTTAAAACCTTCTGCCAGAGGTGAATTAGAAATTACTGATTTAAACAATATTTATTTAAAAAATAATGATCTTAGAGTCGAACTTTTAGGTAGAGGTTTCGCTTGGCTTGATACTGGAACTCATCATTCACTTTTGCAAGCAAGTCAATATGTTCAGACTATCGAGGAAAATCAAGGGATAAAAATTGCTTGTCTTGAAGAAGTAGCTTATAGAATGGGATTTGTTACAAAAGAAGAACTTGAGGAAAGTATTAAAAATTACAAAAATAATGAATATTTTAATTACGTTAGATTAATGCTTGAAAAAATCTCGAAATAATTGTTGTCATAGAAATCTTTTTAGCCTATAATTGCTATAGTTAGTCAGATTAAGGGAGGGGTTGTATAAATGTATTTGGAACATATAAAAAAGGTTGATCCTGCTGTAGCTGAGCAGATCGAAAAAGAATTTGAACGTCAAGAAAAT
Source organism: uncultured bacterium (assembly GCA_949290355.1). GTDB lineage: Bacteria > Cyanobacteriota > Vampirovibrionia > Gastranaerophilales > Gastranaerophilaceae > Stercorousia. The sequence continues at coordinate 136,944 of CASERN010000008.1, read as the reverse complement.
ACTATAGAATTAATTGCAAGTGAAAATATAACATCGCAAGCTGTTATGGAGGCATGTGGCAGTGTATTGACCAATAAGTATGCAGAAGGAAAACCTCAAAAACGTTTTTATAACGGGTGCGAACATGTTGACGTTATTGAAGCTTTAGCTCAAAAAAGAGCCTGTGAATTGTTCCATATGGATCATGCAAATGTACAACCTCATAGTGGAGCTCAGGCAAATATGGCAGTATTTATGGCTGTATTGAAGCCGGGTGATAAAGTTTTAGGTATGGATTTGTCAAATGGCGGACATTTATCTCATGGTTCTCCTGTAAATTTTTCAGGTTTGTATTTTGATGTAAAAAGTTACGGAGTTGATGAAAATGGTAACATTGATTACGAAAATGTTCGCAAAATGGCTCTTGAACATAGACCGAAATTAATTATTTGTGGTGCAAGTAATTATTCTAAAATTATTGATTTTAAGAAATTTAGAGAAATCGCAGATGAAGTAGGAGCATATTTATTAGCGGATATAGCTCATATTGCAGGACTTGTAGCTGCAGGTCTGCATCCATCTCCTGCAGGTTATGCTCAGTTTGTTACAACAACTACTCATAAATCTTTGAGAGGCCCAAGAGGTGGAATTACTATGTGTGATGAGGAATTTGCTCAAATTATAGATAAAGCAATTTTCCCAGGTATGCAAGGTGGGCCTTTGGAACATATTATTGCAGGTAAGGCTGTTGCTTTATTAGAGGCTTCAAAACCTGAATTTAAAGTTTATGCAGAACAAATTTTGAAAAATGCTAAAGCTTTGGCTCAAGGTCTTATGGATGAAGGTATGGATATAGTTGGAGGCATGACTGAAAATCATTTAATGACTTTGGACTTAAGAAAAACAGGTAAAACTGGTAAAGATATGGCTAATGTTTTGGAAAGAGTCGGTATTACTGCAAATAAAAATACTGTCCCGAATGATCCTCAAAGTCCTTTTGTTACAAGCGGGATAAGATTAGGAGTTCCAGCAGTTACTACAAGAGGGTTTAAAGAAGAAGATATGGCTGAAGTTGCAAAAATTATTGCATCTGCAATATTTTCGTCAGATAATGAATTAGGATTACAAAACTTGAGAGAACGATCTCTTAAACTTTGTAAAAAATATCCTTTGTATAGTGAGTAAATGAATCTTTTAAAACGGAAAAGGGATAATAAATGTTAATTAAACTTACACATGCACATATAATTGGAACGGTAATAGCCTATTTGATAGGAGTATGTCTTGTACCTTTGGTAATAAGCTTTTCTAAAAAGGAAGGTCTTGTAGATTTGCCGAATGCAAGAAAAATTCATACAAAACCGATATCGAGAATAGGTGGTGTAGCTATTTGGGCAAGTACAATGCTTACTTTTTTATGTCTTGTGTTTATGAGCTATTATCCATATGGTAGTTTGCTTTCAGGAATTTTGCTTGGTGGTTCTTTGATGTTTTTATTAGGGCTTGTTGATGATATTTATAATCTTGATGCAAAATTCAAATTATTTTTGCAAATTGCAATTGCAACATTAGTTTATTTGTTGGGTGTAAAAATAAGTAATATCCCATTTTTTGGTAATATTGGTATTTTTTCATATCCTATTACTATACTTTGGATTGTTGGAATTTCAAATGCTTTGAATTTTATTGATGGTGTAGATGGTCTTGCGGGTTCTGTGGTAACAGTCAATGCAGTTACTCTTGCAATTATTGCTGTTGCAATGGTTCCTCCAAATCCAATCAGTGCATTGATTGGATTTATTCTTGCAGGTTCCATGCTGGCATTTTTGACTTATAATTTTAATCCTGCAAAGATATTTATGGGTGATAGCGGTGCTCTTTTCTCAGGATTTTTACTTGCAACAATTTCTATTACAGGTGTAATGAAGGCTGCTACGCTTGCAATTTTATTGCCGTTTTTAGTTTTAGCTGTTCCTATAATGGACATCACTTTTTCTTCTTTACGTCGTATTGCAAAAGGTAAATCTCCTTTTGTTGCTGATGCTGAGCATATTCATCATAAACTTTTGCATGCTGGTTTTTCTCAGAAAAAAACCGTAATGATTTTGACATCAGTTGCTATTATTGCCGGAGCTTTGGCTTCTTTATTTATGGGAAGTCAGACTATAAAACATTATTTTGTATATATCCTTTCAATTGTGATTGTAATGTTGTTACTAAACTTTATGAAAGTCTTGACAAAAAAATAGTTTTGTGATATCATCCTTTGTGGATTTAATTACTCAGTTTTGCGCCATGTCGTTTTTACGGGATAGAAGCTCAAAATATTTAAGTGTAAATCTGCTATATCTATATTCTGAAAGTTAAGTTTATTATCTAAACTTGACATAAGAGAGTATTTTGCGTGTGTTAGTTAAGTAAAGGTTTATTAGCTATGACAGTAAGTGCAATTGGTCAAAATGATAATTCAAGACTTCATACAATAGTAAGATCTACTGCAGTAGGTGCAGGTATTGGTTTAGCATCCAAATATTTGCTTCCTATTACAAATCAGGAAGATAAAATTAGCAGAAAAACTATGGTAAATTATTGCCGTAAAGTTACAAATAAAGCAAAAGTTGCAGAATTTAAAAAAGATGGCATAAAATCTAATGCTCAAGATCTTTTTGTAAAAATAGTTGAGTCTAATGATAAAGAAGCTTTTTCTCATTCTGGTAGAATTACTAAGATTAAAGCTTTGGGTGGGCCTGATTCTCTTGCAGGTAAAGAATTCAGAGATATTATGAGAAATGTTGATGCGACAGCGTCTACATTAACAAGAAAATTTGCCAGAGCTTATCATATTATGTTAAAAGATATAAGACCTACAGCACCTTTTATTGTTGCAGGTGCAGGATTAGGTTTCTTAGCAGGTTTTGCGCATAATGTCATGAAAACAGACTTTAATGCGTAAGTTTTATATTTTTTCACCAAAAAAATATAAGGTCGAATATAATTTCGACCGTTTTTTTTTATTATTTAATATTTATTTCGTTAAGAATTTTTTTTGCAACTGTGAGCATATCAGGATATTTTGCCTGTGCATATCCCATTTCCAGCATTTCTTTGACACAGTTGTCAAAATTATCAAGTCCATTAATAACTTTGTATATAAGCGAATAAAATCCTGTTCTGTCAGCCCCTAATTTACAGTGATGTAAGCATTTCCCGTTACGAGATTTTATATCATCCATACAATTCAAAAATTGAAAAACTTTATCTTTTTGCGGATTGGTTGAAACAGATGGGATATGGAAATAATTTATATTTAATTTTTTCGCAATGTCTGCCTCTATAAAGTTTGTGTCAGGCGTTGATAATGTTCTGTAGTTAATTATGTCTGTAATATGTTCATTATTTTTCAAAAATAAAATTTCATCTTTTTCAGGCTGAGCTGATCTTAAAAGATATTCATCAATTTTTTTATAATTTTTGGGGTAATTATAACCTGTAAAGGTAGTATTATAAGTTGTATTAATTTTCAAATTTTTTCTCCTTTAAGATACCAAGTTTTTGCGCCTGTAATTTTCACGTTTACAAATTCTCCTGTCAAATCTTTATTACAAGGAATATGAACAGTTTTGAAGTTTCTTGTTTTACCTGTGTTTATTTTTTCCCCTTTGTGTTCATAAAAACTTTCTACTAAGACTTCCATTTCTCTGCCTACGTATTTCAGGTTCGATTTAAGGCAGTTTTCTTGAATTTTTTTGTTTAAACGTTGAAATCTTTCATTTTTCACATCTTCGGGAATAAATTTATCTGTCCATTTGGCTGCGACTGTTTTTTCTCTTGGTGAGTATGCTGCGACATTGCAGTAATCAAGTTCAAATTCATCAATAGCAGTAAGTGTCTCTTTAAACTGTTCTTCTGTTTCTCCTGGAAATCCTGCTATAAAATCGCTTGTAATTGTAACATCAGGAACCATTTTGCGTACTTTTTCAACAATTTTTGCATATGTTTCTCGATTATATCTTCTGTTCATTGCTTTCAAAACTTCGCTACTTCCCGATTGCATTGGTATGTGGAAATATTCACATACTTTATCTAGTTCTACAACGGTTTTTATAAGCTCGTCTGTAATGTCAGTAGGATATGATGTTACAAATCTAATTCTGAATTTCCCTTCTAATTTGTTCAAATCTTTTAGTAGTTCTGCAAGACGATAGTTTTTAAGTTCTGGTTTGTCTGTCTGTTTCGTTGGAAAATCTTTTCCATAACTGTCGACATTTTGACCTAATAATGTAATTTCTTTAAAACCAGCATTAAGAGCGTCTTTTACTTCTTTAATAATGGTTTCGGGCAATCTTGAGCGTTCTCTGCCTCTTGTGTAAGGTACGATACAGTATGTGCAGAAATTGTTACAGCCTTCTGTTATATTAATCCAAGCATTAGTTGATTTTACACGATTTATTGGGAAGCCTTCTTCATTTATTGTCGGTAAGTTTGTTTCTTCACAAGCACATACTTTTTCTCCTGAGTTAATTTTTTTTATAATGTCAGGTAATGAATATATCTGGTGTGTACCAAGCACAAAATCAACATATGGAGCTCTTGAAAATATTTTTCTTCCCTTTTGTTGAGCAACGCATCCGCAGATGCCAATTTTCAAATCAGGTTTGTCTTGTTTCCATTTCCCCCAAACTCCTAGTTGGCTGAATGCTTTATCTTCACTTAATTGTCTGATGGAACATGTATTTACCATTAATAAATCAGCATTTTCAGGTTTGTTAGTTTCTTCGTAGTTAAAGTTGGATAGAATTCCGAGAATTCTTTCCGTATCTGATTTATTCATTTGACAACCCATTGTTTCTATATAAACTTTTTTAATTTCTTGTTTCATTATTTTTTATATCCTTTGATGTTAATAAAATTGGTTATTAAAAGTTTTATATTTATAAAAAACTTTTGTATATAAATTATAATACAAAAACAATTAATCTACTTGACTTTAAGGGGAAAATTAAATATATTAATGCAAATAATAAAATTGATTTTGTATATAATTGAACAATTTTATTAAACAAGGAGTTAAGAATTTATATTTGTGCTTGACTGTAAATAAAAGACCTATTAATATAAATATAAGAACTTATTTTACAAGTATTAATAGTAAAAAAAATAAAACTGGGGAAAAATAAAAAAAGTTAATATATATAAATTGGAGAATTTATGAGACAAAAATTATTATCGGCGTTACTATTTTTATTAATATTTGGAGCGTTACCTGTGCCAGCTGATGAACTATCAGAACAAGATTCGTCGAGTGCTCCTCAAGTTCAAAATGTATCTGAAAATATACCTGAGCAAAAACCGATAATTATACCGCCAAAATGGACTGAGTTTTGTGAAATGGGTTATGAAAATGCTGTATACAAAGACAGTAATGACATTTTTAATATTTTTAGTTTCGTAAAATCTGAAAGAGTAAAAAAGAATTATTGGGCAGAAAGACGAGTAAGCTTTGAAAAATATCTAAAAAGCTGTAATTCTTTAAATGATGATGCAAAATCTGCTTGTTATGATAAATTAAGAACTATTGAAAATGAAAAAAATGATTTATATAAAATAAAACGTAACCAACTTTTATATGAAAATAATATTGATCTTCAAAGAAGATAAATACAAAAAAAGACGTTCACTATAGAACGTCTTTTTTATGGTGTTTGATTATGACATTTTAACTATGAAAAATATCTTTTCAAAAGCCCATCAAAACCTTTACCATGGCGAGCTTCATCTTTAGCCATTTCATGAACTGTGTCATGAATTGCATCATAACCTAATTGTTTAGCACGTGCAGCAATTGCAAGTTTGCCTTCACAAGCGCCATGTTCTGCTTCTGCACGTAATTCTAAGTTTTTCTTTGTAGAATCTGTAACTACTTCACCTAATAATTCTGCGAATTTTGCAGCATGTTCAGCTTCTTCGAAAGCATATCTTTTGTAAGCTTCAGCAACTTCAGGATATCCTTCTCTTTCTGCAACTCTTGCCATTGCAAGATACATACCTACTTCGGTACATTCTCCTGCGAAATGAGCTCTCAAACCTTCCATTACTTCTTTATCTTCAACTTTGCCATCGCCTACTTTATGTTCACAAGCATATACTTTGCCTTCTGCTGTATTGATTTCTTTAAATGTAGTAGCTCCGCATAAAGGACATCTTTCAGGAGCTTTGTCAGCTTCTGTTGACCAACCGCATACTGTACATACAAATTTTGCCATTTTTACCACCTTTCTTAATCTAAAATGAGTGTCTCTTCTTTTTCATAATTATATAATACACCATAATATTTAATTTGTAAAGTAGGAATAATTATTATTTTTTCTAAAAAATATTAATATAAAAGAAAAAGACCTTGTTTATATCAAGGTCAAGGTTGGTTATTTTGGTTATGTTATAGTAAATATAATTGTTTTAGTTTTTGTATTTCTAATAATTATCCTAAAGCTAAAGTTTTGCTAAAAGACGTTTAAAACTTTACAAAACTTTATGATAAAATAATATTATGTTTGAAAAATTCAGGAAATTCTTTTTGTCAAAAATTTTGAGAAGAAAGTATTATCGAACAGGTAAATGTAAAGCTTGTGGTAAATGTTGTACTCAAATTTATGTAAAGCACTATAAACATGTAATTCAAGATGAAAAAGAATTTAAAAAGCTGCAATATCTGCATAGATTTTATACATATTTAAAAATAATTGGTAAAGATGATATTGGCTTGATTTTTGAATGCCAAAATCTTGATCCTGAAACTCATAAATGTAAAATACATAAAACTCGTCCGGGGATATGCAGACGTTATCCGCAAGAAGAGTTATTTTCTATGGGTGGAGCTTTATCTGAAGATTGTGGTTATAAAATGGAACCAATTGTATCTTTTTCAGAGGTTTTGGAAAAAGAAAGTCGTAAAAAAACTAAATAACATCTGTATTGTTTAATTCTACAATATCAAAAGAATCTTCAAGATTTGTTTGTTTTGGTTTTTCTAAAGTTAATTCAAGTCCTTTTCCATTGTTATGTATTATAATATTCTCCTGAGGAGCTTTACAGCATGCAAGTATAGATGTATCAATGTCAGATCTGTCGCATAACACATTTGCTAGTTTGTTTACAGTGTTAATTGAATTTTCTCCGTTTGAATTATGAATTTGGCTTCCTCCAATTATCCAGGCTGTTAAAGTTTTTTTTGATTTTTCTTTGAATTTATCAATTGCAGTCGCAATTTCTTCAATAAACTTTGTGATATCTTCATTTGTTGGAATATATTTTAAAATTCCTTTTTCTTCATTTTTAAGAATTACAACTAAGTTTTGATCATTTGCTTTTGCTAAATATGTTTGAAAGTTTTGTAATGTACATTTATTTCCAGGTTTTAAATTTTTAGATTGTCTTGTTAGTGTGAATGCTATTTCATCAAATTTTTTAGGGTTACAGATTAGGGTTGTATGGCCTTGAAAACTTATATTATTCATATTAATACTTTTACTCCTTTTTTTGTTATAGGAAAGCGTGTAAAAAAATTTTTTGCTACTTTCGGGCAATGTAATTTTTACCATAGTCGTTTATTCTTATAATGTAGTATATTTTGAAAGGCTGGTAAAATATGAAAAAATATATAATAATGTTATTTTTGCTTTCTTTTGTAGCACCTGTTTATGCTGTATGCAGTATTACAGGAGGGGCATGCACAGCAACATCAAACTGGGAGTCTAAACCTCTTGATCAAAAGTATGTTCCCAATAATTTGAATGATATTCAAAGGGCAGATGCTTTTCAACCAAAGTATATAACTCCTTATTATGATGCTTTAATTAATACAGAACCTGCATCTTCCACTCAGACTCCGACTAATGATTATAATTCAAATTGTCAGTTTGGTGTGTGCTTGCCTAGTGTTGAACCTGGTGGAGAAATTCTTGAATAGCTGGAAAGACGGGCTAGTCCCCCGTCTTTTTTTGTAAATATTGTTTTGAATTTTGGTTAGAAATATTAATTTTTTGTTTATTTTTTTAAGATTTAAAAAAAACGATGTTATAACATAAATATAATTAAAAGGATGTAATTATTAGTAAAGGAGATAATTAATTATGGCAAAGACAATTGGTATCGACTTAGGTACAACAAACTCTGTTGTAGCAGTCATGGAAGGTGGTAAGCCTACAGTTATTGCCAACGCAGAAGGATCTCGTACAACTCCTTCAATTGTTGGTTTTTCAAAAACCGGTGAAAAGTTAGTAGGTCAATTAGCTAAACGTCAAGCTATTTTGAACCCTGATAAAACTATAGCTTCCATAAAAAGACACATGGGAGATGATTATAAAGTAAATATTGATGGTAAAGACTATACTCCTCAAGAAATTTCAGCTATGATTTTAAGAAAATTAGCTGATGATGCAAGTGCATATTTGGGAGAAAAAGTAACTTCAGCAGTAATTACTGTTCCTGCTTACTTTAACGATGCACAAAGACAAGCAACTAAAGATGCAGGTAAAATTGCAGGTTTGGATGTATTGCGTATTGTAAACGAACCAACAGCTGCAGCTTTAGCATATGGACTTGAAAAAGAAAAATCTGAAAAAGTTTTGGTATTCGACTTAGGTGGTGGTACATTTGATGTATCAATCCTAGAAATCGGTGATGGTGTTCATGAAGTTCTTTCAACATCTGGTGATACTCACTTGGGTGGTGATGACTTTGACCAAAAAGTAATGGATTGGATTTGCGAAGAATTCAAAAAACAAGAAGGCATAGACCTTCGTGGTGATAAACAGGCTATGCAGCGTGTTAAAGAAGCTGCAGAAAAAGCTAAATGTGAATTGTCATCAGTTATGGAAACAAATATCAACTTACCATTTATTACAGCTGATGCTAACGGTCCAAAACACTTAGATTTGAATTTAACAAGAGCTAAATTTGAAGACTTAAGCAGAGATTTGTTAAACAGATGTAAAACTCCTGTTGAAAATGCATTGAAAGATGCAGGAATTTCTAAATCTGATATTAATGAAGTTGTACTAGTTGGTGGATCAACTCGTATCCCTGCTGTTCAACAATTGGTAAAAGAATATACAGGTAAAGAGCCTAACCAGTCTGTAAACCCTGATGAAGTTGTTGCAGTTGGTGCTGCAATTCAAGCAGGTGTATTAGCAGGTGAAGTTAAAGATATCGTTCTTTTGGATGTTACTCCGTTGACACTTGGTATTGAAACTTTAGGTGGAGTTATGACTCCTTTGGTTCCAAGAAACACTACAATTCCTGTTTCAAAATCACAAGTATTCTCAACTGCTGAAAATAACCAAACAGCTGTAGATATTCATGTATTACAAGGTGAAAGACCAATGGCTAAAGATAACAAATCTTTAGGTATGTTCAGACTTGATGGTATCCCACCAGCAATGAGAGGATTACCTCAAATCGAAGTTACATTTGATATCGATGCTAACGGTATTGTAAACGTTTCAGCTAAAGATAAAGCAACTAATAAAGAACAAAAAATTACTATCACAAATTCTTCTAACCTTTCAGAAGCTGATATTGATAAGATGGTTAAAGAAGCTGAAGCTAACGCTGCTGAAGATAAGAAGAAAAAAGAAGAAGCTGAAATTAAAAACAATGCTACAAGTTTAATCGGTTCTGCAGATAGAATCGTAAAAGATTTTGAAGGTAAAATTGATTCAGCCGATAAAGCTAAATTAGACGAACAAAAAGCAGCTTTACAAAAAGCTTTAGATGAAAACAAACCTACAGATGAACTGAAAAAATTATCAGACGAATTACAACAAACAATGTTTAGTATTTCTCAAAAAGCTTATGAAGCTGTCCAAAAAGAAGAACAATCAACTGCTTCAAGTGAAAGTGCATCATCTGAAAATGATAAAAAAGATAAAGGCGATGATGATGTAATTGATGCAGAGTATACTAAAGAATAACTTTTAGTAAAAAAATAAAAAAAGGTGATTTATAATTACATAAATCACCTTTTTTATTAAATTATTTTCATGTATAATCATATTGGAGAGAGGATTATTATATGTCATTTTCAAGTCTTAGAGTAAATATTAGTGCTGGTTTTTCAGCAATCTCAAAAGCAACTAAAGAAAGAAAATTAGTAAGACAGATTGATACAAAAATCAGACATTACGAAAGGATGAACCCCAATACTCAGGCTTTATATGATGAATTAGTTAAAACTTCAGGGCATTATTCTATTAATCCTTTAAAAAAAATTTTTTCATATTATAAAGTTTGGAACAAACATAGAAAAAATATAGTAAAATTAAATAAAATTTCAGAAAATTAATCGTTTATACTGCGAATATTAAAAATTATTAAGTGAAGTTAGTTTCTTGTAAATTTCTACCCATTAATTGTTTTTCATAAAATTATAGAAGCAAAGAAAGGATAGTTATTATGGGGATTACGGTTAAAGATTTATTTCAATATGACCCGAATTTTGATCCGGCAAAGATTAGACGTTTAACAGGAAAGTCAAATTACCAAAAAACGGATACTGTTGATTTATCTAGATTGGCAGCTTTAAATGATAAGGATTTATCAATTACATAACTGATGATGGTATGCGTGCACAGGTTGCAGATGTATCTTATGTAAAAAATGTCAAAAATGAAAAAACAAATAAAAAAGAACAAAATAATCATAATGTAGGAGCTATTCCTATGGATAAAAGTATTTTTGATATAAAAGAAAAAGAAGCAGTGTAGGAGATAATCTTTGATAAAAAATATTCAACAGAATAATTATATTACTAAGCAAGACTATGATAATGCTCAAGCATATTTAAAAAATCAGATTAAACAACCTCAAAATTTAGTTGATTTAAAACGCAATGCAAATATCAAATTACGTCAAGTTCAACTAGCAAGAAATCAAGGCGATATAGAAAAAGCTGCGATACTTGCCTATGAGTATCAACAAATTATTCAAGATATAAATAATTATCACAAATAAAAAATACGGTTTTTCACAAAAACCGTATTTTTTATGTATTTTATTTTGCCAGAACTATATATTAGCTAATTGTAGATAGTAATCGTTAGCTCTTTCAAATTTATGAGCAGCATTGAACAATCTGCTTTCTTGTAATTGAGAAGCCAAAATTTGCAGACCGATTGGCATACCGTCTTTATCAAATCCTGCCGGTACGCTCATACCAGGAATTCCTGCCAAGTTTGCAGAAATTGTTGCAATATCTGTCAAGTACATTGCTAATGGGTCAGATGCTTTAGCACCCAAATCAAAAGCTGTATTTGGACAAGTTGGTGATATTAATATATCAACATTTTTGAATGCTTCTATAAAGTCTTGAGTAACTAATGCTCTCATTTGTTGAGCTTTTTTGTAATATGCATCATAGTATCCTGATGATAATGCGTAAGTTCCAAGCATTATACGACGTTTAACTTCTGGGCCAAATCCTTCTGCTCGAGTTTTTGTATACATTTCTAATAAGTTTTTAGCATCAGGAGTTCTATATCCGTATTTTACACCGTCGAAACGAGCTAAGTTTGAAGAACATTCAGCTGTTGCTAAGATATAATATATACCAATTGAATATTTAAGATGTGGAAGTGAAATTTCTACAATTTCTGCTCCAAGTTTTTTGTAATCTTCAATAGCTCTTTCCATAGCTTTTGCAACATCTTCAGATAAGCCTTCTGTCATAAGTTCTTTTATTACACCAACTTTCATTCCTTTGATGTCGTTGTTTAAATTAGCTGCGTAATGTTCAACAGGCAAGTCTAAAGAAGTAGAATCTTTAGGGTCATGACCTGAAATAACTTCAAGCAAGTTAGCAGCATCTTCAACAGTTCTTGCAAAAGGTCCGATTTGGTCTAAAGAAGATGCAAATGCGATTAGACCATACCTTGAAACACGACCATATGTTGGTTTCATCCCTACGATACCGCAGAATGATGCAGGTAGTCTGATAGAACCGCCTGTATCTGAACCTAGTGCTAAAGTTGCTTCACAAGCTGCAACAGATGCAGCAGATCCGCCTGATGAGCCTCCTGGTACTTTATTCAAATTCCAAGGGTTATGAACTTTTTTGAATGCTGAGTTTTCATTGGATGAACCCATTGCAAATTCATCCAAATTAGCTTTCCCAACGATTGGTACTAAGTTTGTTAATAATTTTTCAGTAACTGTAGCGTTGAAAGGTGATACAAAGTTTTCTAAAATTTTTGAAGAAGCTGTTGTTTTAGACCCTTTCAAATTCATATTATCCTTTAATGCTAAAGGAACACCTGCAAGAAGGGGTAATTCTTCTCCTTTTGCAATCTTTTCATCAACTTTTTTAGCTGTATTAAGTGCAATTTCTTTTGTTAAAGAATTGAAAGCACCTAATTTTTCATCAAGGTTATTAATTCTTTCAAAAGCTGCATTTGTTAATTCTACAGCAGAAATTTCTTTATTTTTTAAAGCTTTGCTTTGTTCTGTAGCTGATTTTTTTAAAAGCTCATTCATACTTTTCTCCTTAGTTCTATGAGACAAGTCTACGATAAAAATAACAGTTTAGCAAGATGTTATAGACTTTTCATTTTTTTATTAATTTGAGCGTGAATTTTATTTGCTCTATAAAGATAGTTTGTTAATTTTTCATAATTAGCTTTTGTTTCGCCATAAGGAACTTTCATAGTCATAAGTTCATCAACATTTTCATTAATACTTGTTAAAGCGTCAAGTGAATCTCCTAAATCCATGATAGATTTAACTTTTTTTGATATTTTAGTAAGTATTTTTCTTGAAAAATATCTTGCAAGGCGATCTATTGGGGATAATTTTGGTTTAGTTTTTTTGATAGTTACTGTTTCTGTTAATTTTTCCGGTAAATTTCTTTTGCCTTGTTGTTCTTTTAGGTTTGCTAATTCATTTTCTATTTGTTTTGCCTGAATTTTTAATTCCATTACATCAAGTAATTTTCCAAGAAGTTCTGCACCTTTAATTTTTGTATTTAATGTATCAAGAGCTTCTTCTTTTTCTGCAATAAGACATTCTATTTTCAAAGTTTTATCATCAAGATCTTTGAATGAATTATTGTTTAAAATATTTAGATCATAGTCATTTAATCTTTTGAAGTTATTTTGAAATAAATTGCTGTTCATTTTTTTTATGTGTTGTAGTTTTATGTTCTATTCAATTGTATAAACTTTTTTGTAATATAGCATTGTTCCGATTATTGTCAGTACAATATTTGGCATCCACGCAGCCAAAAATGGTTGTAAAGTTCCTGCTTCCCCAAATGAAATAGAGAGTGCTCTTATCAGGTAGTATGCAAAAATAATCAGGATGCTGAATAAAAAGCCTCTGTTATACCTTACCCTTGGAGGTGTAATTGCTAGTGGAACTCCGATCAAAACAAGTGCAATTGTTGTTAATGGAAGAGCAAGTTTGTCGTATAGTTCAATATGTATTGAATTTTTTTGTTGCTCATCAATGTGATTATGTCTTATATAATCTATGAGTTTTGTAAAATTCATTTCTTTAGCTACATTTTTATTTAATTCTTTTGACATATCTAATCCGAATTTTACGATTGATTTGTCAAATAAAGTAGTATTCAAAATTTTACCATCATCTCCGACAGTGTATACAGCACCTTTTTCGAACTCCCATCCTTCTGGGGAAGTTTTCCCTTCATCTGCTTGTAAAACTTGAATTGTACCTTCTTTGGATGTATCCATTACAGTTATATTATGGAGAGTTTTATTCTCACAATAACCGACGTAGAATAATCTTTTTAGTCCTCCTCCGTCATTCAATTCTTTAAAGACAAAGTTTTGTTTCCCTTCAGGGATATTTTTTTGCCCTAAAGACCATAAAGCCAAATCTTTTGACTGTTTTGTCATTACAGGTACAATACTTTCGTTTATTATGAAACTGCATATTGACATAATTAAAGCGAAGATGAAAATTGGTTTTGCAATTCGGTTTAGACCTATTCCGCAAGCTCTCATAACCGTGATTTCAGATTTTAAACTCAGCCCGTTTAAAGTCATAACTGTAGCAAGCAAAACTCCCATTGGAATAGTCATAACTATAACTTGCGGAAGGTTCAAAATAATCATCATTAATGCTACATTAAACGGAATTCCGAATAATGAAATTTGTTTTATCAATGTTATGAATGTATCTGAGGCAAAAATTATTGACGTAAAAACACATACACCCATTATAAACATTTCAATTACTTGCTTAAGGATGTATTTATCCAGTATAGAAATTTTTTTATCATCAAAATTTGCCATAATTGTATATTATATGAAATAAGTTTATTTATCAAATTCCAGTAAAATTTTTAATGTATCTTTTTCTTTATTTTTTTCAAAAGCAGCAATTGCATCATCTGCTTTATATTTTCCTGAAATCAGAGGTGAAAAGTCAATTTTACCGGATTTTAAAAGTCTTAATGCCGGTCCAAATTGTCCGCATCTTGAACCGAGAACTGTTATTTCATCAATTACAATCGGGGCAAGATTAAATTCTTTAGATGCTGCTACTGTACTTTTTAGAACCAAAACACCTCGAGGTTTTGTTAAAGCAAGAGATGTTTCAAAACCTGATACAGATCCTGTTGCTTCTACAACAACGTCATATATTTTTTCAATTTTTAAGTCATTTAATAACTTTGTTTTAACTCCTTGAGCATTAGCAATATCAAGTTTATTTTGATGTTTGCCAACAAGAGTTACGTCAAAGTTTTGTGCATTCAAAGTAAGAGCTGTAATTAGACCTAGTTTGCCATCTCCTAATACAATTACTTTTTGGAAAGGTTTTATATGCAATTGTTCTGTGATTTCGCAAGCTGCTGCTAAAGGTTCTACAAATACTGCCTGTTCATCAGGAACGTTGTCTGGAACTTCAAATAAAACTTCTAATGGCATTGTGAAATATTCTGCGAATACTCCATCTTTTCTCCATATTCCTAAAGTATGACGATCAGGACAATGGCGATATAATTTTTCTGCACAATATGGACAATCAGGTTTTTTGCATCCATAACTGATTTCAGGGACTACTCTTTTGCCTAAAAGAGATTGGTCTTCATCATTTATTTCTTCTACAATTCCAATTGCTTCATGTCCTAAAATCCCTTTGTATCCCATATAACCCTTTGTAATTTCGTAATCGGTATTACAAATTCCTGCAAGCGTTACTCGAACCAGTGCTTCTCCTTTTTGGGGAATTGGTTTTTTATAATCATTTACTAATTTCAAACCTTCATCAAATACTACAGCTTTCATTTTTTCTCCATTTTGATTTGATTTATTAAATAAATCTGCATTTAAAAATTTAAAATAATTTTAATAATATCTATTAACCTTCTGCAACTACTGTTGCAATTAAATCTCCATAACTGTTCATAGAGCCGTCAGTTTCTTCTACTACGTAGTTATAACCTTCTTTACCTTCTACAGCTTTTTCAGCTTTTTGTAGAGCTTCATCATAATCTTTTGTTTCTGCTATCAAGGTTTTTGAAAATTCTGAATGATTTTTTAATGTATATACGTGGTACATAATTTCCCCTTTCTTAGTTGTTTTAGAGAATTTGAAGTCAGAATGTATATTTATTTTCGATGCTTTGCAGGAAATTTTTTACAGTAACTTGCTTGTCATCTTGTCATATGAACTTCTAACTCCATTTTTCTTCCATTTTTTCTTTTAATTCTAACACTTCATATTTTAGTCTGTTTAATTCGCATTTTACAGGGTCAGGAATTCTATTATGCATAAGAACCCCATTTTTATCTATAATTTTTCTGTGAACTACCCTTCCGGGAACCCCAACTACTGTTGAATATTCAGGTACATCGTCTACTACAACGGAACCAGCTCCTACTCTAACATAATCGCCAAGTGTTATATTACCTAATACTTTAGCACCTGCGCCGACTATTACATTATTGCCTAAAGTCGGATGGCGTTTGCCGTGTTCTTTACCAGTACCGCCCAAAGTTACTTGCTGATAAATTAAAACATCATTACCGATTACTGTTGTTGCTCCAATTACAACTCCTTCACCGTGATCTATAAAAAATCTTCTGCCGATTTTTGCTGCAGGATGAATTTCAATACCTGTAATAATTCTTGTGATATAAGAGATTATTCTTGGAACAAGCGGGATATGCCATTTATAGAGCCTGTGTGCAAATCTGTATGCGATTAGTGCATGTAGGCCTGGATAGCAAAGAATAACTTCAAGTAAATTTTCTGCGGCAGGATCTTTGTCGTAGATTACCTGAATATCTTCTTTTACTTTAGTTATTCCTCGTTTTAATATTTTAAACATCTTTTATTTTACCAATTTTGCAAATTTACGTTTACCTGCTTGCAATATTACGCTTTCATTAAAGTTGAATATATAAGCCATATCGGTAATTTTTTCACCGTCTACTTTTACACCGCCACCTTGAATTAAACGTTTTGCTTCACCTTTGCTTGCAGTGAATTTAAGTTCTACAAGAACATCTAAAATACCTTTCCCGTTCATTCCTGAAACTTCTTCAATATCATCAGGAATTCCCTTGTTTGATACAACGTTAATGAATGAATCTTGAGCCTTTTTAGCACCTTCTTCTCCGTGATATTCTTTTGTAATTGTATATGCAAGTTTCATTTTTATATCACGAGGATTGACAGTGCCTTCTGCGATTTGTTTGTCTATATTTTCAAGTTCTTCTTTAGTTGCATCTGTAAGTAGACTGAAATACCTTGAAATCATATTATCTGGAATACTCATTAATTTACCGAACATATCAGCTTCATTATCAGTAAGAGATATGCAATGTTCAGGGTAAGTTTTTGACATTTTTACCACTCCGTCAGTACCTTCTAATAGTGGTAAAAGCATTACAAGCTGAGGATATTTTTTGCCGTATGCTGCTTGTATTTCTCTTCCTAAAAGAGTATTAAACCTTTGATCAGTTCCTCCAAGTTCTATATCTGAATCAATTGCTACAGAATCATAAGCTTGCATTAGAGGGTAGAAAAATTCATGGATTGCAATAGGTTTACCTTCCGCATACCTTTTTGCAAAATCATCACGAGTCATCATTTGTGCAACAGTTACTTGAGAAGCAAGTTTTAACAAATCAGTAAAACTCATTGAATGAAGCCAATCAGCGTTATTTACGACTTCTGCATCACTTACATCTAGAACTTTTGACATTTGATCAAAATAAGATTTCGCATTTTCTTCTACTTGTTCTTTAGTTAAAGCAGGGCGTGTTTCTGATTTTCCGGAAGGATCTCCAACCATAGCTGTTGCCCCGCCAACAATAAGAACTATTTTATGACCAAGATTTTGAAATTCTTTAAGTTTTCTCATTACTACGGTATGTCCAAGATGTAAATCAGGACGTGTAGGATCCATTCCTAATTTAATTCTTAGCGGAGTATTAGTATCTTTTGAATGTTGCAATTTCGCTGCTAGTTCTTCTATACCTCCTGGTAAAACTTCTGCATTACGCGTCAAATGTTTAGCTTGTTCTATAAATTCTTGTCTTATTTCTGTCATTTTTATTCTCCAATTAAAAAGTTTTTTTTAGCTTTATTATAGCATGCGCAAAAAAATATTTTATAGAATTTATAATAATATGAATAAAATTGATCAAATAAATTTTAAAGGAATAAGTAATGTCGGCTTCATTACTTATAGCAAAAAAGTTAATAATAAGATGTCTGGAAATTACAGTCTGTCAATGGTTTTAAGTGATGATAAAAAAGGTAAGGATTTATCAGAATTCAGAAATGTAGTAAAAAAAATAGGAAAAGATTTATTAGATTATAATAATAATGTTGCATCTGATATTGTGAATATAACCTGTTCTAAAACTCCGAAAAGCAATTTAGTTTATGTAAATGGAAATTGTCTTCATGAAGAAGACAGATTTTTACCGATGTTTTCATTTATTGCCAAAATGACAAGAAAAATTTCTAATATGAACAAAGATGATTTGCAGGTCGATAATTATTATAAAGATTGTGTTGCGAATCATGTTTTGATATATAGAACTAAATGTTCAGATTATTTGGCCGATCAAAAATTGCTTAATTTCTTTTTTGATTCAAGTAAAGTAAAACAAGGTGCTAAATTTGTAAATAACTTTATTCAAGATATTATGAATCGTTATTTAGATGTATACTAAAAAAAACGGCTTTTTAAAGCCGTTTTTTTATGTGTTTAATTGATTTAATTCATTTCTAAGAGTTTGAATTTGATTGTTATAATATTCTAACCATGTTATTTCATCGTCTTTTAAAACAGGTTCTGCAAGTGCTCTGATTCTTTTTTTATCAATTTCTTCCATTTCTGCTAAAATTTCATTTTTTCTTATTGCATTTTGTATGTTTAATTGTTTTATTTCAGCATTTTCCTTTGTTAATTTTTCCCAAATTCCGTTTTTCTTTTCGTACTCCATTTCATTTACTGCGATTACATTACCTTCATATAAAATGATCATTTTACCATTACTTTGCTCTTTGAGTAATTCTGCCCAGTATTCATCTGTTATTTCAATTGAATTATCAAATTTTTCTTCATAAAATCCATAATCTTTATTATTTTTTGTTCCAAAATATTTCATAATACAAAATCTCCTTAGTAACCTATTGCTATCCAATTTAAGTCTGTAAATGCTCCAGAACTTCCGAATTGAAATCCTGTTAATGATTGGTCGGTAAAACCGCTATCACTTCTTGATAAACCAGGGTTATAACCGTGTTTCATAAGTACAGGAGCTGCAACTGTAGAATATGCTATTGGATATACTACTGTTGCAATTGTGTGCATCCCCCACTGAATTATAAGTCCATTTTGTAATTTTAAGTACCCGACATCTTTTAAGTCGTATTTCCCGATATATGATTGCCATTCGCCCCAAGTACTATCTTTATAATTCCTTGTATATATTTCAGGGTTTTCTTCATCGGTGTACCATATTTGTTTTATAACAGAATTTTCAAGCCCTGTAACTATAAGTATTCCTGCCTCTCCTTTTGGAGCATTTTCAGGAGTGTATAAAGATTTGAAAATATATGTTCCTTTAGTTTTGTAATCATTGAGGTCTGTATCGGCATCTGTTACATCAAATTCTGTGATAAGCTCAGTTTTATCAGCTTTGGTTTTTAAAGTCTCATTAACTTTTTCAATATCAGATGTTGCAGAGCTTTTATTGTTTTCTATATACTCAGCTAATGATGCAAAATTAGCATTTATCTCACTTGCTTTTGCTTTTGTGCCTGGGATAAATGAATAAGGTATCATTGAATTAGCCATAATTTTCCCTTTCTGACTAATTTAATGATTATGTATTATTTAAAAAGGCGTTTGAATAATTAATTATACCATACGTTTGCAAAAAACGTCAATGTTATGATAAAATCAGATTATGGCAATAGGTGTAGATATTGAAGATATTTATAGATTTAAAGATAAGTCTGAGGACTTTTTAAAAAGGGTTTTTACACCTTCTGAATTGATCTATTGTAATAAGTATTCAAATCCTGAGAGCCATTTGGCTGCGAGGTTTTGCGCTAAAGAAGCTGTTGTTAAAGCTTTAACAGCTTTAGACATTGAGGGTATATCTTATAATCAAATAGAAGTTTTTCATAATGAAAAACATTGTCCAAGTATAAGAATTCTAAAAATTTTAGATAAAAATATCAAATTCCAATTGAGTTTATCGCATGACAGATCAAAGGCTATAGCATTTGTTATTGCTGAAGAACAATAGCTTTACTTTTTTGGTATGAACCTAAAAATCTCATATGAGTAGTTTTTTCTTTTACTTTTTTTACTGTTTCCATAATTTTTTCATTATGAACATGTCCGTCGAAGTTTACTATAAATATGTATTCTCCAAATTTATTTTTAGATGGTCTTGATGCAATATAAGAAAGATTTATATGATTTTCCATAAAAATTTCCAAAATACTTAAGAGAGCCCCAGGCTTGTTTTCAGTAGAAAAAGCGATAGATGTTTTGTCATTACCTGTCTCTTCTGTTTCGAAATCGCCTATTAAAATAAATCTTGTTTGATTTGTTTTATCATCATTAATATTTTCTTTTAATACGTTTAAATTATATGTTTCTGCGGTTTTTTTACTGCCGATTGCAGCGTATGTAAGATTGTAATTTTGTAGACTTCGGGCAGCTTCAGCAGTGCTTGGAGCTTCAATAATATTCAAATTAAAAGGTAATTCATTGTGTAGGAAATCCTGACATTGAGCAAGTGCTTGAGGATGAGATATAACTCCGGTGATAGATGAAAATTCTGTTGTTCTTGCAAGCAGACAATGATTTATAGGCATATAAAATTCCGATAGTATTTTGATATTTGGGTTTTTGGTACTCATAAGATTATCTAAAGATTCTCTTACAGTTCCTTCAATGGAATTTTCAACAGCCAGTACTCCTAAAGAATCAGGGGTATCATCCACATACTCAACTACCTGTCTGATTGTTTGTAAGGGAGTTGGATAAGCGTTTATATTAAATTTTTTACAAAAATGATCCTTTGCCATCTCTGTGAATGAAGCTTGCGGTCCTAAATATGCAATAGTTTTAACTGTTTCAAAATTTAACATTTGCGCTTCCTCCTTATTTTTAATATGATTATATCAGATAGAAGATATTGAGGCAAGAATGATGGGAAATATTAAATTTGGAACAGATGGCTGGAGAGCAGTAGTAGGAAAGGATTTTAATAACGATAATGTAAATATCGTAACAAAAGCAATCGGTAAATATGTATATGACAATTTTGGAATTGGTAAAAAAATTATTATTGGTTATGACCCAAGAAATAAAGCGCAGGAATTTGCTATGCAATCGGCAGAGCAACTTGTAGATTATGGGTTTAATGTGTTGTTATCCGATAAAATTATTCCTACACCAGTCCTTGCATATAATGCAAAGCATTTAAATGCTTGCGCAATGATGTTTACAGCTTCCCACAATCCTCCGGAATATCTTGGAATAAAGTTTATACCTGATTATGCAGGCCCTGCGACTTCAAATATTACAGATGAAATTGTTCTGAATTTACATCTCCCATTCAATCCGCATGAATGTGTTGGTAAATTGAATAAATATAACTTTAAACCGGATTATTTTAAACATATTGAAGGCTTGATAGATTTCAAAAAAATTAAGGAATTAAATAAACATATAATTTTTGATGGGCTTTATGCCGCAAGTATTGGCTATTTTGATAAGCTTTTACAAATTCATAATATTAATTTTGAGAGCATTCATATGTTTCATGATGTAAATTTTGGTGGTGGAATGCCTGATCCTAAACCAAAGTATTTGAAAGAATTGTGTGAAAAAGTGAAATCTAGCCAAGATGCAATAGGGCTTGCAAATGATGGAGATTCTGACAGATTTGGAGTAATAAATGAAAATGGGGAATATGTATCTCCGAATGAAATTATTGCAATTTTGTTAATGCACTTAAAAAATAATAAAGGCTATACAGGCGGTATTGTAAAGACTGTGGGTGCAAGTCTTTTGCTTAATAAGATTGCTGAGAAATTGGGGGTAGAAGTTATTGAAACTGCAGTCGGATTTAAACATGTTGGCGAAGCGATGAGAACTTATTCTCCAATAATTGGTGGAGAAGAATCAGGTGGATTGAGCATTCAAGGGCATATTCCAGAAAAAGACGGTATAATTGCAAACTTATTGATTTTAGAAGCTATGGCTTATGCTAATAAATCATTAGTAGAATTACAAAAAGATTTATATAATTTTGTAGGCTGCAAGTTTTATAATGATAGAATAGATAAACAACTAGATAATATAGAAGAAATTAAACCAATTTTGGAAGAGTATAAAAATAAAACCTCTATAGGTGAATTTAAAATAAAAAGTATAGACACAAAAGATGGTGTAAAATTATATTTTGATGATGACTCAAGCTGGGTTCTTATAAGACCTAGCGGTACCGAACCGCTTTTAAGAATTTATTTTGAAAGTGATAGTAAAGAAAAATTATCAAAAATAATAGATAGTTTTGAATAGTTCTTTCAGGAATGCTTTGAACGTATTTGAACCAAGCAAATTATGATCAGCATTATTAACTCTGTATGAATATTTTTCATATTCAGCTTCTTTTAAAAATTTTTCAATATCAATATCATTATTTGTATTGAGATTTAATTGTTTTACTTTTTGGTGTTTTTTAAAATGAGTTCTAACTTTTTCAAATTCGCCGTAATCTAAGAAAATACCTCCGCATTTATAGCAGGTTTCTATTTCAATTCCAAAAGCAAAAGTTTTTACCATTGGAGTATTACAAGCAGGACAAATACGTTTTTTTTGCATATCGACTGGCATGAAATTTTTATTTAATAAAACTGATGTTATTTCGGATATGTTATCGTTCTCTGAACTGAATTCTTGTATTTCTGAGTTGTCAAAATATATTCCGCCACAGCCATTTGTGCATATATCAAGATTTATCCCTTTAGAATTGATAAAAACTTTAGTCATTACTTCACCGCAAGCAGGGCATTTTATTTCTTGTTGTGTATCTGTCATATTTTATCTCCAATGATATATTATGTTTTTTCAAGGATATAAAAAACCTCCTTATAAAGGAGGTTTTTTTAAGTTATTTTGTTTCTGCATTTTCAGACAAGTTTTTTAATATTGTATAAGAAGCATCCCAACCGTTTAAGCCTCCTGTAGCTTTGTATTTTGCAATTTGTTTAGCTCTTTCTTTTTTTAATTTTTCTTGTTCTTTGTTAAATTTTTCTAATTTCTTTTTGTCTGAATTTCTTTCATCAATAGTTGGCTGTATGTATGCCAAGAAGTTTTTGTATTCTTGACAATTGTATCCTGCTTTAACTTTAGAAGGGTAGTTATATGCTAAATAGTCATATATATACATAGTTCTTTTAAAGTTGTTAGGCTGACTTTTTAATACATCTAAAGTAGATCCAGGCATTTTCCCTAGTACAACAATCATTGCCAATGGATTATAACCGGCTTGTATCATTAAATCTACCCCTGTGATATCAGCATTCATTTGGTCTTTTTCAGACATATTATTTAAAGTTAATTCATTGGCTACAAGAGCGGTATTTTCAAGTGATGTATCTATAAAACTTCCTGCTAAGGCAGATGTAATATTGGAAACAAGTTTCTTTTTAGAAGCATTAGCGTTTATTATAGCCCCTATTTCTTGAGATATAACAGCTGCTACTTCATTATCATTCCCTGTGTAGCTAAGATTTGGTTTGTAAATGTATAATTCGTTATTAGTATTAGATGTACTATTTGCAACCTCTGTTTCGGTAACAATAAATTTTGTTGAAGATGGCAGACCATTTTTGCTAATAATTTGCGGCCCTACTTTTGAGACTCTGTCTACAGCACTCCATGTTGCAGCAAATGATGGGACTGCAATTGATGCTGCTAAAAACAATGATAGTATAATCTTTTTCATGTTTCCCCCTTTTTTTAATCAGTAAATCTAAATTTTATAAGTGCTATAATTGCGTGAATACCATCTTTCCAAGTTATTTTTTTCCCTTCTGCAAATTCTCTTCCATAGTATGAAACAGGTAATTCATACAATCTAGCTCCTCGTTTAAGAACTTTGGCGGTTATTTCCGGCTCAAAATCAAATCTGTTTGATTTAATATTAATTCCTTTTATAAAATCAGCCTTAAATGCTTTATAACAGGTTTCCATATCTGTAAGAGTTGATCCATATAATATATTTGTTAAAAGAGATAAAAATTTATTCCCTAACAAATGATGGAACATAAATGATCTTGACGGTTTCCCGCCAGATAATCTTGAACCGTAACATACATCAGCTTTTCCATCTAATATTAGCTGTATTAAAGGTTCGTAATCTACAGGGTCATATTCCAAATCAGCATCTTGAATTACGATAATATCGCCGGTTGCTTCTTTGAAACCTGTTCTTAAAGCTGCTCCCTTGCCTTGATTATAATCATGGTAAAGCACTTTATATGGATATTTTGAATATAAATTTCTTGTGCCATCTGTTGAATAGTCATCAATTAATATAATTTCTTTTTCAAGTCCGCAAAAATTTGCATTTTTAACTTTTTCAAGAATTGTATCTAAAGTGTTGACTTCATTATATACAGGAATTAATATTGTAACCTTATTCATCATATAAACTCCGTAAAAAATTTGTATTATTCTAAAAAATATTGTACAATAAAAATATACATATGTAAATTAGGAATTATAGAATTAAGAAAAGGCAGATTATGGCTCAGTGTGGGACAAATGATTTAAAAAAAGGTTTGAGCTTATTAGAAGACAAAGAGTATACAAAAGCGTTAAAATTGTTTATGAAAGCAAAGGCTGCTTTTGAAAAAAATAATGAGAAAGGAAAATCTTCAGCAGCACTAAGTTTGTTGGCAATGACCAAATATTTAGATGATAAAAATAATTATAAGGAGACGTTGCAACTTTTAAATGATTCCAGAAGTATTGCAGAATATGTAAAAGATAATACTGCTATTTTAATAAATGAGTATGCTTCCGGTACTGTATATTTCGGTGAAGGAATGAACGATCTTGCTCTTCGTCATTTTGAGAATGCCAAAAATATTTCTGTGAATTCAGGTGATGAATTTTCTGTTATTGGTTATGTTCTTACAAGAATTCGACAATTAAAAGACGGAGTTGATTTCTCTACACCTGTTAAGAGTGATCCTTTAGTTTCTCTTGTTAAAATTGGTCGTTCTATTTCTGCTGTTACTGATATAGATGTTTTATTAAAAGTTATTGCTGAAGAGACAAAAGTAGCAATTCAAGCTGACAGATGTACGGTATTTTTATTAGATAAAGAAAAAAATGAATTGTGGAGTAAAGTTGCTTTAGGTATAGGTAGTCAAGAAATTCGTTTCCCTGCTGATAAAGGACTTGCAGGTTACGTAGTTAAGACTGGAGAACCCCTTAATATTCCTGATGCATATAGTGATCCAAGGTTTAATCCTGATATTGATAAGGAAACAGGTTATAAAACAAAGACAATTCTTTGTATGCCTATTAAAAATAATAATAAGGAAATTATTGGTGCATTTCAGGTGTTAAATAAGAAAAAAGGTGCTTTTACAAAGAGCGATTCTGATTTATTATCAGCTATCGGGGGCAGTGCATCAATAGCTCTTGAAAATGCTCAATTATTCGAACAACAAAAAGAATTATATAAAGAACAAAAAGCTCTTTTTGAAAGTTTTATAGATACACTTGCTACATCCATTGATGCCAGAGATAAAATTACAGCAGGTCATTCAAGTCGTGTAAAACTTTATTCAATGCTTTTAGTTGAAGAATTAGGTTGCGATGAAAAGTTTAAAGAACTTGTAGAAAAAGCTGCAACTTTGCATGATATTGGGAAAATAGGTATAAGAGATTCTGTATTACAAAAAGAGGGTAAATTGACTGATGAAGAATATAAGCATATACAGGAGCATGTGAGAATAACTCATAATATTCTTGAAAAAATTCACATGTCAGATGATTTCAAAATGATTACAGAAATTGCTTGTTCTCATCATGAAAAATATGATGGTACAGGCTATTATAGAAAGCTAAAAGGTGAAGATATTCCATACGGTGGAAGAATCCTTGCTGTTGCAGATGTATTTGATGCCATCACATCTAAACGTCATTATAGGGATAAGATGCCTATTCAAAATGTTATTAATATTTTATTGGAAGGTAAAAATAAACATTTTGACGCAAATTTGGTTGATACATTTTTGAAAATTTCTGTTGATAAAATTGTAAAAGTATTTCTTACAGAAAATCATCATGCAATTAAAGAGGCTGATTTGAAAAAATTAAGTAAATATAATCTTTTAGATATATACAATTTTATAACTAATGAAAAAGCAACAGAAAAACAAAAATCTATTGCAGAATTGTTTAATTTCTATTATTCTGGGAATGTAAAAAATAGTGAGGGTTTGTAATTAATTGATGCGAAAAATTTTGTTAACAGTAATAATCAGCGCATATACAATTACTCCGGTCTTTTCAGATGGATTTGAAGGGATTCAGCCGGCAAATCCTTTTGTAGGAAATACAATACCTGCTAATACCGTTGCATTACCGATAAAAAAAGCTACATTAACTCATAATAGTGTGCATAATCAATATGTAATAGCTTTTGAACGATTTGTTCAGAGTAATGTAAAATCAGCACATATGGATTTTAGATTACTTATAGAGACAATGACTCCAAATGATTATGCTTATATGAAAATGGCTGAAAATATGGCAGATATTGGATTTTTTAATTTGTCAGATTTAGCGGTTTCAAAAATTGATGATAAAACTTTATCTGATTTTTTAGTTGGGGATATTAAATTGTATTACTCTCCTGCTAAAAAATTAAAGAACGATGACGAAATTTATCTCGGAGAAGTTTTTTCAAACATTATTTATAATGACCAAAGTAAAGAAGCTACTGCAGAGTTAATAAAAAACACTTCATTATTGGCAAAGTCTGATTATGCTAATTATATTGCAGCTCTAGGATATTTAAAATCTAATGACATCCAAAATGCAGGAATTTATATTGATACTGCAATAAAACAAAATCCGCAAAACTTAAATTATAAAAAATTAAAAGCAGAAATTTTATCACAGAGTAAAAAGCCAAAAGATGCATTGAAAACGGTTGAGTACATAAAAGCTCAAAAACTTTATTCTTTGGATTTTACAAGAAAAATAAGCTCACTTGAACAGTACGTTCTTTATAAATCAAAGAAAAATTATTACGAAAAAATGTATCACTTAGGTTATTATTACTATTATGAAAATGAATTAGCAAAATCTTTACGCTCTCTTCAGAGTGCTTTGACTACAAAGAAAAAACATAATAAAGATGTATATTCTTTGTTATCAAGGGTATATTTTGATATGCAGGATTATGAAAAAGCGGAAGATAATGCACAAAAAGCTCATAAACTTGATAGTAATAATGCTCAGGCTTTGTTGGTCTTAGGTGATTTGAGTTATCGAGCTCAAGATTATAAATCTGCTTTAAAATACTATCGAGATGCAGAATCTAATGATAAATCTTCTTGGATTCCTTCAGTTAAAGTTGCACAAACTTATGAGCAATTAGGTAAAGAGAAAAAAGCTATAGAAATATATGAAAAGGTTTTAAAAACATACACAGATTCATATGTTGCTTATTATAAGATTGCTTTGAATGACAAGTCAAAAGAACTTGCTTATTTAAAAAAAGCTATAGCTATTAATATGAATTATAAAGATGCTTGGCTAGATCTTGGCCGTTACGAGATTGAACAACAGAATTTTTATGATGCAAAAAAATATTTAGCTATTGCAAATTATATTGACGAAAACGATTTTAGATATTATTATTATCAAGGATTAATTGCAAAAAATCAGGGTATGAAACAAGATGCTTCTAAGTATTTTAAGAAATCATTGATTTTAAATCCAAATTATCAGCCCGCTAAAGAGGAGTTAAGTTTATGAAATATAATATTATGATAGTTGAAGATCATGAATTGACAAGATTTGGACTAAAAACTGCATTTGACGGTGTGGATTATATTGAAAATATTTATGAAGCTGATTCTGCAGAAAGTGCTATTCAGATTTTTAATAATAACAAAATTGATTTAATAATAATGGATTTGGGCCTCCCAAATATGAATGGAATCGAGGCAACAAAACAGATTCGTTCTTCAAATAAAGATGTAAAAATTATAATATTAACTTCTCATAATGATGAAAAAGAAGTCTTAAACAGCTTGAAAGCTGGAGCAAATGCATACTGCTCAAAAGAAATTAACCCTAAAAGATTAATCGAAGTTGTAAGTTCTGTAGCAGATGGTGCTGCATGGTTTGACCCAAGCATTGCTCATATTGTGCTAAAAGCTAGTGCAAATTCTCCTGATATGGAAAATGAAGGTCAGAAAAAAGATTATGATTTGACTTCTCGTGAGGCTCAAATTTTAAAATTAATGACAGAAGGATATAGCAATATGGAAATTGCTCAAATTCTTTTTATAAGTATAAATACAACCAAAGCGCATGTTGCAAATATTTTACAAAAATTGGAAGTTGATGACCGTTTGCAAGCAGCTTTAAAAGCCCTAAAAAATAAGATAGTATAAACCCATAAGGAATATATAATGTCTAACTTGACACATGTTTTGTTAGTAGATGACAATTCCAAATATTTGAAAGATGCTTTGCCTTTTTACGGATATGAGGTTAAAGCAGTTTGTGATGGACTTCAGGCCCTTGAAGTGTTGCATTCAAAAAGTAACAATTTTGACATTGTGCTTCTTGATGTTATGATGCCTAATATGGATGGTTGGGAAACGTTAAAGGCTATCCGTAATGACGATAAAACTAAACATTTACCTGTAATAATGCTTACTGCTGTCAATGATGACCAGAAAATGGTTTCCGGTTTGAAAATTGGAGCAGATGATTATATCGTAAAGCCTTTTATACTTCCAAATCTTCTGGCCCGTATGGAAGCAGTATTAAGACGCTCTGCAATTCATAAAGAATTAACAAAAGAGACTTCCGATTCTAATGTAAAAATAAATTCTTTAACATCAAAAGAAAAAGAAGTGTTACAAATGGCAGCAAAAGGGGCAAGTAATAAACAGATCGCTGAAAATTTGTTTGTAAAAGAAGTTACGGTAAAAACACATTTAAACAGCATATTTAAAAAGTTAAAAGTAGAAAATAGAACCCAAGCAGTTTTGCTTGCAGTACAATCAGATTTATTAGATTAATTACAAAAAGGAGAATTTTTAAATGATAGATTATACAAAAGAAGAGTTAGTAGAATTGTTAAAGAAAAACCCTGACAAGTTTAATGAATGGAAAGCTGAACAAGAAGAAGTAGATCTTTCTGAGGTTGATTTTTCAGGAATTAATTTGTCAGAAATAGACTTTTCTGATGCTGATTTAAATTCAAGTTCTTTTGCAGATTGCAGTTTGTCTTTTGTAAATTTTTCAAATACAGATTTAACATCTGTTGATTTTACCAGAGCTAGAATATTAGAATGTGATTTTACGGATGCTCTTTTGACCGGAGCTGATTGTAGTTATGCAGAAATGACATATTGTAATTTTTCTGATTCAAATATGGCAGG
Source organism: uncultured bacterium (assembly GCA_949290355.1). Classification (GTDB taxonomy): domain Bacteria; phylum Cyanobacteriota; class Vampirovibrionia; order Gastranaerophilales; family Gastranaerophilaceae; genus Stercorousia. The sequence goes on along the minus strand of CASERN010000008.1, from coordinate 107,748 downwards.
ATGTGTATTGTCTGAAACAGATTTATCCAATTCAGATTTGACAGCATCAATAAACTTGAATGCAAGCAGGTATGATGAAGACACAGTATGGCCGGATGATGAAATGTTACCTGATGATTTTGATGGATCCGGTCATAAAGATTTATCTGCATTACAAGATGAAGATGATGAAACAGTATCTTCTGACTGGTAATGTATATGTAAATTTTTCAAAAAGTATTAAAAGGATTAGCTTATTAATAAGCTAATCCTTTTTTCATAAAATCTTGACTAAGCCATTTTAGCACGTACAATAATCTTGTATATAACCGAAGGGAGTATAGAAAATGTTGGATCGTATACAAGTTACACATGAAGTAGAACAAATGTGTTGCGTCAAAAGAGGCGTAAAAGGTGAACCGGCTCCTATTCCTCAAGAAGGAGACTGGACAAAAGTTAAGGAAATTAAAGAAATTTCCGGTTTAACTCACGGATGCGGATGTTGTGCTCCGCAACAAGGTACTTGTAAATTAACTTTAAATGTTAAAGACGGTATCATTCAAGAAGCTTTAGTTGAAACATTAGGTTGTTCAGGTATGACTCACTCTGCAGCTATGGCAGCTGAAATTCTTCCTGGTAAAACAATTTTGGAAGCTCTTAATACTGACCTTGTTTGTGATGCTATTAACGTTGCAATGAGAGAATTATTCTTGCAAATAGTTTATGGTAGAACTCAAACAGCATTCTCTGATAACGGACTTCCTGTTGGCGCAGGTCTTGAAGACTTGGGTAAAGGATTACGTTCTCAAGTTGGTACAATTTTCTCAACTAAACAAAAAGGTCCAAGATATTTAGAAGTTGCAGAAGGTTACGTTCTTGAATTAGGCTTGGATAAAAATGATGAAATTATCGGTTACAAGTTTGTAAATATGGGTAAATTTATGGAAGCAGTTAAAAAAGGTGTAGATCCTAAAGAAGCTTTAGAAAAATTTACTGGTACATATGGCAGATTTGCTGAAGCTGTGAAGAAAATTGACCCAAGAGTTGAATAATTAAGTAAAGTAATTAAGAGGAAAATAAAATGACAGTAAAATTTGAAGGACAAGACAGACGTCAAGCAAAATTGAATAAAGTTCTTCCTGAATATGGTTTTAAATCATTAGAAGAAGCTCGTGAACTTTGTTTATCAAATGGTATTGACGTTGATGCTATTGTTAAAGGAATTCAGCCTATTGCATTTGAAAATGCTGTTTGGGCTTATACATTAGGAGCAGCTATTGCTCTAAAAAAACAAGCAAAAGATGCTGCAGAAGCTGCAAGTCTTATTGGCGAAGGTTTGCAAGCATTTTGTGTACCTGGATCTGTTGGTGATACAAGAAAAGTTGGTCTAGGTCATGGTAATTTGGCTGCAATGCTTTTAAGAGAAGAAACTCAATGTTTCTGCTTCTTAGCAGGTCATGAATCTTTTGCAGCTGCAGAGGGTGCTATTGGTATTGCTAGAAATGCTAATAAAGTTAGAAAAAATCCTTTAAGAGTTATCTTAAATGGTTTAGGTAAAGATGCAGCTTATATTATTTCAAGGATTAACGGATTTACTTCTGTTGAAACTAAGTATGATTATAAAACAGGAGAATTAAAAATCGTTAAAGAACAACCATTCTCTGATGGTGAAAGAGCAAAAGTAAAATGTTACGGTGCTGATGATGTATCAGAAGGTGTTGCAATTATGATTCACGAAGGTGTTGATGTATCAATTACAGGTAACTCAACTAACCCAACTCGTTTCCAACACCCAGTAGCTGGTACTTATAAAAAATGGTGCTATGAAAATGGTAGAAAATACTTCTCAGTAGCATCAGGTGGCGGTACAGGAAGAACTCTTCACCCAGATAACGTTGCAGCTGGTCCTGCATCATACGGTATGACTGATACTATGGGTAGAATGCATGGTGATGCTCAATTCGCAGGTTCATCTTCAGTTCCTGCTCACGTAGAAATGATGGGTATTATCGGTATGGGTAACAACCCAATGGTAGGTGCTACTGTTGCAGTTGCAGTTGCTGTTGCAGGCGCTTTAAATAAATAGTTTATTTAAAGGTCCAGATTTATATAATAAAAAACCCTCAATTTTGAGGGTTTTTTATTATATTCTTGATAAATTTATAAATTTTCTATAGCTTTTTCAAGTGCTTCTGTTTCGGTTATATTATTTTCTTGTGCATAAGTTTTTAATTTATTTATTAATTCTTCACTTAGTCTTCTGTTAAAAGGTATTTTAGGATTTTCGCATTTTCTGCCTGCCCCTTCTCTTTTACCACCCCATTGACCTTTACCTTGACATCCGCCTCCATGACATTGATGTCCTTCTTCTTGATTGTGGCAGTGATGACCTTCTCCATGGCTGCAATTGTGCCCTTCATGGGTGCAATGATGTGTATGATTACATTCGTGCATAACAAATCTCCTTTCAAAGGGAGTATAACTCTTAAACTTGATTTTGTCAATACGTATTCAAGGGGGAATGCTTAAACTTTAATATTATTCATTACACAAAAAGTTGATAATGCTTTTATAGATTGTTTTAAATCTTTAATGACATATGGATTGCGGGTATTTTCGGTTAATTCTTTAGCTTGTTCATACATTTTGTTTGCATTTTTTAAGTATTCTGTTTGGAGAGCTGATTTGTTCAGTCCAAGTTCTTGATAATATTTCCCATATAGTAAATAGATTCTTGATAGAATATCATTCAGGCTGTATTTTTTTGCAAGAAGCATTGCACTATCAAGATGGATTTGTGCTGTTTCAAAATCAGATGTAGCTAGACAACATTTTACTATGACTATTCTTAATAGAATTGTAAAGAAGTAGTTATCAATTTTGGGATTTTGAGCAACTTCTAAAGCTTGTTCTGCTATTTCTATTGCATTTTGAGCACCTTCGGTAATTAATGTTGCTTCTGATATTAAATACCAAGTTAGGAGAGCACCTATTGCCATTTTTTCTTTCGCAAAATAAGCAATTTGATCGTTATAAATTTCCATAGCTTGTTTGGTATTATCGCTGTCTTTAAATATTTTTCCAAGCAATGTTTTCAAAACGTTTTTTGTAAAGTTATCACCGTTGTTATTTGCAAAAGTAACGATTTGGAATAAATCTTCCTGCATACCATTGTATTGTTTTCTAAAGAAATTGTTCAATATATTAATAAAGTTCCAACGAATAATTGTCTCATTATCCATTACATTTTCTTTATATGATTTCAATACATCTTCTAGCATTTGCTCAGAGGCTTTAAAGTTACCTTTCATTGAGTTTGCAAAAGCTAAAGTTAGTTTACATTTGCATATAAATAGTTCATCTTTAATTTGATTTCTTTCAATGATATCAAAAAGAATTGTCAGAATTTCAAAAGATCTGTCATTCCCTTGGATAACTAATGCATTAGCTAAAACAAGGTATGTTTTTATCCAACTTTCATAGATAAACGGGAATTGAGGGTCTTTTTGGTTTTTAGTGTTGCAAAAGTATTGGTCAAATACCGGCATAATTTCATTATCAATCATATTGATAATTTGTCCGCAGTTTCCGATGTTTAACAAAGCGTTCAATTTTGTCGTTTTAAGTAATGCAATTTCTAGAGGGTTATCTTGTTTTGCTTTTGATATTACAGAATCGACACATTCAACTTCTCCAAAGTAATTACCTGTTTTTCGGCAGCAGGAAGCAAGGTATGCTAATAATTCGATTTCTTTTGGGCTGTTGCCAATAGCTTGAGCATTAGAAATTGCATCAGGTAAATATTCTATAGCTTCTATAGGATTTGAATTAGCTAAAAGTTTTCCCAATCGTTCGGATATGTTATATCTGATTTTTAGAGTATCTTTTTCATCAAATTCATTAATTAATGCAAGAGATTGTTTTTGTGATATAGCATAAAGATTTAAGTCTCCAATATATGATGCTAATCTTGTAGTTTTGCTCCAAATTTCTAACGCAAGTTGTGATTGTTTTAGGTTTTGTGCTATAATACCTAAGATTGCCAGAGAGTTTAGAGTAAAACCTGTAAGGTATTCAAATATCTTTTTGTTGATTTTTTTATAATTTGGGTCATTTTTTGTTGTTTTTAGTATTGTTTCCCACAATTGTAAAGAGCTAAATTCAAAATAGATTTCGTTGACAGGGCTAATATAGTCCATTTTTTTAAGATATATCATAATATCTTTAAATGTTTTCTCATCAACTTCGAATATTTCTTTAATTAAGTTAAGATTTATTTTATCACCTATAATGGCTGCTCCTAAAAGGATATCATATGCTATAGGATTTAAATGTTCTAATAGTGCAAGTCTTAATTCTAGAAGCCCTTTAAATGATGTTGATAATTCAAATTCGCTGCTACTTAGTTGGCAATCAAAACACAGATCTAATGCTTGGTTGATGTAAGAAGGATTTCCTTTGCTCATTTTATATATTTCTTTAAGCTCAGATGTCCCAAGTTGTGGGAAACCTTCAATCCTTTTATATTTTTGTTCAACTAGCATATTGATTTGTTTAAATTCAATAGGTGCTATCCCAACATCAAGATATATTTTATCGTCTTTACGATCTGGGAAGTAAAAATATCCCTTTGCAGGCTTGCATTCGTTATATATTAAAAGGAATTTTAAATCATCCCATATTGTATCTTGATTTATGTACCGGCTTATAAATTCGTAAGAAAATCCATCTATGTAATCAAAATTGTCTATTACAATAATAAATTTATTTGCAGAGGTAAATTTGTTAAAAATTTTAAATAGAATGTTAAATGTTTTATTTTTGTTGGAAACAATTTCTTCAAAAGTACCTTCTTTACTGGGGTATAAAAAGTTAATCAGATCAAAAATTTCGTTATTGTTAAGATCCGGAAATTCATTTTTGAAAAATTTTGATGCATCTTTTTTAAATTGTAAATTGTTTAAACAAAAATTTGGCAAATTAAAGATATTAAGTAGAATATCTTGAATAAGTCCTCCTGGAGTTAATTGAGTGATTGGTGTACATTTGCCATATAACCAAGAAAAGTTCTTTTGCTTTAAATCCTGCATAACTGACTTTAAAACAAGGCTTTTGCCTGTTCCTTTATCACCACTAAGTGAAAATATTTTCTTGTATTTTGATAAAATTCCTTTTGATAAAATATTTTTTGCACTTTGTTGTGATACAAGGTTAGCGGGATATTCTATTTTTAAATCTTTGTCTTCAGACTCTTGCTTTTTAGGCTGAATGAATACATAGCCACAACTTCTGCATTTTTCAGCATTAGGGAAATTTATACTGCTACAATTTGGACACTGTTTAAGAATTTCAGTGCCACAATTTTTACATTTGAAATCAAAAATAGAATTTACTGTATTGCAATTTTTACAAATTAAGCCTGTTCTTGCTTTACAATAAGGGCATTTAAGCGTGTTGTCAGGAATTGTTTTTTTGCATATCGGACATTTCATTATTTAAAAACACCTAATTAAATGCTTGCTTAACCATTTCCATTAATTTAAAAAGTCTTTTAGATACTTCGGACTGAGATAAATCTAACTCTTGAGCTATTTCTTTTTGAGTCATGCCCTTTTCAAACCTTAAATCATAGAGTCTCAAGTAATTTTTATCAGGAGAAGTTTTGTCAATTTCATATACTGTATCAATAATTTTTTGTAAAATTTCTTTTTTGATAGCAAAATCTTCTGGAGTATCTTGTATATCTACCGGTTCATATTTAACTTCCAATTTTGAATAATCAGGCACACTTGAATGGACAGCAGTTTCTATCGGAATCTCATGTGTAGACATATAACCGCTTCTGGTTCTTCTTAGTCTGCCTTCATTTTTAAGAACGTTTAAAATAGATGTGGTAGCAATTTTTCTTAAGTATGCTTCTAATGTAGCATCAGAACTTACTGTTTTTACAATCAGGCAAGAACGCTTGCAAGTTTCATTGAAGAAATCATCGTATAAATCTTCATTATTTGCAAATTTTCTATCACTTTTTATAATCTTTTCAATTAAATCTATTTTATCTTGAGCTAATTCCACTTTATAGTTTCCTTGTTCTTCCCACATTATAGCATAATTAAAAGTATATGATAAGACTTAAATTGAAGTCAGGGCTCTTAATCTCGTCAGATGGCGGTTTGACGACATTTAGTGTATCTTTAACAGATTGTAACACAATTTCATCAATTTGGCTTGAACCACTGCTGGAACCTATATTTGCTTGTTGTACAGAGCCGTTTTGAGATATTTTTAAATTAACTTTAACTTGATTTGTATAAGCATATTCTGTTGCAAGTAGTAAATCTGCCGATAAAGTTAATTTTATGCTTTTACCTGCAGTTCTTAGGTAATTTTGCATTTTAGGGCTGTATGAAAGTGCATCAGGAACATCCCACACTAATCTGCTTACAGATAGTGAAGATTCAGATGATACATTTTTTTGTTTTGTTGGTGTGCTTTTTAGTTCATTAATTTTTTGTTTTTGTGTAGAGTTTGTTTTATTTATGTCTGGAGCATTTGTTGCAAGTACATTTTCTGTAGTTTCAGCATTTATTGGATTTTCTAGATCTGCTACAGTATTATTTGGTTGAGCTGTATTTATTGGTTCTAGGTCTGTTACGCTGTTGTCTTTTGGTTTTAATAGAAATACAGCTGAAGCTGCGGCAATAACAGTAATTACAGCAGCTGTTATAATTAATGTTTTTTTATTAGTGTTTGTAGATTTTTTGTTGAAAAGTGCTGCTCCGGGAATCGGTTGTTCTGATATATCACTAGTTTCATCCACAATGTTTTCTAATTCATTTAAGTCCGAATCTGAATCTGAATCTGAGTCATTAAACAACATATCAATTTTATATTCATCTTCTGATGTTACTTGGCTTGCATTGTTATTGATCTCTTCTGTTACTGCTAGTAAATCATCAATAGTTGTATCGTTGTATTGTCCTAATTCGCGATTTTCTTCAGGTAGATTATTGAGATTATCTGAAATAGTATTTTCTTCATTTTCATTTTGGAAATTATGTTCTTCTCCAATTGAATTAATATCAGGGATACTGCCTAATTCATTATCAGATATAGTAGAATTTTGGTCATTCTCCGGATTATTTTCTATATTTGAGTTCTCCAGATTTTCTGATATATTTTCTGGAACTTCTTGTATTAAATTATTAGAATCAGCGTTTCTAAAATTTTCATTATCTGTAGAGTTTGTAGATGAATTTAAAACATCATCTATTTGTGAAAGCAATTCTGTTGAAGATATATTTTCAGCTTGGGCTGCTATATTCTCTGATTCTTGAATTTCAATATCATCAAAGTTTTCTGGTGTTAAACCATCAAGCAGATTTTTTCCGAAACTTTCTGATTGCTCTTGGTTTTCGTTTGCTTGATTATCATATGAAGTTGTGATATCTTCATTCAGCTTTTCAATTTCAAGGTCATCTTCTTGTATTGAATCCATATTAATATTATCCAATAGGTCATCATTTTTTTCAAAATTATCTAATGGTTCTATTATAGAAGTGTCATTATCATTAGAAGATGTTTCTTCGTCAATTTCTGGAAGTTCTTCATCTACTTTATCCGTTTCATCATTTATATCAGATGTGTTGTCTTGATCTATTTGCATTTCATTTGTATCAGTTTCATCAAGATTTAAATCTTCTATTTCTATGTTCTGATTTTCATCTAGAGATATTTCATTAGTTTCTGCATTATTAATATCATCTAAGTTATTATCTTCTATGTTGTCAATTGCTATTTCTTCCTGATTAATCGGTTGGATATTTTCAGACAAAGGAGTTTCAGGTATTTCATCCAAGGATAACATGTTTTCATCAAAATGATTTTCGATATTATTTGGTATGTTTGACGTATCAATATCATCAAATGAAATTGGGGTTTCATCAATATTTAATGCTGATTCTTCAATAAGTTGAGTCGGCTCAATATTGTCAAAAGATATTGAATCTTCAGAGAAATTATCTTCTGTGCTGTTATTTTCAGTGTTTTTATCAATTTGATTAGTGTCAATTTCATCAAACGATATAGCATCATCTAAATTTGCTGCATTAGTGTTGTCTTGATCATTCTTTTCAAGAATATCAGAATTTATGTCATCAAAAGAAATTATATCTTCTTGATTTTCAGAGGAATCTGTATTAGCAGGCAATTCATCATTTATAGTAGAAATATCAATATCATCCAAGGATATTATATCAGGAGTTGAATTAGTTTCATTATTTACAAGGTGATCTGCTAACTTAAGGCCAGAATCTACAATATCAAGAGTCTTGTCGATACTATCTGCATATTTTGCTGTTTCTTCTGCTGCGAATGCTCCAGTAGCACCAATTGCTCCAGCTCCAAGAGTTAATATTCCATCAGCTATATTTGAGATGATATCATTGTTATTAGGTTTATCATTTTTCTCGGTCTCGATATTATCAGTTTGGGCTTCGTTTATGAATAATTTATTTTTGTCTATATTTGGGTCAGTTGCAGCTTTATATGAGAGAGTTTCAAAATTCTCATATTCAATAAATCTATCTCTCAATTCTGCACTTTTTGTAAGTTGTGTGATTAAAAACTTTTTTTCGTCATCTGAAATATCATTATCAGCCATTGCAATTATAATTCTTTCAGAGTTTGTAAAATCGTTCTCAGAAAGTTTTTCTACTGTGTTGCCTTGGAAATTTTCTATGTAATGTTTTAGTTCTGATACAGGCATGAGTTTTTCTTTTTCAATGAAGTAATAATCTTTATTGGCATTGTTTTTGTTTATTAATTTAGGTTCAAAAAATCCCATGAATTTCACATGTGATAAATCTTTAGCCAGACTGAAAACAAGGTATATATCAGGAACAAGATTGAATTCAAAGTGCGATTTAGGTATGAAAATTGCGTTTTCATCAAAGACAACTCTTACATCAATATGTATATTTGGCAGCATAATATCTGAAATATCCATTTCTTCAAGGATTTTTTTTATGGAATGTATATTATAAATCCCTGATACATCGATATTTTCAGAAGCCAAGTATTTTAATGCAAGTTCTGCCCCAAGAGTATTTATATATGCTCTGTTTTTAATATCTTTATTAGTAAAAGTGTTGGCTGCAACGCTTGCATCCATTTTGTCTTTGTCATCAATGTAGATTAAAGTATCTTGTTCGTAGCCCATGCCTATTTCTCCTTATTTATATTCAATAAGATGACACTGAAAAAAAAAATATTCCAATAAAAATGTAAATTTTTGTAACAAATATTGAAAAATATTTATATTTTCGTCAAAATATACTCATCAGTCGTTTTTCATGTAGTGAATATTATTTATGTGTGATTAAAGGAGGTTTTCCCATGATAAGTTCTGTTTCAAGCATTAATTTTAAAGGTGAGACCGTAGCGCCAAATGCTCAAGATTTAATTAATTCTCCAGGCAAATATGCAGCAACTGAAGCTCCAAAAGCTGAAACTCAAGCTGATTCTTTTGAAAAAGGAGCTGAACAAGAAGAAGGCAAAGCAAAAAAAAGTAAAGCAGGAGCTGTAATAGGTTCACTTGTTGGACTTTTAGCATTAGCTTATGTCGGTTTGTCTGTTGCGGTTGCTAAAAACAAATTAGCTAATGCAGATGTTGCAGAAGGTGCAACAAAAACATTTATGAATAAAGCTCAAGATTTCTTCTATTCAGTTGGTAAGAGCGGGAAAGAACTTTGGGAAAAAATTGCTTCTAAATTTAAAGGAACTAATCCAAGCGATGCAAATAATGTAGATGCTTAATTAAAAGTATAAAAATAAAAAAAGCTCATTATAAAATGAGCTTTTTTTTATGCTAAAAATTCCGCTAATATTGTATTACTTATTAAAAAACCTGTATCAGTTAGAGAGTAGCCTTCATTAGTTTCTTTTAGATACTTATACGAAATATACTTGTATAGGATATTTGAGTACTTTTTTTCAAAATTAATATTGAATTTTTTATTAATTTTTTCAATGTTAATTCCTTTTGTTTTTCTAAATCCCAAGAATATTTCCTCTTCAAGTTGTTCTTGTTTGTTAAGAATATGAAAAGATTTGTGGTTAGTCGGATTTATTAGGTATTCTTTTAAATTAGATGTGTTGTAATATCTTGTATTTCCCTCATAACCATGAGCTGCGATTCCAAATCCATAATAGGTATTATTATCCCAATAATTCAAATTATGCTTTGATTCAAAGCCTTTTTGGGCAAAATTACTAATTTCATAATGGTCAAAATTTGCTTTAGTCAGTATTTCAATAGCTTTCAGGTACATGTCTGCTTGAATATCATCATTAGCAATATTATTAGGTTTATGTGAATAAAAATAGCATCCTTTTTCTATTTTTAGCCCGTATAAAGATATATGATTAATATCTAAGTCCAGTGCAATTTGTAAATCGTTGATAAAGTTTTTTAAATTTTGATTAGGTAATCCATATATAAAATCAAGGCTTATATTTTTAAATCCTGTATCTTTGGCTTTTTTGACTAAATTGATTACATCTTCTGCATTATGTCTTCTGCCTATTTCTTTTAAAATTTTATTGTCGAAAGATTGGCATCCTATACTAAGTCTGTTTACCCCGACTTTTTTCAGCTCTTTAAGATAAGTTGAATTTATTCCTTCGGGATTTATTTCTGCTGTAATTTCAGTACTTTTGTCAATATTAAATAATTTTATTATTTCATCAAATTCTTTAGAAGATAATATTGATGGGGTACCTCCGCCAAAGTATAAAGTTTTTAGGCTTTCATTTTTGTAAAATTTTGAAATTTCTTTTTTTAATGCGCTAATATATTCTTCTTTTTTTTCAATTAGTGGAAATGATACAAATGAACAATATTTGCATTTAGAATTACAAAAAGGAATATGTATATAAGCATTACTTGTCATACAAATATTTTATATCAAACTTGATTTTACTAAAATATCCATTAAATGATTGATGTGAAGTTTGATAGAATATTCTATTGTATTTATGGGGAAAACTCATTATTACAGACTTGAATTAAGGGATAGGCAGTTAAGGTATGACAAATACAAATATCAACTCAATAGATTATAATGAATTGTATAGTCAGTACAATTGGTTTTCTTCGACTTATCCTCCTGTTGTTCAAAATGCCAGTGATGAATTTTTCTCGACAGGATTTAAATTTATACTTATGGGAATAAGCAAAAATATCAATACTTTGATGGATAAAGATGCTTATTTTGTAACAAAAGTAAGAGTTGATAAACAGTATGATGTATTTTTCAGAACTTCTGAAAAGGCTGTAAGTATTATATTAGATAGAGTCTTAGGAAAGACTAATTCAAAATTCAACTTAAATAAACTTACTGACTTGGAAGCTAAAATAATAACATCGTTTAACGATTATATGTATAATTCAACTGCAAAATTCTTAGTTCCTGCTCCCCCTACATTAAAAAGGACTAATTTTGATGTGGTGCATTTGACTTTTTTGATAAAGGATTTGGATAATAATTTGAGTGGCAAATTTATTATAACCTTACCTGAAATATTGTTAAATCCTGAAAAAGTCGTATCAAAAGAATCTAAATTTGATTATGGAAGTTTTTCATCAAGTGTAATAGATGTTGGTGTAAAAATTGGTTCTACAAAGTTCAAGTTAATTGATATAAAAAATATTGAAGCAGATGATATTGTTGTTTTTGATAACAGTGATATCAACCATATGTTGCTTCAATTCAAGGATTATGAAAAGGAAATAAATATAAACCCAAATTTGGGGCTGGTTATACCTGTAGATGATGACGGAGGAAGTAATATGACAGATGAAAATACTAATCTTTGGGATAGTATTGAAGTTGAAATGGATGCCAAGTTTGATACAGTAAAAATTACTCTTGGAGAATTAAAAAATATAGAAGAAGGTTTGGTAGTCGATTTAACATCTATTTATGATAATAAGGTAACACTCAGTGTGGAAAATAAGCCTATAGCCAGAGGTGATTTAGTTATTGTTAATGACAGATATGGTGTAAAAATCGATGAAGTAATAGCAATAGATGCAAAAAATAATTCTTCTCAAGAAGTCCCAGAAGAAAATAATTCTTTGAATGAAGAATTTGAAAATAATCAGGAATTTATGGAAGAAGATAATACTGTAAATGAGCCAGCAGAAGTAGTTGAAGGAAATCAACCTCAAAATAACGAAGACGATGAATTTGATTACAGTGATTTTGAACTGGAAGATGAAGACATTTAATAAAATAGTTTGCGGATATGATGTAGTAAAAAGAGGGTAAATATATGAGCGGATATTTAATTAATTTCATAGTTTATACGGCAGCAATGATTGGGATTATATTTTTAGCAATGTTCGTATATAAAAAATTTTCCTGTTCATCAATATCAAAATCAAAATTTTTAAATGTTGAAGACTGTATAAGCCTTGCACCAAGAAAAAATTTATATGTTGTAAGAGCTGGTAATGAAAGATTTTTGGTAGCTTCTGATGTTGACAGAACCTCTTTAATTTCGAAGTTGGATAACAATTCTGTAAAAGATTCTCATATTACAGATATTCAGTCAATAAATAAATCAAGTGTAGACGAGCTTCCCAATATTACTAACTTTAAAAGTAATAATAGCGGTAGTTCAAAAAAAGTTTTTAAAAATATCATAAATAATATATAAAGGACAATAAAATGGATACAATTATAAAAGATATGAACCCTGTATTACAAATGTTGATAGTGATGACATTGTTTTCACTTATCCCGCTTGTATTTTGTTGTATGACAAGTTTTTTAAGATTTGTAATAGTTTTTTCAATGTTAAAAACTGCACTTGGTACACAACAGGTTCCTCCTTCAATTGTAATAATAGGTCTTGCAATGATTTTGACATTTTATACTATGGGTGGGACTTTCCAAAAAATGTACGATTTAGGCTCTGTTCCTTATCATAAAAACCAAAATATGATAGAGGCAATAAATGAGGGTTCCAAGCCTTTAAAAGAATTCATGATGAAACAAACAAGAGAAAGTGATTTAGCATTTTTTGTTGAGATGACGAATGGCACAGCGCCAAAAAGCCCTGATGAAATTACAATCTGGCAAGTTGCTCCTGCATTTATTATTAGTGAATTGAAAACTTCTTTTGAAATAGGTTTTATTATATTTGTACCATTTATTGTGCTTGATTTGGTTGTAGCAAATATATTACTGGCATTAGGTATGTTTATGTTATCTCCTACAATTATTTCTCTACCTTTTAAGCTGCTTATATTTATTGCAGTTGACGGTTGGGCGTTAATTGTTCAAGGATTGGTAACAAGTTATAATTAGAAAATATTATTTCCCAATAATTCACAGAAAGGTAATACATATATGGAAGTTTTAGTTGAATACTTAGCAAAAGGCTTTTTGTTAATGCTGGCAATATCAATGCCTTGCGTATTGGTTGCCGCCGGAATTGGTCTTGTTGTTGGTATTTTACAAGCAGTTACTCAGGTGCAAGAGCAAACTATTGCAGCTGCCCCTAAAATATTAGGAGTTTTCCTTGTAATTGTTATCGGGGGCATCGGTTATATAAATATGCTTAAAGGTTTTGTTATAGACGGTATGTCTATGGCGTTTAATCTTGTATCAAAAAATGACTCATATGTATTACCTGCTGATTATTTTAAATATACAAGTCCTTTTGAAAAGGAAATGAGTGATAAGTTTAAAAATCAATCTTCAATGGATGAGATGATGAAGAACCCAGGTAAGGTTCCATTTATAGATAAACAACAGAAGACAAAATATTTTGCAAGTCCTCAGACTCCTATGCCAAAACCTAATTTTGTAGAAACAAATAAAATTCTTGGAAGATAATTAATGAATATAAAACGGATTGTACTCACAGCAATAATATTATTACCGCTTCAGGCAAATGCCTTTGAGGATTATTTGATAATATCAGATAATCCAGTAAATTCTGTTTATTCTTCTGATGAAAAAGTTTTTACAATACGTCCGATATTTACAATTGATAATAATAAAAATAATATAATATTAATTCCTAAATCTGCAGGAAACGCTCAAATAGTTGTAAATACAAAAAATGGTCAAGCAAAAATAGATGTAAAAATATCAGAGGATAAAACTAATTTGTCTGTAAAAGATGGTTTTACCTATTACCCTTTAGATACTCCGGATGAAATTCAAGAAAATGTTTCTCCACCCAAAATAAGAGGGGAGGAATAGTAAATGGATCAGATTATATCAGAATTGATGAAAATGTTTCCTATGATGAATGCCTATCTCGCTGCAGGTATTTTTATTTTTGCAAGGTTACTTGGATTTTTTAGGCTTGCTCCTGTATTTAATAGGAAAGAAATACCCGGAATGGTCAAAATAAGTTTGGTATTACTTTTAACAATAGTTTTAACTTCTATTACCAAACCTGATGTAAATATTATAAAAGATTCATTTGTCCTTTCTATATTTTTAAATATGGTTGTAGGAGCAATGATTGGATATATTGCTCAATTGATTCTTTTGGCAGTTGATGCAGGAGGAGATATGGTAAATATGCAGATGGGCTTATCTTCTGCGATGGTTTTGGATCCTACTACATCTTCTCAAGTTTCAATTGTTGGTAAATGTTTCCAACTTTTAGGATTGATAATATTTATTCAGCTTGGAGGGATTTATTGGTTGATAACTGCTTTGACAAGGAGCTTTGAGATATTCCCTTTAGATGCTACAATAATTCCTTTGCATCAGCTTGTAAATATGGACTATTTGGTACAGTTATCATCTAATGTCTTATTTATGGGATTGCAAATAGCTTCACCTATATTACTTGCCACACTAGCTCAGGATATAATTTTAGGTGTAATTTCTAAGACAGCACCTCAGGTAAATGTTTTTCAATTAAGTTTCCTTTTTAAACCTGTGCTGGGAGCTGCTATTATGGTATGGATTCTTCCAATGCTTGTAAATATAGTATCAGATTACTTTTTATCTTTTTCCCATATTATTTAAGCGGATTTTTGAAAAAATTAATGTCAATAAGTTCTGCTTCATTTATTAAATCATTTTCTATTGCAGAATCTATATCTTTAAGTTTCGAAAAATTATTTGCATCAAGGGCAAATTTAGAAGTGTATTTTTTTATAAAAACAGCTTTTTTATGAAATAAATTCGGAACAATTTCTTTTAGTTTGAAATTTAGCCCATAGTTTGTAACTTCACCAAAATCTTCAATTGTTTTGTAATTATATTGATTAATAAATATATCGTAATTTTGACTTAACTTTTGAATTACAGGAGAATTTGTCAGAGCCTTTTTTACATTAGGGTTAATATTTTTAAAATAAAGTCCGTTAAAATTCTGTTGTTTGGTGGTATTTTGAATTTTCATATTTGAATAAAGTATAAACATAAAATTTTTTGTTATTAATTTAATAATATTTATATTTAGTAAGACATGTTTTTAACAAAATCCCCAATAGCAAATGCATCAATAGTTCCGACTATAATTTCAAAATCTTTAATTTCTTCTTGCAGTTCATCTTTCATATGAGCAAGAAGTCCAGGGATAATTATTTTTCGGTTTTTAACTTTATTTGCAAAATCAAAATTTTTCAATGTTTGTGCGACCATTTTAGCTGTGAATTTTTCAGCTGACCAAGCTGTTAAAACACTCATTCCTTCTGCCGGTGTTACAATTAGATAGGATGGTACAGGAAGACTTTCGAGTTCATTTGCAACTGCAAAAAATGTGAGAGCAAAATTTGTCGTCATAAAAATCAAAGAATTTTCATCAGGATTGTTAAATTCATAAATCTTAGATTCTACTTGGAGTGGTTGTTGCGGATCTGTAAAAATATTTTGCCTCAAAGTCATTAATGTTGTAATCAAGCCTTCATTAAAATCTTCAAATACTAACATATTGGCATACTTGCAAAGGTAATATGAAGCTTTAGCACAAAGAAGATCTAAATTATTAGAATGATTGAAATATACAAAAGTTGGGTTTGAAAAGTTTTCGTCTTTTTCTAATATTGCTTTTTCCCTAATTTTAATCAATTCTTCTGAAGTCTTTGAAAAATCTTCATCAACTATTTCTATAAGCGGTAATTTTTTAAATTCATCATAACTAACAGTCTCAGGTAGTGTTCCGTTTTTAGTTATTATTAAGTCTATTTTCAAATGTTCGTTAATTCTTACAAATTCAAAATCTTTAATTTTTTTTAATTTATTCTCCCAATCAGGATTTGCCATATCTACTATAACTGCTATTGCGGTTTTGTTAATAAAAGTCTTTTCATGTCTGTATAAAACATTTTCACCGCCTATTTTTACCCCTTTTATATCAATTGTTTTTTGAGGTTGTTTTGCATTCTTTTCATAAATTTCTTTTAAATTTTTCGGAGCATATTTACATTTTTCAATATCAATATTATGCTTTGCAAGTTTAAGAGCAAATGCCATGCAAGTTGGGCAGCCGCATTCTTTACAATTTGTATGTTCTGTTTTTGTGGCTGCAGGAAGGTATTTAAATATTTGTAAGCCCGAAAGTTCTGTCATTTTTCAAGCTCCTTTAAAATGTTATATGTATTAGGATTTGTGAGCACTATGTAATCAGCTCCTGCAGCTTTTACGGCAGAAGCCGAGGCAATTTCAAAATAAAAAGCCAAATCAGGATTTTTAGCTTCCTTAGTTTTTGCTGTCTCTTCTGTTGCAAAAGATATTAAAGGCATATTGAGATATTTATCACCTGCTTTGCCTTCAAGTTTGATTTTTTCCATAATACTATATCCGTATTCAAAGCCATAGCCAAGTCCTCCGATATCAGTATCAATAATTATTTTATCAAGCAAAAGTCCCATATCTGCAGTTAAAATGTTCATTTCTTTAGCTAAATTAATATCAATAGGAGTCCTGATTATAGCTTTATGTTTTCCTTTAATAATTGATGGGATAATAGATTTGTAATTATTCTCATTTATAATCCCGATAATACATTCTCTGTCAAGTATATCAATAATTTCAGGCAACAATTGCTTATCCAATTTATCATTGCCGCATCCTCTTATCATAATTGGTTTACTTATGAAAGGAAGAATTTTTTTTAATTTCTCAATATTTTCAGAAATATTTTCTTCATCAAATTTTAAACCAACTATATCACAATGCTCTTGAAAATTTTGATTAGCTTTGGAAATTGGTATTTGCAGAATATATTTAACTTTGTCTTTCACTTTCTACTCTGTTCATTATTTCTTGAAATTCGTCTGCATCAATTGTTTCTTTATCAAGAAGTTCTTTAGATATTGCTTCAAGCATATCTCTGTTCTCGTTTAACAATTTTTTAGCTTCTTCATATTTTGAATCAACAATATTTTTCATTTCTTCATCAATTTCAAAAGCTACTTGTTCAGAGTAATCCCTTTGATGCCCAAAATCTCTACCCATAAATACATTTTCTTGATTTTTACCATATGCCATGTTACCTAATTTATCTGACATACCCCAAGCAGTAACCATTTTTCTTGCTATGTTTGTTACATTAATAAGGTCTTGAGATGCTCCTGTACTTACTCTGTCTTTACCATATACTATTTCTTCAGCTGCACGTCCGCCTAATGATACAGTAATTTGAGCTAACAATTTTGCCTTATTTGTGTGAACCTTTTCGTCTTTTGGTTTTGTCCAAGTAACACCAAGTGCATATCCTCTAGGGATAATTGATACTTTATGTAATTCATCGGCATCTTTTAAAAGTTTTGCTAATAGAGCATGACCTACTTCATGGTATGATGTTAATTCTTTATCTTCATCAGTCATTACTTTACTTTTCTTTTCTATACCTGCAATTACTCTATCAATTGAATTATCAATATCTTCCATAGATATTTTTTCTTTATTATTTCTTGCAGCAAGTAATGCTGCTTCGTTAAGTAAATTCTGCAAATCTGCGCCTGTAAAACCTGGTGTACGTTTTGCAAGTGTTTTTAAATCAACTTCTGACTCAAGTTGTTTGTTTTTTGCATGAACTTTTAAAATTTGTTCTCTTCCTCTGACATCAGGAGCATTGATATAGATTTGTCTGTCAAATCTACCAGGTCTTAATAGTGCATTATCTAAAATATCAGGTCTGTTAGTAGCTGCGATAACTATAATATTTGTATTTTCATCAAAACCGTCCATTTCAACAAGTAGTTGGTTTAGAGTTTGTTCTCTTTCATCGTGTCCGCCACCCATTCCGGCACCACGTTGACGTCCTACGGCATCAATTTCATCTATGAATATGATACAAGGTTGGTGTTTTTTAGCTTGTTCAAACAAGTCTCTTACACGGCTTGCACCTACACCTACGAACATTTCAACAAAGTCAGATCCGCTTATTGAAAAAAATGGAACTCCTGCTTCACCTGCAACAGCTTTTGCCATTAAAGTTTTACCTGTACCCGGAGGACCTACAAGCAATACTCCTTTAGGGATCCTTGCCCCAAGTTTAATATATTTATCTCCATTTTTTAAAAAGTCTACAATTTCTTCAAGTTCTTTTTTCTCTTCATCTATGCCTGCAACATCTTTGAATGTTGTTTTGACTTTGCTGTCAAGAAGCATTTTTGCTTTACTTTTTCCAAAAGACATTGCTTGTGAGCCGCCGGCTTGAATGCTTTTTGCCATAACAGCCAAGAAAACAAGGAATAATATAGGTAAAAGTAAGTAGCTGAGAATATTCCCGAGAGTTTTTGAGGATTCAGAAGCTCTGGTTATTTGTATTTCTGCATTGGAATTATCAAGCTTTCTCATCAAATCAGGATCATAAGTCGGAGTTAAAACTTTATATTTTAAAGTAGGTGCTTTACTCTCACTTATACCAAAAGGATTGTCCATTGTCGGAGCAACTGTTTTTTTGACTTCCGCTTTTGGTTGATTTTTGGGAATAGCAAGTAAAAAGTCATCTGATTTCTCTATTTTTGAAAATTCACCACTATCAAGTCTTTCTAAAAAATTGGAATATGAAATTTCCGAAATTTTTGTTGTCGGACTTGACATAAAAACTGATGAAACAAATAATAATACGACTATAGCCAGAACTATGTACATACCTGCAGATTGACTTTTATTCATTAAAATACCTCTCCTGTTCTCTTCACCGATTTATTATAACCTAAAAAAACAAAAATTAATAGATACATTAGCTTATATTAGTATGTTTAAAATTAAGTTTTGTAACTGTTTTTTTATTAAATGAAATTTCTCTCCAAAAAATGTTTTTTTATATTCAAGAGAGAGAGAATATTATGAAGATAGAAAAATTTGATGCAATAAAAGAAAAGATCAATAAGTTTGATTCAATGGCAAAAACTGATATGACAAAGATAAATTCTGTTTTTCCGCAAAAAGAGAATTTATCAGTTTCAGAAAGAATGAAAAAATTCTTTGATGTCGCAGATGGTAAAAATCCATCTTGGAATGTATAATTTTCAGTTATTAATAAATGGAACAAGGGTCAAATTTAAAAATAAATTGACCCTTATTTACACTCAAATATTTTTGAACTAAGTTAGATTTGATCAACGGATATACTTGTAATACCTGAATTTCTTGCGCTATCCATGACTTTTACCATAGCTCCGTGAGAAGAATCTGCATCTGTTTTTATTAAAAGTCCGTCAGGATAATTTTTAGCTTGAGATCTAATAGTATCTTCAAGATTTGCGGCAGGAACTTCTGCACCGTCCAGATAGAATTTATCTCCTGCATCAACCATTATTGTCATAATTTTAGTTTCTTTTTGCTGTTGTTCTTGAGCAACGTTCTCAGGTACGGTAAGATTCAAACCTTGTTGATCTAACATTGGTGCAATTACCATCATTATAATCAACAAAACAAGAAAAATATCTGTTAATGGAGTAATATTTATTTCATTAAATGTATCTCGATTTCTACTCATTAGTTTTCCCTTTAGACTTTATGTTGCAGGCGATATAGCTCGTTTTTCCAATTCTTTTTGTTCTTTTTTACTTAATGGTTCTCCTGCTACAATAAGTTTTTTGTATTCTGCATCTTGTGCTGCATTCATGATTTCCATTATTTTTGCACTTTTAACTCTTTCATCAGCTTTTACAACAAGCTCTGGTTTCTCAAGTTGCGCTTTTAAAGAAACAAGTTCATTTGTCAAATTGTCTTCTGTAACGGGAGTTCCGTTTAAATACATTTTCCCATCTTTTGTTACTGATACAGTAGCATTTTTCTGATCAATTGAAATTCCACTGTTAATTTCAGGTATTGATATTGAACTGTCATTTGATTGAAATGTTGGTGCAACAACCATCATTATAATCAACAAAACAAGAAATATATCTGTTAATGGTGTTATATTTATTTCTGTAAACAGGGCTTCTTTACCCTTGTTTGTTTTCATGCTCATTTTTTTTACCCTTTTTATAGTGAAATATTAGCATTGCTTGGTGTTGTTGATTCGTCATTTGAATCTACAAAGCTTAAGAATAACAATTTAATTAGTTGGAAATCATCCTCATATCTTTTTACAATTGATTGGAATGAATTGTAGAAGATTACTGCAACAATAGCAACTCCTAAACCAAAAGCTGTAGCAATCAACGCTGATGCAATACCTGATGCAACTGCTGCTGATTGGTTGCCTTGTGCTGCCAAATCTTGGAATGTGAAAAGAATTCTTACAACAGTTCCAAACAAACCTAAAAACGGAGCAACACCACCAATTGTACCTAAAATTGTTAAATGGCTTTCAAGTTTTCTAGAAGCTAATGATGCTGCGATATCAAATGAACGAGAAAATCCGTTTTTTTGTTCTGAAAAGATTCTTACAGCTTCTTCTGTAACTTCACCTATTACTCCGCCACATTGAATAGCTAAATTTTGTGCGCCATCAAGATTGTTTTTTACAAGTTCTTTTTGTAATCTTGGGATAAGCAAAACAACATCTCTTTTATTCTTTTTGTAGAATGAAAATCTGTTGATAACGACCGCTACTACCAAAATTGAACATACTAATATTGGTAATAGTACAGGCCAGTCCATTGCAATTGAGTGTAATAATAGTTCCATAATTTTTTATCCTCTTTTTTCCTTATAATTTTTCATTAGTTAACTTCTTTTTTTTTTGATTAGTGATATCCAGATGCTCCAAATACGTTATAATCAAATGTAAATTGTATATCAATGCTTGGTCCTTTGAATTCTGCAGGAAGCGGTCTGAATGGTGCTGTTGCTTGAACTGCATTTATGGCAGCCTTATCAGCACTTGGTAATCCAGATGATTTAAATACACTGCATGATAGTAATCTTCCGTCTTTTGCTATTTTGAAATGAAGCACTACACGTTTGCTTTCGTTTCCTTTAGGAGGATCCCAATTCATTTTTATACGTCTTTGTAGTTCTCTCATATATGGACCGAAATCAGGTTCTCTGATTGCATCAATACCAGGTCTGCCGTTTGGATTTCCAGGTCCTGGGTTTCCGTAGCCGCCAGTTCCTCCACCGCCGCCTTTAGCAAGTTTACTGCTTGAGCCGCCGGTCGGTGCCAAAGATGGTGCAGGTGCGTATTTACCGTTGCCAGAAGATGAATTCCCTCCACCGCCTCCACCTTTAGAGGCTACACCTGAACCGCTTATAGGGCCTGTAGTATATCTGCCTGATCCTGTTCCACCTTTTGGAACCGGGACTGTGAATGCTGAAGATGGTCTAGCTACAGGTCTAGGTGTTGTTGGAGGTTTTATAGATGGTCTTGCTGTTGGAGGTGCCGGTTTTGCCTGCTGTGGAGCTTTTGGCCCTGAAACAGCTTGTTGTTGAACTTTTTTAGGTGCTTGTGGCTGCTGTACCTGTTGAGTTACCTGTTTTACAATTTTTTGTAATGGGTTTTGTGCAGGGGCAGGTTTTTGAGCAACTTTTTTAGCCGGCTGAGCAGCTTGTTTCGTCGCTTGTGTAGGTGTACCAGGAGCCGGAGAAGGCATTGACACTCTTCTTGTAGGGTCATGATGTCCGCCAGCTCTTGAGTTTATATCTGCTCTGTACGGTGTATTTTTATTAATAGGTGTTTCTTCTTTGTCAACTAAGACAAATTCAATATCATTTACTTTTGGTTTTGGTTTTTCAAAAATAGTAAATGTAATACCCATTAATGCAAGTAAAAATACAATTAGCCATATTATACCTGCAACTGTAGGATGAAGAAGTGTTGAAATAATTATAGATTTTTTCAAACTTATTTCTTCATCATTTTTCAAAACAACAGGTGTTTGGTATTCTGTTTGTTCGTTTTCTTCTTCTTCTATTAAATTATCTGTGTATTTTCCAAGTAATGACATTTTTTACGTTATACAGTTTTTCTGTATTGCTCCCCTATCTTTATCAACTTGCTTAATAATTTTATTTTAAAACAAAAATAAAATTATTGCCCGATTATCTAGTAATTGTTATTAAACGTTGTAGGATTTACAGTAATCGGTTGGGTAAGTATAAGCTGGATGGCAGAATTCGCAGGGATTTCTACATCATTACCCTTATCCCAAATAGATTTTACAAGTCCTCCACCTGCTCCTACTGCAGTTGCAAGAGCGGTTCCTTTACCAACACTGCCACCTGCCAATGGAGATATAATAACTCCGGCAAGGGCTCCTGCTCCTGCTCCTACTGCGACATCTTTACCGTAATCTTTTGCTACGTCCATTTTTGTTCCACCAACTAAAACTCCAGTGTTATCATTTGTTTTAATTACTGCAGATATTGGGATTTGAACTCCATATGGAGTTACAATTTGAGTGAATCTTACTAACAATTTCCCGTTTAGGCTGCCATGTTTTGCTTTTGATACCTCTAATACTGTTCCTGTAATTGAGCTGCCTGCAGGTGCTATTAAATTATTGTTATAATAAAAATCAGATCCTAAAGCTAAAGTAACATTTTGACCAACTGAAAGATTAGCTGAGCTTAATGGGGTTGTTACTACAGCTGATACACTTTGACCTGCAGGTACAGTTACTACACTACCTTTTAATGTTTGATTTCCGCTTAATGTTTGTGTTGGGTAGTAACCCTGCTGGTAATTTGGTGCAGGGGATGTTTGATTATAATTAAAATTAGGTGCTGCAAAAACTGCTCCTGTAGTTAATATTAAAGCTGTTAATGTTAATCCTAGTTTTTTGTTCATAGTTTACCTTTCTTTTTTTATTACATTATATTTTATCAGGGATTTTTAGTCAATTTATTAAGGTATGTGTTATTTCTGCAGGTGCTGTGAGCATTATTATTTCATTTGAACCTGTTGGTATAACTGTATGTGTACCCATTTTCCTTTCATTTCCGGGTCTTATTTGCAGGGTTGTTTTTTTTACTTTTAATTGTCTTTGTGCAATTCTTACATATTTGGCTGGTTCAGAGATTCCTCCTCCAAATACATTGTTATTAGATGTATATAAATACCCTTTTATTGGGACTTCAAAGCCATCTGTATAAATCATTTTTGTAATTTTGATTTTCATTGCTGCGTTAGTTCCTATAACAGGGGCGTTAATTTTTTCTATATAACCATAAAATTCTGTTCCTCTTGGAATAATATTTGTTTCGTGTAAAAATAAATCATTTGTGGATAAAAATTTGACTTTGTACCCCTCAGGGCAATATTCTGTTGAAATTTCCTGAAGATTTATTACAGGAATAAATGTACCCGCAGGTACTTCCACACTGCTGTAATCTCTTATATCTAATTGTATATTAGGTAATTGTTCCGCATTTACTCCCAAAGTACATATTGCAAATGCCAGAATTAAAAATATTTTTTTCATGATTAATATTATACCAGTTTTTTCTTTATTATCAATATAACGAATATTATAATAAGGTGTTCAAAAAATGTAACAAATGTAAAATTTCTTGATGATAAAGCAATTTTAGGTAAAAAAAATACTTTATATAATTGAATGTGTAGTAAAAAAAGGTAGGTTTGTGTGTTTAGTCCTATTGCATCAGGAATATTTGCAATAAGAAATGCCGATAAAACCCAAGGCGGTGATATTGGTAGAGGTGCAGTAACTGTTGGGCAAACAGCTGGGTTGGTCCAAGAAGTTGCTAAATCAGAAAGTATTTTTTCTGGGATGGCTAAAAGTGCCTTAAGTGGTATTTCCGCTCTGGCAAAAGAATATAAAGCTGTTGATTATGCAGGTAAGGCTGTAAATTTTGCTGCCTCAAACGTAAATCCGCTTATTTGTGTATCTGGAGCTGTCAAAACAGCTATGTCTGATAATAAAATTGAAACCGGTGTTACGGAAATTTCTGCTTTATCTGCAATGTTTGCAGGCGAAGGATTGATAAAACTTTACTATGATAATGTGGCTAATTCGAGTAAAGTAAAGGCTGGAATGGAAAAATTAGCAGATAAAAAGTATATTAAACCTGTATTTGAATATGTTGAAAAACACAAATTAGGGGGGAAGGTAGGAGCAATAACTAAAGGTTTAATTTTCGTTGGCGGTTCTATGGCTTCATATGCTATAGGACAAAAACTTGGGGAAGATACTGCAAAAAGAATTAGTGCAAATTTTACATAATAAAAATGATATGAATAGATAAAATCAATCATGTGATTTAGTAACTTTTATCTACAAACATGTTATAATTCATGTATGAAGAAGGCAGTTTTGTTATTTTCGATAATTTTATTTAGTATTTTTATTGCAAATCCTTGTTATGCAATAAAAATAGGTTTGCAAACTGCGGTAGATAGTTCAGCGATAGGAACTTCCATAAAAGGTACTATTATTGATGCCAATACAAATCATACAGTTTGTGATTTAGATGCAATGAAAGGTTATATAATAAAGCCGTATCATAATTTGATGGCAATATCTTATAATGGTACTTATTATAAAATAAATTCCGATAATATTGTTATAAAACCTGTTGGTGCAGGTTTTGTTAGTGCTAAAGGAAAATGGTACCGCGGGATAATAATGATTCAGAATAAAAATGGCAAATTGACAGTTATAAATAATGTTCCATTAGAAGACTATATAAAAGGAGTAGTCCCTTCAGAAATGCCTTCTAGTTGGGCAACAGAAGCGCATAAGGCTCAGGCTATTGCTGCTAGAAGCTATGCTCTTGCAAATCTTGGTAAGCGTGCAAGATTTGGATATGACTTGAAAGATACTCCGGAAGATCAAGCATATGGCGGAGCATCTGCTGAAACAGTAAATACTAATTCTGCAGTAGATGATACAAAAGGGATTGTACTTACATACAATATGAAAGTAATAAACGCTTATTACTCTGCATCTGCAGGCGGACAGACAAATGTGGATAGCTGGGGCAGTAGTTTACCTTATTTAAGGTCTGTTCCATCATTTGATGATAATGTCAAAAAAAATGGACATGGTGTAGGCATGTCTCAACATGGTGCTAATAATTTAGCTAAACAGGGTTATAATGCTTATCAAATATTGCAATATTTTTATAAAGATGTAAAGTTTGCAAGAGTAAATCCTCAATCTTATAATTAAGGGAAACTCCCGATATACTTGTTTTTTACAGGCTTTATTTGCCTGAAAATCAATGTGTGCTGAGGATAGTAAAATTTTTTTATTAAAAATACTTGCCAAATTCAAATAAAATGGTATAATAAATTTTGTCGAGACGAGAGCATGCATAAGAGAGAATGGTTTCTATTACTGTATGCACAAAGTAAAAGGAGGTTCATGATGAACAAAGAAGAATTAGTAAAAGAAGTATCTAAAAAAGCAAAAGTTTCTCAAAAAGCAACAGCTGATATTATTGCAGCTACTTTAGAAACTATCGAAAAAACAGTTTCAAAAGGTAAAAAAGTTACATTAGTTGGTTTCGGTACATTCGAACCACGTAAAAGAGCTGCAAGAACAGGTAGAAACCCTCAAACAGGTGCTCCTTTGAAAATTGCTGCTAAAACTGTTCCTGCATTTTCAGCAGGTAAAAAATTCAAAGAACTTGTTAAATAGTTTATTTAACTTATCTTTGATATAGATATTTAAAAATATGCGGATATAAAACTTATATCCGCATATTTCTTGTTTTTAATTGAAAATTATAAATTTAATTAATTTGTAGATATGTTATATATTTATCTCCATATTTTTTCTGCTTAATAATTTCAAATCCTTGTAGTTCAACATTATTTACGTGTTCAAGGATTATAATATTTTTAGCTTTACTTTTTATTGCTTGTAAACTTTTTTCATATATCCCAGAAAAATATGGGGGATCAATATAAATGACATCAAACTCTTTTTCAATTTTTTCTATAATTTTCAAACTGTCCCCAATATATAATTTGGGCTGTGGGGTAAATTTTTTGTAATTTTGTTTGATTATTTGTGCAACTTTGAAGTTTTTTTCAATAGCATAAATTTCCGAAAAACCTCTTGATAATGCTTCTAGTCCCATAATTCCTGAACCTGCATACATATCAAGGAAAGAACTGCCTTCAAAGTCAGTTAAAGTTTGTAAGGTATTAAAAATACTCATTCTGACTTTTGACAATGTTGGTCTTGTAACATTTTCGTCAGGAGCAATAATTTTTTGCCCTTTAAATTTACCTGCTGTAATAATCATATTTACTATTTTACAATGAATAAAATTTGATGTATAGTTTTGGTGTAAACAGTTAAAGAACAGGTCTTTTAATTATGGAGAGAGAAGAAAATAATAAAACTGATGTAATAGTTGTAGGAGGCGGTCCTGCAGGAATTTCTTGTGCTATAACAATTGCAAGAGCAGGTAAAAAAGTTGTACTAATTGAAAGAGGAAAATACTCAGGCAGTAAAAATGTTTTTGGAGGCGCTATATATGCACAGCCCACTCGTGAAATTTTTCCTGATTTCGAGAAAACAGCTCCGATTGAGAGACGAACTGTTGCCCATAAATATGCAATATTAGGTAAAGAAGATGCTACAGTTGTTTCTTATAAAAATGTAAAATATAAAGATGATGCAAGTTATTCTGTAATTCGTGGAAAATTTGACCGATGGATGGCAAATGAAGCTGAAAAAGAGGGGGTAATACTTGTAGAAGAAACCGTAGTAAGAGAGTTGATTGTAGAAAACGGTTTTGTTAAAGGTGTGAAGACTGAATTAGAAGAATATTATGCTGATATAGTTGTTTTAGCTGACGGTGTAAACTCTTTATTAGCTAAGCAAATTGGATTAAGAGGTGATTTCTCTACTCAAGATGTTGCATTAAGTGTAAAAGAAGTATTTAAAATCCCACAAGAAGTTATAAATGAACGTTTTAATTTAAAAGATGATGAGGGGTGTATTTATCAAATATTTGGTGGCCCTATGCTTGGTATTCTTGGTTTGGGATTTTTATATACCAATAAAGATTCAATAAGTATCGGACTTGGAGTCTCGTTAAGCGAGCTTGCTGAAAAAGAGTTGAAGCCGTATGAATTATTGGATAACTTAAAAAAACACCCTGAAATTGCTCCTTTAATAAAGGATGGAGAATTATTGGAATATTCTGCACATTTAATTCCTGAAGGCGGGTATAAAAAAGTCCCTTTAATCTTCGGTGCTGGAGTTATGGTATGTGGTGATGCGGCAAGTTTTGTTGACAATCTTCATTGGGAAGGTACAAATCTTGCTATGATTTCCGGAAAAATTGCAGGAGAGACTGCTATAGTTGCTTTAGGAAGGCAGGATTATTCTGAGGAAGCTCTTGCCAGATACCAAACAGAGTTAGAAAATACTTTTATAATAAAGGATTTACGTACATATAAAGACTTAATGGATGGTATTCAAAGCAGGGTGAGTGAATTTTTAGGTTACTATCCACAGAAAATTAATGCATTCTTTGATATGTTTACTACAACTGATAGTATTCCAAAACATGAAAAGTATTGGAGTTTTATCAAGCAATTTTTCAAGGATAGAAAAATTTCAGAGTTGTTTAAAGATATTTGGACAGCTTTAAAATTATTATGGAGTATTTTGAAATGAGCAATTTAGAAGATAAGTTATATACTGTAAAATATAATCCGGATTCTGATTCGCATTTGAAACCTGTTCAGGAATGTTGCAGGTTATGTAAATCAAAAGTTTGTACTACAATTTGTCCTGCAGGAGTTTATGAATGGGATGAAGATGCGGATAAATTGATCGTGAATTATGAAAATTGTTTAGAATGCGGAGCTTGTAGAATTGCTTGCGAAAGCGGTTCTCTCGGTTGGGAGTATCCAAAAGGAACAAAAGGTGTAACCTTTAAACGTGGATAACTATTGACATATCTGCTAAAAAAGTTCATAATAATCTTATTCTAGATAAGTTAAGGAGAGATTTTATGAAGGAAGAATACACAAATCAGCATAGACGCTGGTATGACAAAGATCCTGTTTTGTCTCAGGCTGTAAATACCCTTGAAGAATCTGATGATGAAACTCAGATTAAGATTGCTTTAAATCTAATTAAAATTATTATTGAGCACAATATTGAAAATGAAAAATTTGAAGCAGTTGAAGATATAATTAACGCTGTAGGATCAGGTCTGGATGATAACAGAAAAGGTCGTTGGTATGATATTGATACTACTTTAAGAACAGCTATGAATATGTTGCAAAATTGTCCTGCCACTACTCAGCATATAATTGCAAAAGAAATGGCCAAAATGGTGGTAGAAAGTATCAAAAAAGAAGAAAATACAGATGACTCAGATGAATCTGATGAAAACTAATATCATCTTTAGGAAATTTATAATTTGATTGTCCGTAAAATCATATAATATCTGTAATCACCCCAATAAATTACTATAGATATAAAATTATTTTCCAAATCTGTAGTTTCGAGATATGTGTTTGGGGCAGGTTTCCTTTGGGAACTTCTTACATATTTCCCAACGAAATCATAAAATTTGATTTGAAATTTTTGTGATGGTGTAAGTTTTGGTTGAGGCAAATTCGCTTCATAAAATCCGACAGGCACAATTTCTCTGTTGTAAGCAGGAATTATATATTTTACTTTACCTTGTTCTTTAAATAAAATGTACCAGTCCCCTTTATGTTCTCTTGGTGTTAAAAGATAATATCCGGGTTCTATTGTGATATCTTTAAAAAATAATGGAGATGTGAGTCTGAATAAAGGATATGGAGACCAAGATGTATTTTGGATATCATACATTTCTTGCGGATCAATATCATGAACATAAGAAAAATCAGGAGTCTCTAAATCTCTGTAAATTTGTTCATAATCTGTCTGAGCTGAGTATGCAAATGAACCTAAAAATGTTAAAGATAAAATTATTAAAAATTTTTTCATATCTTTTATTTTAATGATTTAGTTGAAAAAAGCAAGCTTTTTTGTGATAAAATTTCTATATGTCAAATTAGTAAAAAGGGGAGATAAAGTATGCTAAGAGGACCTTTTTTAGATAGAAATTGGATAGGTCAAAACGAAAATTATGATTCTTCAAATATTGTTATGTTAGGTTTGCCTTTCGACGGAACAGTATCTTATCGTTCAGGCTCAAGATTTGCTCCTGAACAGATAAGGCTTGCGAGTTGGGGGTTAGAAGATTATTCTCCTCGTTTTGATAAGCATCTTGAAGATGTAAATTTTCATGATGCCGGAGATTTGGAATTCCCTCTTGGAAATACATACAAATCTTTAGACTTGATAGAAAGTAATGTCGAAGATATTTATAAAGATGGGAAAAGAGTATTTGGAATCGGAGGGGAACATCTTGTTACTTTGCCTGAGATAAAAGCTGTTTCAAAGTTTTATAAAAATTTAGCGGTCGTGCATTTTGATGCACATACTGATTTAAGAGAAGAATATTTAGGAGAAGAAATGTCTCATTCTGCTGTAATCAGACATGTTTCTAAAATTGTGGGCCCGCAAAATATTAAACAGATTGGGATTCGTTCTGGCATGAAAGAAGAATGGGAGTTTATGAAAGAGCATAATACTCTAATCCATAATTATTTAGGTTTAGATGAATTAAAAGATAAAAAAATATTTATAACAGTTGACTTAGACGTTTTAGATCCTTCAGTAATGCCAGGAACTGGTACTCCGGAAAGCGGCGGAATGCAGTTTAATGAATTAATGGGGTGGTTTGAATATTTGAAAGATTTTGATATTGTAGGAGCTGATGTTGTAGAACTTGCTCCTGATTATGATGCTTCTGGTGTTTCTACCGTTGTTGCGACCAAGGTAATTAGAGAATTACTAATGATCATGTAATACAAATACAGTCTAAATTATTATTCTAATTTAAAGAGGTTTTATGGTATTAGAAAGAATTAACTTTTTAAAGGATGAAATAAACAAAGCAAATTACAAGTATTATGTAGAAGATAATCCTTCTATAAGTGATTTTGAATATGATAAAATGTTTGCGGAATTAAAAGAGCTTGAAAGTGAGAACCCTTTGCTTATTACTCCAGATAGCCCTACTCAAAGGGTAGGTTCTGTTAGTGAAAAATTTTTTCCGCATAAACATAAATATCGTTTATATAGTCTTGATAATACCTATGAATATGAAGATTTAAAAGAATGGTATAAAAAAATAGTTAAAGAATATGGACCTCAAGACCTTGTTTGTGAATTAAAAATAGACGGTCTTGCTATGGCTTTGACGTATGAGAACGGTATATTTGTGAGAGGAGTTACAAGAGGAGACGGGATTACCGGAGAAGATATTACAAATAATTTAAAAACAGTCAAAGCAATTCCGTTAAAGCTTTTTGAGCCTGTTAGTGTAGAGGTTCGAGGTGAGGTGTATATGCCGAAAGAATCATTTGAAAAATTAAATAAAGAAAATATGCAAAATGGTGAAAAACTTTTTGCTAACCCAAGAAACGCTGCAGCAGGCTCAATAAGACAATTAGATTCGTCTGTTACTGCAAAACGGGATTTGTCTATGTTTTGTTATACCGCTATATTCACTGGAGATTTAAAAGATGCTCCAAAAAATCATTATGATAGCTTAATGTATTTGAAAAAATTAGGGTTTAAGGTTAATCCCAATATCAGGCTGTGTAAAAATGCTGATGAAGCCGTAAAATATTGTCAAGAATGGGATGAAAAACGTTTTGGCCTTGATTATGCTACAGATGGTGTTGTAATCAAGGTTAATGACTTTCTTGTTCAACAAGAAATGGGATTTACATCAAGAGCTCCAAAATGGGCTACTGCTTTTAAATTCCCTCCTGAAGAAATATCAACAAAATTGATTGCTATAGAGGAGAGTGTTGGAAAAACTGGAGCTATTACTCCAATTGCAATTTTAGAGCCTGTTCAACTAGGGGGGAGTACTGTTTCGAGAGCAAGTCTGCATAATTTTGATGAAGTTGGCAGGTTAGACGTAAGAATTGGGGATAGAGTATATATTAAAAAAGCTGCGGAAATTATTCCAAAAGTTGTGAAAGTAATAGAAGATGAGCAGCATTATAATTTGCCTGAATATGTTCCGCCTAAAATATGTCCTTCTTGTGGCAGCGAACTGCATATTCATGATGAGGAAGTAAATTTATATTGCGATAATCCCGATTGTCCTGCAAAGCGCTGTGCAAAAATTGAGTATTGGGTATCTAAAGATGCAATGGATATTGATAAAATAGGTCCATCAATTATTGAACAGCTTTATAAAAAGAATTTTGTTAAAACTCCGGTTGATTTGTATAAGTTGAATATGCAAGATTTCATGCAATTAGATTTAGTTAAAGAAAAATCTGCTTTTAATATGTATAATGCAATACAACAAAGTAAAAACAAGTCTCTTTCTCGTTTACTTGCTGCTTTTACAATAAGGAATGTTGGTAAAGAGACAGCAGGAGTCTTGGCAAATGAATTTGAAACACTGGATAATATAATGAATGCTTCAATTGATGATTTATCGAAAGTTGAAGGTGTTGGTGAGATTATTGCAAAAGATATTTATGATTTTTTTAGAAAACCTGAAAATATTCAAATGATAAATGAGTTGAAAAGCTTAGGTGTAGAACCTGCACCTTTAGTGTTAAATATTTCAGATGAATTTAAGGGAAAGACCTTTGTTTTGACCGGAACATTACAAAATATGACAAGAGATGAAGCATCTGAAAAAATAAAGGAAAAAGGCGGAAAAACCTCTACATCAGTATCTAAAAATACATCTTTTGTTATTGCAGGAGAAAATGCAGGTTCAAAATTAGATAAAGCTCAAAAATTAGGTGTTATAATATTGACAGAAAATGATTTTCTGAATATGTTAGGTTAGGAAAGAGGATTTATGAAAAGGAAGACAAGAATAATTCAAATATCCGGTATCAAAGGACTATTATTTGCAGGTTTTGTTGTAACTTGTTTAGCTGCAGGTTTTATAGCATTTCCAGCAATTGTAGCAATGTATATTTGGAACTATGCAGCGGGGATGTTTGCTTTCCCTGCTATAAATATTTATCAAGGATTGCTCTTATGGGCAATGATAGCTATTACAGGATACATTATTAATGACAGAAAAAAATATTTAGTTGCTTTAAAAGCTCCGGCTCAACTAAGTGAGCAAGAAGTACAAAAAATTCTTGAGCGCGTAAAACTTCAATCTCAAGCACAAGCTCTAAATTCTATGTTATTAAAATCAACTGATAATAAACCTGTTGAGAATACTAAAAATTCAGAAGAAAAATCTGAAAAAGAAAAGGAGAATGTATGAAAAAAATTATTTTGAAAAGCTTAACTTTTGGTGTTTTAATATCATGTTTAGCTTTGTCAGTACCTGTTTTAGCAGATACTATTGAAAGAGGTTATGTTTCTATCACTACATCTGCTAATACTGAAGTTGTCCCTGATATAGCTGATGTTTCTATCGCAGTACAAACATATGATTCTAAATCGTTACAGAAAGCTACTAATGAAAATAAAGAAATTTCAGAAAAGGTGATTGCGTCATTAAAAACTTTAATTAATCCTGCAAATGGTGATTATGTAAAAACAATAAATTACAGTGCAACTCCTCTTTATACATATTCAAGTAACAAACGTAATTTTGATAAATATCAGGTTTCAAATACTGTAGTTATTCATACTAAATCAATTGATAAAGTCGGGGAAATGATTGATAAAGCTATTTCTTTAGGTGCAACAAATGTGGATAATTTGGCTTTTTCAATTTCAAAATATGATGATCAATGTAATGAGCTTTTAGTTACAGCAACTCAAAAAGCCCGCAAACGTGCTGATATTTTAGCAAAAGCGGCATCTACTACTGTAACAGGTGTTCGTTCTTTGAATGTGAGCTGCAGCGCAAACAATTCCGTAACTCCTCAATATAGAATGTTAGCTTCAAATATTGCAGGAGCTGATATGGCAGAAGCAAAATCCGCTTCTACAACTATTGAAAAAGGAGTTGTAAAAGTGTACGCAAATATTAATGCTACCTTTTTTGTAAAATAAATATTTAAAAAAAGTTATTTTAAAATCAAATAAAAAACGCTTAGATACATACTAAGCGTTTTTTATTTAAATTAAAATATAAATTTATTTTACTATCATAAATGATTTGAGACTTCTTCCTGCCCCATCTCCTACAGATGTTACGTTATATTTTTTCAGGTAATTCATTGAAGTAGAACTCCCTCCGTCAAATGCCATAGCTCTGTCCCAGCCTAATTTTTTTACATAATCATGTACTTCATACATATCCATTGGATGTTTGTCGGTAATTATAAGTATATGAGCTTCTTCTTCCTTTAGTCCAATGATTGTTCTGGCTGTTTTATGAAGTACAGAGCAACTTTCTCTAACAATTTCCCCATTTTTCTTAATAATAAAAGCTTCTTCTTCAAGTCTTAATTGCGGATAAACCAAGGGACCTCCTTGAGCGGATGTAATTATGTTGCATCCAAAGTCTACTGAGCTTTTGTGAGGAACGATTTCATAATGATATTTACCATTATCGCATTCTACTACTCGAAATTCTGTCCTATTAATGATTTTTTCTAGATTTCTCATAAGAAAAGGATTCTTTAGTAAGTTTTCGTTTACCAAAGGATCTTCAACAGTATTTCTATCGCTAACTACATATGATATTGTCTTTTGATTTTCCGGATCAAAATATCCTGCATTAATTGTTAATTTTGCTTTTGCTCTTTGATGAGCTTCCTTGTTTGTAATTAAGCTGTCGGAGCTTAAGAATTTTACTCGTTTTTTTATCTTTTCACCTTTTAAAGTAATATGATATATACCATCATTGTAATCAATATTAATTGGGTCAGCAATAGCTGCTGATGTAGATAAAGTGAGTGTTAATAATAACAAAATAAAAACTTTTTTCATATTTATAGATCCTTAGATTTGTAAAATACAATTATTGCGCATAGGAATGCAAATGGTGGGAATACCGCAGTTATAAATGGATGTAAGACCCCCTTTTCTGCTAACAGGTCAAAGAATGGTAGTGTAATATAATATAGGAATATACATCCGATTGCAATTGTAAAACCTACCAATCTCTGTTCTCTTGGTTTACTGAACCCTAAAAGTGCTCCCATTATTGCAAGTAAAACACATACAAAGGGGTGGAAAAATCTTTGAAGATATTTGTTTAACATATATCTGTATTCTTCATCCAATCCTTCTTTTTTTAGCAGTTTAATATAATTATGCAAATCGTGATTATTAATTTCACGTTCTTTTTTTACTGAGTATGTCATCAGTGTAAAGGCATTTTGAGCTGATTCTCCTTCTAGTATATTCATTGATGGAAATTTATTGATATCTACAAAAATTCCGTCATTGGATATTTGGTATTGAGTAATATCATGTAATACCCATCTGTCATCAAAGTTTTTCCCTGTTTTTGCATAATATATGTTTTTTAATTGATGTACATCAGTGTATTCTTTTTTTGAAAAATCAAGGACAATTACGTTATACATAGTGTCTTTGGAAAATTTTGATACAACAACAGCTTTTGTTGGGACATTATTTTCATCTTTTTGTGTATAAATATATTGTGTAGATATATATCCACCTTTTAATGCACCGGCTTTGTTAACAGAAAAAGGTATAAGTTTGTCGCATGTAACAAAACAAAGCCAAGTAACAATAAGGCTCAGTACAATTACAGGTGCGACAATTCTCTGAAAAGATAGCCCAACAGCTCTGAAAATAGTTAATTCAGAATCCTTGCTTAATTTATCGAAAGTAAAAAGTGTACCTAAAAGAAGTCCTACGGGAAAAGCTTTCCCAAGAATTTTGGGTAACTCATAAAATATTACAAGTATGGCGGTTTTTATTCCGTAATCTCCGGCAAGTGTCTTTTTTATAGTGTTAAGTAACATCTCAGGAGCAATCCAGACAACTGTAAACAACAATATTGCAACGATTGTTGCCATCATTACTTGTGAAAAAATATATCTGTCATATATGGTAATTTTTGGCAAAATTTTCATTACAGAGCAAAATCCTTTCCTAAGTAAAATTCTTTTGCTACAGGATCATTTGCGACATCAATACTTTTACCTTGTATTTTAATTTTACCGTCGAAAATTACATATGCTCTATCTGTTATAGAAAGTGTAGCTTTGGGGTTGTGGTCTGTAATTAATACTCCAAGCCCTTTTTCTTTAGATATTTTTTTTATGTTATCTTTGATATCTCCTATTGCAATAGGGTCAATACCTGCAAAAGGTTCATCTAAAAGCATAAAATCCGGACTTGCTGCTAGTGCTCTTGCAATTTCAACCCTTCTTCTTTCTCCACCTGATAGGGAAACTGCAGCATATGAACGTAGCTTTAAAATTCCAAATTCTGTTAATAATTCTTCTAATTTGCGTTTTTTTTCATTAACAGTAAGTTTGTCATTCATTTCAAGTACAAGTTTAATATTATCTTCAACAGATAATTTCCTAAAAATTGAAGCTTCCTGAGGCAAGTATCCTATTCCGGCTTTAGCTCTTTCATTCATTGGCCAGCATGATATATCTTCTCCATCAAGAAATATATGTCCTTTATTTGGTTTTACCAGTCCTACTACCATATAAAATGTTGTAGTTTTTCCAGCACCATTTGGTCCTAAAAGGCATACAACCTCACCTTTGTTCATATCAAATGATATGTCGTTTACAACACTTCTGTCGCCATATATTTTTATAAGATTTTTAGCCTCAATCTTCATTCCATACCCCTTCTATTTATATATATTTTAGTCTAAAAAAATATTTATTGCAATTGTTTTTTGAGCTTGAATAAATTCCAAAAAATGTTATAATGAATATATTGGTTGGAAAATTTAGTTTATATGGAGATTTATACATGATTAAAAAAGGTTTTACTTTAGCAGAAGTGTTAATAACTCTTGGTATAATCGGAGTTGTAGCTGCTATGACTATCCCATCTTTAGTTACAAATTATCAGAAACAAGCATATGTCGCAGGACTTCAAAAAGTATATTCTGAAGTACTTCAAGCTTTAGAAAGATACGAGACAGATCAACATGTTGAGGACCTCTATGAAACGAGTATAAGAGGAACTAATGGTGTAGGTGAGTTTATGAAATCTTATTTGAAAGTTGCAGAAGACTGTGGATCTCATAATACAGGTAGAGCAAATTGTTATGGTGATTTTGCATCAGGGTATCCAAAATTTAATAATTCAGCTAAAAAAGTAGCTGTCCCTAATATAGGATTTTACCATGTAAAACTTGCTAGTGGCGCAATTCTTTCTATGGGTGGTTATTCAAATCAACCTTTATTTAGTGCAAATATGTATGTTGATGTAAATGGTCCTAAAGGCCCTAATAAGGCAGGTAGAGATTTCTTTGCATTAATATATTCTAGCGGTACTTCTGGGGTAAGAATAACTGATTATAATGGTAAAATGGATACATCTTATTTTAACTCTTACTGTAATTCTTCTTCTAGTGAAAGTGTGTTAGGTTGTTTTGGAAAAATATTTTCAGATGGATGGAAGATGAATTATTAGAGTAGATTAGATACAACTAAAAAAAATAACCGTTTATCAAGCGGTTTTTTTTTATGAAAAAATATTAATATTTGTAAAATATATATAAAGTATATGTTATAGATATCTAAACTTGTGGCATACATCTAGTATAAACCATTTTCTTTTTCTTTATTTTCTCCTACACACACTAACCTTTTACCAAATATGAGATTGGCCGTTTATAACGGCTATTTTTATGAAACTAAATATGTAAACCCGCAGCTAATAGTCATAGTCGCGGATTCCAGGCAGACCAATTACTCCGTTTATTATTGTGTCTGCCTGTTGTTTTTTAGTACATACCTATAATATTTCTAACTTCAGTAAGTACTTTTTTAGCTTCTATACGAGCTTTTTCAGAGCCTTCTTTTATTATTTTTGAAACTTCTTCAGGATGAGTTTCATAGTAACGTCGTTTTTCTCTTATAGGAGCAAATTTTTCATTAATTAGTTTCCCAAGTTGACGCTTACAATCTGCGCAGCCTCTGAGTCCTTTTTCGCATTCACATTTTACAGTTTCTATTTGTTCATTATTTCCAAATATTTCCCAATATTTGAAAGCTACTTCGCACTCACTAGGATGACCGGGATCATCTTTTCTCATTCTGCTTCTATCAGTAATTGCACTCATTATTTTTTTTGCAGTAACTTCTTCTGTATCAGAAATTTTAATGTCATTATGGAAAGATTTACCCATTTTATTCCCATCAAGTCCACAAATTAAAGAACATTTATTTAATAAAGGTTTAGGTTCGTTAAAAAATTCTGTTTTATATATGTTGTTGAAACGTCTTGCGATATCTCTTGTAATTTCGATATGTGCAACCTGATCTATGCCTACAGGTACTGCTGTAGCATTAAACATCATTATATCTGCACTCATCAATACCGGATAACCAATAAGACCATAACTAGTTTGAGAATTTGCACCATCTTTGGTTCTTAAAATTTTTGCCATATCTTTAAGTGTAGGATCGCGCTCAACCCAATTTTGAGGTGTTACCATACTTAAATAAATATTTAATTCTGCAATTTCAGGAACTAAAGATTGTACGTATATTGTTGATATGTTAGGGTCAATACCACAAGCTAACCAATCAATTACTACATCTTTTACATCTTCTTTTAAAGTTTCTGTTTTATCATATTTTGTTGTTAGTGCGTGCCAGTCTGCAACAAAAAAATAGCTGTCATATTCATGTTGCAGCTTTTCCCAGTTTTGGATTACTCCAAGATAATGACCAAGATGTAATTTCCCTGTGGATCTCATCCCTGAAACAATTTTTTCTTTCATAGTATGCCCTTTCTTATGTAAATTATTATAGCAAAAAGAATTTGAAATATACAAACATAATCAGGAGCATTTATTTATAATATGTTAAGTATTGTAACAAAATAGCCTTTCTGTGAAATTGGATTTTTTTTAAATACTTTATATGTGTAAGAGAGTATAAAAAATATAAGGAGAGATGAGATGACTTTTTTAGCTTTAGATGCACAGAAAAATTTATTCACTTTACAAAAAAGCCAACTTCAATTTGAACAGACTTTGGTAATGAGCAGAGCAAATGCTATTACAAAGCAAATGGGCTATAGAACAGAAGAATTGGATGATCAAGGAATTGATCCTGATGATGATCCTACTTATATCCAATTAAAACAGGAAGAATCATATCTTGAGACAAGACAAGATACATTAGATTCGCAAATAAGTTTGATGGAAAATGAGATTTCAAGCTTGAAGAACCTTGTAAATAATAATATCAAGTCTTCTTGTACATTAAACCTAATAGGTAGTTAGAAATTCTACCAACTAATGGTTTAGCTCGGATAATTCAACTGTATTGAGCATTAATGATGCAATAGTCATAGGTCCGACACCTCCGGGTACCGGTGAAATATGTGAGGCTATTTTAGATACATTATCAAAATCAACATCGCCACTTATTTTGCCGTTGTCATCTCTAAAAATTCCAACGTCAATAACTATACAATTTGATTTTAACATTTTTTCCCCTACAATTTTTTTACCTACTGCTGAGATTATAATATCAGCAGTTTTTGTTATTTCTGCAAGGTTTTTTGTATGGCTATGGCATACTGTAACAGTTGCATTTCTGTTTAGAAGCATTTGTGCTATAGGTTTACCCACAAGATTTGAACGACCTATTACGACGACATTTTTTCCATCAATTTTAATATTATATTCGTCTAATAAAAGTAATATCCCTTTTGGAGTGCAAGGGTAAACATAAGGTTTTTCTCCTGCAAAGAGTTTCCCGCTGTTAAATGGGGTGAGCCCATCAACGTCTTTTATAGGAGAAATAGTATCAATCACTTTATATTTATCAATATGATCAGGTAGGGGTAATTGGACGAGTATTGCTGTGATTGTTTTATCATTATTTAATTCTTTAATTTTGTTTAACAGCTCTTCTTGAGTGATATGTGAAGGATACTCAAATACCAATGAATTAATTCCTAAATTTTCAGCAGTTCTTTTTTTGTTTTTTACATAAATTTTACTTGCAGGGTCATCTCCTACAAGTATAACTGCAAGAGTAGGTTTTTTCGACAACTTATCAATTTTTTGCTTAAGTTGTTCAAATATTTTATCTCTTAATTTTTTGCCGTCTAAAATTGTTGTCATTATACTACTCTCTTATCTGTGGAAGGTTAAGTCTAAAATAAAATTGTTTTATAGCGTCTTGAACAAGAGAGGATTCTCTATCCATGGCATGAGTCTTTAAGTCTTCGTCAATAGGAATGATTCCAAGGACATCCAAGTCGTAACGCTTCAAAAATTCATAAATTGATGTTAAATTAGAATTATCTGCTTTGTTTATTACAACTCCTAATTGATTTCCAGCTGCATATTTTGCACTAAATTCTTCAATACGTTTTGCTAGATGAGCGCTTTCATCTGTTGGATTTGCAATTATCAAAGTTGTGTCTATATCTGTATCTACAAGCTGATTTAGATATTTTAAATCGAATTCACAATCAAATATAACTATATCATATCTGTCAAGAAGTTTTAAAACTGCATCATTAATTTGTCCTGTAATTGGACAGCGGCAATCTTTTGAGCCTACAAACCAAGAAACTATTATATCAACGTTTTCATCAAGAGAAACGACAATATCTTCCATAGCCCATTCGACAAATTCTTGTTTTGACATTCCTTCAGGTATACCGGTTTTATATTCATGTTTCCCGCTTCGAATACCATATATTGTGTTTCTTATATCAAGCCCAAAACTATGCCCTAATTCACTTGTTAAGTCATTGTCAAATAAGAGTATTGATTTTTCTGGAAAAAATTCCTGAAAAACTCTTAAAAATGCTTTTGTTACTGTGGTTTTACCACTACCGCTTTTACCTGTAATTGCTAATTTAAAAGTCAAATCAGATACCTTTCTTTTAAATTTATTGATAATTCTTTTGTTAAATCCATTGCTTTTTCTGCTAATTTTTCATCTAAAGCTCCCGCTCCACAAGATGGTGTGATTAGAGAATTTGCTATGATAATTTTCTCATCAATTCCTTTTCTGGTCAAATATTTAACAGCTTTGTCAAAAATATCTGTCATATTTCCCAAATTTGCTCTTTCCAGTTCTTCAGGGTGTAATGTAGGAACGATTCCCCAAGCAATTTTTTTCCCGTTTTCAAGGTATTTAGATAATTTGGAGCTAAATAAACTTAGATTCTGAGCAAATGTATATGCATCAAGATTAATTATATCAACTCCTGCATTTATTGGAACCTCCCAATTACATTTCCCGCAGCAATGGATTGCACTAATTGCTCCGTTTGCATGAATTGTGTCAGAAATTGTCTTAATAATCTCTACAACTTCGTCAGGAGAAGTGGTAATATATGCAGAAGTTCCTAATTGTGATATAGATGGCTCATCAATAAAAATAATAGGAGTAGTCTCTTTAAAAGCTGTTTTTATTTGTTTAATTTGCCATAATGCCTTGATAGTAAGTGTTTTTACTATTATTTCTTTTAAAGTTTCATCATATAGAGCACATCTGCCTGATTTATCAGTAAGACTTGTTGCAAGTGTAAAAGGACCTACAATTTGACCTTTTGCATATTCCGGTTTTGTTTCTTTTACAATTTTAATTAATTCAGGGAAAGTTGATGAATAATTAATTGCGTATTTCTCGATTGTATCTGTGTATGGATTTTCTATTATTTCTGCATAATCTGAAAAAAATTGTTCTATATCTTCAAAAAATTTATCACTTTCTGTTTCAAGATATGTTTTCCCAGTTTTATTGTCAATAAAAAACGAAGGCATATTCTCCAAAAATTGAAAAATCATGTCTTCGTTTTTATTAAGCTTTGTAAGTTGCGGCCAAAATGGAATTGCGCTGAAATCTTTTTTTACAATTTCCATAGCTTTTTCTAAATTGACGTGAGGCAAAGAGCCTATTGCTAAACATTCAAGGGTCAATTTAGATATTTCAGCCATATACCAGCCTATTCTTCTGTTTCTTCTACAACTTCTTCTACTGATTCTTTAAGAACTTCTGAAGCAGATACTACAACTGGCAATTCACATTTTACTTTTGAAGTTAATTTAATTAACATTGTGTATTCTCCAATTTTGTTAATAGGAGCATTCAAAGAAACATTTTTTCTATCAACTTCAATTCCTGATTTATCTTTTAATTCTTCAGTTAATTTTTTAGTAGTAATTGTACCGAACAATTTACCAGATTCTCCTGCTTTTGCAGAAAGTTCAAGTTTTCCGAAAGCTTCAATTTTCTTAGCAGTTTCTAAAGCTTCAGCGTGTAATTTTTCTTGTTTAGCTTTGATTCTAGCTAAATTCTTTTCTCTATTTTCAAGAGCACCTTTTGTAGCTACTTCTGCTACAGATTGAGGAAGTAGGTAGTTTCTTGCATAGCCGTCTTTTACATTAACGATGTCTCCTGCTTCGCCAAGGTTTTGAACATCTTTTTTCAATATAACCTGCATTTTTATATCTCCTTTTCTATTTATATTTCACAAGTAAGCCTATCCTACTATAAACAAAACTTTATGTCGAGTATTTTTTTCAGATTGTAAAGTACAAAGTTCTTAAATGGAGAAAAGATTTATTTAATTGCAGGGAAATAATACTTGACTCCTTCTGCAGAACGCCATCTTACATATCCTGTTTTTGGAGTTCTGTCAAGGTCTAATACGCTTACTAATGCCCAATTCCCGCGAATAACATTTAATTTTATTTTTTGCGGCATATTTATTGTTGCAACAACTTGCGATTTGTCATCAGTTGCACTGTGCAAATCTTTAGCAGAATCAGGTGCGGATTTTAAAAGGTTAAGACCGTATTTTTTTCCATACATATTATAAAACATTACCCAGCTCATAAATCTGTATGGATCATCTTTTTTTATCCAGCCTTTTGCTCCGGTAGAATTGTTATATATAACTTGTACCCAATTTTCTGTTTCATCAGTAACAGCGAGTAGTCCTAAATTTTTATTAGGTAAATATACAATGAAAAGATTTTGAGGTTTGACAGTTTCTGGAAAAATTTTTTCACCAATCCAACTTATGCTGTTAACTATATTTGATGTCTCGCTTGGTTCATTATAAAGTACTATTTCATTTGGAGCTTGGTATAGTCCCAATGTATTTGTGTTTTCGATACTTACATATTGAGGTATGACATCAGCACAAAAAACCTTTAATGGCGCTAAAAATAATATTACAAGTATTAATAAAAGTTTTTTCATTTTTATACCTCTTATTTTTATTTCATTTTTATATTCGAATATTATAGTGCTAATTATTCTCTAAAGCTGATTTCAGAGTAGGTTTTTTGAAGTTTTGCACGTACATTATTCATTTGGCGTTCAATGATTTCATCTGTTAATGTTGAATTTTCATCCTGCATTTTAATGCGGAATGCAAGGCTTTTAAATCCTTTTTCAATATTTTCGCCTTGATATACGTCAAAGACTTCGCTGCCTTTGAATATATTCTGTTGAACAGCTCCTTTGATTACTCTTTGAATATCTTCGAATGAAACATCTTCATTGATTACAAAAGCTATATCGCGACGAACTTCAGGATATTGTGGAAGTTTTTTATATCTAACTGTGTGCTCTTTTACAATTGATATAATTTCATCAAGATTGATTTCAAAAATAAATACGTCTTGTCCTTTTATTTTTAATTTATCTTTTAAAATTGGGTGTAGTTGACCGAAATATCCGATGTTTGTTAAATGTTTACCAAGAATATTAATTTTAGCTGTGCGATATGGATGCATATAATCAATATCATCGCAATTAGTTAATTTAATTCTTTTAGAAACTCCAAGTTCTTCAAATAATTTTTCAATTATTCCTTTTAATGTATAGAAGTCTGTTTTTGTTTTAAGCTGCCATTTTGAATTTTGAATTTCTCCGGTTAATACTCCTGCAAGAATTCTTGATTCTTTAACTCCTGTAGACTTTTCATCTGCAGGACCTTCGATATTGTATACTTTCCCTATTTCATATGCCCATAATGTTTTTTGCCCATTGTCGTAATTGTATTTCATACAATTAAGAATACTTGCCGTCATATCCTGTCTGAGCATAGTGCATTCTTCACTTGCAGAATTAAGCACCTTGACAGCTTTTGTATCATCATGAGTTTGCATATATCTTTCAAGGAAAGGTTTTCCGATAAGCGATGTGGTTATAATTTCATCTAAACCCGATGAAA
Source organism: uncultured bacterium (assembly GCA_949290355.1). GTDB lineage: Bacteria > Cyanobacteriota > Vampirovibrionia > Gastranaerophilales > Gastranaerophilaceae > Stercorousia. The sequence goes on along the minus strand of CASERN010000008.1, from coordinate 64,010 downwards.
GCATTAATTCATTAACTTTTTTTATAATCTTTTCTTCAAGAGAAATTTCTGCTGTTTGATTTTTGCTTGGTAGTGTAGGAGTAATTTTATCATAACCGTTAATTCTTGCAATTTCTTCTATTAAATCAATTTCTCTTGTAACATCTCCTGATCTGAATGATGGAACTAAAAATTTTGCAGCAGCGGTATTTCCTCCAAGTTTTTTAAATCCTAATTTCTCTAATATTGAAATACATTTTTCAGGCTCAATTTCGCATCCTAAAATCCTTTTTATTTGAGCATATCTTAAAGTAATTTCTATAGGCTCAAGTTTATTTTCACCTGCTTCAACAACTCCTTCAATCTCGGCGTCAGCCAATTCTACTAGTAGTTGCATCGCACGCATTAATGCCGGTCTTATAGCTTCGATATCAATTCCTCTTTCAAATCTCGCACAAGCTTCAGAACGGTAACCAACACTTCTTGCAGATTTTCTGTTACTTGCGGGTGTAAAATAAGCTGCTTCAAGTGCTATATTTTTTGTATTATCATCAATTTCGGAATTTTCTCCTCCAAATACTCCTGCTAGACATACTCCTTTTTCTTGATCTGCAATAAGTACGCTGTCTGTTGTTAATTCTCTTTCAACACTGTCTAAAGTTACAATTTTTTCGCCTTCTTTAGCTCGTCTTACACACAGATATCCATCCAATTTATCCAAATCAAAAGCATGAAAAGGTGTTCCATATTCAAGCATTACATAATTTGTAATATCGACAACGTTATTTATTGCGCGAACGCCTGATGCTATAAGTCTTTTTTGCATCCAATCAGGTGAAGGTTTGATTTTTATATTTTTCAAAACGCCGATTGAGTAATATTTGCATACATCATTATCAATAATTTCAACTTTAAACTTGTCTGTTGAAAGATCTTTAGTGCATTCAAGCGGAGAGAACTTAAGAGGTTTGTTAAAAATTGCACTAAGTTCTCTAGCAACACCAATAACTGACATTTGATCACCTCTGTTAGCTGTTGGTGCAACATTTAATATGTAATCTTTATCAAAGCCTAAGACTTTTTCAACATCTTCGCCAATTTTTACATCTTTGAAGATTCTGTTTAATACAAGAATACCATCTTCATCTTGGTAATTTCTTTCAGAAACGCCAAGTTCATCTGCAGAACATAGCATTCCCTGTGATTCCACTCCTCTTATGACAGCAGGAGTAAGTGTAAACATTTCTCCGGTTTTTCTATCCAATACCTTTGAGCCGACAGATGCATAGGGTACAACTTGACCTTCTGCAATGTTTTGAGCTCCGCAAACGACTGTTTTTAATCCGGAGCCTGTATTTACAGTTACCAAATGCAGGTGGTCAGAATTTGGATGATTATCTATTTTTTCAATTTTTACAGTTTTTATATTTGTAAATTGAGGTTTTAACTCATCTATTCCTTCAACCTCTAATCCACTCATTGTAAGTTCATGAGCAATTTGCTCAACATCTATATCAGATAAATCAACGAATTCGTTTAACCAGTTTAATGATACTTGCATTTTTTATAATTCCCTCTTATTTTAACTATTCTATAAATGAATAATACTACAAACGAGATGGAATGTAAATTAAAGGTATAATTTTATGTTATAATAAATTTATGAAAAGAATTGCTTTTTTTGCTCATTATGACAAAGATTTTATTGTAGATGATTATGTAATTTATTATATTAAAGAACTTAAAAAAGTCTGTGATACATTAGTTTTTGTTTCTTGTAATAAAATAAAAAATCCTGAAGTATTGTCAGGACTTGCTGATTTAATTATAGATGAGAAACATGATGAATATGATTTCGGCTCTTACAAACGAGGATTTTTATCTTATAAAGACAAATTATCTGATTATGATGAGGTTATTTTTGCAAATGACAGTTGTTATGGTCCTTTCCATCCTTTAGAAAAAGTATTTGAAGAAATGGATAATAAAGATTGTGATTTTTGGGGTATTACTAAAAATAATTTTGGTTATCACCAAAATATTAGGCATTTTTTTGTAAAGTGTACGCATATTCAAAGTTATTTTGTTGTTTTGAAAAAAAATATTTTCACAAAAGAGTTTTTCTTAAAGTTTATGCAATCAATTACACATCAAGATAACAAAAAATTGATTATTATCAATTATGAAATGGGATTGACGAAATTGCTTGTTGAAAATGGATATAAATATAAAACTTTTGTTAATGCTTACGAAAATATAAATAATATAACGATATTAAAATGGCGTCAGATTATTGAAAATTATAATATGCCATTTATGAAAAAATCATTGTTTGATTTAAGAAATACTGATTCAACTACAATTGAGAACTATGAATTGTTATTAAAAGATTATCCCCAAAATTTAATTAAACTGCCAAGAGAAATTTCAAAAAAAACACCATTTTTGATTAAAAAATTTATATTTGATGTTTTAGGAAGTTTACCATTTTCATTAAGAAAGATATTTGCAATTATGATAAATAATTTATTTCCCTTTATTAAGGATTGATTTTTTTATATTCTTTTTTATTTGTTGTAAGCACCATGTAATTTGAGCAAAAGGAATAAATAATAGTATCAATATATTTGAAGTTTTTTTAAATATTTCAATATATATTTTCATTTGTAATTGTTTTGGAGAGAAATGTTTTGATTTGTAAATATAGCTATCAGTATGTAGTCTCCATTTTGTAAGCATTTCAGGGATATAATAAAAATCCCCTATATATGCCATTTGGACCCATAACCACCAGTCTAAAAGACTATCTATAGGTGGTTCGAAATTTATTTTTAGTAAATCTTCCCTCTTAGCCATGACAGAAGAAAATGTAAAAATCTTATTGCTTAAGTAAAAATTGTAGAACATATTTCTCGGATAATTTTTATTTTTTAATACTTTTCTTGTTTTTTTTAATGCTTTGGTGAAGTTGTGAATCTTTTTTTCATCTCCAAAAAACTCACAGTCATTAAAAATTAAGTTTATGTTTTGGTATTTATGTGCAATTTTTACTTTTTTTTCAATATAATCTTTAGTTAAAATATCATCACTTTCTAAAAATACAATCCATTCCCCTGTGGCTTTTTCAATCCCTCTTTTTACAGTTTGAGCAAGTCCTAGATTTTCTTTATTTATAAATAGTTTTATTCTATTATCAGTATATGATTTTATGACGTTAACAGAATTATCTGTAGAACAATCATCTACTATAATTAATTCCCAGTCGCTATAAGTTTGATCTATGATAGATTGTATTGTTTCTTTTATATAATCTTGATAATTATAACTTGCTGTTACTATGGAAATTTTCATATAATCATAATACAATAAACAAATTTTTATTTATTATCATACAAAAATCGCCTTCTGATAAAGAAGACGATTTTTAATTTATGTGTAAATTAGAAAGGGCTGTATTACTTATTTAAAACATCTGATTCCTATTTTGAAAATGCTTCTCTAGCATCAAGGATTAAGTCTCTGCGTTGTGCTGAACTTAGGTTTTTGTCAAAATTATTGATAAAATTTTTATGTGCAATATTTTCCGCTTGTTCTTTTGAATAAGTTGCATAACGTTTTTCTTGTAATTTTTTTGATTTGCTTGAAACTTTGTTTTTTAATTTATTTACTCCCTTAGTGATACTTTCCCAAATATTCACACCACTTTCGCCAATTTTAACAAACGTGTTTTTAGCTTTAGCTGCAAAAGTTTTTGCATTAGTTTTTGTTAATTTACCTTTTCCAACAGCAATACTTAAGCTAATATAAGCTGCAGCAAGAAGTCCGCCAAGACCAACTAAGATATTTCTATTTTTACTTTCTTTTTTGAATTCAAAATTTTCGCCTGCGTTAATTTTATCTGCATTTTTAACTAATTGTTTTTTGAATTCATCTTGAGATAAAGTGCTAACTTTACCTTCGGTGTTAGTAACTTTTATTTTCCCTTTTGTAGTCATTTCTACTTTATTACCACCAATAGCTAAAGTAGGTCCGATTGTCATATTATTTGTCATATGCTTCTACCTTTCTTTTTTACACACTTTTATATATTAACAATATTCGTAAAATAAAAAAAATGCTAAATTTTTAGAATTTTTTAATAATTATTTACAAAACAAATAATACTACCCCAAATTTTTGGGGTAGTATTTTATCTCTCTAAACGGATAAACCTCTTATTATTAAGTTTTAAGTTGTCCCATTTGTGTTGTTCAAACTGATTGGAACAGCAGCTTTAATGTGCTATGAACAACCTGAATATCCGCATTTTAAACAAATGAAACATCCTTCTGCCATTTGTATTTCATTTCCGCATTCAGGACATTTAACTGTTTTTATTTCACCTGTAGGTTCTTCAGATGCAACAGATTCTTCAAGTTTTGTTTCTTCAACTTTAGCTTCTTCAGTTTTTTTCTTATCGTCTAAATTCATAGGTTGGAATTGACGAGAGTTGTTTCTGTAAACTGTAATTCCTTTTAAGTTGTTTTCATAAGCTAAGATATATGCTTCTTCAATGTCTTTACGTGTTGCATGTTCTTCGAAGTTAACAGTTTTTGAAACAGCATTGTCTGTATGAAGTTGGAATGCTGCTTGCATTTTTACATGCCAATATGGAGAAACATCATGAGCTGTTACAAAAATATGTTTAGCTTCTGCAGGTACTCCATCGACATGAGCTACAGAACCTGTTTTTGCAATTTCTTTCATCAAGTCTTCTGAATAGAATCCATGTTTGATAGCATAATCTTTAAATATTGGGTTAACTTCAAGCATTTCAGTACCATCCATGATTAATCTTGAGAATACAAGACCAAATAATGGTTCAACACCGCCTGATGCGGATGCTATCATCGAAATAGTTCCAGTAGGAGCGATACAAGTTGTTGTAGCATTTCTTATGCCAACTTTTGCAATTTGCTCATCTAATTCTTTCCATTGTTCATCAGAAATTTTGCCTGCAGATTTCCCTTTGTATTTATTATAAAGGTAGTTAGGTTTTTCGTAAACGCTGCCTTTGAAGTTATTAAATTTTCCTCTTTCTTTAGAAAGTTCAATAGATTCGCACTTAGATTCGTAATCAATAAATTCCATGACTTGTCCAGCTAATTTTGTGCCTTCTGCTGATGCGTATGAAATGCCTAATTTCATAAGCATGTCAGCCCAGCCCATTACGCCTAAACCAATTTTTCTGTTGTTTTGTACCATTTCAGAAATTTGAGGTAGAGGATAGTTATTAACTGCAATTACGTTGTCTAAAAATCTAATAGCAGTTCTTGTCGTTTGAGCAAGTAAATCCCAGTTAATTTCACCATTTTCTACCATTCTTCCAAGATTTATAGAACCTAAATTGCAAGCTTCAAAAGCAAGTAAAGGCACTTCTCCACAAGGATTTGTTGATTCGATTTGTCCAACTAAAGGTGTCGGATTATCAGCATTCATTTTATCTATAAATATAATGCCAGGCTCTCCATTTCTCCAAGCACCGTCAACAATCATGTCAAATACCTTTTTAGCACTTAATTTGCCTGCTACAGTATTATTTTGAGGATTAATTAATTCATAGTCTGTACCATTTTTCAATGCTTCCATAAACTTGTCTGTAATAGCTACAGAAATATTGAAGTTATTTAATTTATTATTATCGCTTTTGCATTCAATAAAGTCTAAAATATCGGGGTGGTCAACTCTTAAAATACCCATATTGGCACCACGTCTTGTGCCACCTTGTTTTACAGCTTCAGTTGCAGCATTAAATACTTCCATAAATGATACAGGGCCTGAAGAAACTCCCATAGTAGAACGAACAACACTATTTTTAGGTCTTAATCTTGAGAAAGAAAAACCTGTTCCACCGCCTGATTTATGAATTAAAGCTGTATTTTTGACAGTTTCAAAAATGCCTTCAAGAGAATCTTCAACAGGTAATACAAAACAAGCTGCAAGTTGTCCTAACTCACGACCTGCGTTCATCAATGTTGGAGAATTAGGCATAAAATATCTATTTGTAATAGCTTTATAAAATCTGTCTGATAATTTATCAACATCAGCTTGAGATTTTCCAAATTTTAAATCTCCTGCAGCAATAGTATCTGCTACTCTTCTGAACATGTCAGCAGGAGTTTCCACGCATTTCCCTTCTTTGTCTCTTTTCAAATATCTTTTTTCAAGAACTTTAACTGCATTTTCGGATAAATTTAAGTTATCCATACATGTGGTATCTGTCACATTAACCTCCCCTATTTTTATTTATTTTCTATGATTTTAACCTTTCTTTATTTAATAATCATACATCACTTTCGAAAGGGCATGGGTAAAAGTGTTAAAAAACTTTTACGAAACGTTACAGGAATTTTCTAAACATTTATGTTTGTAATATAATAAATATTGAGGTAAAAAATTGAAACATTCAAAACTTACAGCCCTGATATTTTTAGCTCTGATATTGGGAGTTATAGTTGGTCATTTTGCCCCAGATTTTGCAGTAAAAATGAGACCATTTGCTGTTATATTTTTAAGAATGGTGAAAATGATCATAGCTCCTTTACTTTTTGCGACATTAGTTGTTGGTGTTGCAGGGCATGGTGATGCAAAAAGTTTGGGCAAAATAGGGATTAAAACTATTATATATTTTGAAATAGTAACAACATTGGCTTTGATTATCGGTTTGACAATGGCTAATATTTTCAAACCGGGAGTAGGTTTTGTTACAGGAAGCTCTGTACATGCTATTCATATGCAAGAAGCTGGACTTATGGCTGCTACGCAAGCTCATACTTCTGTCAGTGATATGGTAATAAGTATTTTCCCTACTAGTATTGTTGACGCTATGGCTCAAGGGAATTTATTACAAATTGTAGTGTTTTCAATATTTTTTGCCTTGGCTATTATGGCAGTTGGAAAAACTGCAAAACCTGTGATAGATTTATTAAATTCTGTATCACAAATAATGTTTAAATTTACAGAATACGTTATGTATTTTGCACCTTTAGGTATATTTGGAGCTATTGCTTCTACTATTGGAGCTAATGGATTATCTGTACTAAAAAGTTATTTCAAAGTTATAGGAGCTTTATATGTCGCTCTTGCAGTTTTTGTCTTTTTAGTTTTGATTATTGTTTGTAAAATTGTAAAAATATCATTCAGAAATTTATTAAAAGCATTGCAGGAGCCTGCCTTATTAGCATTTACAACAGCAAGTTCCGAGGCTGCTTTCCCAACAGCAATGGAAATTATGGAACGTTTCGGAGTTCCTAAAAATATTGTAGGTTTTGTTATGCCTACAGGTTATACTTTCAATTTGGATGGAAGTACTCTTTATTTGGCTATGGCTGTTATATTTTCATCTCAAATTGTGGGAATTAATCTTGATTTAAATCAACAGATTATTATAATGTTAGCATTGATGTTAACAAGTAAGGGTGTGGCAGGAGTTCCGAGAGTCTCATTGATTGTGCTTGCAGGAACGCTTGCAAGTTTTAATATACCTATACTTGGAGTTGCAATACTATTAGGAATAGATCAAATTCTTGATATGGGAAGGACTACTGTAAATCTTATCGGTAACTGTGTTGCAACAGTTGTTATTGCAAGGTGGGAAAATGAATTTGATTATGATAAAATGCATGAATTTGTAAAAAATTCAAATGAAGAAATTAAAGGTAACGATTCAGATAAAACAATCGGACAAATTAAAGAAGGATAATGAGTTATGAGTAATGAAACAGGAACAAAAACAGAGTATAAAGAAACTTTAAACTTGCCTCAGACAACTTTGGCAATGAGAGCAAATGCAACTGTTAGAGAACCGGAAATTCAAAAATTCTGGCAAGAACATGATATTTATAACAAAATTATTGGGAACCGTGATAAAGTTAATAAATTTATTTTGCATGACGGACCACCTTATTTGAGTTCTGAAAAAATACATGTTGGAACAGCTCTGAATAAGATTTTGAAAGATATTTTGCTAAAATACAAAGCTCAAGCTGGTTTTTATACTCCTTATGTCCCTGGATATGACGGGCATGGATTACCTATTGAAAATAAGGTTGTAAAAAATATTAAAGGTGGCAGAAATGCTGTTACTCCGTATGAATTAAGACAAAAATGCCGAGAGTTTGCTCATACAAGCTTAAAAGGTCAGGAAAGTGAATTTAAACGTCTAGGTGTTTTAGGAGATTGGGAACATCCTTATTTGACTATTAATCCTGAATTTGAAGCTGAACAGGTAAGAGTATTTGGCGATATGTACAAAAAAGGTTATATTGAAAAAGGTTTGAAACCTGTATATTGGTGTGCAGCCTGCGAAACTGCTCTTGCTGAAGCAGAAGTTGAATACGCAGATCATACATCAACTTCTATATACGTACGATTTAAATTCGATGAAGAAAGTACAAATAAATTACATGATAAATTTGACTTTTTGTCTTCTTGTTCTCAGGATATATACTGTGTAATTTGGACAACAACTCCTTGGACAATACCTTCAAATATGGCAATCAGCATGCACCCTAGATTCGAATACACATTCTTTGAATACAATGGTGATGTTTATGTTGCAGCTCAAGAGCTTTTAGGTAGTTTCTTGTCTGATGTTGAGTGGGATGAAAATGATATTAAAGTTTTGGGATCTTGTATTGGACAGGATTTAGAATTATTAAATACTAAACATCCTTTAGTTGAAAGGAAATCCCCTATAATTTTAGGCGAACATGTTACATTGGATGCAGGTACAGGTTCTGTACATACAGCTCCAGGACATGGGCTTGAAGATTATGAGGTTGGTTGTAAATATGGAATAGAAGTATTTTCTCCATTAGATAGCAGAGGTATATGGACAGATGCTGTTAAAGATAAAGATTTAGAAGGGGTTCCATATTACAAAGGAAATTCAATTGTTATTGAAAAACTTCAAAATTGTGGAGCATTATTAAAATCTCAAGATATAAACCATAGCTATCCACATTGTTGGAGATGTAAAAATCCTGTAATTTACAGAGCAACTCCTCAATGGTTTGTAAAGGTTGAAAAATTTAGAGATAAAGCATTGGAAGCAATTAAGAATGTAAAATGGATTCCATCAGGCGGAGAGGCAAGAATTTCAAACATGGTTGCAGGAAGAACTGACTGGTGCATTTCAAGACAAAGAGCTTGGGGAGTTCCAATCCCTGTATTCTATTGTGAGAACTGTGGTGAAGTAATTGTTACTGATGAAACAATTGAAAATGTAGCTAAAATATTTGAAAAAGAAAGCTCTGATGCTTGGGTAAAATATTCTGTTGAAGAATTGCTGCCACAAGGTTTCAAATGCCCTAAATGCGGTAAAAACCATTTCCGCAAAGAAAATGATATTATGGATGTTTGGTTTGATTCTGGTATAACTTGGCGTGCTGTAGTTAACAAACGTTCTGACGTTCTTGGTACTACTCCAGTTGAAATGTATTTAGAAGGTTCTGACCAACATAGGGGCTGGTTCCAATCTTCTCTTTTAACATCAGTTGCTACTCAAGGAATTGCTCCATATAAATCTGTATTAACTCATGGGTTTGTATTTGGAGAAGATGGAAGAAAAATGTCAAAATCATTAGGAAATTATATAAGACCTGATGAAATAATTAAGACTTATGGTGCAGATATATTAAGACTTTGGGCTGCATCTGTTGATTACAGAAATGATACCAAAATTGGAAATAATATTGTAAAACAACTTGCTGAAATATTTAAAAAGACTAGAAATACTTCAAGATTTTTAGTCGGAAATTTGTTTGACTTTGATCCAAGTGTTGATTATGTAAAATATGAAGATTTGAAAGAGATAGACAAATTCGCTCTTCATAAATTAAATAATTTGATAGAAAGTGTAACTGAAGCATTTGATAATTATGAATTTTACAAATATTTCCAACAGTTGCAAAATTTTGCAGCAGTGGATTTAAGTTCATTCTATTTAGATATAGTAAAGGATAGATTGTATACTGCAGGTAAAAAATCACTTTCTCGTCGAGCTTGTCAAACTGTTTTATATGAAATATTGCAGACATTAGTTCGTATTTTGGTACCTGTAATGCCTCACCAAGCAGAAGATATTTGGATGAGTGTACCTGAATGTCAAAAAAATGGTTTGGAAAGTATTCTTCTTTCGGATTGGCCAAAAGCTAAGCCAGAATGGCATAATGAGACATTGGAAGATGATTTTTCAAAAATATTAAAAGCAAGAGAAGTTGTAACTCGTGCTATTGAACCTTTACGTGCAGACAAAAAAGTTGGTAGTTCTTTGGAAGTTGCAGTTTATGTAAAAGCTGATGATAATGCAATATTAAAATCTAATGAAAGTGAACTTTGTAATATATTTATTACTTCTCAAGCTTATGTAACAGATGAAAAACCTGTAGATGTGTTAAATGAATATAATGAAGAAGGTTATACAGTTTGGGTAACAAAAGCTAAAGGACATAAGTGCGAACGTTGTTGGAAATATAGAGAATTAAATTCTGATGGCATATGCAGCGAATGTGAAGAAGCTATTAAATAAATTAAACTATTGAATAAAAAAAAGAGCCTTATTAAAGGCTTTTTTTTTATTACGAATTGTTAACAAAGTCAACAAAAATTTAAAGATTTGTATAAATCCAGCCGTAATCATGATTAAGAGTACTATTTGAAAGGAAATCAGCTTCCAATCATAAACTAAAATTTACACCAAAGTTTTACGGAAAGGGTAAAAAAAAATGGGAATGGCAGCATCACAAGCAAGATTATTAAGTATAACTGCAAGGTTGACCAACAATGAAAATTCTGGTCAAAGTGTTTCCTATTCAAAACAGCGCTTGGCAGATCAAACTCAACAGATTACAAACGAATACAATGAAGCTTTGTCTGCTACAAAATTAACGGTACTAACTAGTTTTAATGGTGCAGATGCTAATTATACCGATATTTCTTATAATTTAATGACTTCTCCCCAAATGGCGGAAAATGTTAAACAATATGTTGTAACAGATACAAAAGGTAGAGTATTGGTTACAAAAAATTTAGCTGATGCATATCAAAAATCAAATGGCAATTACAATCAATTTCTTGCAAATATTGGTTATTCTCAAGCAGATATAACAGTTCAAAAAAACAGCTCAGATGAGCAGGCAAAACAACAAACAGAACAACAAATTCATGAAGCTTGGGATGCTTATTTCGCAACTATAGGTGTAAATCTTGGCGATAATGAACATGATTTTGGTTTTAGTTGGACTGAAACTGTGGATAAAGATGGTAATTATGATATAGGCCAAGGTTATGCAGGTTATTTAAGAACTGACGAAAACGGTAATCCTATAACTAATAAAGGAGAATTAGCATATACAACAGACGCTGCAGGTAATTTTGTAGATAAAGACGGTAATATCGTTGCAAAAGATGCATATGCAGATGAGTCTTTGTATACAGAAGAAAATGGATATTCAAAAGTTTATTATGGTTTAAATAATGAATTGTTGGATAAAGATGCATATGCAGATGAGTCATCTTATACAAAAGACAATGGTTATTCAAAAAAATATTATGATATAAATGGAAAAGAAATTCCATATGATTTGGATACAGATAATGATGGAACTCCTGATGCATATTCAGATGACGTAATAAATAATTCAAATTACACTTATAAATATTCTGATGCAAGTGGAAAAGAAGTTCCATATGATAAATATTCAGATTCCATAACAACAAATGATGCTTTTACATACAAGTATGCTGATAGTAATGGTAATATTATAGAATATGACAATTATTCTCAAGCTTCATATGATAAAATGGTTACTGATTCTTCAAAGGTAGTTTATGATCCTATAAACTATGAAGGTACAACTGATGAACAACGTCAACTTTTTGATTATGCAATGGCAATTACAGAAGCATATTTGAGAGTTAATGAAGGTGCTAATAAAGATTATAATACAGTGTATGATATGTCTTTATTAGAGTCTGCTTCAGATTCTGAAAATGCTAGTATAATTAAATATTATCAAAATATTTTCACAAAGATGCAGTCAAGTGGTTATTTTACTTATACAGACACTCTTGCTGATGCAACAAATGATCCTGAACATTATATTTATGCAAGTATTGCTACAGGTACAGCAGGTAATGTTCAAAAATCTCCATTAAAAGATAATACTGTATTCGAAGCAGCTTTGAGAGATGGAACATTGAGATTGGAATATTATTCATCAACTGATAAAGCATTCAAATCTACAACAATATCTGAAGATACTTGTATACAAGAAGTAGCAGATGAAAAAGCTATTGCAAAGGCTGAATCAAAATATAATCAAGATATGGCAGATCTTGAAAATAAAGACAAAAAATATGATCTAGAGCTGAAAAAATTAGATACAGAACATAGTGCATTACAAACTGAATATGACTCAATAAAAAATGTTGTGGATAAAAACGTTGAAAATTCATTTAAAACTTTTGGTTAAAAAACTTTTTCGGGGCGATGGATTTCGACGGAAAAGTTAACGAAAAAGCTTACCAAATCTTGGTAAGCTTTTTCGTTTTATTAAAATAAGTATAAACTTATTCTTTAGAAGAACCTGATTTTTCGATAATTTCTTTTTCGATATTTGCAGGAACTTGTTCGTAGCACTTGAATTCCATAGAGAATGTACCACGACCTTGAGTGTTAGATCTCAAATCTGTAGCATATCCAAACATATTAGCAAGAGGAACTAATGCTCTTACTATAACGTTTCCTGTATTACCAACAGGTTCTTGTCCTTCAACACGGCCACGTCTTCTTGAAATGTCGCCGATAATTGTTCCTGTAAATTCATCAGGAATTTCAATTTCAACTTTCATCATAGGTTCAAGGATACAAGGTTGAGCTTTGCGGCAACCTTCTTTAATAGCCATAGAACCTGCGATTTTGAATGCCATTTCTGAAGAGTCAACTTCGTGGTAAGATCCATCATAAAGTTCAACTTTAACGTCAATCATTGGGAATCCTGCTAAGATACCGCCTTCAAGAGCTTCTTCCATACCTTTTCTTGCAGGTTCAATGTATTCTCTAGGAATAGCACCACCAACGATTTTGTTTTCAAATACAAATCCTGCATTTTCTTCAGCTGGAGAAATTTTAACCTTAACATGACCATATTGACCTTTACCACCTGATTGACGGATGAATTTAGAGTCTTGATCAGCTGTTCCACGGATTGTTTCACGGTATGCAACTTGAGGTTTACCGATGTTAGCTTCTACTTTGAATTCTCTTAACATACGGTCAACGATGATGTCAAGGTGAAGTTCACCCATACCTGAAATAATTGTTTGACCAGTTTCTGTGTCAGATTTAACACGGAAAGATGGATCTTCTTCAGCAAGTTTTTGTAAAGCGATACCCATTTTATCTTGGTCAGCTTTAGTTTTTGGTTCAATTGCTACAGAAATTACAGGTTCTGGGAAAGTCATTTTTTCTAAGATGATAGGAGCTTTTTCATCGCATAATGTATCACCTGTAGTAGTGTCTTTCAAACCTACTGCAGCGCATATATCACCTGCGTATACTTCTTGTTCTTCAAGTCTTTGATCAGCATACATACGAACTAATCTTGCGATACGTTCTTTTTTACCATTTGTAGCATTTAGAACATAAGATCCAGAAGTGATTACGCCAGAATATACTCTTAAGAAAGTCAAACGACCAACATAAGGGTCTGTCATAACTTTGAATGCCAATGCTGAGAATGGTTCTGAATCAGATGAATGTCTTTCAGTTTTTGTACCGTCTTCCAATTCACCTTCAATAGCTTTTACATCAACAGGAGATGGCATATAATCAACTACAGCATTCAATAATAGTTGAACACCTTTGTTCTTAAATGCTGTACCGCAAGTTACAGGTACAATTTTGTTATCACAAACAGCTTTTCTTAATACTGCTTTTAATTCATCAACAGTTATAGAATCAGGATCTTCAAAATATTTTTCCATTAAAGCATCATCTTCAGAAGCGATAGCTTCAACCATTGCATCTCTGTATTCTTTTGCTTTATCAGCCATATCTGCTGGAACATCTTCTTCTTTAATATCAGTTCCTAAATCGTTTGTATAAATTTCAGCTTTCATTGTCATAAGATCAATTAAACCTGTAAATTTATCTTCAGAACCGATTGGTAATTGGATAGGAACAGCATTTGCACCTAATCTGTTTTTAATTTGGTCAACAACTCTGTAGAAATCAGCACCAGTTCTATCCATTTTGTTAATGAATACCATACGAGGAACTTCATATCTGTTAGCTTGTCTCCAAACTGTTTCTGATTGAGATTGAACACCGCCTACTGCACAGAATACAGCTACAACACCATCTAATACACGTAATGAACGTTCTACTTCGATTGTGAAGTCAACGTGGCCCGGGGTGTCAATGATGTTAATTTGGTGTCCTTTCCATTCTGCAGTAACTGCTGCTGATTGGATTGTGATACCTCTTTCACGTTCTTGATCCATGAAGTCTGTTACAGCTGCGCCGTCATGAACTTCACCGATTTTATGAGTTTTACCTGTGTAAAACAAAATACGTTCAGTTGTAGTGGTTTTACCGGCATCGATGTGAGCGGCAATACCAATGTTTCTGATTTTTTCTAATGGAGTTTTTCTTGCCATTTTTTGTTTCCTTTTTTATATTGTGTACATCGCTATTAATATTTTAGCCTCATTAAAATTATCACACAAACAAATATTTTTACAAATGGATTTATTGATATTTTACATATTTGCAATATAATTATAATTATGAAAACAATGGAAAAAGATTTAACAACAGCTGAAATAGTAAAAGAAACTAATTTAAAGCATATTGCTATAATTATGGATGGTAACAGACGTTGGGCAAAAGAAAAAAATCTGCCGTCTGCTATGGGGCATAAAAAAGGTGTGGATGCTTTAAAAAATACTCTTCGAGCTTGCAAGGATTTTGGTATAAAATATCTTACGGTATATGCATTTTCTACTGAAAATTGGAACCGTAAAAAAGAAGAAGTTGACTTTTTGATGGAACTTCTTGCTATTACACTTACAAATGAACTTGCCGAAATGCATTCTGAGGGTGTAGTAATTTCATTTATAGGCGACACTACAAAATTGAGTGATAAGTTACAAAAAATTCTTAATAATTCAGTTGAAAAAACAAAAAACAATACAGGAGTACATCTTCAAATCGCATTCAACTATGGATCAAGAGATGAAATTGTTCACGCTGTTAAAAATATTGTTGCACAAGGATTATCCATAGATGAAATTACAGAGCAAACATTATCAGATAACCTTTATACAAAAGGAATTCCTGATCCTGATTTATTAATAAGAACAGGCGGAGAAAAAAGAATTTCAAATTATCTTTTATGGCAAATAGCATATTCAGAGATTTTAGTAACAAAAGAATATTGGCCTGAATTTGGCAGAAATTCTTTAGCTAAGGCTGTAGAAGAATTCAAAAACAGACAAAGAAGATTTGGGAAATAGATTATAAGAGGACAAAATGTTCAGAAGACAAGATGACAGGCTATTTTTAATAGAAATTTTGTGCAAAGCACCTATGATAGCTTGACCTCCTGCCCTCAGAACTCCTGTAAAGCTTGTTAATCAAAGGATATAAGATATATGACAAAAACAATCGTATTTGCTACAGGAAACACTCATAAATTACAAGAAATACAAGAGATTGCAAAAGATACCGATATAGAATTTATACTTCCTGCAGAAGGGTTTAATCCTATAGAAGACGGGAAAACTTTTGAGGAAAATTCTTTGATTAAAGCGAAAGAGGCTGCAAGAGTGAGTGGACAAATTTCACTTGCAGATGATTCAGGTTTGTGTGTTGACATATTGAATGGCGAGCCTGGAATATATTCTGCACGTTATGCAGAAACTCCTCAAGCAAGGATTGATAAACTATTAAATGTTTTAAATGGAAAAAATAATAGAAATGCAAAATTTGTATGTGCAATGAGTTTGGTTGATGCAGATGGGAATCTCCTTTTTCAGACTCGTGGTGAATGTTTTGGCAAAATTGCAGAAAAACAATCAGGTGGGAATGGTTTTGGGTATGATCCGGTATTTCTGACTAAAGATACTGATTACAAAATTACTATGGCAGAAATGTCAGAAAAAGAAAAAAATGAAATATCTCACAGAGGCAGAGCATTGAGAAAAGTGCTTGAGTTTTTAAACGATTTTAATAGTCCTTCGCATTAAATGTTAACTTTGGTTGTGGCTACTTGCGTAGCACAAAAAAAAGACCGGCGTGAAAAGATTTCCGGTCTACAAAAAGATTCGAACTTTTTGAAGCATTTTCTTCTAATGTTGAATATTTTAGAATATTAATGCTTAAAACTATTATTTACCGTATAATACAGCTTTAGCTGCATCTGATGCAGGTAAAATTGTTTGGTCATAAAATTCTACAGGATAGATATCTGTAGGATTTGATACTACGCAAGGGTCAGAGTTTGCATTATCACAAGCAACAACTTTGTTTGGTCCCTTTGTACCATTGACATCAATTACGCCTGAACATTTGTTAACACCTGTAACTTCGTCGCTTGTACAACCTGCAGCATTTGCAGAACTAAAGGCAAACATACTTCCATCATTAAAGAATAAGAAAGTATCTGGAGTTATGCTCTCAGTTTTAGCTGTGCATCCTTGATCTCCCGGGTTTTTACCTGGCTCGTTACAGGTATTTATAGTAATTTGTCCTGGAAAACTTGATGTTGCAGTGCTTCCTGAACCTGTCATACCATATCCGCTATTTGAAGCTGTAGCAGCTTTAACTATATTCATTCTTGAGTTAAGAATACTTGCTACAGAATCACCTGTAGTTGGTTTTGTTGTTTCTCCAGCTGTGCCTGCTACTGCATCAGCAAAACTACTTCCATCCAAAGCAACATTTAATGTAACACCTTGTGAAATAGCAGATAAAGCTTTTTTGAATGCTGCTTTGTACTGAGCACCTTGTGTAGAATTAATCAAAGTAGGCATAGTCATTGCGGCAACTACCCCGATGATACCTAAAGTGATCAAAACTTCAGCAAGTGTAAAACCCCCATTCTTACCCATGTTTGATAATCTCATAATCATTTCCGCCTTTCTTAAATTGTATACATGAGTATTATACGATATTTATATCAATTTGTCAAGATTATTGATATAAATATCATTTTATCAAGTTAAACTTATCTATATATTTTAATAGAGGTTTATATGGAACTTGATAAAGAAATTATTGGTAAAAAAATTAGACGAATACGTATAGAAAAAGGGTTTTCGCAAGAAAAGCTGTCTGAGAAAATTGATATTTCTCCCCGTCATATGTGTACTATAGAAAATGGAAATTCATATCCATCTATAGAGACATTTATCAAAATTGCAAAAATTCTTGATATAGATGTAAATGATTTCTTTAATTTGAAATTTCATAGTGATAATACAATCCGAGATGATATTTATAATTTAATTCAGGTTTCTTCATTACATGAATTAAATATTATAAAAGAGATAATTGAGGTTATTCATCGTAATAGAAAATAGCCCGCTTTCGTTGAAATTATATACACTTTCCTTGTTGACATGGATAATAATTGATAGTAAAATATTTCTGTTGCAAAAACAACACAAGTTTATAAACTGAAATATCAGACAGGGAGAGACAATGAAAAAAAATATAATCATATTTTTGTCGATTATTGTGGCGGCAATTTTAATAAGGTATGGCTTTTCTGCGATAAGCAATATTATGCAAAACAAAGCTATGATGAACAAACCTGCTCCAACAGTTTCTGTTGCAGAAATTCAGGAACAGAAGGTTATAAGAAGTTTTGAGGCTCCTGGAAGAGTTGTATCTAAGTATAGGGTTGATGTCCTTGCTCGTATTTCAGGATATTTACAAAAAAGTTACTTTAAAGAAGGTGATTTTGTAAAAGCTGGGCAGGTGTTGTTTTTAATTGAGCCTACTGAATATTCAAATGCTTCAAATGTTGCTGCTGCAAATGTTAAAAATTTAAAAGCGCAGCTTGTTTATGCTGAAAAACAATTAGCCAGAGCAAGTGAATTGGTAAAAAAAGATTACATTGCAAAGGCGCAGTATGATCAAATGCTTTCTAATAGAGATGCTTTAAAAGCGCAGTTAGCTTCTGCACAGGCATCTTATAATGATGCAAACAGAAATTTGGGTTATACTCATGTAAAATCTCCTGTGGATGGGAAAGTCGGTATAATTAATGTAACAGTAGGAAACTATGTTTCACCCAATTCAGGTGCCTTAACAACTATTAATAGTACTAACCCTATTTATGTTACATTCCCATTGGATTCTGCAGATTTTCAAGTTCTTGCAAATGCTGATAAAAACAATAATAAAAATAGAAAAGTTGAATTGATACTATCAGGTGGAGCTAAATATGCTTATGACGGTTCTCAGGATTTTCAAGATAACAAAGTTGACCAATCTACAGGTACTGTTACTATGAGGGCAACATTTAAAAATCCTAATAATGAACTTATTCATGGAGAATTTGTAACAGTTAAATTATATGCAAACAACCCAGTTGAAGTGCCTGTTGCACCTGTAACAGCTGTTTTGGAAAATCAGGCGGGTAAATATGTTTATAAATTAGACGAAAATGATATTCCTCAACTTACATATATAAAAATAGGGGAACAAAATGGTGATAAATGGATTGTAACAGAGGGCTTAAAAAAAGGCGACAGGGTTGTAACTGAAGGGTTACAAAAGGTTATTCCTGGTAAACCTGTAAAAATTGTTTCTGATGAAGAAATGGCTAAAATCAAAAAAGAGCAAGTTACTCAAACCAAGAAAAAATAGTTATATTGTAAATAAATTTGTAAATAGAAAAATTAAGATAAAGGGATATAATGAGTAAAGAAAAGTCAGGGAATTTGTTTATAAAAAGGCCAAAGCTTGCTATTGTCATATCTTTAGCAATTATGTTGGCAGGTATGCTTATGATTACGGCGCTGCCTTTGGAAGAGTACCCATCAATTACTCCTCCGCAGGTAGTTGTTACTGCGACTTATGCAGGTGCTAGCTCAGATGTAATTGAAGACACTATTGCTGCGCCTGTTGAAGCTCAACTAAACGGGGTTGAGAATATGATTTATATGTCATCAACTTCTCAAAACGGTCAATATCAATTAACATTGTATTTTGAAATAGGTTCTGACCCTGATATGGCTGTAGTAAATGTTCAAAACCAATTACAGCTTGTTACTCCGCGTTTGCCGGAAGAAGTTCGAAGATATGGACTTTCTGTAAAAAAATCAACAGGCGGACCCGGTTTAATGATGATTTCAGTTAATTCTCCTACTGGGACCTATGATTCTTTATATATTGCTAACTATGCATCAATTTTTATCAAGGATGAACTTGCCCGTATTAAAGGTGTAGGTAAAGTCCAAGTTTTCGGGTCTAAAGATTATTCAATGAGAATATGGCTTGATGCAGCTAAAATGGCTAATTTAGGTGTATCTGTATCTGAGGTAAATTCTGCAATCCAATCTCAAAACACTCAAGTTCCTGCTGGTGATTTGGGTGTCGAACCTATGAAAAACAAACAGATGATAAAACTTACAATGAGAACTAAAGGGAGATTGAAAGATGTTTCTGAATTTGAAAATATCATTGTAAGATCAAAACCTGACGGTTCTCAAATTAAGTTGAAAGATATTGCACGAGTTGAATTGGGTGCTGAAAGTTATTCATACTTCTCAAGAATTGGCGGTAAGGATACTGCAATGATATCTGTAAGTCAGTTACCTGAAGCTAATGCTATTGACTTATCAAATAAAATAAGAGCCAAGATGGAAGAGCTTAGTAAAAGTTTTCCTCAAGGTATTGAGTATAAAATTCAACGTGATGAAACTGAATTTGTAAGAGAATCAATTAAAGAGGTAATTAACGCAATTGGGCTTGCTATTGTGCTGGTAGGTATAGTTACTTATATGTTTTTAGGCAGTGGTAGAGCAGCTTTAGTCCCATTTTGCGCAATTCCCGTTTCTTTAATTGGGGTATTCATATTTATGAATATTTTAGGTTTTTCTATAAACCTTTTAATACTTTTTGGTTTAGTTCTTGCTGTAGGTTTGGTAGTTGATGATGCTATTGTTGTCTTAGAAAATACGCAAAGACATATCCAAGAAGGTAAAACTCCTGTAGATGCTACAGAAGTTACAATGGATGAGGTATTTGGAGCTGTATTAGCTACGTCTTTAGTATTGATGGCGGTATTTGTCCCTGTATCATTTATGTCAGGTATTACAGGGCAAATGTTTCGACAATTTGCTTTATGTATAGCTTCATCTATTGGTTTGTCAACTTTGGTGGCTCTAACATTGGCTCCTGCTCTTTGTGCAATGATATTAAAATCAGGGGAAGAAAAAGCTGATTTTGAATTTATACAAAAATTTGATGATTGGTTTAATAACATAAGAAATAAATATTTAGAAGGTGTTAATTTGTTTATAAATTCACCCAAAATGACACTTTCTTTATATGCTGTTGTTATCATATTTACTTTAGGAATGTTTTATTTGATTCCAAAAGGTTTTTTACCTACAGAGGATAAAGGTGCAGTATTCTCTCAAATACAATTGCCTGATGGATCTTCTGCTTCAAGAACTGATATGGTTGCAAGTGAGGTTGAAGATAGAATTTTGAAAATTCCAGGAGTGGAAAATACTATTACTTTGGTAGGTTATTCCGGAGAAAATACAGCCCTTATTGTTGCAGAATTATCAAATTGGTCTGAACGAAAAAGCAAAGATTTGTCTATGCAAAGTATTTTAGGAAAGATAAAAAAAGAATTTGCGAATTATCCATCTGCAACAATCGCATCTTTTTCGCCACCTTCAATTTCAGGTTTGGGTATGTTTGGTGGATTTGAATATCAGCTTTTGGATAAAGGAGATAGAACTCCACAAGAATTGTATGATGAAGCTCAAAATTTAATAACTGAAGCTAATAAAAATTCGGCTTTCCAAATGGTATATACGTCATTTACGGCTAATTTACCTCAGTTATTGATAAATGTAGATGAGAAAAAAGCATTAGCTCAAGGGGTAGATATTTCTGAAATATATAATGCTTTGTCTGGATATTTCGGAAAATCTTATGTAAACGATTTTAATAAATATGGCCGTGTATATCGTGTGTACCTTCAAGCAGATGCTCAGTTCAGAGAAAAAACTGCTGATATTGATAAAATTTATGTTAAAAATAATCAAGGAACTATGGTGCCATTATCTGCTGTTGTTTCTATAAAGAATATTGTCGGACCTTATAGTTTGACAAGATTCAATATGTACCCTGCAATAACAATAAACGGTCAGGCTAGAAATGGTGTAAGTTCTGGTCAAGCAATGGATGAGATGGAAAAAATATCCCAGAAAACTCTACCTAAAGATATGGGATATGCTTGGTCAGGTAGTTCTTTACAGGAAAAAGAATCAAGCGGACAAATCGGACCTATTTTGGTTATGTCCCTAGTATTCATATATCTTTTCTTAGTAGGTTTGTATGAAAGTTGGATGTTGCCAATTGCTGTACTTTTAATATCTCCTGTGGCTTTAGTAGGAGCTTTGTTCTTCCAATATGTTTCAGGATACTCCCTTGATTTGTATTCTCAAATCGGTCTTGTTATGTTAATTGGTTTGTCTACAAAGCAGGCTATTTTGATTATTGAATTTGCTAAAGATGCCCATGAAAATGGTATGGGGATAAAAGAGGCCGCTGTACAAGCTGCAAAATTGAGATTTAGAGCGGTTATGATGACCAATATTGCATTTATTTTAGGGCTGTTACCTTTAGTATTTGCTAAGGGGGCAGGTGCAGCAAGTAGAAATTCTGTCGGAATGACAGTGTTTGGAGGGATGATGGCTGTAGCATTTATTGGTACGTTCCTTGTGCCCGCATTTTTTGTATTAGTTGAAGATTTAAAAATTTATACAGCTAAGAAGATAAAATCTTTGAAGAAAAAGGATAATTAAATGTTAAAAAATCTAGTAATAATCGCTTTTATAATAACATTAACAGCCTTGAATGCTCAAGCTGAGGATATAGGAAATAAAGTCAATGAAAAAGAATATCCTGCAGCTGAGTCTGTTTTGCCACAAAATTCTAGTAAAGCGGATTTTATCATAGAGGGATCGGTAGAAAAAAATGTAGATATGACTCTAGAAAAGTGTATTGAACTTGCACTTGGAAACAATCCCCAAATTAATGCAGCATTCCATGATATTCTTGCTTCTGATGCCAGAATAAAGCAGGTTTGGTCAAATTATTTTCCACAAGTTAGTTGGCAGACAGGTTATACAAGAATTCGTCAATTACAATTGTCTGATGCATTAGGTAAAAACCTTACATTTAATTATTATATTCTAGGGCAGGTAACATTGCAGCAAATGTTATATGATTTCGGTGTAACCCAAAATCAAGCAACAATAAAACGATTAGATTACGAAGCATATAAGACAACTTTAGGTGCCACAATAAATGATGTAATTTATCAAACAAAGGATGCTTATTATAATTTACTATATGCTTTTGAAAATAAAAGAGTTGCAGAAGATACTGTAAATAAATTTGAGATGTTTTATAATCAAGCAAAAGCTTTTTATGAAATAGGTATGAATCCTAAAGTTGATGTAACAATAGCGGAAGTTAATTTAAGTAATGCTAAATTGCAACTTATTCAGGCAGATAATGCTGTGAATTTAGCTGTAGCAAAATTAAATAATGTTATGGGTGTCCCTTTTATTGATAAGTATAATGTGCAGGAACGTTTAAAATATCAACCTGTAGATATTTCTTTTAACCAATCTATTGATATTGCAAGAGATGCTAGACCTGAATTAAAATTAGCTGAATTAAAAGTTGAAAGTGCTAATCAAACATTGAAGCTTGTTAAAAAATCATATTTCCCTACACTTTCTATAGAAGGTCAGCTTCAGCTAGGTGGTAAAAGTTGGACTTCAAACCATGGTTATAATATTGGCGGATATTTAAATTTTCCTACAGTAAATGGGATGTTAATAAAAAATGAAATTCAAGAAGCCAGATATTTATATGATAAAGAAATAGCAAATGCCAAAAATACTCAAAATGCTATATATTTGGAAATTCAAAATGCATACTTAACATTGGAAGAAAAGAAAAATCAAATGCCTGTAGCAATGTTAGGGGTAAAACAGGCAAAAGAAAATTACGAATTGTCATATGGCAGATACCGTGTAGGTGAAGCTAATCCTACCGAATTGAAGGATGCTCAAATAAATTATCAGCAAGCACAATTAAGTTATTATAATGCTCTATATCAATATAATTCAGCGAAAGCTGCTCTGGAAAAAGCAATTGGGAAAAATATCGCTGCTGATCAAAATGATATTGTAGAGTTAGGAAAATAATTTCTTAATATTTTTTAATAAACAAACTCCATAAAAAGCAATTTTTTTCTTTTGATATACTTTATATATATGTAAGAGATATAAAGAGAGAGAAAAGAAAATGTTGAAAACAACTGCTGAATCAAATAATAATACAAACGGTAATGGACAATTTGGTTCATTATTAAGAAAAAAAAGACAAAGTACTAATACTCAAGATTTTAATATTGAAGATTATAATTATCTTGAAAAAAAAGATAGAAGAATGCGTTTTAACAATGCTAAAGACCCAATCTATTATGTTTTTGATGTCATAGAAAACAGACCAATTAAAACTTTAGCAAAAGAATTTGTAAGAGACTCATTTTTCGATATCGCAAATTTTGTATCACAAGTCGTTAGATAATCAATAGGATAAATAGGAAAAGGAATTTAGTTAGCGGTGATTTTAAATCTCCGCTTTTATTTTGTATAAAAAAAGACAAACAATAATGTTTGTCTTTTTTTGTTGATATATTTGTCTGAAATATTAACGTTTTGAGAATTGGAAACGTTTTCTTGCACGTTTGCGACCGTATTTTTTACGTTCTTTAACACGTGGATCACGAGTTAATAAGCCTTCTAAACGTAAAACGTTTTTATATTCTTCATTAGCTTTAACTAATGCTCTAGAAATACCATGTCTGATAGCTCCGCATTGAGCAACAACACCGCCACCAACAGCTTTTACTTTTACATCGTATTTTTCTTGATTATCAGTTAAAACTAAAGGTCTGTATACTAACATCTCAATAGCAGGTCTGTTACCGATATAATTTTTTAAAGTTTTACCATTAACAAAAATTCTGCCTTTACCTTTTACTAATTTAACAACCGCAATAGAGGTTTTTCTGCGGCCTGTAGCCATAATTTCTTTATCTGCCATTATTTAGCCTCCTTTTCCAACACGATTGGTTTTTGTGCTGCATGCGGATGTTCACTTCCGTTGTATACTTTTAATTTAGTGAATTGAGTATCACCTAATGTATTGTGTTGAAGCATACCTTTAACTGCTTTTTCAATTAAAAGTCTTGCATCTTTTTCGCGTAATTCTTTTACGCTTGCACTTTTTAATCCACCAGGGAAACCTGTATGGTGATAATAAATTTTATCAGTTTCTTTTTTACCTGATACCAAAACCTTGTCAGCATTAATAACGATTACAAAATCGCCAGTGTCAACATTTGGTGTATATTCAGGTTTATTTTTTCCTCTTAAAATGTTAGCAACCCTAGTAGCTAATCTGCCAAGGATTTCTCCTTCAGCATCAATTAAATACCATTTTCTTTCTACTTCAAGAGGTTTTGCTGAATATGTTTTCATGCTTAGTCTCCATTTATATTTTTGTTTAGTATTCTACTTTCATTAATGTCAATCCGAAAGGACTGACTGTCTGACCTGCTAATTTTCTGTCGCAGGCCTCTAAAACTTTCTGCATATGTTCTGCAGGAAGATTGTGCCCTTCTATTTCTAAAAGGGTTCCGACGATAGTTCTTACCATATTGTATAAAAAACGATTCCCTACAATATCTATAATAACTTTATCGTCTTGTTTTTTACATTTGGCTTTTTCAATAAAACAAATTTTGCTTGGGTTTAGCGTTCCGGAACTTTTAAAACTCGAAAAATCATGCTCTCCTAAAAGATAATTAAGAGATTTTTGCATTCTTTCTGTGTCGATATCATATTTTACTCTCATTAAATCTCCATCAAACGCATTTTTGCATTTTCTGTTTATAAAAACAAATCTATAATATCTGCGTCTGGCAGATTTTTGAGCGTGAAAATTGTTATCTACCTGTTTTAAATCACTGACAGATATGTCTTTTGGGAGAATTTCATTAAGTTGGTAGACAAACTTTGAAGCAACAATAGGCTTGTCTGTGTCAAAATGAATAACTTGTCCAATTGCGTTGACACCTCTGTCAGTTCTTCCTGAAAAAATTGTTTTAATGTGCCTTTTATTATTTGCGGTATCACCGCTTATCAATGTACTAATTGCTCTTTCAAGTTCTCCTTGTATAGTTGGAATATCTATTTCTTTGCCGTTTTCAAATTGAATTTGGCTTCCTGCATAGTTTTTTCCAATATACTGAACTTGAAGCGTATAACGCATAGGCTTATACCAATTGGATTAAAGCCATTTCAGAAGCATCTCCGCGTCTAGGAGGTAATCTGAATATTCTAGTGTATCCGCCTTGACGGTCTGAATATTTTTTACCGATTACTACAAAAAGTTTTCTAAGAACTGTTTCTTCTGCTAATTTTTTGTCTGCAGATGGAGCTTCGAAAACTTCTCCTGTTGCTAAATCCATAAATTTTCCAGTTTCTTTGTCAAAAATAAATTTAGCAGCTTGACGGCGAGCATGAAGGTCGCCTCTTTTTGCAAGGGTGATAATTTCTTCAGCATATGGTTTTAGAGCTTTAGCTCTAGCCATAGTTGTTTTGATTTCACCGTGCACAAAAAGTTCGGTAGCCAAAGAGCGTAATAAAGCATCTCTTTGATCCTTTGCTTTACCGAGCGTATTTTTTTTAGTTTGGTGTCTCATTTTACTGTCCTTTATATTGTTTTTACTATTTCTTAATTTAAGATTAGCCTACTTCTTCTTCTGTTTCAGGATTTGGAGCCAAATCTAAACCGAAGTGATGTAGTCTTTCAATTACTTCATCAGAAGATTTTTTACCAAAGTTTTTAATATTTAGTAAATCATGTTCTGATTTTTTCAATAATTCAGCCATTGAATTAATGCTTGCACGTTTCAAACAATTATATGCTCTTACAGAAAGTTCCAATTCTTCAATTGTCATTGTAGGAGCGTTTGAATCATCTTCTACTTCATCTTCTACAGTCATTGAAGGTGTAATTACAGGTTGCCCTGTAATTGCAGCTATTTGCATGAAATGATCTATAAGAAGATTTGAAGCTTGGCTTAATGCATTTGTTACATCGATAGATCCGTTTGACCAGATTTCAAGAGTCAATTTATCAAAGTCAATAGAATCACCTACACGAGTGCTTTCTACGTTGTAGCTAACACGTTTGATAGGCATGAATGTTGCATCTATAGGAAGGATATCAATTGCAACACCTTTAGAATCTCTAGGTACGTCATGAGCTACATAACCTTTACCTGTTTCTACTGTAACTTCAGCATGGAAACTTCCGCCATCTGCAACCGTACAAATTAACCAGTCAGGGTTTACAACTTTAACCCCTGCAGGTAATTGAATATCACTTGCGAGTACTGTGCCTGGACGATCAACATCAATTCTCAATGTTTGAGGTTCTTTGGAATCAGTTTTTACAACCAATCCTTTAAGGTTTAGCATAACATCGATTACATCTTCCAATACACCAGGAATTGCTGTGTATTCGTGTGTAATCCCTTCTATTCTAGCTGCAGTAACAGCTGTACCTTCTAAGCTTGATAGAAGTACACGTCTTAAAGAATTACCGATTGTTGTACCAAAACCTTTTTCTAACGGTTCAATTACGAATTTACCGTATTGTGATCCGTCAGAACTTGTTGTTGTATTAACACATTTAATTTTCAATTCCATATTTTTAAATCTCCTAGTTGTTGCTAACTATTTGTTCTTTAGATGGTCAGATGAACAGAGGTCAGGAGGTCAGGCTATTTACATTAAAAGACTTGCCTTCCTGCCTTCTGAACTTCTTGCCTCCTACTTAGAGTAGTACTCGATTACAAGTTGTTCTTTGAATTCAGGGTCTAATTCTTCTCTTTCCGGAATTCTGTCAAAAGTGATTTTCAAAGCATCTTTGTCAATTGTCATCCAAGCAGGTGCACAAGCCATATCAATTAAATCTGTTACACTTTTCAAAAATGCGTTACTTTTTGATTTAATAGTGATTACATCGCCTGCTTTTACTAAATATGACGGAATATCAACTTTTTTATCGTTAACTAAAACGTGTCCGTGGTTAACAATTTGTCTTGTTTGCTTACGCGTAATACCTAAACCTGCTCTGAAAAGAACGTTATCTAATCTTGATTCCAAGATTTGTAAAAGGATTGTACCTGTTACGCCTTTTCTTCTTGCAGCTTCTTTATAATATTTAGCAAATTGTTTTTCACTAACTAAATAAGTGAATCTGATTTTTTGTTTTTCTGCTAAATGTATTGCGTATTCAGAAAGTTTTTTTCTAACAGCGCCGTGTTGGCCTGAAGCAGTTTGTCTCATAGAAGAAGTTAATTTTCTGTTAGACAAATCTTTTACTTTTTTATTTCTGAATAATTTATTTGTTGGTCCTGTATATCTAGCCATTTTTTTTTATTTTCTCCTTTTTATTGTGATAGGGCATCTATGGTTTGCTGTTTTGGCTTTTAACGCAAGCCCCTATCTGTTGTTTCTTTTACTTAATTTGTCATTATACACGACGTTTTTTAGGTGGACGACATCCATTGTGAGGGATAGGAGTTACATCTTTAATTAATGTGATTTCTAAACCTGCAGCTTGGATTGCTCTGATTGCAGTTTCTCTTCCTGAACCAGGTCCTTTGATATGTACTTCAACTTTTTTCATACCTTGGTCAATTGATTTTTTTGCAACAAGTTCTGCTGCTGATTGAGCAGCAAATGGAGTTCCTTTTCTTGCTCCTTTGAATCCTGTAGCACCTGCTGTTGCCCATGCAATAGCATTACCTTGAGTATCTGTTGAAGTTACGATTGTATTGTTAAATGTTGATTGAATGTGTACAACACCTTGCAATACGTTCTTTTTTTCTTTTTTCTTAGTTTTTACTGGTCTTGCCATTTTTATTTCCTCTATTTTATAAATTAATAATTTTTACTAAACTGTTTTCTTTTTAGTGATAGCTAATCCTTTTTTACCACGTCTTGTTCTAGCATTTGTCTTAGTTCTTTGACCGCGGCAAGGAAGGTTACGTTTATGTCTTAAGCCTCTGTAAGATCCGATTTCTTGAAGACGTTTGATATGTAAAGTTACTTCACGACGAAGATCACCTTCAATGTGATAATTAGCTAGTTCATTTCTTAATAATTTAATATCTTCATCTGTTAAATCATCTGTTCTTAAATCAGGTGATATTTTTGTAGCATCAAGAATTTTTTTTGCTCTTGTAGGTCCGATACCATATATGTATGTTAATGCTACTTCCATTCTTTTGTTACGAGGTAAATCTACCCCAGATAGTCTTGCCATTTTTAATTTTTCCTTTCTTGTTGTTAGATTTTTTTTGTTATGAGGCATAAATTCTTCCTCACCATTGACCGTTTTAGTCCGTCAATTCAACTTGTTTAATCAGAGGTTCAGATGAAAAGAGGTTAGGAGGTCGGGCTATTTACAGTAAATGCTTGCCTTCCTGTCTTCTGAACTTCCTGCCTTCTGATTAGCCTTGTCTTTGTTTGTGTTTTGGATTTTCACAAATTACAGCGATTCTGCCTTTTCTTTTAATACATTTGCATTTATCGCAAATTGGTTTTACTGATGATCTTACTTTCATTTTTCTTTCCTTTTATTTTGTGTTTGTACAATATTTTTAGCTTTTGTTATTTTAATCTGAATGTAATACGACCTCTGCTTAAATCATAAGGTGTCATTTCTACTTTTACTCTATCTCCAGGTAAAATTCTGATGAAATTTTTTCTTATTTTTCCAGAGATGTGAGCTAATATTTCGTGGTCATTTTCAAGCTTTACTCGGAACATTGCGTTCGGCATCGCTTCTAAAATTGTACCTTCTATTTCTATAACGTCTTTTGACATATTTTCCTCATTTTGTTAAATTCGGCTGTTAAATTTACACCTATTTTAGGCGCTATTTTAATAATACTTGCAAAATATTTGATTGCAAGCAGTTTAGACATGTTTTTCGTCCACTTGTATTAATTAAAATGTTGAATGTTTTTTTAAAAACGGCACACTAACAATATTTACTTGAATCTTAAAAAATCATTACTAAAGCAACTTTTCAGACTTTTGTAAATTTTTCTTAATATTTTTAATTGCTTTTATTTTTAATTAAACAAAACTAATCGCAATGTAGTTTTGTATGCCAATTTAAACCTTCACATTTCAGATAATCCATATTTTCGTTATAAATTACCCAAGCTGTGCAGCCAAGACCATTATGACCGTAACCGCTTGATACTGAACAATATTTTTGAGGTCCTAATGCTGCAGAATTAGTTTCAGTTGGTGTATTTCTGGCAATTAATTTATCATTTCTGATCATAAAAGAAAATACATCTCTACCTAATACATTCGGAGCTTTAATTCCGTTTATATCAACAAATATTTGCCCCAAATCTCCAGAAAGATTTGCATTTGAACTATTTGGATTAAAAACAAGACCAAGCAAGGTCCCGTCGTTCAGTACTATACCTCCTTGAAGAGAGCTTAGTGGTAATACATTTGATTCTCCTGAAAGATTCTTGTAGTTAACATTAGGGAAACAGTCTTCTATATTGCTCTGTCCACAGACTTTAGATGATTTCATGTTTTTAGCGAGAATATTTGTAAATTCTGTATAATTGATATTCCAATCTTTTACGTTTGCACCTGCAAAATCATTTAATTTTGTGTAAGTAAAAGTATTTTGCAAAGTAGAATTAATTTTTTTTAGTTGAGTTACAGTTTGTTTAACTCTGTAGTTAGCGATTAACGTAGGAATAGTCATCGCAGCAACGACTCCGATAATTCCTAAAGTAATTAAAACTTCCGCTAAAGTAAAAGCTCTTTTTCTTCCATAATAGTGATTCATAACATCACTATTATAACTTATATTTTTGTATTTATCAAGCCATTCTCTTGAAATGCAGTCATAATTTAACTTTTCGGGGGGGGGGGCAATCCTGAAAGCTTCTTGTGTATTCATTTTCAAACTCCTCTTATTTCTTAACCATACTCATTATTTATTATATTCAGTATTTTGTCAAGTTGTATCTGTTAACTTTTTTTACAACTTTTTTATTTTTTGAAATTCACTGGGAACAATATACTTAATATATATATGAGAAGTAAATAATCGGAGAGTATTATGGCAATAAAAGTAGATGGTATTGAATCTGAAGATGATTTGAGAAAAGCACAGGCTGCTGCGCAAGCTCAAGGAACTTCAATTACAAATTATAATGAGTGGTCGCAGATATTAAAAGAGTTTGCTGAAAACGGCATTGAATCTACTGGATCATATTCAGGAGATAAAGCAAGAATGCAGGAAATTCAACAAGCTGTTGAAGAGTATGTTAATGAATTGCAGGCACAAGAAAAAATTCAGCAAAACGCTCCTGATAATAAAGAAACAGAAAAAGTTCAAAAGTCATCAGAGAATGACAAAAATCAGGAATTAAAAGCAACAGTTGCTAATGCTACAAGTTCGCAGATTATGGCTGATTATATGAAATATTATCATATGCTTATGTAATATAAGATTAATGTAAAATTTTGACTCTATTTATTGGCCAGAATAAAAATACTGCTCTGCCAATAAATCTGTCTTCCGGTAAAAATCCCCACCAGCGACCGTCAAATGAATTACCTCTATTATCACCCATCATTAAGTATTTATGTTCAGGGATAACAATAGGTCCGCATATCATATCTTCATTACACGGTTTGTCATAATATTGACTTTGAATATATGGTTCATTGAGAGGTTTATCGTTGATGTAGACAGTACTTTTTCCGTTTTTGTCAGTTTTTATTTCAAATTTATCTCCAGGCATACCTATTACACGTTTTATATATGCAACATCTTTGCAGAAAAATCCTGTTAGTCTTGAAAAAACTCGCCATGGAGTATTGGGCAGCTTTTCAAACGGGGGATAAAATACCATTATATCTCCACGTTTTGGAGTTGTATAAAATCTAGAAAATCTTTCTACAACTATTCTGTCTCCTTCAATAAGGGTAGGGTGCATTGATGCTGAAGGTATCCAGCGGATTTCGCCTATGAAAAATCTTATTATGATAACCATAACTACTACGAATACTACAGTTTCTATTATTTCCCTTACTGTTGGGTTTATTTTCATATAATTATCTTTTGTTTGTTTAATTATTTTTTTTATTTTATGCATGACCTATTATTCCTAAAAGTTTAATTAGTGCTTGTTTATATTCATTATTATCTGAAAATTGTAAAGATTTTTCTGCATTACTCAGGTAATTATTTAACAAAATTCGTGTTTTTTCAATCCCATTTTCAGTTGTGGTTATATCTTGTGAAAAAATGATTGGTGCTGTATAGATTCCATCTGAAAGATCTGATTTTGTAGTTAATGTATTTATCAAATCATCTCTTATTTGAAAAGCTATACCAAAATTTTTTGCAAATTCTTTTGCATTAGTATTTATATTTGCAAGAATTAATGATCCTTCAAGTGCAGTTTCGAATAATTTTGCTGTTTTTTGATAATTTTTTTTGATGTATTCATCAATTTTTGGGATTTTATATTTACTGTTTATTTGAAACATTTCACCTTGAGTCATTTCTGACAGTGTTTGCGAGAATATTTCAACAAGTTGTATAGAATTGAGTTTGCAAATTTGCTGCATAGCTATTGATAGTATATAATCCCCGCAAATTACTGCAGTTTTATCACCGAAAGAAGAATTTAATGTATCTGTATTTCTTCTTATCAAACTTTCATCCATTATATCGTCATGAATTAAAGATGCATTGTGAGCAAGTTCTATTGCACTATGAAATATAATTTGTTTTTCATCAATTTCTCTTCCAAACATTTTTAGATACAAAAAAGAAATTAATGTTCTTATATGTTTAGATGGTGCAGTTAGTATATTGATGAGTTTTGATTTAAAAGGCTCTTCAATATTGATTTCTTTAATGACATTATTCGAGACCTTTTCAATGTCATTTTTTACCATATTATATATTTCGGCATATTCATCCTGAAATTTCATATGAATATTTTAACATAAAAAAAACGACAAACTTTGTGCTTGTCGTTGGAAAATCAATAGGAAAAAGGGAAAGGAAAAAATTTTATTTTTAGTTAGTTTTTATTATGTGTATAGCCTTTTTTATTTTTTGTATTAACCGAATGTTTTGAATGTAGATTCAGTGTTTTTTTCAATAACTTTTTGTACTGCATCCATTTCTGTTTGAATTGCATCTTGTTCAGTATCTAATTGTTTCAATCTTAATTCAAGGTTTTTATCTTGAGCTTGAACAATTTCGATTTTAGAGTTAATTTCTTGGATAGCTTGGTCATATTCATATTTTTCAAACTCATATTGGTTCATTGCATCATCGTAAGCTGCTTGGTCAGTAACTGTTGATGTTGTTAATGCGTAATCAACTGATGTATCTCCGTTTGGAATTGAAATCTTTATGTAACGACCTGAGCTGTCTTTTTCTATTTGACATCCTTTTACGGCTTTTACTTCTTCAGATTTAGTTTCGCTCCCTATTTTGTAACAGTTAATATTTGATTGAGAATTACCGTTTTGATCATAGTTTGCACCTTCTAAGTCTGATAATTTGTAAAAATAAGGATTATATTCCCCTGTCGTTGTATCTTTGACATATCTAACAAGGTAGTCTCCATCACCATATTTTTGTTGTAATAACTGAAGATATTCTGCTTCTTCTTTTTGTAATTGATAAACTTGATCTGCTGATAAACTTTTTAAATAATCATCTTCGCTGTTAAGTTTGATGTCTTTATCTTTTGTATCAATAGCATTACCTGAAAAATCTGCATTAGCATAATAGTTTTTGTCTTCAGGGTTGTAATATGCAGTAGTTCCTTCAATATCATAAGTAATAGGGTCTGTCATATTTCTAAGAGTTGTAGAGCCAACTTTGTAAATATCGTCAGATTTATCTTCAGTTCCATTAGTATTTCTGTTAACAATACTTGTAGAAGCTGAAACAACTGAAAAGTCATCTGTCCATTGTCTTAAATAGCTAACAGTATAAGTACCATCACCTTGAGCAATCATTGCTGTTATTTGGTTTGTCAAAGCTCCATCTTCGAAAGTATACACAGTTTTTGTGTAATCATCGACAGACGGAGGAACCGGTACTGACATACCCAACAAATCGTTGTAGTAATTAGCAGACTGGTTTGACAATGTTGTTCTTTGTTGGTTAACTTGTTGACCTTCAAATTCAACATTGGTTTTTCTGGCTGTCAGGCCTAAAAATCTAGCTTGTGACGCTGCCATTCCCATTGCTGTCGATCTTCCTTTCTTACATTTAGTACTTACATGCATGTTATCGACACATTGGAGTTAAAACTTTAATCATGTCTGAAATCATGTTAAGTTTTTGTAACAAAAAATATTGTTTTATTTTTGTTGTTGATTTCTAAACCGGTCTGAAATGTAGGATAATATTGCCCCTCCGATTTCTTCATTCGGATCAAAGTTTGAAGTTTGCGGATTAAGGGAATTTTGTATTAACATTTTTACAAGAGGTCCGAATGCATCAGGAACTTGGGTTTTTCTGTAAATACCAGCAAGAAAAGTTTGGATATTAGGAGAATTTGTATTGTTAAAACGTGATAATATCGGGTACATTTTATCAATACCTTTTACCCCATTATCAAGCATTGAATTTAGAATATTCAAGGTCTCAACTATTTGTTCTTCGTTATTTGAATGAGAAAGAATATCTGCTAAATAAGGAAGAGACGCTTCTTTTTGCGAAACAAAATAATCTACTTTGTTTTTATCAACAATTGTGTAATTTCTGTTTCCTTTTGGCAGCAAACAATTTGTATGCTGTTTTGAAATATTAGTAATGTTTTGATTATCAACTAAAGGGCAAGGAATCTGCAAAAGTGGAAAAGTATCTTTTAGTGCAGATTTTTTTGATTTATAAATATTTTGTTGATTTGTTTGATAAGGTTGTATATATATATAAGACATGATATCCTCCTATGAATATACGAATGGTGGTCCGTTTTTAATTTCAAATAATATATTATCTGCCATTACTTTTAATTCTTCTTTTGGTTTGCCATTATCAACCTGCTTATAAAATTCGTCAACAAGAGGTTGGATTGCTGCTTCTTTTTTTGATTTAAAATTTCTCAATTCTGTAGATACAAGTCTTTTTTGTAAATCCAATTCTGTTTCTGCATTTATTTTTTTTACTTGAACATCTTTCATAGCATCGCCATACAATTTCCCTGCATATCCTGCGGCTGTTACTCCTGTAACTCCGAAGAATAATTGTTTGAATTGAGGGTTTGAAGTGTCTAAAAGCCAGTTGTAGAAAAATGCTCTATAATCGTTTACAAAAGAATTGAATGCTGGTTTTGATGTTCCATCTCCTCCAATGTTTGGATTTACTTTTGTTGTAGATGTTTGTATTTTTGTATAGACATTTTCTATGAAATCTTCTTTTTCTTTATCACTCCATTTGATTTTTAATAATTTGGATTTTATAAAATTCTTGTCAGCATCTAATATTTTAAATAAATTCTCTAAAGTTTCTTTATCAGTTTGTTTTGTAGTTTCATTTGAAGATTTTACGACCTGATTAATGCATTTTTCAGTGTCTTGGAGATATTTATCAATTAAAGCTCTGCTTTTAGAAGCATTTTTAAAAGCAAAATATCCTAATCCGATTATTGAAGAAATTGTTCCAAGTCCCATAAATATATATTTTAAATTATTTGTTTTAGGATCTTTTTTATTGTTTTCTCCCATGAAATAAAGACCGTTTGAGTTTAAAACTTTTTTACCAAAATCAGGAAGAATTTTATCATTATCATTAGTAAGATATTTTTCAAAATCGTGAGCTTGTTTTGATAACATGCTTCTAATTATTTGTATTTTCCCTGAAAATGCTTGAGTTTCAACGTCTATAAGCTTTTCTTGAAGATTTTTTTGTATATCGGCTTCTTTTCTTTTAACCCAAATTTCTTTGTATCCTTCACAAAACATCTTCCCCATAAAGGCCATGGCTGAAAGAGCCAACACTCCTGTTCCTGCAATTACCGATGTTCTTCCTGGGTTTTGTACCATTTGATAAATTGCTTGAGTAGTTTCTTCACTAAGATTTACATTTCTTGTTACAGTCGGCAGCCATTTTTCTTTAGCCAAACCAATTACATTTTTTGCATTCTTCTTTACAAACGTTGATAACAAGGCAACTGTTCCCATTACTGCAACAGAAATCCCTGCGAGTGGCAAAAGATTTTTTTCTTTAGTAGTTTGATTTTCATATATCTTTTTAGGTAATTTCGTTTGTTCGGAAATTATCATTGAATTATATGTATCATTTAAGTTGCATTGATTGTCTTTTATAAAATTATTTACTAAAACTCCTTCTTTCGTAGACAGATTTGTCTTTTTTTGAGTTAAAGTCATATTTTTTTGTTGTCGTTTAAATTCTGCATCTTGTAGCGGACTAACGTTCATTTTCTTCTAAATCCTTTTCAGTTTCTGTAAGTTTTTTATATAAGTTGTGTATGAAAGTTCTTAATTCAAAAGCTTTTTTAGTTTCATCTATTTGTTTATCTTCATTGTCTGAATCTGATGTTTGAAATATTGAGAATATTGATTTTATTTTCTTTTTAATTTCTTTGAAAGATTCCGATATTTTCTTTTCTATAGATGCTTTCAATTCTCCCATCATTGCTGTAAGTTTATCTGAAATATCAGCAAGTCTCTGTTGAATTGTATGTATTACATTTGAGATAGTTGTTGGAAGGTTTGCAATTGCTTTTGTTATGTTGCCTAATACGGTATTTAATACGAAATTTATTGGCTTTGCAATTATTGCAGGAGTATTATTCGAAAAAAATTGGGCAATATTTGCTAATTTTTGGCTTGAATTCATTAGAGCATTTTGAAAAGCCTGTACATTTTTTGCATAATTTAGAGCATCTTCCTGCCTTTGTGCTTTTGCCTGTTGCTGAGCTTTTAAAAAAGCTCCGATTGCAGCACATTCATTCCAACTCATTTCGCCTGGCTTTGCAGAAAAATCAGCTTTTTTTGCACCTCCGCCACCGCTCATTCCGTTACAAATCGGACATGCTCCGAGCGGCAGCCCGTGAGGACAAGTACCTATTTTTGCGCTATTTGTATTTACTGCTGTAAGGGACATAAAAAATCCTCTTGTTTTATATCTAAAGAGGACAACTGAGAAAATTTATTTCTTACATACCGATGCTCGCAGTATACAAGTTTTTCTGAGTATTCCGGCTTTTACGGTTGCGGCACAGCTGGAGATATTCACTCCATTCCCTCTATATTAAAATCGTAAAATAAGGGAAAAATCATGTCAAATAAATCTTCCGATTTGTTGACAAATTTTAAACAAAGTTATAAAATTGAAATACTTCTATAAGGAAAGCATGGGTGAAAATCCCTCACTGGACCGCAGCCGTGTCTTTTTTACAATAATCTGGTTGTAAAATGACCTCATGAAATGAGATAGTCGGAATGCTTATTGAAGTTAGTGTTACCACGGAAATCTGGGAGATTTTTTTATGAACAATACAATTATGCATGACAACAAAGTTGTCAATATGGATGAAGCTAAACGTTCATTTATGTCTAATTCTGTAGTATCTGATAAGGATGCTAATATTAATTTAGTTGAGGGATATTTGAAAAAACTTGATTGGAAGGTTAATGAAAATTCAAATATGGCTTATTCAATTCAAGGTTTAAACAACTATATTGCTTCAGAAATCAGCAAACAATATTGGTTAAATAAGGTATATCCTGCTGAGATAAAAAATGCTCATTTGAGAGGAGATATTCATATTCACGATTTGAATATAATATCTGTATATTGTGTCGGTTGGGATTTAAAAGATTTATTATCAGAAGGTTTTACAGGTGTAAAAGGAAAAATAGAAAGTGCTCCTGCAAAGCATTTTAGAACTGCTTTAGGACAAATTGTCAATTTTATGTATACAATGCAAGGTGAAGCTGCAGGGGCTCAAGCTTTTTCAAACTTTGATACACTTTTAGCTCCTTTTATAAGTTATGACAATCTTGATTATGCACAAGTTAAACAAGCTATTCAAGAATTTGTATTTAACATGAATGTACCTACAAGAGTTGGATTCCAAACACCTTTTACAAATATAACTATGGATTTAACAGTTCCTTCTTATTATGCAGAACAGCCTGTAATTATTGGAGGAGAGCTTCAAGAAAGAACATACAAAGAATTCCAAAAAGAAATGGATATGTTAAATAAAGCATTCTTTGAAGTAATGATGGAAGGTGATAATTCCGGAAGGGTGTTTACGTTCCCTATTCCAACCTATAATATAACAAAAGATTTTGATTGGGATAATAAAAATATTGAAGGCCTATGGGAGATGGCTGCAAAGTATGGAATTCCGTATTTCTCCAATTTTATTAATTCTGATATGTCGCCAGAAGATGCAAGATCTATGTGTTGTCGTTTGAGAATCGATAACAGAGAACTTGAATATAGAGGTGGTGGACTTTTTGGCTCTAATCCTCTTACAGGGTCAGTTGGAGTAGTAACAATAAACCTTCCTAAGATTGCTGAAAATTCAAATTCAAAAGGGGAATTCCTTGCAACTTTAGCTAAGAAGATGGAAATAGCAAAGGAAAGTCTTGAAATCAAACGTAAATTGCTTGAAGATATGACTGATAAAAATTTGTATCCTTATACAAAGTTTTATTTGAGAGATATAAAAGCTCGTTTCGGAGTATATTGGAAAAATCATTTTTCAACAATCGGTCTTATCGGAATGAATGAAGCTTGTATAAATCTTTTAGGAAGTGATATCGGAAGTTTCAGAGGTAAACAATTTGCTCTAGAGGTAATGGATTTTATGAGAGCGAAAATTGTAGAGTTCCAAAAAGAAACAGGTAATAATTATAATTTGGAAGCAACTCCTGGCGAGGGCACATCATATAGACTAGCTAAGCTTGATAAGGAAAAATACCCATATTATACAAATTCAACACAATTACCGGTAAATTATACTGATGATATTTTTGAGGTATTAGATCATCAAGATGATTTACAGACAAAGTATACTGGCGGGACAGTTGTTCATATATATGCCGGAGAAAGAATTCAGAATATTGAAACAATGAAAAATCTTGTAAAAAAAGTATGCAATAATTATCATTTGCCATATTTTACTTTCTCTCCGACATTTAGTACTTGCCCAAATCATGGATATGTTGCAGGTGAACATTTTACATGCCCAGAATGCGGTGCTGATTGTGAGGTTTATTCTCGTGTTGTTGGATATATTAGGCCTGTTCAACAATGGAATAAAGGTAAGAAAAAAGAATTTGTTGATCGTAAAGAATTTAAAATAGGAGAATGCACATGCAAATAGGCGGGGTGCAAAAAACTTCGCTTTTGGATTTTCCTGAAAAAATCTGTGCAATTGTTTTTACTCAAGGTTGCAATTTCCGCTGCGGATATTGCCATAATCCTGAATTAATAACACTTAAGGAACCGGCATGGACTAGTGCCGGTTTCTTAGATTTTTTAAAAACAAGACAAGGGAAATTAGACGGAGTTGTAATAACAGGAGGAGAACCCTGTTTACAATATGATTTAATTGATTTTATAAAAAAAATTAAAACTTTAGGTTTTTTAGTAAAACTCGATACAAATGGGACATTCCCTGAGATGATAAAGAAAGCCTTGCCGCATATTGATTATATTGCAATGGATATAAAAGCTCCATTACATAAATATAAAAATATAGTCGGGATAAACGTAAATATCCAAAATATAAAAGACAGTATAGACATAATAATGAATAGCGGTGTAGATTATGAATTTAGGACTACTGTTGTAAGGTCTCAATTATCTATAGATGATTTCGCGGATATTGGGAATTTAATTTGTAACGCAAAACGTTATTATCTACAAAAATTTATTCCTACTAAAACTTTAGATAAAAATTTCATGAATCAAGAAACATATTCAGATAAAGATTTTGAGGTTATTATTTCTGCTTTATCCACTAAAATTAATAATGTCTTTTTACGATAAAACTTGTTTTTTATATGGATGTAATTTCTAAATAAGTTAATTTTTCTTAAAATTATCTATCATAGATTTGAATATTTATAATAAATGGAGTACAATTAATTTATGTTAGCAGAAGAAGAACAATTATATTCTGACGTCCCACCTACAAAACTTAGGAATAAAGAGGAGAAATTTAAACCCGCAAAGACAAGCAGATTTTGGCTATGGGTTGCTAGCATGTTTTTCTTTAACATGCTTCAAAATCGTTTTTATGCATTCCGTTATAGGGGGGCAGAAAATTATTTTGACGGTGATACAAATGTGCCAACAATATTATTTGCTCCGCATTGTAATTGGTGGGATGGTATAGTATTTTATAATATTACTCATAGAATATTTCATAAAGAAATCCGTCTTATGGTGGAAGAATTAAACAGATTTCCTCTATTAAGAAGGGGCGGAGCTTATTCTGTTAATAAAAAATCTGCGCAATCAGCTATGAAGGCTTTACAATATTCTGTAGATGTAGTTGGAGACTTGCGCAATATTTTATGTATTTTCCCTCAGGGAATTATACGTCCACCTCATTACAGACCTATCGAATTTCAAACAGGTTTGGCATATATTGCTCAAAATGCCGTGAAAAGGTACGGTAGAGTTAACCTTATTCCTTTAGCTATTGACTATTGTTTCTTTAGAGATAATAGGCCTGAAGTAATTGTTGAATTCGGGAAAAGAATAGAACTTTCAAAGGAAAATTTATTAGGTCGAAAAGAATTAACTCATATGTTAGAGCAAGCTTTAGAAGAAACTTGTGATAATCAATTTAAAGAAATTTCTCAAGGGGATATAACCAAATACAATATTTTATTTAAACAACATTTAAAATGGTACAGGCGAATAGAGCAACGTTTGAAACGTATTGATTTACCTCCTGTTGCAGGTGTTTAATAAAAAAGTCCGACTATAATCGGACTTTTTTACGCATTGTATCGTTTAAATGATTTTTCTATGTTTTTTGATATTGTATTTTTTACTGTTTCATATTCTGTGCTTAATGAAGAAATTTCTGTATCTAAATTTTTCATTTTCAAATCAAGTTCTTCTTCTTTTGAATTAAGTTTTGCTTTTTCAGAAGAATACTTTGCTTCAGCTTGTGCTATTGCTGTTTCATCTGAAACTACTTTTATATAAGAGTCAGTTGCATAGTTACCTTGATAATAATACCCATCTTCTTTAGCTTTTGTAATATAAAGCATTCCACTTTGTAACATTTCTTGTAAATATTCATTATCGTTAATGTTATTGTTCTCAGTCCATCCGTTTGCACATATTTGGTTGAATAATGTGTCATAGAATGTAGATTGTGCAAGATCATCACTTGATACAGATGAACCTGTTTTCATTGTGTATGTATATGAATATTTTAAATCTGTATTTGTAACTAGTCTGTTTTCAGATAATGCTCCACTTGTTACATAGTATTTTTCTTCTCCTGCAGCATTTGTCTTAGACCAACCATCCATTCCTTTGACAAATAAAGTTAAGAAAGCTTGAGCTATATTGTTTAAGTTGATAGAACCCGCACCGTTGTTTTTGTTAATACGGTTTTGTGTGTTTTTCACATACATATAACCGACATAATCAGATCCATACAGTGCTGCCCATTCTCTAGCCCAATCTGAATTTCTTTTATGCCCAGCTTCAGTTGTATAATCTGTTCTGAAATCGTCTGCACTCATACTTTGATCAAAACCACCAAATAATATACTTTCAATTTGGCTGCGTGCTTTATCGAATGCTTGTTGTGATGCTGTGTCAGTAATAAGTACACTGCCAAGAGAGTCTTCTATCCAGTCCAGAAAATCACTCATCATTGTATCGTTTACATACTTCATTGCATCAGTAGGCATACGTTTCCCGTCTGGACTTTGAAACCAGATGTTATACTGGTCTTCATCGTCAGTACTTAATAAATCCCAAATATTTATATCTGCAGATTTATTTTCATCACTGCTATCACTAATATCGGAACTTCCATTTGAAAGAATTTTTATATCATGACCACTTGAAGAATCTATTGATAAATGGTATTGATCTGTATAATTTTCTTTTAAATAGCTTACTAAGTCATTAATATTACCTGTAACAACTGTCGTTGATGTTGTAATATCTCCTCCAAAACCTGCTGATTGGTTGTAGGGTAGACCTTGTATTGTTGAAGATAACGTTGATGTGATTAAACCGTTATCGCATAATCCTTGTATAAATTTATTTCTTGTTTCTTCAGAAGGTAATGTCCCTAACCCTTCTTGTGGTATACCTGCAGCACGAGCAGCAGCTGCATATTTGCTGTCCAGTGTTACTCTGCCCATAGAATCAGTAACTGTAATTGGCATATATTCATTCAGGGCTGAAGGAGTCATTAATAAGTTATATGATAAAGGATTTGAAGTATCCCCAGTACCATAATAATCATAAACTAGCTTAGTTTGGTCTAATGAATTTTCATATTCATTAGAAAGATCGGAAAGCTCACGAGAAAGTGCGATTTTCTGATGAGAAAGTCGCATTGATTGAAATTCACAGTCTGATTTCCTTGCTGTGATACTCAATAATCTTGCTTGTCCTGCTGCTAAGCCCATTTCTTGAGATTTTCCTTTCAAAACTAGTAACGTTCATGTAGTATTACGGAATTTTCTTATTTTAACTTTAAAAATTTACAATATAGTGTAACAATTGTTAACAATTTCTATACTGCAAAAATGTAAAGATATGTAAAGTTGCTACTTTAGTAGTACTTAGGATTGATGAGTTTTTTGCTAAAAGTGGTATAATATAATTAGAAAAGGTATAGAAAAATTAAATAAAAAAAATTATTTCGCTGCGGGTGCGAAATGTTCATAGCCAGTATTTATTCTGTTATAATTTTAATAGAATAGTGGAAAGGCAGAAAAGAAAATGAGTAACCTACAATTTCAGAACGATTTGGACCGCTTGACAGAAGTTTTGCCGGATAAGGTAAAAAAGCACATCTCCTATGAAAAAATGGAAGACGTTATAGAAATTGTATTGGATATTGGTAGAACTCCTGAAATAAGACATTCTGGTGGAAAAATAGAGTATTTGGGAGATGAATTTGTTACTGAAGATGACATAAATTATATTACAAGTCGAATACAGGACTTTACGTCTGACAATCGTTCAGGTATTCCCGGCACGCTTCATCGAATTAGTGCTATAAGGAACAGGCAAGGTAAAATCATAGGTTTGACATGTCGTATTGGGCGTGTTGTTACAGGGACTATTGCTTGTATAAAAGATATTTGTATGATGAACAAGAGTATCTTGTTTTTGGGACGTCCAGGAGTTGGGAAAACCACAAAATTAAGAGAAATATCAAGATTGGTTGCAGATGAATTAGGAAAACGTGTTGTAATAGTAGATACATCTAATGAAATAGCAGGAGATGGTGATACACCGCATCCTGCAATAGGTCATGCAAGACGTATGCAAGTTACCCAGCCTCAGTATCAAAAGGATATTATGATTGAAGCGGTTGAGAATCATACTCCTGAAGTTATTGTAGTAGATGAAATCGGTACAGAAGAAGAAGCTCAAGCTGCTCGTACTATTGCTGAACGAGGAGTTATGTTGATTGCAACGGCTCATGGTAATAGTTTGGAGAATCTTATTAAAAACCCAACATTGTCAGATTTGGTTGGAGGAATTCAATCTGTAACTTTAGGAGATGATGAAGCAAAGCGTAGAGCTTCTCAAAAAACGGTTTTAGAAAGAGAAAAACAGCCTACATTTGATGTTGTAATTGAAATTTTGGATAGAAATACTTTAGCAGTCTATAAAAATACTGCAGAGGCAGTTGATTATATTTTGCGTGGCTGGCCAATAAGACCAGAGATAAGAAAAGTTGATAAATCATATGAAGGAGAACTTCCTCCAAAGGATGCAACGCAAAAAATAGAACCCACATTAAGTGATATTCCAAAAGAGATTAATCGTTTGGACAAAAGTGTACCAGAGCATAATACTGATAGTTTGAAATTTAGTTTTTCAAGACAAAAATATGTTGAAGAAGTCAAAGGAATCAAGAAAATTTATCTTTATGCAGTTTCAAGAAGTATTGTTGAAAAAGTTATTGAAAGACTCGATTTGAATGCTGAAATTACACGTAATCTTGAAGATGCTGATATAGTTATTGCTCATAAAAACTTTATCAAAGGCGGAGCGAAAGTGTTGAGTACAGCAAATGATTATAGATTGCAAATATTTTATGTAAAAACTAATTCAATGGCTCAAATTCAAAAAGTATTAAAAGAAGCTTTGCAAATAACAGAAGCTTCTGAGACATTATGCGGATATTATGATGATGCCGAAAGAGCTTTGGATGAAGCAAAAGCGGCTATAAATAAAATTCTTGCAGGAGCAGAACATGTTGAATTAACCCCACAAAACCAACATATAAGAAAGTTACAGCATGAACTTGTAGAGCAGCATAACTTAACAAGTAAGTCTGTTGGAGAAGGTAGTAATAGGCATTTGCGAATAGTGGGCGGTAAGGATTTTAACAATTAAAACAAAAAGACGAGAATTTTAAAATTCTCGTCTTTTTGTTATTTGGAATTTATGCTCCATTGGTTGTTATGTGTTAATTTTATTTGCAACCCAGAGGTCCTTCTTCTTCTTTGCTGTGCTTAAATTCAATAACAGCTTGAGCAGCAGCAAGTCTTGCTTGAGGAACTCTAAATGGAGAGCATGATACGTAATTTAATCCAATTCTGTGGCAGAATTTAACAGAAGCTGGATCTCCGCCATGTTCACCGCAAATCCCGCGTTTTAGGTGAGGTCTTACTTTTAGAGCTTTTTCTAAAGCTATTTTCATTAATTGACCTACACCTTCCTGATCAAGAGTTGCGAATGGATTTGCAGGAAGTATTTTTTGTTCTACGTAGTTTTGTAAGAATTTACCTTCTGCATCGTCTCTTGAGTAACCAAATGTCATTTGAGTTAAGTCATTTGTTCCGAATGAGAAGAATTCGGCATATTCTGCAATTTGATCAGCAGTTAAAGCTGCACGAGGAATTTCAATCATTGTTCCAAACATGTAATCAACGATTACGCCTTTTTCATTCATTACTTCTTTTGCAACTCTTTCAAGTAATCCTTGAACAGTTTTAAGTTCGTTTACATGACCGACCAAAGGGATCATAACTTCAGGTTTTACGTTTAGTCCTTCTTTTTTCAAATCACAAGCTGCTGTAAAAATAGCTCTTACTTGCATCTCGTTGATTTCAGGATATGTCAATCCTAAACGACATCCTCTCAAGCCCATCATTGGGTTAGATTCAGACATTGCTTCAACGATATTAAGAAGTTTTTCGTCTTCTTTGTAATCTTCTC
The DNA here is from genome assembly GCA_949290355.1 of uncultured bacterium. Classification (GTDB taxonomy): domain Bacteria; phylum Cyanobacteriota; class Vampirovibrionia; order Gastranaerophilales; family Gastranaerophilaceae; genus Stercorousia. Next base: position 19,123 of record CASERN010000008.1, on the reverse strand, counting down.
CTTTTGCTTTTTTAGTTGCAACTTTTGCTATTAATTCTTCTTTATCCGGTAAGAATTCATGTAATGGTGGATCTAAAAGTCTTATTGTCATTGATTTTTCACCTAATGCTTTAAACATTGCATAAAAATCACTGTACTGCATTGGTAATAAATGATCAAGAGCTTCTTTTCTGGCTTCAGGAGTCCCTGCAATAATCATTTTTTGAACCCAAGGTAATCTGTCAGGATCCATAAACATGTGTTCTGTACGGCAAAGACCTACGCCCTCAGCACCTAATTCAAGAGCTTTTGCAACATCTGCCGGAGTATCAGCGTTTGCTCTTACTCCTAGAAGTTTTACTTCGTCTACCCATTTAAATAGTTTTTTAAAGTTATCATCCATTGTAGGAGGTACTAAATGGACTGCACCTTCCATAACTTCACCTGTGCCGCCATCTAGTGAGATTATATCGTTTTTATGATATACAGTACCATCTGCTGCTGTTAAAGTTTCATTTTTAAGATCAATTTGCAAATCTTCACAACCTGCAACGCAAGGTTTGCCCATTCCTTTTGCAACTACTGCAGCATGAGATGTCATACCTCCTCTTAGGGTTAATACACCTTGAGAGGCAATCATACCGTGAATATCATCAGGGCAGGTTTCAATTCTTACTAGTATAACTTTTTCACCTGCTTTCCCGCGTTCAGCTGCTTCTTCTGTATCAAATACAATTTTACCAACAGCTGCGCCAGGGGATGCTGCAAGTCCTTGCGCAATTTTATGAGCTTCTTTTTTAGCTTTTGGGTCAAAGTCAGGTAATAGAACTTGATATAATTGATTTGGATCTACAAGTTCTATTGCTCTTTCTTTATCAATTATACCTTCTTCACACATTTCTACTGCAATTCTTACAGATGCTTTAGCAGTTCTTTTTCCGTTACGTGTTTGTAATATATACAATTTACCTTTTTCTATTGTAAATTCCATATCTTGAACATCTTTATAGCCTTGTTCAAGTTTTTTAGCTATATCAACATATTGTTTGTATAGTGCAGGCATTTCATGTTCTAATTCTGCAATAGGCTTTGGAGTTCTAATACCTGCTACAACGTCTTCGCCTTGAGCATTTGTTAAGTATTCTCCGTAGAATTTATTTTCCCCTGTAGATGGATTTCTTGTGAAAGAAACACCTGTTGCACAATCATCTCCCATGTTTCCAAATACCATTGTTTGAACGTTTACTGCTGTTCCATAATTATGATCAATTTTATAATGGTTTCTATATGCAACTGCACGCGGGATATTCCATGATCTGAATACGGCTTCTATGGCTTCTTCCAGTTGAACATAAGGATCTTGAGGGAATTCCTTGCCTGTTTCTTTTTTGATTAGCTCTTTATATGGTTCTATTAAAGATTTCCAATCTTCTGCGGTTAAATCTGTATCTGATTTGTATCCTTTTTCTTCTTTAATTTTATCCAAGTAATCTTCAAATTTTTGTCTGTCAATTTCCCAAGCAACAGAACCAAACATTGTTAAAAATCTTCTGTATGAGTCATAACAAAATCTTGGGTTATTTGTTAATTTAATCATACCTTCAACTGTTTGGTCATTTAATCCCAAATTCAAGATTGTTTCCATCATACCAGGCATTGAAAGTCTTGCGCCTGATCTTACTGATACTAAAAGCGGATTTTCAGGATCTCCAAATTTTTTGCCTGCTTGTGTTTCAACAATTGACAAAGCAGTTCGCACTTCATCCATCAAACCATCAGGCATTTTATTCCCGTGATTTATGTAGTCCATACAGGTTTCAGTTGTGATGGTTAGTCCCGGAGGTACAGGTAAGCCTAAATTTGTCATCTCAGCAAGGTTTGCACCTTTACCGCCCAATAGATTTCGCATATCTGCATTTCCCTCTTTGAAGAGCCATACACGTTTTTCAGTCATAGTATATCTCCTTTCTTATCAATAATAAACACTTTTGATTATTTTACTATAACATGAAAATACGGAATGCAATAGTTTTAATTTATCTTATGTAAGGGTAATCATCAGGGATTTTCCAGCCGTTTGCTTCAATGAGTGCTGCACAATGCCAACGTGATCCTTCATTAGATGCATTGTAACATCTATTTTTTAACTCGTTTATATTTTCCCCTGAATATGCGGGAGCTACTTTTTGTTGTTTTGGGCTATATGTAAATAAAAATTGATCTTTTCCATTATAATGCCCAAGTGCACAACTACTAAAATTCAGGCAATAGAATATGTATAAAACGTTGTTTGAACCTAGGTATGAATTAAACCCCGTGCCATCAGTAAAGGATACCTTATAATAATCTTGACCAACTTTTTCGTTTTCAATATTTTTCATATATTTGGTAAGATATTCATTATACCATTTAGTGATATATTCAGAATTATCGTTTGTTCCGGTTGTTTGATTCTCAAAATCTATTTGTCCATGTTCTGCAATAGACATTTGTATGGCTTGGTTGACAACAGAATAAAATTTCTTTAGTTTATTTTCAACTGTTTGTCTTCTATATTTTGTAATGATAGTTGGAATCGTAAGGGCTGCTACAACTCCTATAATTCCTATAGTGATTAGCACTTCTGCTAAAGTAAAAGCTCGTCTTTTTTTATAATTGTGATTCATAACATCACTATTATAACTTGTTTTTGTTTTAATATCAAACTTTACCTCTGAAATGCTTGCTATATCTGACTTTTCGGGGGGGGGGGCGATTCTTAGCTTCTTGTCTCTTTCCATAAAAAACTCCTTTTTTATAATTATAAAGGTTATTTCATTTTTTTGCAAGTGTCAATAATTTTTGGTCTTTTATTTTTTGAAATAATCGCAAATTAATGTTTTTTTATGTGGAATTAGCTTTTTTAAACCGTCCAAAAAGTTTGTTTTTTTGTTCAAATCTTCAAGTTCTTTTTTTAGGATTGCTTTTTCTAAAACGACTTTGTTGTACAAATCAGAACACACGATACTTTTATCAATGTGTTCTTTTAATTTTTTAAGTTGAATCTCTTTTTCTCTAATTGATTGGATTAGTTCTCTTTTCACTTTGAAAGACCTCTCGAACTGTACCATATTAGAATAATCTTAATTTGAAAATTTTAAATCGACTTTTTAGTTGATTTAAGCATTCATTGGCAATAAATCATACTCATAGCCGATTTTTAAAGCTTTAATATTTAGAGGTAACAGATTCTTTCTATGAGGTGGAATTACATTGTCGAGAGCTTGGTTTAATGTTTCAATAGAAACTAATTTGCTTGCTTTAGCAAGTATTCCAAGTGCAAGTATATTTGTCATTTTACCATTTCCAAGATCAGAAGCTAATTTTGTAATAGGTGCGAAAATATAATTGATATCTGTTCTAGTTTTGATTTCTTTTACCAGAGTGGAATTAGCTATCATCCAACCGCCTTGTTTTATTTTTGCAAGAAATTTATCAAATGAAGCTTGATTTAATGCAACTAAAAAATCTACATCAGATTTGTTAACTTCACTTACTTCTTCATCACTCATAACTATTTCACAGTTTACTGTTCCACCGCGCATTTCTGCTCCATATGACGGATACCAAGTTACATTTTTATTTGCAAGCATGAATGCATTAGCAAGAACTTCTCCTGCTAATAAAACGCCTTGTCCGCCAAATCCTGCTATTATAAAATTTTTTTCCATTCTTCCTATTACAGCCTCTGTTAATAGAAGCCGCCTTTCTTGTATTATTTATTCCTTATATAATTATTTGCTTAATTCTTGAGTTTTATCTTTATAAATGCCGGGTTTGAACACAGGCATCATTTCTTCTCTTACTCTTTCATGTGCTTTTTCCGGAGACATTTTCCAATTTGTAGGGCAAGTTGATAGTATCTCTACAAAACCAAAACCAAGCCCTTTCATTTGAACCTCAAAAGCTTTTTTAATAGCTTGTTTTGCTTTTTTTATATTTGCTACAGTATCTAATGATACTCGTGCTGAGAATGCTGTTCCATCACATAGTGCAATGTGTTCCGCTATTTTAATAGGGTAGCCATAGTATTCTATATTTCTACCTGTTGGTGATGTTGTTGTTTTTTGCCCGAGTAATGTAGTAGGTCCTAATTGACCGCCTGTCATACCATATGTTGTATTATTTATGCATATAGCAGTTAAATTTTCCCCTCTTAGAGCAGCATGCATACTCTCAGCAAGGCCAATTGAGGCAAAGTCCCCGTCTCCTTGATAAGTGAATACTATTTTGTCGGGTCTGGCTCTTTTTATACCTGTAGCTTCTGCCATTGCTCTGCCATGAGGTGCTTCAAGAGCATCAACATTTATAAAATCATATATTGTTACAGAACAGCCTATTGATGCTGCAAGTATTGTATTTTCTCTAATACCTAATTCATCAAGGACTTCTGCCACAAGTCTGACAGCAACGCCATGGTCGCATCCTGGACAGAATGAGTATTTTACATCGCCTTTTAGGGATTCCGGTAATTTAAAAACTTGTGTTGCCATTATAATAATTCCTCGATTCTTGTAACTATTTCTTTTGCTGAAGGCGGAGCTCCAACCCCTTTATTTATTAGGTCAACAGGACATTCTCCATTAACAGCTAATTTGACATCATTAATCATTTGCCCCATATTTACTTCAATTGTAAATATTTTTTTAGCTGTTTTAGAAAGTTCTGCAATCCTTTTTGAAGGGAACGGATATAATGTGATTGGTCTTAAAAATCCTGCTTTAATCCCTTTTTGTCTTAATGTTTTCATTGCAGTTTTTACATTTCTCGATGTGCTGCCAAAACTTATGAGGATTATTTCAGCATCTTCTGTATTAATTTCTTCCCATTCAGTTTCATTTTCTTCAATAGTTTTGTATTTTTTATACAATTTTTCAAGGAATACGCATTGGTTATCTGCCAGTGGTGCGTATGAACGAATTATTCTTCCATCGCGTCCTTTAGCGCCTGAAAGTGCCCAATTAGAGTTATCAATTTCAGGGTATGGATAATCGTAAAATTCTACAGGTTCCATCATTTGCCCTAATAATCCGTCTGCTAATAGGACTGTTGGGTTTCTATATTTTTGAGCTAAATAAAAAGCTTTATATGTTAAGTCTACACATTCTTGAACTGTAGCAGGTGCAAGAACTATAAGCTTATAATCTCCATTCCCACCGCCTTTTGTTGCTTGAAAATAGTCTCCTTGAGATGGATAAATATTTCCTAAGCCTGGACCTCCTCGCATTACGCTAACCAGTACAACAGGCAATTCATCTGATGTAGCATAAGATAGACCTTCTTGCATAAGTGATACTGCACAAGATGAAGAAGATGTCATAGCTTTCACTCCTGTAGACACTGCTCCTATTACCATGTTAATTGCGGCTAATTCGCTTTCCGCAGAAACGTATGCACGTTTTAATTCCTGCATTTTGCCGCTCATAAATTCTCCTATCTCACTTTGCGGAGTTATAGGATAGCCAAAATAACATTGACATCCTGCTAATATTGCAGCGTTTGCTATTGCATAATTCCCTTTAGTTAATACTTTTTTATTTGTTAAACATTCAACCATTTTTTCCCTTTCGGATAATTTATTTGGTTTTTTATCCTCTATATACTTCCGTAATTGCTAAATCTGGGCATCTAGTTGCACACATTGCACACCCGAGACACTCATGATTTGGATCATCAAATTCTACTACACGATTCCCTAAACTATTAGTCTTTTCACTAATTTTTAGTAGTTTTTTAGGGCATTCCTGTATGCACAAGTAGCATGCTTTGCATTTTTCCGGATTAATTACTATATGACTCATCAATAACCTCTTTTTATGTGTCTAAATTACATTATATCACTTAAAATCAAAAGAGATACTATATCTTTACAATTGTAATAATAAACGTTAACAGTTTGCAAAGTTTATTATAATTCTGTTAATATATATATGATAACTAGGGATATTTTAAGAAAGAGAAATAAAATGGCGCCAGATATAGAAGAAATTGCGAAAATTTTAAATGCAATGCGTGATGAAAATGAAGCAAACGTAGAGAATTTTGAAAAGGTTTTGACAGGTATTAATACAAAACTTCAAATGATTTCTGAAGATAATGAAGAAACTGATTTGATAAAGGTTTATATCTCTGAGTTAAAAAATCTTGTTGCGGACAACTACAATGATTTCATGGGGAATTTTAAAAATGCAGAAGTTGCTTTTGGAAATATAATAACATCACAAAAAGAAGTTGCAAAATCAGTTGAGGTTAATGGCGCTTTTAATAATCTAAAAGAAGAAATTAATAATTTTTCTATTATAAGTGAAAAGCAGAAAGATTCTCTTTTTGAGATAGAACAGAAACTTGATAAGATAAATACTACTGTTCCTGATAAACATGAACTATCTGAAGTAATGTCGTCTATTTCTGCAAATATATCTCAGTTAAACAATTATGTTTCTAAAAATTATGAGAATATTGGACAAGCTATTTCTGACTTGATTACAAGTTTGAATAATTTTAATTTGACAGACAATTTTAATATGATATCTGCTCAAATACAGGTTTTATCTTCAACTGTAAAAAATATTCCTCAACAGGGTGTATTTGATAATCTGGAAGAAAAAATTTCGGCTTTCAAAACAGTTATGGATTCATTGAAAAATGAGTTAGAACAAATAAAATTGTCTGATAATAATGTTTTGTCAGATAAATTTTCTACTCTTGAGGAAAAATTTGATACTATAATTTCTAGCGATGATTTTTCATCTTTTAAAACGGATCTAGCTGATTTTGTTCAAAAAATAATAGACAATTGTTCTGCTCTTAATTATGAACTTTCAAGTAATAAACAAAATATAGAAAATATTTTAAATCAGATTAAATCACTTGATTTCAGTGATAATTTTCAAAATATTACTTATAAAATAAATGAGGTTAAAGAAGCTTTTGAGCAGGGATCTAATATAAATTATTCAAATCTTTCCTCTGAAATTTTGAAATTAGCTGAGCAAATGCATGCAAGTTTTGATAATTTGGATGTTGAAACACAAAAAATTTATTCGTCATTTAAAGAAGAATTAACTTCTATATTAGTAAATTTACAGAAAATTCTTGAAGTTAACCCTAAAAAATTAATTGAAGATTTACAAGAAAATTTAAAAGATGTAAGAAATGGAATAGGGAGCGATATCCAATCTGATTATGGTGATTTAAAAGCTTCTGTAGGTTCTGTGTTATCTTCCTTACAAGCGGTAAAAAATGAATTATTCGAGAGAACAGATATTCAAGATTCAAGTAATAGCCGTAATTTTGAATTGATACAAGAATGTATTAACAAGCAAACAGAAAAAATTGAAGGGATATATAATTCGTTTTCTGACACCGGTTCGGAAAATGCTTCTCAGGTAATTGAAGCTATAGATAAGTTAAATAATGATATTTCTGCTTTGGTTACAAATATTAATGATAATGAAAATTCCAATTATGAAGCAATAAAAGCTTATATTGAAGAATTAAATGTAAGTGTAAATAATTTGCAACTTGATTTTAATGAAAAAGCTGAAAATAATTCTAAAACTATAATTGATGCAGTAAAAGATGTTGCTTCAGATATTTCTGATTTAAGAGATGAGTTTAAACAGACTGTATCTGCGGATTTAGAAAATTCATCTAAAATAATAGATTGTGTGTCAAATGTAGTATCAAAAATTGATGGAATCGAAAATTCTTTAAAAGAGGATTCAAAAATAAATTTAGATGCATTAAAATCAATTTTAGAAAATATATCTAAACAGTTATCAAATGATATTGCAAGTCAATATGATGTTTTGAGAGTGTCTAATGATGATAATAATGCTAATAAATTAGAACTATTACAAAATTTAGCTAATGACATAAAAAATATTGAATCTCTTTCTCAAGCAAATAGTGAAGCTTTTAAAGTATCAGTAAGGGAAAATATTTTAGAAATAAAAGAATATATTGATGATGTAAGTAAATCAATACATTCTTCTCATACGGATAACAATAATAAACTTATTTTAAAGTTGGAAGCTTTAGATGCTTTGAATCATGCTTTTGATGCATCTGTAATTACAATAAATTCTGAAATTAAAAAAATTCAAGAACAGATAGGACAAATTGATCTTTCTGTGTTAAGTGAAGAATTAAAAAATGAAGCTGAAAATATAAAATCTTCTTTATATATGATTATAAGCGGAATTAATTCCGGAAATGATCAGAATGGCAAAGTGATAGATTTAATAACAGAGTTGAGGGAATTTTTAGCTTCTAAAGAAGATGTAAATAGTTTGTCAGTATTATTGATGAACAAATTTGTTGATTCTTGTGAAGAAATAAAGAGTTTAATAAATAATTCTGATATAGACAGAGATAATAAGTATAAAGCTATAATAGAAGGATTTGAGTCTTCTTTGGCTAGAGTTTTGTCTGTCGAGGATTTTCAGGAATTGAAAGATAATTTCAATGAATTTGCAGAAAAAATGCTTAATAATCTAACTATTTTGCATACAGATTCCGATATTAATAGAGAAAAACTCTTCAAATTGATTGAGAATATTAATTCTTTAGATTATTCTGATAAATTTGACAGTTTAAATCAACAAATATGTGTTGTTCAAAATTCTTTTGAAAATAGTTCTCAAAAAAATTATGAAAATATTATAAGCAAAATTGAAGATGTAAAAAATGAACTTAGACAAAATATTATTTCTCTTGATGAAAAAGATGCTCAGAAATTGGAGAAATTGGATAATGCTCTTTCAAGTTTTTCTAATAAGATAAAAGAATTTGAAAATATTTCATCAAATATAAAAGAAGGATTAGTAGATGATATTACAAATTCTTTGAATGTAGCATTACAAAATCTAGAGGAAGAAATTGATACAAAATCAGTTTCCAAATTAGATGATTTAAAAATTACAATAGCTAATGTAAAAAGTGAAATATTTGATTTGAAAGGTTTTGTGTCTGAGAAAGCTGAAAATGTTAAATCTGATACGGACATTGCTTTTGATAATTTAAAATTATCCGTTGATAGTATTTTAGAATCTCTAAACAGTTACAATGATGGAATTAAAAATTTAACATCAGATGATTTAAAAAATATTTTTGATGGTATAAACGATTTATCAATACATTTTGAAGGTTTGAAAAATGAATTGAAAAATTTATCTACAGAATATCTTGCACAAATATGTAATGATGCACAGAATATATCAGATAAGATTGAACTTTTATCAAATGATATCGAAAATAAACTTGGAAGAAATTTTGAATCAGCTAAAGATATGTTTGATGGTTTAATCCAAGATTTGACTTCATTAAAAGACAATATTCTGAAAAGAATTGATGAAAAAAATGAAGAAAAAATTCTTGAATTGACAAATCATATTATTTCTTCTCGTGAGGATTTTAAATCTTGTGTTGAAGAAATTTCGGAGTCTCTAAAAACTTATATAGCAAATTTGGATGCTGCAGAAACTTCTGCAAGGAATGATTTGGATAATAAGCTTACAGAAAAATTATTAAATTTAGAGGCCGACCTTGTAAATAGCGGAGAAAATTATGAAAGAAAACTTGAACTTTTGCAAGGAAAAATTTCAGAATTTGCTCATATTATAGAAAATAGTAATTCTGATACTGAAGCCAAAATAGCATCCTCTTTGGATGAAATTGCTGACGTTAAGACTGAATTGTCAATGATTAGTGATGTTTTAAAGTCTCTTAAAATTAGTGCGGATGAAAAATTTACTGAAAATATTTCTATTTTCGAATCCGGTATTGATAATATAATCAATAATATAAATAAGTTAAATGACTCTTTATCTAATGGATTTACTGATTCAATAAAAGAAAATTTGGAATCTGTAGAAGATAAATTTAATTCATTAATGCAGCAGCTAAATGAAATAAAAGATAATGCTGAAAATGATGATAACGATATTTATCATGATTTAGAAGAAAAAATATCAGGATTGAAACAGGAAATTGGTCTTGTAAATACTGATATTGTTGACGCTTTGCAAAACAAGTCAGAAGAGATAATAAGAGCTTTTGACCCGATAAAAACTGCAATAGATGAATTTGCTGCATTTGATTATGAGAAAATTTTATCTGAAATAAAATCTCATTTGGAAGAATCTTTTGTAAAATTTACTGTTGATATAAACGGAGAATTTGCTCAAGGTTCTGAAGCTATATCAAAATTAGAACAAGCATACAAAGAAACATTCAATAAAATTTCAGTAATTGAAGATTATGTAAGTGAAAAAATTGAGGCAGATATTGAACTTTTAAAGGTTAATTATGATCAGAATACAAAAGATCTAAAATCAACTCTTTCAGAATCATTTGTATCAGGTATAGATGCTTTGAAAGATTATTTGAATATAATACTTGCAAATGATGACAGCAATGAGAAAATTAAAGAATTGAAAGCTGAAATGTCAAATAAATTTGACACAATTATGAATACTCAAAATTCAATAGAAACACAAACAAATGTTCTATCTGCGAAGATGAATACACTTGGTGATGATTTGAAAAATTATATCCAAGATGCTTGTGAAAATACAATAGATAAATATCGACCAATAGAGGCTAAACAATCAATTGATGCATTGCATGAAAAAATGGATGTTCTTGTGCTTTCTAGTGATAATAATGATATCTTGGATTTGATTGAAGATTCAAATGAAAATTCCGAAAGAAGGCATCAAAACCTAAAAGAACATATAAATAATTCCGTAAATAGTATTGGCGAAAAAATTAATGGAATATCTCAAACTGAAGATAAAGTATCTGAAATGTTAACTACTTTGCATGAAAAAATGGATGTTCTTGTGCTTTCTAGTGATAATAATGATATCTTGGATTTGATTGAAGATTCAAATGAAAATTCCGAAAGAAGGCATCAAAACCTAAAAGAACATATAAATAATTCCGTAAATAGCATTGGCGAAAAAATTAATGGAATATCTCAAACTGAAGATAAAGTATCTGAAATGTTAACTACTTTGCATGAAAAAGTAGATATTTTAGCTATGGATGGTGCGGAATTTGATCTTGAAGAAGAAATAGAAGATATTAAGGAACTTATTTTTGAACAAAGAAAGTTTTTCGATGTAACATCTGATGAAAAAGCGGCACAAATAGATAAATATTTGAGAGATGTTTTATTAAAACTTGATAATGTTGATTTAGAAAAAAATTCAGAAGATATAAAAGAATCTATTATGAATGCCCTTGTTTCTTTGGTTGACCAAATTTCCTTTGTTGAAGAGACTGAAGAAATAAAAGATTTTGTTGAAGAAAAAACTGATGCAATTAACCAAAATTTGATAGAAGTTCAAAATCAATTAAGACAAATAGCAAGTTCAAATGATGATTTTGGTTATTCTTACACTCTGCAGGATGTAGAATCAGATATTGCGAAATTAAGACTGGCAATAAATAATATGTCAGGAAGCGATTTTGAAGGTTTTTCAGAAGATATTAAAAAAATTGTAAAATCAGTAGAGGGGCTTGAAAATTCTCTTACACAAGATCAGATAGTTGATTTAAAAGGTGATATTGAAAAGTTAAATGAAGATATTCTTAGTATAAGTACTCGTACAAATAAGCTTCTTTTGACTTCTGATGAGTCATATAAAACATTAAATGACGGATTAAGTACTTTCAATAGTCTTATTTTTAAATTAGAAGATCGTATAGATTATTTAGATAAGTCAGAAATTACAGAAAGAATTGAAAAGAAAATTGATAATATCCAAAATATGTCCTTGGCATCTGCCAATGCAAATAAAGTTTTCCAAACAGTTATGACATATATGGGAGAATGGATAGATTCGACAACTGATAAAATTTCAGATATAACTGAAAAAACTTCAGAAATTGAATTAATTAAAGATAATTTAGCTGAGTTGAAAGATGCTTTACCTGATAAAGCAGAGCTTATAAATAATATTGAGTCAAAATTTGAGCAGCAAGAAGAACGTATCGATAGATTAGAAGTAAAATTAGAGAAAATTTTATCACTACTTGAAGAAAAAGATGATATGATGTTAAATAGGAAAGTGGATAAAATTGAAAAATTGATCTCCAGACTTGGTACAAATATAGAAAAGTTGGCATCATATGTTGATGAAGAATAGTTTAATCTCTGATTTGAAAAAGAATATCCCACAAGAAAATGTATTAGATTCATTAGAAGAATGCTATGCATATTCTCAAGATGCAAGTAATTTGAAAAATATTAAAAAAAATAATATACCTGATGTGGTTGTATTTGTTGAAAATATAGAGCAAGTTCAGAAGGTAGTAAAGCTTGCTAATAAATATAAAACCCCAGTTATCTGTCGTGGTGCAGGTACCAATGTAGTAGGTGCTTGTGCAGTGGAGCATGGGGGGATAATTTTGAATTTTTCAAAAATGAATAAAATTATATCAATAAGTAAAGAGAATATGACAGCAGTTGTAGAACCAGGTGTTGTATTAGGTAATTTACAAAGAGAAGTTGAAAAAATTGGACTTTTTTATCCTCCAGATCCTTCAAATTTAGCTGTTTCCACAATCGGAGGAAGTATTGCGCAATCCTCAGGCGGAGCAAAGTCTTTTAAGTATGGAACAACCAAAGATTATGTTATAGATTTAAAAGTTGTCATGGCAGATGGTGAAATTTTAAGAACTGGTTCAAATACAATAAAAAATGCAACAGGTTATAATTTGAATACTCTATTTGTCGGATCAGAAGGTACATTAGGTATTGTTGTTGAAGCTACTTTAAAATTAATTCCAAAGCCTCAAAGTAAAAAAGTAATCATGGCATATTTTGATACAGTAAAAGAAGCTGTTTCAACTGTCAATTCAATTATTGAACATCAAATTTATCCATCTACAATAGATTTTATGGATAAAAATGCAATACAGACTGTTGAGACATTTTATCCTGCGAATTTGCGTATAGACAAAGAATCTGCTTTGGTTATTGAAATAGATGGATTTGATTGTTCTATGAAGTATCAGGAAGATATTATTGTAAATATATTAAATGATTGTCATGCATCAGAAATCCAAATATCTCATAACGAAGAAGAATATAATAGAATTTGGACAGCCAGACGTTCCTCAATGGGGGCATGTGCAAAATTAAAGCCAAATGTTACAACTGATGATTTAATTGTACCAAGAGAAAAATTAGAAGCTTTGGTACTTGGTATACGCGGAATTTGTGAAAAATATAATTTAACAGTTTGTATGGTCGGACATGTTGGAGATGGCAGTGTACATCCTCAAATCCCAATAGATTATAATGATGAAAATGAATATAAACGGTTTAAACTTGCAAAAGCTGAAATATATTCTCTAACTGCAAAATTGGGAGGGATATTATCGGGAGAGCATGGCATAGGAATAGAAAAAAGGGACCATATCAGTAAAGTAATTAATTCTGTTGCTTTGGATTATATGCGCAGGATCAAAGCAACTTTTGATCCAAATAATATTTTGAATCCTTACAAAATTTTTTAAAAAATAAGTTTGAAATATGGATAAAAAAGAGCTTGTAAAATATTTAAAATCTATAGGTTTGTCAGTTCATACAACTACGAAAGCAAGAGGTCATCAGGGATTTTTTTTGAACAATCGTATTGATATTTCCAAAAATATTTCTGAAGACAGATTTATTCCTACTTTGCTTCATGAATTTGCTCATTATATACATTCAAAAATTGAACCTGATATGAATAAGACGGGTGGTACTTTATCATCTGTTTTTGGAGAAAATGCGGAAAAGTATGTTGAAGAATTAATTCAAGTTACTAATTTTGTTGATAAAAATTCTGCTTGTATAAGGCTTTTAGAACATAAGGAAAGAGTAAAAGCTAAAATAAAAGATTGTGAAAAAATTATAAAGCTTTATTATCCAAAATTTATGCGATCAAAGAAATTTAAAGAGTTTGATAAATACATCAGACATTCGAATGCTCGTTATTTATTGCGATATGATAGGGTAAAATTGATAGAAAGAGGCTTTTTTAAAAAAACAACAAAACTTTATACAATAGATAATATAGAAAAAGATTTTTGTGATATGCCAGAGGCATTTGCTGCATATATAAGACTTCATTCTCTGCAAAAAAAACAATCACGAATTTCTGCTAGAATAAACAGATACAAAAAATACTATGAAAAGCCATGCGAACTTTTTGCAAGGTATGTAGAAGGATTGTACCTTGATAAGGCATGGGTTGAAGCAATTTCTCCAAATATTACTAAAATGTTTAACAAATTGCTAAACGAAGGATATTACATGGAATTAAAAACTATACTCGACCATACATGTCTTCATAACGTATAATATCTTCTTCTATCAAAGGATCGCCCTTTTGCACTTCTATAATTTCGATGTCTTCTTTATATGGATTTTGTAAAGAGTGAATCGCTTTTAGAGGAATATCTACACTATGTCCTGGTGATAAAATCAATTCTTTTCCTTCTAAAACAACTTTGGCTGTTCCTGATAAAATTACCCAATGTTCACTTCTAAAGTTGTGAGATTGGACAGAAAGCTTTTGCCCTGGGTTTACATGTATTATTTTTGTCAAGAATCCTTGTCCTTGAGCGATGACAGTGTAAAATCCCCAAGGACGATAAACAGTTTTGTGTACAAGATGTGTATTATCATTTTGTTTTTTTAATGTTTCATAAATATGCTTTACATCTTGAGTTTTATCTTTTTTACAAGCTAATATTGCATCTTCTGTTTCAACAATTACAGTATCTTCAAGCCCAATTGTTGTAACTAGTTTTGATGATGCATATACAAAAGAATTTTTTGAATCTTTGTCAAGCACATGCCCAATAAAAACATTTCCATTTTCATCTTTTGGACTAATATCATAAATAGACTGCCATGACCCTAGATCATTCCAATCACTTTCAAGTTTTACAAGTGCAATTTTATCTGATTTTTCCATAATAGCATAATCTATTGAAATGCTTGGCATTTTATCAAAATTAACAAAAGGAATTTCCTCACTTTGTGTAAAATCAAATTCATTTGCAATTTTTGCGATATCAGCAGCATGCTTTTCAGTTTCATTTAATAAAGTAGAAGCTTTAAACATGAATATTCCGCTGTTCCAAAAATAATTTCCGTCTTTTAAATATTGTTTTGCAGTTTCAAAATCAGGTTTTTCTACAAATTTTTTAACTTTATATCCGCTTTCAAGTTTTTCATCGGTATTAATATATCCATATCCAGTTTCCGGATAGTTAGGTTGAATACCAAAAGTAACGATATATCCGTCTTCTGCTAATTTTTCTCCCTTTTTTACGGTTGAAAGAAATTTTTGATTATCCTTAATTAAATGATCGGATGGAACAACTATTATTACAGGATCTGAGTCAAATTTTTGCATTATAAATTTAGTTGCAAGAACGATTGCAGGAGCTGTATTTTTAGCTACAGGCTCAGAGAGTACAACCGGATTATCAGTAAGCTCCCCTAATTGCATTTTTACATTCGATGTATGTTTTGTGTTTGTTATACTGATAATTTTATTGTCAGGCATGCAACATTTTAATCTTTCAAAAGTTGACTGCAAAAGACTTTTTTCTGAATTAAGGTTTAAAAGTTGTTTAGGATACAACTCTCTTGATAATGGCCACAACCTGCTGCCAGAACCTCCAGCTAATATTATTCCGAACATTTAACCTCCAAATATATTATTATTAACTTAATTATATTATAAACATGGAATATTTTTAGTTGTATGTATTATATTTTAACCTTTTAGGTAAAAGAATTTTTTAATTCTCTTGAATAATATCAAATTTTCTGTTATTTTATTGGTAGAATGTTATATTGGGATATGAAAAAGAGAGTAGCAGTTGGATCTATAGCTGTATTTATATTTGTTATAGGTGGTTTGAGTTGTTTTTTGTATCAACCGCAAGAAAAAACTAATCAAATTTATTCAGCAGCTCTAGATGATTACAAGAAAGGTGATTACCAAAATGCATATTACCTTTTTTCGAAGGTTACTTTATTTTCTAATTTAAAACCTATAGCAGTTTACCATAGAGCAGAATGTGCTCGAATGCTTGGGGATGATAAGTCTGAATTAAAACAATATGAAGTATTATTTAATAATTACCCTAATCACCCTTTAAGCCTTCGTTCAAGGTATCTTGCAGGACAAAAGCTTGTAGAAAATAAACCGGCAGTTGCTAAAAAATATTTCGAAAACATTATACATAATCATCCAAATACTGACTATGCAATTGCTTCTGAATATTATTTAGGAGTAATTTTGAAAAATAAATATGAGTCTTCAAAATTTATTCCTAATTCTGTAAAGGATGATGTGCAAAACTGTTTTCGTCATTATTTAAAAAAAGCGCCATCTGGGACACATGCCATGGGTGCTGTAAATAATTGGCTTGATTTTACTCAAGATATATCAAAAGATGATTATTTATTAATGGCTAATACATGTTATTTATTTGGAGAATATTCAAAGGCAAAAGAACTTGTAAGAAAATCTGATACTAATGAAAGCTGGGCTTTGGATGTAAAAATCTCTTATGCATTAAAAGATTTTCAAAGAGCAAAATTCCTGACAGAAAATGGTTTGCAAAAACGTTCTCAATATGTAAAAGACGATGACATAATTGCTGCAATAGATATTTATAATACATTGTCGACGGAAAAATCAAAATCTATAGAACGTCTTTTGTCTATTTCTAATGGAAAAGGGCGAGATTATTTAATGAGTTTGAAATGCCAAAATGTTTTACAAAAAGATAAAGCAGCATGCTATAGCAATTTGTATTTAAAATATCCGCATGGAAGATTTTCTGCAGATGCTCTGTCTAACATATTTTTTGCAAAAATAAAAGCACATGACTATGTGAATGCAAAAAAAATAGGCATGGATCATTTGCGAAAATTCCCAGACGTAAATTCATCTCCAATGGTCATGTTTTGGCTTGGAAAAATTTCAGAAAAAACAAATAACTATGAGGAATATACAAATTACTATAAAGGAGTAATTGATAGATATCCTGATTCTTATTACGCATACAGGGCATACTTGAAATTAAGACGATTAAATAACCCTTTAATTACAAGTTATATCAATCCAAAACCTGTTCTTTATCCATATAAATATACTAGAAATAATATAATTGTTAAATTAGTTGATTTAAAAGATTATGATATCGTTAATGAAATTGCAGGAGACGATGATTTTATAAAAAGTTGGGCTCTTTATAAAAAAGGAGATTATTCTCATAGCATGCTTATTGCTCGAGATGCCATGGAAAAATTAAAAGATAAGCCTGATAAATATGATCTTAGGTGGAGATTAATTTATCCAGTGCAATATTATGATTATATATATAAATATGCATCAGAGACTGGGAACAATCCACCTTTAATGCTTGCATTAGCAAGGGAAGAAAGCTATTTTGACCCACTAGCTCAAAGTTTGGCAGGAGCAAGAGGGCTAATGCAGTTGATGCCTATTACTGCTAATGAAATCAATAATAAATATAAACTTGGCATGGATTTGCCAGAAGCATTATTTAATCCATATAAAAATATCAAATTGGGAAATTATTATTATGAATTTTTAAGAAATAATTTAGAAGGTTATGATATATCTTCAGTAGCTGCATATAATGGTGGAATAGGATCTATTCAAAGATGGAAAACATCGTTGCACTATAATGATACAGATGAATTTGTAGAGCAAATTCCATATCCGGAAACTAAAAATTATGTAAAAAAAGTTTTTGCTACTTATTGGAATTACATTAGATTATATAATGGTAATAATTAAAAGCATGCTCAAAAAAAATGTCTGTAATAAACAGACATTTTTTTTGTTAAATATATTTTGTTCCCTATTAAATCATGTTCTTTCTGATGTTTTCTTTTTGTTTATCAATTTTTTTGATTCTTTTTTCAAGTGATTTAATTTGTTTATCAAGAGCTTTTCTTTCAGCTTTAACTGCTGTATATTGAGCATCTACATCAGAATATTTTGATTTATAATTTAAAAGTTCATTTCTAACATCTACTTGAGCATTATCCAACTGAATTATTGCATTTTGCATTTTAGCGTTCCCTGCAGGTTCATCACTGTTGATTGTAGTTTTTGTAGATTGAACACTTACTGGTTGAGTACTTACAGCTGATGTTTTAATAGGCTGACTATAATTGTTGTCGCTAAAGTTCAATGGTGTGAAAGCATTTCCATCAGCAAAAGCTGCACAAGAGCATGCTACAAGAATTGATAATGATAAAATACAATTTTTTAAAGTTTTTTTCATGCTATTTCTCCTTATATAAACTTATAAATAAAGTATATATTATGGAAAATAAAAAGTACTCATTCAAAAAAATGAGAAATATAAGAAACTTTTTATTATAAATATCGTCAAAAAAAGTGTTAATTAAATAAATATTAAAAAATATTAAGCTTTGATGTCCACTATTTATAATGGTTTTGGGGAAATTAAAAAAAATGAGTTAAAAAAACATGAAAAGAAGTGCTTGACTTTAAAATTTCTTTTGCATACAATTAGAGACGTGCTCAGTGCACAGTGAACTTTCAAAAAATCAAGACAAGTTAAGAAATTTTAAGAAATTAAAAATAAGTACTTGACAAAAAAAATTGATGATATAAGATAAGAGATGCAGATGACACTAGCAAAGAATAGCATAAAGCATCTGATCTTAAAAGAAAGTAAATAGTAAGCCCCAAGTTGATTCGTCTGCTTATGCAGAGCTCAGAAATGAGTGGCTGAAGATTTTAAAAGAATGTACTTTGACAACAGAATAGCTGAAACAAACAATACTTTGTTAATTCTAAAAACAAATGATAAGGACACGCGAAGCAAAAGCTTTGCGAATGTAATGAGCGAGAAACTGTTCGAAAGAACAGAGAATCATAACTTTCTGACAATGGAGAGTTTGATCCTGGCTCAGGACGAACGCTGGCGGCGTGCTTCATACATGCAAGTCGAACGAGAATCTCTAGCTTGCTAGAGAGGAAAGTGGCGGACGGGTGAGTAATATGTAGAGAATCTG
>CASERN010000007.1 GCA_949290355.1 uncultured bacterium | reverse complement strand
CGTGGCCAATTGTACCGATGTTAACGTGCGGTTTGGTACGTTCGTACTTTTCTCTAGCCATGAGATTAATCTCCTTTTTTCTACTTATACTACAATACTAATTTGGTATTTTAAGCCATATAATATATAATATTTGCTCAAACTTTTTTGTCAACTTTAATAAAAAAAGGGCTGCCATATAAGCAGTCCTTTTTTTATTAAATTAAGAAATTGAACAAATTGATAATTATTCTTCTGTTCCTTCAGATTCACTTACTTCATCTTGTTGCAAATCTTCTTCATCCAAAGCTTGTTGATTCATTTCTTCTTCTATTTCTTGTTGTAATTCATCAACTTCTTCGATTGCATCATCAGCAATTTCTTCAGGAGTTTCTTCATAATTTGAGATATTTTGAGCTTCTGCTTTTTCCATTTGAGAAACACTCTTAATATCAATTTTCCATCCAGTTAGCTTATGAGCTAATCTTACGTTTTGGCCTTCTCTGCCAATTGCAAGACTTAATTGATCATCTGGAACAACAACCATTGCATCATGAGCGTACTCATCATCAGCTAAAATATCAACGGATACAACTCTTGCAGGAGATAATGCATTTACGATATATTCAACAGGATCTTCTGAATATCTTACAATATCAATTTTTTCATTTTTTAATTCTGACACAATCGTCTGAATTCTTGAGCCGCGAGGGCCGATACATGCACCTACAGAATCTACTTCTGGATCGTTTGACCATACCGCAATTTTTGTTCTGTAACCAGCTTCTCTTGATATTGATTTAATTTCGACAATTCCATCTTCTATTTCAGGAACCTCTAGTTCAAACAATTCTCTTACAATTTCTGCATGAGCATGAGAAACAATAACTTGAGGCAATCTTGTTGTTTCTTTAACATTCAAAACAAAAACTCTTATTCTATTTCCTGGTTTGTAATATTCTCCAGGAATTTGCTCTTTTTGAGGCATGATTGCATCTATTTTCCCAATATTTACAATAACATTACGATTTTCTACTCTTTGAATAATACCTGTAGTCAATGTTCCTTTCTTTTCTAAGAATTCATTTAATACAAGATTTCTTTCAGCTTCTCTAATTCTTTGAGTAATAACTTGTTTTGCAGATTGCGCTGCAATTCTTCCGAACTGTTCTGGTGTAACTTCTATTTTAATTTCATCTCCAACTTCTACATCTTCAGCAATTTCTTTTGCATCATTTAATGTGATTTGCATATCAGGATCTTCAACTTCATCTACAACAAGTTTTGTTCTGAATACACCAATTTCTCCTGATTGTTCATCTAGAATAGCTTCTATATTAGTAGCATCTTTAATATGCATGTGTTTTTTATATGCTGCAACCATTGCATCACAAAGAGAAGCAATCAAAACATCTTTTGAGATACCTCTTTCTCTTTCTAATTCTTCACATGCTTCAAATAATGCTGTACCAATTCTAATCATAATTTTATCCTTTCATATTTTTTATTAATCTATATAAAGTTTTGCTGATTGTATATTACTCTTTGGAATCAATAATTCCTTACCATCATCAAACCTAAAGAATTTCAAACCGTTATTTTCATCATAATCCAAAATTTCACCTTTAAAGATTTTTTCTGTTTCACCTTCAATTGGTTGTTTTAATTTTAAGCTAATTCTTCTACCCGTAAAATATACAAATTCCTTATCTGACTTAAATTTTCTTTCAAGACCTGGAGAAGATACTTCTAAATAGTATTTAACAGGGATCAATTCATCTAAAAAATCAGATAAACTCCTTGTTACATTTTCACAATCATCCAAAGTTACGTCTTTTTCTTTAGAATAAAGATAAATTCTTAAAAACCATCTGTGATTTTCTTTCGTGAATTCAATTTCAATAGGTATATATCCAAAGCGCATGGCTGTATTTTCAATTAACGGTGTAATTTTTTCCAAGACATCATACCTGTTAATTTCCTGTTTCATAAATAAACCTTACCCTTTCTTACCCTACTAGATAAAAAAGAACGGGCTTTCCCGTTCTTTTTTTGGATGACAATACTGTCCTTATAATCTTATGTTACAATAGAACTTTTTAAAAGTAAAGTAATTATATTTTAATGTTAAATGATATTAAAACCCTGCTTCTTGTCTTTTAGCTAAATATTCTGATTCAGAAATTTCTTGACCTTCAAAATAATAATGTTTAACACCATTGGATTCTGTTTGAACCAGTTTTACACCGCCCCAAGCTTGATCTTGAGCTTTCAATGCGTTATATTCTGATTCATCAACAACGTTTGAACCTACCATATAATATTTTTCACCATCATAAGAAGCTGTACGATATTGAACACCACTACTGCCGACATATTCAGGTGAAACTTTACTTAATTTAGTTAAATTTACTTTCTTTTGAAGTTCTTTAAATGTATCCTGAATTTTTTCAAAATTTGAAATAGATTTCTCATTTTTCTTACCCAAGATTTTTTCTTTCAAAGATTGCTTCCCGTCAGTTGTATCAATATTGCCTTCTCTTTGAGAAATTTTATCTTGAGTTTTATCCATTTTTTTATTCAAATTATCAAGTTCTTTAGATTCTTTTTCCTCTAAAGTTGATAGTCTTTTCTTTTGAGAATCAATTTCTTTTGTATATTTATCTCTTTGATTTTCAAGAGTTTTCATCCTTTCTAAATCATCTTCATAAGATTTAACAGCATTTTCAGCTTTTGATTGTTGATTTTCTAATTTATCAAGTTTTTCTTGAGCCTTTGCTAAATCATCTTTTGCAGTTTCTAAAGTATTTTGAGCTTGTTCCAATGCCGTTTTAGCATTTTCATGGTTTTGTTGAGCTGTTTCATAACGTTCAGCTGCTTCTTTCTTTTCATTTTCTGCTTGTTTCAAATTATTTAGTGCTTCTTGTTTTTGTTGTTTTGCATTTTCTACAGCTTTTTTGGCATTACTATATGCAGGCTCATTTGGAACTTCTGAGCCATCAGGACCAATTTTAGTTGGTTGTGTTCTTGCCAAAGTTGCTTCAGCATTAGAAAGATTTAAACTTGCATCCCTATAAGAAGCATCAGCAGAAGCTAACCTATTATCCGCAGCATCCAATGCTGATTTAGTTCTTCCAACCTGATCTGAAGCTTCTTTTACATTTTGATTTGCTCCATCTACTGCTTTTTGTTTATTATCTACGACTTCTTTTTGAGATTTTACTTCTTTTTTAATTCCTTCTAATTGAGAATTAGCTTGATCAGCAGCAGCTTTCTTTGCATCCAAGCCGGACTGTATACTGTTATATTCAGAAACAATATCAGCTTTTGCAGCTTCTGCATTACCTATTGCTTCTCTTAATGTAGTTGAATCTGTAGCATTTTTCATTGCACTTATCTCAGAAGAAGATGAAGATGCTGAATCTACAGAATCACCTTTAGTTACAGTATTTCCAGAAGAATCGTTTGATTTCACCGCAGTAATTATCTGTCCAGTCAAGCTGCCTAAAGCTCCTAAGGTTCCAGCTATAGCTGAAAATTTATCAAGACCTGATAAACTGCCGCTGTTATATGATTGTTTATAAGCATTCATCATTTTAAACGCATCAGTAATATCTTTAAATTCATGTGATCTACCAGCGTTCATGCTTTGTAATGTTGAACTTATTCCAGGACCGTAAGATGCCCTTGAATTAAAGACAGCACCTGTTCCAACAGCTGATCTTTGGGCAAAAATACCATAGCTCTGTTTTGTATTTTTAGAAGACGCTAACCTATTAGCCACTTCTGACTTGTAAGAAGAGCTTAATTTCCTTGTATTTAATTGTCCTAATCCAACTGTGGACATGATACTATCTCTCTTTTTATACTCTTAAACATGTAAACACTTTGAAAATTAAAGAATTTCAGCAATTATAATATTTGTTACAAAAGTTAACATGCCTTTTTATCTTCTTTTTTTAGGCTTTTATTAATATTTATTTTTTTTAAAATACGTATTTAATATTAACAATATTTATAATTGTTGATAGCGCTGTTTTCATTGGTACAAGAGTTCTTTGGAGTTTTGCAAGAGTTTTTAACAATTACGTTACAAAAATTATGTAAATTTTTTTGCAAAAAAAATTTTTAGCTTGTTACTCTTTCATATCGGTTGTCTTTGGATTTTGAAAAAATTTAATTGTAAAAAGATTGGCATGGAATGTACAAAAAACATTTATTTTTTAAAATTTTATTCTATGATGAATATACAAAATCTTGGGAGCGGGGATAGATAAATTTATCCATCTCTTGCTCGAAATTTATCAATCCTTGGAACGATTAAACAGTGAGTAATATTCGTTAAAATAAGGATAGAGGAACTTATCAGTTTATTTGGAGGTAGTGAGTCGTGTTAGAACATGGGTATATACAAATTTATACAGGAGACGGAAAAGGGAAAACCACGGCAGCTTTAGGATTGGCTTTGAGAGCATTGGGACATGGCTGGAAAGTTCTAATTATTCAATTTACAAAAGGTGATAGTGCTACTTCATATGGTGAAATAGTTTCTTCATCAAAATTTTTACCAAATCTTGATGTTGTACAATTTGGAATGGACAGAGTTTGCTATTCTCACAATGTATGTATGGAAGATTTTAAAGAAGCAAAAAAAGGTTGGGAATTTGCAAAGAAAGCTATCAATTCAGGAGAATATCAATTAATTATTCTGGATGAAATTAATATTTGCACAGCAATGAATATGATTAAAGTTTCTGATGTAAAAGAAGCATTATTACACAAACCTGAAAATCTTGAGATTGTATTAACAGGACGTTATGCACATCCTGAATTAAAAGCAATGGCTCATCTTGTAACAGAAATGAAACCTATAAAACATTATTTTGATATAGGTGTAATGGCAAGACAAGGCATTGAATACTAAATTTGAACAAACACAATATAAGTTAATGTAAATCCTTTTTGTTTCAGAAAATGAAATACCGGACAATCTATCTTGATAGAAAGTCCGTTTTTTTTTACATAAAATATGTTATCTATATGTTATTTATATAAATTCCCTCCCCCACGATAGCGAAATGAGCAATAATTTTTGGTGAAACAAATTTCAAAGAGGCTTTTGTTTGAGCGGTAGCGAGTTAAGCCGATTAATATGTTGAGCCATTAAAAATTATTAGCGAATGAAGCGTGTGGGTGGTTTTGTGGAACTTTGTCCACACAAAGTTCCCGCTGTCCGCGCAGGACAAATATAAAAGTAATAAAAAGTAATAACATATTTTATGTAATATAACGCAATAATAAATTTGCATAAAGGCATGTTTGTATTATCATTAAGTTGGTTACACTAGTCTGATAGGTTTTGCCCTAGTTCAAGAAAGATTAACCTTATACTTGAATGAGACAGTATAGCCCGTAGTACAACAAGTAAAAAAAAGGAGAAAAACGATGCCAGTAGCATCTATGATTGAACTTTTAGAAGCAGGTGTACACTTCGGACACCAAACACAAAGATGGAACCCTAAAATGAAACCGTATATTTACGGTGCAAGAAACGGAATTTACGTTTTAGATTTACGCAAAACAACTGACTTACTAGATGAAGCTTATGCAGTAGTAAGAGATTTTGCAGCACGTAACAAAAACGTTTTATTTGTAGGCACAAAAAAACAAGCTGCAGAAGTTGTTGCAGAAGAAGCAACAAGAGCTGGTGCTTACTATATTAACAGAAGATGGCTTGGCGGTATGTTAACAAACTTTGAGACAATCAGAGGACGTGTTAACAAACTTAGAGAACTTGAAGATTTCATGAACTCAGGTCATGCTGAAAAATTACCTAAAAAAGAAATCGCAAAATTAAACAGAGAATTAGGAAAATTAAGTAAAACATTAGGTGGTATCAAAGATATGAGAGGTCTTCCTGATGTAATATTCATCGTTGACCAGAAAAAAGAAGATATCGCAATTAAAGAAGCAAACAAATTAAATATTCCAGTAATATGTTTAGCTGATACAAATGCTGATCCAGACGGTATCAATTATATTATTCCTGGTAATGACGATGCTATTCGTTCTATTAAATTGATTGCTTCTAAATTAGCAGACGCAATTCTTGAAGGTAAACAATTAAGAGAAGCTAACGCTAATGCAAAAAAATTAGAAGAAATTAAACCTGAAGATGCAGGTGTTACTGCTGAAGAAGCAGTTAAAGCAGAAACAACAGAAACAGTTGCAGAATAATTACACTTTGATAAAAGAGGATAGGGATACACTCCCTTTCTCCCTTTTGTCATTATAAAGGAGAGAATTATAATGAATATTACAGCTCAAATGGTAAAAGAACTTCGTGATAAAACCGGTGCTGGTATGATGGATGCAAAAAAAGCACTTGTTGAAACTGACGGAGATATGGAAAAAGCAATGGAAGTACTTCGCCAAAAAGGTATGGCTTCTGCTGACAAAAAAATGGGCAGAATTGCTGCTGAAGGTTTAGTAGCTTCTTCTATCCAAGCTGATTGCGGAGCTATGGTTGAAGTTAACTGCGAAACAGACTTTGTTGCTAAAAATGAAGAATTCAAAGAACTAACAAATGGTCTTGCAGAAGTTGTTGCAAAGACAAACCCTGCTGACAATGATGTTCTTTTAGCTTCTACTTGCGAAAAATGCGGTAAAGTTATATCAGAAGTAATTAAAGAAAAAATTGCTTCTATCGGAGAAAAAATTACTTTCAGAAGATTTGTAAGATATGAAGGTAACACAGCTTCTTATATTCACAACGGAAAAATCGGTGTTTTAATCCAAACTGATAAAAAAGATTATGAATTAATGAATGACATTTGTCTTCATATTGCATCTTCTGCTCCTGAATTCATTTCAAGAAGCGAAATTCCTCAATCAGTTATTGATCATGAAACTGAAATTGAAATGGGTAAAGAAGATTTGTTGAAAAAACCTGAACAAATCAGAGCAAAAATTGTTGAAGGCAGAGTTAACAAATTAATGGCTTCAAGAGTTCTTTTAGAACAACCATTTATCAAAAACCCTGATATAACTGTTGGACAATTGATTGAAGGGAAATTGACAGTTAAAGCATTCACAAGATTTGTTCTTGGTGAAGGTTTGGAAAAACGTCAAGAAAACTTCGCTGATGAAGTTATGAACCAAATCAAAGGTTAATTTTTCATAAATCAAAGCAAAAGAAATCTTCGCGTATCGCGAAGATTTTTTTTATTTATTAATATGTCATTTTCCATCCATGATTTACTATACTTTGCAGACAAGCACGACCTGCCCAACTTATTAAAGTAGCACCATCGTCTTTATATTCTTCTTCATTGGTATCTGATGACGCAATTAAGCCTTTACAAAACTCATCTGCACGTTGAGAATCAAATCCTGGTGATAAAGATTTAGCTAAATCAAAATAAACACCATTATCATCATAATCAACTAACAAAATATCTCGACCGACTTTGTTTGGTTTTTTATCACAATTTACATCTAAAAGAATACTATTATTTATCGCCGTATTACCACCACCATTTATGACAGCACCCTCATAGTCTACAAAAGCGAAACAAGAGCCGTCATTAAAATACATCCCTTTTATTTGTCGGCCATTTATATCACGATTAAATGTGCTGCTGACATAATCTCCGAATTTAGAATTTTCATCTGCATAATTCGCTTGGAAATAATTTTTATAGGCATCAGCATTAATTGCACCTGTAGAATCAAAAATTGAAGTGTCAGACAATTTATAGACCTGTTCATCCGCCATGATTTTTTTAAAATTGTTACTCAAAGTATTAACCTCTTTTTTCAATTGAGTAACCATAACTGTTTTTTGATAATTGGCAACTAAAGTAGGAAGTGTCATAGCTGCAACGACACCAATAATACCTAATGTAATTAATACTTCTGCCAAAGTAAATCCAAAATGTTTTTTCATAAACTCTCCATTATAAAAGTGATCACATATATCACCATTATAACAGATGTTTTCTCTTTTACAACCCCTTAAATCTTGGAAAGAGCCTAGAGTTGCCCCCCCCCCCGACTTTACATCTCTTAATAATTCTTGCATAATTTGCTCCTTTCCTATTGTTTTAATTTTAACATATATTATTTGCAATTTCAATTATTTTTATATGGATTATTAAAATATTATGGATAAAATAATTTTAGATTGGAACAAATATAAAAACGATAAATTTGAGACTAATATTTTAATGAATTTATATTATTGTCTTTTTGTTCTACATTTATTATTAATTTTTTAGGGATATTAAAATTGCTGCCATTGTCAAAAGAATTCAATTTAATTCCAGGGAAATCCTTCATAGTTTGAGGGATAGATCCATCATATAGAACAGATTCTGATTGATTAACAAGTGCAGAAATTCCATCTTCCGGAGTTCCGACGTTTTGGTATTTTGCTCCAATTTCGTTATTTGGAGTTTCTTCTGCTATCACAAAATCAAGAACAAATTTTGAATCTTTTGATATTACCCCTTGAGGAGCGGATTTATTAGAGGATTCAATCATTTGAACAAACTTAGCAGGATAGTTCCCATTGATTTCAAATACTTCATTATGGAAGTTTTGATATTTTATTGGCATAAAAACAAATGTGGAATTTGAAACATCCATAATTTGACCTAAAACATAATAGCCTTCATGCAGCATCAAGTTTTTATTCAACTGAACATTAGAAAGAATTTTTATAAGCATTGTCTGTGAAGGTTTGCTGATTGAAAAGTCCTGTAATATTTGAACAGGTGCAGTCTTAGCAAGTACTGAATTACCTGTAAAACTTATTAGTAATGCAAATAAAAATAATATCTTTTTCATCATTGTCATTATCTCCGGTTGATATATAGGATGATAACATAATTTTCAAAAACAGTCAATTTATATCACTTTCAAATCTCAAAATTATTCATTTTGGGATGATGGTAATTCTTCATATTGATAATTTGGAAGGTTTTCATCATCAGAGTCATCTTTTATCTTAAAATTAAGAAAGAAATTTTGCTCTTTTTTTATGACAATTTCTTCACCTTTTTCTACATATGAAAAAGGTGAATCTTCATACACAGAATTTATACTTGATTTAAAACGGTTATCTTTCTCATTTTTTACAGCACCTTCAACTGCGCTATAACCCAAAGAAAGACCTTTTACAAAAAAATTGCCAACGCCTAATGCTGCTGTTTTTGCTAACTCGCCCTTATTCAACTTGGTAGTATATTTCGCAGGATAATAACCTTTTATATCAAATGTTTTACCGTTTATATCCGTATAACTTAACGGAACAAAGGTAAACGATGCATCTCTTTTCAATCTTTTGGGACTTACCACATCAACTATTTTACCTTCTACAATATCACCTGAATTAATCGTTGTATTTTCATTTATGACGATATCTTCAAGCGTTTTTACACGCATTGTAGAAGAAGGATTTTCTGTAGAAAAATCATCCAATGCTTGAACAGCAATAGCCTTTGCAAAAACAGGCTGAGAAATCATTGTTAATATTATAATACTATATAAAAATATTTTACGCATTTTCCCAACTTTCTTTTAGGTTTATTTTTTTCACTTTGAATAATTTTCGAGTATAGGTTTCAAATACTGCCCAGTAAATGATTGTCTACATTGAGAAACCTCTATAGGAGTACCTTGTGCAATTACTTGACCACCACCGATACCGCCTTCTGGGCCTAAATCTATTATGTGATCTGCAATTTTTATAAAATCTAAATTGTGTTCAATAACAAGAACTGTATTTCCTTGATCTGCAAGTTTTTGTAATATTTTAATTAATTTGTCTAAATCATACCAGTGCAAACCAACAGAAGGTTCATCCAATAAGTACAAAGTTTTTCCTGTTGAACGTTTATTTAATTCCGCTGCAAGTTTAATTCTTTGAGCTTCTCCTCCTGATAAAGTTGTCGCACTTTGACCAAGTTTCATATAATCAAGTCCTACATCATTTAGAGTTTGGAGTTTATTTTTTATAGATGGTATACTATCAAAAAATTCTAGAGCTTCTTTTACACTCATATCGAGCACATCAGAAATCGTTTTCCCTTTATACTTTACTTCCAAAGTTTCTCGATTATAGCGTTTGCCCTTGCATACATCACATTTCACATATACATCAGATAAAAAATTCATCTCAATTTTTATCAGACCATCACCTTTGCAAGCCTCACATCTTCCGCCTTTTACATTAAAACTAAACCTGCCTGGCTTATAACCTCGAAGTTTTGCTTCATTTGTTTTAGAAAATAACTCTCTGATATGTGTAAATAAATCCGTATAAGTTGCAGGATTTGACCTTGGAGTTCTACCAATAGGGGATTGGTCAATTGCAATAATTTTATCAATATTTTCAAATCCTGTAATTTCATCTACTCCTTGAGGTTTTGGCTTGTTCCCCCTTAGCTTATGTAAAGCATATTCATAAATAAGATCCTGCATTAAAGAAGATTTTCCAGAACCTGAAACTCCTGTAAGACAAACTATTTTACCAAGCGGAATATCTACATCAATATTTTTTAAGTTATTAATATGTGCATTTTTAACATGTAGAAAATTCCCATTCCCTTCACGAACTTTTTCAGGAATTGGGATAAATTTTTCGCCGCTCAAATACTTTCCTGTGATGGACTCTTTTGAATTTATAATATCTTCTACAGTGCCGCAGCCTATAACTTTTCCGCCATTAACGCCAGCTTTTGGCCCGATATCGACAATATAGTCAGCATTTCTAATAGTATCTTCATCATGTTCAACAACAATCAAAGTATTTCCAAGATTTCTTAATTTTATCAGTGTTTTAATCAACCTGTCATTATCTCTTTGGTGCAGACCAATTGAGGGTTCATCAAGGACATACAAAACACCTGAAAGTCCGCTGCCTATTTGGGTTGCTAACCTTATTCGCTGTGCTTCACCTCCAGATAATGTCCCTGCACGACGAGCTAAGTCAAGATAACTCAAGCCTACATCTTTCAAAAATCTTAAACGAGCTCTTATTTCATCTAAAATTTGTTTTGCGATATGCATTTGGAATTCATTCAATTCCAAATATAAATCAGACACAAAATTGAGCGCTTCATCAATTGGCATCAATGTAAATTCATAAATATTTTTATCTTTAATCCTTACAGCAAGCGGGAAGGGTTTAAGTCTTGCACCATGACATGCCGGACAAGGAGTTGTTGTCATATATTTTTCAATTTCTTCACGCCAATATTCACCGTTAGATTCGTTATAACGCTTTTCTAAAAACGGAATTACTCCATCAAATCTTCGGTATTTTGTTTCATAACGATGAGTTCCAAAACGCATTACCGTAAATTTTACAATATCATCACTTCCATAGAGAATTATTTTTTGTTCTTTTTCAGATAATTCTTCAAACGGCTTTTCTATATCAATATTATAATGATTACAAACCGATTTTAAAACATCTTCATAATATGATGTAGAAGTCTTTGACCAAGGATAAATTGCACCGTCTTTTAAAGACTTTTTCTTATCAGGCACAATTAAATCAGGATCAATTACAAAATCAGCACCCAAACCTGAGCATCTTTCACAAGCACCATAAGGAGCATTAAAAGAAAATATTCTCGGAGCTAATTCTTCAAAGCTTAAATTACACTTAGGGCAGGCTAATTTTTCACTGTAAATAATTTCTTTATCACCGATTACGTCTACAACTGCAACGCCATCAGCTTTTTTCAGGGCAATTTGAACACTATCGGCAATTCTTGATTGTGCAGATTCTTTTACCACAATTCTATCTACAACTACAGAAATATCATGCTTTTTAGTCTTTGCTAAAGAGATTTCATCTTCATCAAGGTTAAAAATTTCGCCATCAACTTTTACACGAACAAAACCCTCTTGTCTTAGTTCTTCAAATGTTGATGAAAACTCTCCTTTTTTACCTCTTGCAATCGGAGCTAGGATTTGAATTTTTGTTCCTTCACCCAATTTCATTATACTAGATACAATTTCATCAATAGTTTGAGGTTTAATCTTTTCCCCGCACACAGGGCAATAAGGAGTACCAACTCGTGCATACAAAAGTCTTAAATAATCATAAATTTCAGTAACAGTCCCAACTGTAGATCGAGGGTTGTTGCTGGTAGACTTTTGGTCAATAGAAATTGCAGGAGAAAGCCCGTCAATATAATCTACATTTGGCTTATCCATTTGCCCCAAAAATTGTCTTGCATATGTAGATAAACTTTCAATGTAACGCCTTTGACCTTCTGCAAAAATCGTATCAAAAGCAAGCGAAGATTTTCCAGACCCTGAAACTCCCGTAAAAACAATTAATTCATTTTTCGGCAATTCCAGCGAAACATCTTTTAAATTATGCTCTTTTGCTCCTTTTACGGTAATCGTATCTAACATATCAATATTATTGCATGTAAAAAACGGATTTCAATAATAACAGATGATATATGGTCTATTTGTTTTTTCTCTTATTTGCAGTCAATTCAAAACTTTCTTTTATCAAAGCATCAAGTAAATCCTTAGGAGAATTATTTACGTCAACCATAACCCAATGGGTTTTATTCATATGCCAAGCAGGTGTAATAAATTTATATTCATCTCTTAAAATCGCAGAATCAACAGGATTACATTTCAAATTAATACATAAACGATCATTCAAATAAAAAACTAAACCGAACCATTTACCATTACTTTTATGTCTTAAAACAGCGTATTCATCGTAAGTCTTATCTTTAAAAGGATAAGTTTCTACAGCATCTTGAAATTTTAGACAACGCTTAATTAATTCACTCTTATCCATAACAAAACCTTTGCAATCCAAGTTATTTATGCTAGTATAATTATACAAACCAAACATTAAATCAAGATTTATATTATTGTGGGACTCTGCCGACGAGAATATGACTAAATGTCATATTGGAGGAGAGGGTGGGAAGAACACCCACCACAAACGATATAACATGTTCCGTGAAAATTTAATAATTTTTTGTGTCGATGTGGTGGAATGGTAGACACGCATGCTTGAGGTGCATGTGGCGAGAGCTGTGGGGGTTCAAGTCCCCCCGTCGACAATTTTTTCATTTTTAATAGGGAATTATGTATTATGCAAGTCAACAATATTTCATATAAAAATTATAATCAATATTTTAACGGGAAATTTATACAAACACCTGCTCTAAAACAATTAAGAGCATCTATTAGCAAAACTGAAAATAGTATTTTAGATAAACAATTTCAACTTATAGAAAAAGTTAAAGATGGTAAAATTTTTGGATATGAAACTTTTCCAAAAGATGAATTAGGAAATTCTTCACGTATATACGAACTTTTTAATCTGGAAGGCAAACAATACAAATGTACAAAAGTTGCAGCCCCAAAAGAAGATT
Organism: uncultured bacterium; assembly: GCA_949290355.1. Classification (GTDB taxonomy): domain Bacteria; phylum Cyanobacteriota; class Vampirovibrionia; order Gastranaerophilales; family Gastranaerophilaceae; genus Stercorousia. The sequence continues at coordinate 70,273 of CASERN010000007.1, read as the reverse complement.
ATAAATTTCTTTTTGATGAAATTCATAAAGAATATAGATATAACTTAATTAGCAATTCATTTGATAAACTTGCCTAAAAAAGAATTTTAGAACAACTTTGTTTTAGCTTTAATGTCCAATAACCATCGTTTTCTTTCGGGTTAAATTTAGTCCACCAACCAAAAGGATATTCTGCTTTTACATGGTCTAAAAGTTTTGTATATTCAAGGTAATATTCGTGTTTCAAATCGTCTTGGAATTTTCCAAGCCAAGATGTTGCTTTTGAAAAATACCTATTTACAAAAATAACTTTGTAATCATCTAACAGATTTTCTGATTTCAACATTTCTTCTATTCCATAGAAAACATATATCGGGGAAAAATTCTTTTTCTTTTTAACAGCTGTTACTGCACCTTTTCTATTTTTTCTATAACAATATAAATTTTCAGGCAAAATTACAATTCTTTCCGCTTTTATCATTGAATGGAAAAACGGGAGTTGATCTTGTCCTACTTTTATATTTTGGAATTTGATATTATTTCTTATTAAAAAATCTCTTTTATACAATTTTGTCCAAGCTGTAGATGGAAATTTAAAAATATCTTTTTTTATATCTTTAGAAGAAAAGACTTTACCAAAATATTTTTGAGGCAATTTATTTTTACTGTAAGCTCCATTTTGCCCTTTACCGTTGTAATATGAAAGTCCGCTAAAGATTAATATATCAGTATTTAACTCATCTGCCTTAACTACAATTTTTTCCAACGCTCCATCTTCTAACCAATCATCGCCGTCCACAAAATAAACATAATCACCTTTTGCAATAGCTAAGGCTGTATTTCTTGCAACTCCTGAACCTTCATTTTTTTTATCAATAATTAGGACACGATCATCTTTTGCCTTATAACTTTGCAAAACAGATAAAGAGTCATCAGAAGATCCATCGTTTACGCATATAACTTCTAAATCTTTAAACGACTGATTTAAAATACTATCCAAGCATTGTGGAATATATTTTTCAACATTAAAAATTGGAATAATTATTGATAACTTTGTCATATAGAAATATTATCATAAAAATTTAAGATTATATTTTTCTTGGATAGTTTTTAGGAATTTTCCAGCCATTATATTGTATTAAAAGAGTACAAAAATAACCGCTGTTTTTACATCCGTTATATAGATTTTCTTCTGTCCCATTCCAATTGAAAAAATAAGGTTCTAACCCCTTGCCATCCTTACCATCAAAACCAGGAGAATATATAAAAGCAAAAGCATTTGTACCTAATTTATCCGGATATAACTTTGACCAAGAATTTTCATTCATATCTTGATTTAATTTAGGAATAAAATAATAATCATTACTTGAGATAACCAACAATCCACTCCCATCAGGAAATATTATCAAAGCTTTGTTCCCAACATTTTCAATACTTGTATATTTCAAATATTTTGCAAGATAAATATCAAACCAAGATTTAAACCCTGCATAATCAGTAAAAGTTGATTTCCATCCGGCTCTATCTCCAAATTCTCCCTCTGCCATTATAATAGCCTGATTATAAGATGAATAAAACTTTTTCAATCTTGCTTCAACTTCCTGATTTCTATGCTTTTGCATTAATACAGGAATTGTCATAGCCGCAACAACACCTATAATACCTAATGTAATCAATACCTCTGCTAAAGTAAATCCAAAATGTTTTTTCATAAACTCTCCGTTACAAAAGTGATTGCCCACATCACCATTATAACAGATGTTTTCTCTTTTACAACCCATTAAATCTTGGAAAGAGCCAAGAGCTGCCCCCCCCGACTTCACGTTTCTTAATATTTTTTGCATAACTTGCTCCCTTTCATATCTCCCGACATTACTCAGTATAACATATATTTAAAGATGTTTCAAGGAACGTTAATTATCTACCGATTTCGGTTGCTTTTTGAGCCATTGATTTTGTTATATTAATTAGAGCAAGGTTAGCTTCGTAAGCTCTTTGAGCTAAAATTGCATCGGCCATATCTACAGCAGGATTAACATTTGAGGCTCTAATGTAGCCATTTGCATCAGCATCAGGATGTCCTGGTCGATAAATTTTATCTCCTAAAGTAGGATCTTCAACACAACCGTTAAATACAACTCCGCCTTGCAAATATGGTAAAGTACCAACCCCAAAGACATCTTCTTTCATTGTATTCATCAATCCATGGAAAGAAATATCTTCAGTTGCATTTAATATAGGGATTTTTCTAACATAGTTAGGAGTATCAACGTTAGCTATGTTTTTAGCATGAATATCCAATCTTAATCCATGTGCTTTTAAAGCATTAGATCCGATATTCATTGATTCCATTATACTCATTTTTCTACCCTTTCTGATAATTATTGCTTTATTTTTTGGTACTATTTCAAGTTATTAATTTGAAAAAGTTTCAGTTTAAATCTGTATATAAAACAGCTAATCTTATTTCCCGACGTTAATAACTGTTTTCATCTCTGTAATTATATTAGACATCCTTCTTGTTGCCATCGTATAAAGAAGTGAGTTTTGTTGTAATTCCATCAATTCATTCGCAGGATCAATTTCTTCGTATTTTCTTTCATCAATAACACCTGATGGGCCTAATTTTTCGGACAACTTTGTTTCCAATGGACTGTTCATTGAATTTAGATAATCCCCAAAATTAACATCACGACGAACATATCCCGGAGTATCAATATTCGCGAGATTTGAGCCTAACGCTCTTTGTCTTTGCGTTATCAAATCCATCATTAATGTAACTTTACCCATATTATCTAAAGATGTGAACATTTTAAGCCTTTCTTTCCTTTTTAGATTACGAAAACATCAAATAATCAACAAATTATTATTCTCTTATATTAATTGCTTTGTTATACATATCATCTACAACTTTCATCATACGCATACTTGCAAGCATAGAAGCATTTAAACGTAACATGTCAGAAACAGAAGAAAATACGTTTGTATTACCATTTTCTAAATTATTCTGACAAAAACACTCATGATCTATTACTAATTCAGGATCTCCAGAATCTGCAGTAGGAACAAGTTTATTCATTCCTGTTTGCTCTAAATTCTCTTGGGAAGGGAATCTTACAAGTGGAATAGTACCAATATTTTTCGGAGCAGTATTTGCTGCATCATAAGCTAAGACATCACCATTTGGTTTAATCTCAAATTTATAGCAATTTGTAGGGATTTTTATTCCCTCTCCGACAAGCCAATTATCAGAAGTTACCAAATATCCGTCTTTACCTTGTTTAAAAGCACCATCTCTTGTATAAGCTACTTCACCTTCAGGAGATACAACAGGAATAAATCCAACTCCGTTTATTGCAACATCATAGGGATTACTTGTTACTTGGATTGAACCTTGTTGATAATCTGCTCTAACTGCACCTGTGATATAACCGTCCTCTTGAAGCATTTGTTCAAAGCTTACTGATTTATATCCTTTAGTATTCATATTCGCAAGATTATTACCAACATAACCCAGTCTTTCAAATTGCTGGGTTGCATTATTAATACTTCTTCTTACTATACCTTGCATGCTGTACATAATTTATTCCTCACTTACTCTATGAAGTTGTACCTAACTGCGAAATTACTTTTTGAAGATTTTGATTTTGAATCATAAAAATCTGTCTGTTTGCTTCAAAATTTCTAATTATAGGCATCATTCCAATAAATTCATTTTGTAAAGACACATTTGAATACTCGTTATATCCTTGTTTTACTTGTGGATCCATGATCACAATACCGCTGGAATCAACTACTCCCAAGTAACCTGCTTTTTCAAATTTATTTGTATTTCTGTTTAAAACACTTACAAGACCTTTTGAGTTTATTTTTATATCTTCAAGTCTTTGGGGGACTACAGGTAATTGCACTGGAATCCCCGCACTTGATAAAACATTTTCATTTTCCAAATTCAAAAGAAAACCGTTTTTATCCAACTTAAAACGTCCATCTCTTGTTAATTTAATCCCATCTTTCCCTTGGACTTGGAAATATCCTTTATTAGCTAAAGCAATATCAAGAGGATTATCTGACATGGCGATACGACCGACTTTATCATCAACAGTTTGAGAAAGTCCATGCACCCCAATCCATTCGGTAAAAGAAGACACAACAGGCTCCTTCCTTTGATATCCAATTTTATCAAAACCTGTTACATTCTCGTTATACATGCCAATGAGCTCACTTTGGACATGCATAGCTCTCAAAGACGTTGTCAGACCTTTTTCACAATATCTAATTCCACCGTTAATTATCATTACTACCTCTTTTTTCTAATACAATCGGATATTTTCATGTTTAATTCAAGAAAGATAAAAAAAATCATCTGTTTGTATTAGTCAATAGTAATTTAATGATAATTTTGTATTAGTCAAATATTATTTACTCATATTCTGAATCATTTCATAAGTATAATAACCGCCATCTTCTTTAATATTGCAAGAATTTCCCTTCATTCCTCCAAAATTAACAGAACCAACATTATTTTCTCCTCTCAATTGAGGAATAAATACAAATACATCATACCCCCATTTATTTGGGCCTTTTTTACCATTGACATCTAATATAATAAAATTATCACTTGCTGATAAAATCATACCATTTGACAAAATTTGAAATTTTCTCTTATGCAAATTATTGGTAGCAAAATTAGGACATCCAGCTAAAATTTCAGTTACAGATTTATCAGGATCAGCATATACAACCTCTTTTCCTTTATAATCTGGGACACAATGATTTGTGGAATTATTACTACAAATAGAAACAACTTTTAACTCAGACAATAGGTCATTTGACATTTTAGCGCATTCTTCAAATCTACCGTTAAAATCAGAAGGTAATGGAGAACCATCAGGCATAGACCAATCAATACAGGTAGATCCTTCATATTTATTGCAAACAGCATGATAAGGGATTTGTGCCCAATACCAACAATTATAAGGCATTCCGTTTTTTTGCTGAATTGATACAAAAGCCTGATTTAATAAAGAATATCCAACTTTAAATTGATTTTTCAATACATTTTTTTGATAATTAGCGATTAAAGCAGGAATAGTAATAGCTGCTACAACACCTATAATACCTAATGTAATCAATACCTCTGCTAAAGTAAATCCAAAATGTTTTTTCATAAACTCTCCGTTATAAAAGTGATTACCCACATTACCTCTATAACAGATGTTTTCTCTTTTACAACCCCTTAAATATTGGAAAGAGCCTAGAGCTGCCCCCCCCCCGAATTTACATCTCTTAACAATTTTTGCATAACTTGCTCCCTTTCATATCTTAAGACATTACTCAGTATAACATATATTTAAAGATGTTTCAAGGGAAATTGTTATTCTTCCACAAGTTTGTATAAAAAAGGTGCTTCTTGAATACTTACGTTATTCAATGGAACTTTTAAAACTATAGCTTTTACTGTTCTATTTGCGTACTCTATTTTTATTTCATCTCCTTCTTTAATTTGTTTAGAAGGCTTAGCAATATTTCCGTTTACGAATACTCTCCCACTGTCAGATACTTCATTTGCGACAGTTCGTCTTTTTATCAACCTTGAAACTTTTAAAAATTTATCTAATCTCATTTTAATTATCCTTATTAATTTTATATTATAATACAACAAGATTTATGATATAATCAAAGAAAATTTTAATGAGGAAGTATGATAAAAAAAATATTATTAACATTATTTTCAGTTCTACTAATGCAATCCTGTACATTCGCTGAAGCTATAAAATTTGTACAGGTAACAGATTCACACTTCAAAACAAAAGATGACTATAGAGCAGAAGTATTAAAACAAACCGTGAAAAGTATCAATAATGAGAAAGACATAGCTTTCGTAGTCTTTACAGGAGATAATATAGATTCTCCTCACATAGAATATTTACCAGAATTTGTAAAAATTATAAACAAACTCAATGTTCCTTATTATCTTGTTATAGGAAATCACGATGTTTTCAAAAGTAATGGACTTTCAAAAACACAATATTTAGAAATAGTTCATGATAATAATTACTTGTATAAATACAAGGAACCAAATTACGTATTCAAAAAAGATGGTTTTGTATTTATCGTAGTAGATGGTACAAAAGAAGTAATACCGGGTTCTATAGGCTATTATAAAGAAGATACTTTGAAATGGCTTGATAAGCAGCTTAATAAATATAAAAAAGATCCTGTAGTAATTATTCAACATTTTCCACTAATATCTGCAAAAGAATCAAGTACACATTATGTATACCAAAAGGAAAAATATTTAGAGCTTTTAGATAAACATAACAATGTTATCAGTGTAATTGCAGGACATTTGCATGTAAATAATGAAATTATGAGAAATGGAGTATACCACATTACAAGCCCGACTCTTTTAAGTGAGACTCCTGTTTATAAAATCATTAGTATTTCTACAACCAAAGGTTTTTCTCCAATGGTATATACAGAACTAAAAGAAGTAGAAATGCCCGAAAAATAGGATTGCTTTTTTTGAACAATAATATTATAATTGTTTTGACTAAATAAAATATATTTGAGGATTTAATATAAATAATGAATGAAACAGGTAATACGATATTCAATTTGTTCCTTATAGCTTTTTTATTGTTTTCAAACGGTTTTTTCGTAGCGTCAGAATTTGCTATGGTAAAAGTTAGAAAAACCCGTATTGAACAATTAGTTAATGAAGGGAATTTCAATGCAAAAATAGCCTTAGAAGCCTTGAAAGATTTGGATAAATTTATTGCATCTGTACAATTAGGTGTTACAATTTCAAGCATCGGCTTAGGTTGGGTCGGAGAAGGAACTCTTGCCCATATTATTGAGCCTATTTTTGCCTTTTTGCCCGGCATAAGCAAAAATATCGCTACTCATACAGCATCAGTATCAATTGCTTTCGCTTTAATTACTTTTTTCCATGTTGTATTGGGTGAACTTATTCCAAAATCAATTGCCCTTGAATACACAGAAAAAACCGCTCTTTGGGTTGCTAGACCAATGCAGGTTTTGACTTTCTTTTTTAATCCTTTTATATGGCTATTAAATGGTTTTGGAAATTTTGTTTTAAAAATATTAAATATCCCGCATTCACATAAAGGATCATTAGTTCATTCTACAGAAGAATTAGATATGTTAGTTAACGCAAGCTATGATGGTGGAGTACTAAATGAAACAGAAAAAGATATGCTGCATAACGTATTTAAGTTTTCTGATTTAACTGCAAAACAAGTAATGATTCCAAGAACTGACATGGTATGTATCCCAATTGACATGCCTATGGAAGAATTGAATAAATTGGCAGAAGAAAGTCAATACACAAGATATCCTGTATATGAAGAAGATATTGATCATATTACAGGACTTGTACATGTTAAAGATTTGTATTCGCTATCTTTAAAAGATGAAGTGTGCCCTATTTCTAAAATACAACGAAGTATTTTAATGGTGCCTGAAACAATTACAATGGACAATCTTGTACTTGAATTTAAAAAGAAAAAAGGACAAATGGCAATTGTAGTTGATGAATTTGGTGGGACATCAGGACTTATTACCCTTGAAGACGTTATAGAAGAAATATTCGGGGATGTACAAGATGAATTTGATGAAGAAGAAGAACAACAAGAAGATATAATAGAAGTAGCACCAAATACATATATTGCAAATTCGATGATGCGTCTTGATGAATTTGCCGAATACTTCAATATTGATGAAAAAGAAATTGATGACGATGATATTGATACTATAGGAGGACTTGTTGTTAAACTTCTTGGCAGATTAGCAGAGGTAAACGATAAAGCCGAACTACACAACATAACATTTATTGTAAAAGAAGTTGATGGTGCAAGAATTACAAAACTTGAAATTCTCAAAAAAGAAGAACAAGATATTGAAACTGATAAAGAAGAACAAAAAAACGATTAAATAATTAACCGTTTTTTTGTTTCCATGTAATATACAAACTTTAGTATTTTAGAAACATTTCCTCTTTTTAAATGATGTACCTAATCCTATATTAGGTAGAATAGATATGTAAGATATTTGAACAATATTTGGGAAGCTTAATGACTCAGAGTTTTGATTTTTCATCATACAATAATATAAAAAGACTTTCGGAAGAGGAACTTGTAACATTATGGCAAGAATATCTTAAAGATAAAACAAACAAAGCCATAAGGGATACATTAATTGTCCAATATATATATCTTATAAGATATGTAGTGGGAAGAGTCAAAGTTACATTACCTTCAACAATTTCAGTTGAGGATATTGCAGGTTATGGAGTTGAAGGATTAATCAATGCAATTGAAAGATATTCTCCTCAGAAAAATACCAGATTTGAAACTTACGCACTTATCAGAATAAGAGGCTCAATTCTAGATAGAATTAGGGCTCAGGACTTCTTACCAAGAAGCGTTAGAAAAAAAATCAAAGATATAAAACAGGCCCAAGAATACCTCAAACAAGAACTTGGAAGGATGCCAACTACCAATGAAGTTGCAAATTACCTTGATATGGATCCTGAAAAAGTTACACAAATACTATCAGAAGATACTACAATGACCTCATTGTATGAAAAAAAAGGAAATTCCGATGATAGCATTGAACTTATAGACACAATCCAAGACACAAATAAACTAAACCCTCAAGAACAAGCCGAAGAAAAAAATGTAAAACAGGAACTTGAAAAAGCTCTTTTAAGACTCCCTGAACGTGAACGCATTATAATGGTTCTATATTATCAAGAAAATATGACTCTTAAAGAAATCGGTGAAACTATAAATATGTCAGAATCACGTATATGTCAACTACATGCTCAAGCTATAATGAAGCTTAAAAACATACTTAGTGAGACAAGAACAACAAGATTACAAAAAAGTATCATCGCTTAGCTTCGTATTCTATTATTACAAAGTCTATTCTATTATTCATACCGTTTTTGTCCTTGGATACATTATCCAAAAAAGGCATATATTGACCATATCCTAATGCAAATAACCTTGTGGATGGCAATTTACCGCATTCAATCATATATTCCACAATATTTGAAGACCTTACAAGCGATAATTCCCAAGTTTGTTTATAACTACTGTCCAAAAATATATCTGTCTCTGTATGGTCTTCTACTACACAGTAATTAGAAAGTTTATGCAACAAAACTATTATTATATCTAATATACATAAAGAACTTTCCTTTATTCTTGTTTCTCCTTCATTAAAAAAATATCTTTCATCAATACTAACAATAAGACCTCTTGGAACTTTTGTATATAAAATTCCCTCTTTTATCGGTAAATATGTTTTAAATATAGTTTCTAACCTATCAACATTAGGTTGATATGAAAATACAATATTTAATTCTTGATTAGAGAATCCCGAACAAAATAACAATATTAAAAATAATACAATCAAATAAATGTTATTCAATACAAGATGCCTCCAAAATATTATTTCAGAGACAATTATCTAAAACATTACCTAATAAGGTTATGGCCTCAAGATAGATAAAACATACTTATCATTGAAATATTTATTTGCACATTCTTTTATATCATCAACAGAAACTTTTTTTATACGCTCAACAGTTTTTTCATGGAAATCAAAACCAAATCCCATAATACCATAATGAGCAAGCCAATTTGCTTGTTGAGAATTTGTTTCACTTATAAATGCCCATTTCCCGAAAAGATTATTTTTAGCATTTTCCAATTCTTCTTCGCTTACAGGAATATTTTTTATCTTTTCAATCTCTTCATCAAATCCTTTTAAAGAAGTTTCAATATTATTAGGTTCAGTTGCAATATATATAGAAAAATTTGCAGCAAGCCTTGCAACATCATAGGCACTGCGAACAACATAAGCAAGCCCTTTTTTATCTCGTAATTCTAGAAATAAACGGGATGATAACCCACTAGCACCCAATATAATATTCAATAAAGAAATTGCCGCAAAATCATTACTATCAACAGTTGATACACTCCAACCCTTTATAATATGAGCTTGATTCAAATCCTGCTGGATCACTTCAACTGTTTTGGCGTTTTCTAAAACAGGTTTTGGCAAAACGGGCAAATTTTCTACAGATTCAGCAATATCACCCAAATTTCTTTCTAAAATATCATCAACTTTCTCAAAATCCAAATCTCCAACAAATACTGCAACCTTCTTGCTATTAAGAAGAATATTTCTATAAGCATCTACAACATCTTGTCTATTTATGTTTTTCAAATTTTCGAGAATTACAGTATTTGTATAACCATAATTATGACCTTCATAAATATTTTTATAATAACTATCGATTATTTTAGCTCTTGGAGAATCTAATTCAGCAATAATTTCACCTTCAAGCTTTATTCTCTCTTTTTCAAATTCATCAAAAGTTGTATTTTTTATTATATCAGTAAAAATTTCAATAGCTTTTTCAAAATCTTCATTTAAACATACAAACTTAAATTTCACATAATCAAGCTTGAGCTCTACACTAAACTCAATTGCATATTTATCCAACTCTTCAGATAATTGTTGAGCAGTTCTGTTTTTCGTACCTTGTATAAACAATCTTACCATTAAAGAATATACACCAGGTTCAAACACAGGTTTATTTAATGAAAAATTCAAATAAAATGCCACTCTTGGCGTATTTTTATTCTTTTTATATGCAAATTCAATATTATTTTTAAGTTTAGTAATCTTAGGTCCCATAATTCTCTCCTCAACAAATGAATTTTATCATAACAAAAATTAAAACACAAATTAGTTTTTTTTGATATAATCTTTATTAAGAGGTAAAAATGAACAAGGGATTATTCATAACATTTGAGGGAGCTGACGGATGTGGTAAAACAACCCAGATAAACCTGTTAGCAGAGTATTTGAAAAATAAAGGGGAAACAGTCGTTTTAACAAGAGAACCAGGTGGAAAAGGTCTTGGAGAAAAGGTGCGAGAAATACTATTAAATTATCAAGGTCCAGTATCTGACAGATGTGAATCATTTTTATTTTTAGCGGATAGAGCCCAAAACATAGATATAACTGTAGCACCTGCTGTCGAAAAAGGCGAAATCGTTCTTTGCGACAGACATATAGATTCGACAGTTGCATACCAAGGATACGGAAGAGGTCTTGATATTGATCGTATTAATATGTTGAATAATATTGCAACAAACGGAAAAAAACCTGACTTGACATTTGTTTTTGATATAGATGTAGAAACATCAATGAAAAGAGTTGGTAAAGAAAAAGACAGACTAGAAAGTGCAGGTATAGAATTTCACAACCGCGTAAGAAAAGGATATCTGGAGCTTGCCAAACAAGAACCTCAAAGAATAAAAGTTATTGATGCAACAAAATCTATTGAAGACATTCATAAAGATGTTATAAATATTTTTGAAAACGTTATAAGTTCAAACAAAAAACTATAAACACAAAGCTAAATCAGGTCTTTTTATAACATCAATTACATTCATATCTTTAAATTTTGAAATCAATTTAATATTAGTTGGGTCTTTTGTATTTTCCATCGCAAGAATTGCACCAACAATAGCCTCCAGTTGAGACATAGGCATCATATTTGACGGTAAATCAATTCCCCATTCATTTTTCAAAGCTTGTTGTAAAAACTTACAATCAGCAGGAGAACGTTCCTTGTAACAAGAATTTAAATGCATACTTTGCCTTGTCAAGAAAATCTCAAAACGATTTATTTCAACACCTTTCTCTATCAAAGATTTTAAATATTCACAACCTCTAGAAGAATACCTTTGTGTCCAACTTTCTCTATTAGGAATTAACGGATTAGTTGAGACAAGCTGATAAGGCTTACCCAATATCCGCCATTTTCCATTCAACATGGTTCTATCCCAAACTAAAGAAGCACATATTTTAGAATATTTTAATGACGGATAATTGTCAAAGAAGAACATAACATCATTCATTGTATATAATTTATCCAATAAAATAAGGTTACAATCCTCGTCTAACACAGCTACTCCACTATCCATTCCGGAAGAAGCAGCTAATGATAAACCAATATAATAATTCATATTGTTCCTCACTCTAACAATTGAGTAATAATAAGCGGCTCATCTTCTGTTACTAAAACCGTATGTTCAAAATGAGCAGAAGGTTTTTTATCAGAGGTACTTACAGTCCATTCATCTTCTGCAACTACAACTTCATCTCCGCCTAAATTTAACATCGGTTCAATTGCAATTGCATAACCTTGTTTTAATAATGTTCTATCACCTACTTTGTAATTAAACAAAAAAGGTTCTTCATGCATTTCATGACCAACACCATGACCACCATATTGGCGAACGATACCAAGTTTTTCTCTTACCGCAACAGCTTCAATAGCGGATGAAATGTCATCCAAAACATTCCCAGCTTTCATTTGTGCTATACCTGCAAAGAGAGCTTCCTCAGTAGCTTTTAATAATCTTTGGCATTCATCACTGACTTTTCCAACAGGATAAGTCCAAGCACCATCACCAACCATGCCTGCATAAGTAGCTCCAACATCAATACTTATGATATCGCCTTCTTTTACCTTTACATTTTCGTTAGGAATACCATGGACTACCTGCTCATTTATCGATGCACAAATAGATCCAGGAAATCCTTGATATCCTAAAAATGTTGGAATAGCTCTTTCTTTACGAATAATATCATGAGCTATACTATCCAATTCTTTTGTACTGATTCCAGGTTCAATAACTTCACGCATTTTTTGATGAACTAAAGCAACTATATGCCCTGCATGGCGCATTCTTTTTATTTCATCTCTTGACTTACGATGAATCATTTTATAACCTCTAATAATCTTTCCCAAACTTCATCGATTGAGCCGTTTGCATCTATAGATTTCAAAACGCCTTTTTTAGTATAGTAATCAACCAACGGAGCTGTTTCTTTATTGTAAGTATCAAATCTTGATTGAGCGACCTCTCTTGTATCATCTTTACGTTGGGTCAACTCTGCACCATCTTTATCACAATGACCAGCTACTTTTGGCGGCTTAAATTCTAAATTATAAATTTCACCACAGACCGGACAAGAACGACGATTTACAATTCTTTCAACAAGAATACTTGTATCTATATCAAAATATACAGCGATAAATTTTGTATCAGTGTTATTATCAATTTCAGAATTCATTTTTTCAAGCTCTTCTGCTTGTTCTACACTTCTTGGGAAACCATCCAAGATATAACCGTTTTTACAATCATCTTGAGATAATCTGTTTTTAATAATTCTTGTAACTAATTCTACAGGTACCAATTGACCTTTATCAATATAAGCTTTCGCTTCTTTCCCAGCATCAGTTTCGCCTTTAATTTCAGCTCTCAAAAGTGAGCCTGTATCAATGTGTGGGAAATGTAAATATTCTGCCAATTTGTTTGTTTGTGTTCCTTTACCGCAAGCTGGCGGTCCTAAAAAAATTAATTCTTTTTTTGTCATTTTAAATCTCTCTTTCGTATAACTTATGTAATAATATTACACCAAGCAAAATTTTTGTTCAAATAAAAAGCTCTCTTATGAGAGCTTTTTATTATTATGTATCAATATTTGTAGCATATACTGCGTTTGCTTCAATAAAGTTTCTTCGCGGATCAACTTTATCACCCATCAATATATCAAACAACTGATCACACAACATCGCATCTTCAACATTTACTTTTAATAATGTTCTTGTTGCCGGATCCATTGTAGTTTCCCATAACTGTTGAGGCATCATTTCGCCTAATCCTTTGAAACGTTGAATTTGCAAACCTTTTGAACCTCTATCATCAATAAATTTTTGAAGTTTTTCAAAAGAATTTATTTCATATTGTTCAGTATCAGTCTCAAGAATTAATTTATCCTCTTCTTCAATTAAATAATCTCTAATCAATGGATAAGAAGATTTCAAACGTTTATATTCTGAACTTTTTACAATATTTTGAGTCAAAAGAACATGTTCTTCTTCATTAAAATTCAATTGAATTGCATATTTTGCATTTTCAGGATTGTATTTCAATGAACATAAATAATTAGCAGCCTCTTGAATATTATAATTTTTTGCGTGATCTTGCAAATAATGATTTAAGTATTCAACAATTTCGGTCATTCTTGACTGATCCTCAAAGCATTCAGGTGTGATATTAGAACGTACCAAACCTCTTAATACTACAGCAGGATATAAATTCAATATAGGGTTATTATATGAATTATAAAATGCTGACATATTTTTGATCAATTCAAGCAAATCTTCACCTGACTTTACTCTTGATTTTGTTTTATCAGATAAACTTAAATTTTTAATACCACGTTCTTTAAGCATTTTATCAAGAGCATGTTCATCATATAAATACTCAGATGTCTTTCCTTGAGTAACCTTAAATAAAGGAGGCTGAGCAATATATACGTAGCCGTTTTCAATCAAAGGTCTTGCGTATCTAAAGAAAAATGTTAATAACAAAGTCCTAATATGAGCTCCATCAACATCAGCATCTGTCATAATTATTATTTTATGATAACGAAGTTTTTCAATATCCACTTCATCAGGGTTTCTGCTAATATTTATACCAAAAGCCTGAACCATTGACTGGATTTCATTGTTGCCATAAATTTTATCAAGTCTTGCTTTTTCTACATTCAAGATTTTACCTCTCAAAGGTAAAATAGCCTGAAACATTCTATTTCTGCCTTGTTTTGCTGACCCACCTGCAGAATCCCCCTCAACGATATATATTTCGCATTTTTCAGGTTCTCTATTAGAACAATCTGCAAGTTTACCTGGTAATGTAGAATTTTCTAAAACAGTTTTTCTTCTTGTTAATTCTCTTGCTTTTCTTGCTGCCTCACGAGCTCGTTGAGCTTGCAATGTTTTTTCAATGATAATTTTAGCAATTTTTGGGTTGAATTCCAACCATTCCTGTAACTTATCACGAACCGCATCTTGAGTAGCACTCATTGCCTCAGCATTACCTAATTTTTCTTTTGTTTGTCCTTCAAATTCTGGATTTGAAATTTTTACACTTACAATTGCGGTCAAACCTTCTCTTACATCTTCTCCAGACAAGTTTTGATCAGAATCTTTTAAAATATTATTCTTTCTTGCATAATCATTAAACACACGAGTCAAAGAGTTTCTAAAACCTGTTAAATGAGTTCCGCCTGAATGAGTATTAATATTATTTGCAAAAGATAAAACACTTTCACTATATGCATCTGTATACTGCATTGCAACTTCAATTTGCATGCCGTCTACAACTTTGTCTATATAAATAGGTTTATCATGCAAAACATTTTTATTTTGGTTTAAAAATTCAACATAACTTGCAATGCCCCCTACATAATGAAAAATTTCCTGTTCATTTGTATGACCATCAATAAATACGATCTTCAAACCTTTGTTCAAAAATGCCATTTCCCTTAATCTGTTCGCAATAACATCAGTATCAATTTCTGTCGTTTCTGTAAATATTTCAGGATCAGGCCAAAAAGTTGTTTTTGTACCTGTTTTATCAGTTTCTCTAACCTTTTCTACAGGAGCAACAGGTTCACCTCTCATATATTCTTGTCTCCAAACATATCCTTGTCTTGAGACTTCAACAATATATTTTTCTGAAAGAGCATTTACAACAGATGCACCTACACCGTGTAATCCTCCTGATACTTTGTAGCCGCCATCTCCAAATTTCCCGCCTGCGTGCAATACTGTATGAACAATTTCTAACGCAGATTTATTTGTTCCGGGTTTTATATCTACTGGAATTCCACGGCCATTATCTTCAACTGTTACACTATTATCCTTATTTACTGTTACATATATATCTGTACAAAAACCAGCTAAAGATTCATCAATTGAGTTATCTACAATTTCATATATACAATGATGCAAACCTCTTTGAGAAGTAGATCCAATATACATGCCGGGACGCATCCTTACTGCCTCTAGACCTTCCAAAACTCGAATATTGCTGGCGTCATATGATTGAGAAGTCTTTGTTTCAATTGCTTCATCGTTATCCGGAAGTTCATTAACTTCAATTTTTTCAGCAGGTTGAGCTTGTGTATTATTTTCATTAGTTACTTCTGTTATTCCATCAGCCATATTATTTATATTCTCCCCTTAGTTAGTCTAATCCCTTGAAAATATTGTAACACAAACATATTAAAAAAACAAAATTCTTTACTTTATTTTATATAATTTATATTGACAAAAAAACAAAAATAGTAAATAATAAGCATGGTTAAGAAATAAGAGGAGTTTGAAAATGAATACACAAGAAGCTTTCAGCCCCCCCCCGAAAAGCTAAACCATGACTACGTTTCAAGAAAAGAGCTTGATATATACAAAAATATAAGTTATAATAGTTATGTTATGAATCACTATTATGGAAGAAAAAGAGCTTTTACACTAGCGGAAGTTTTAATTACTTTGGGGATAATAGGCGTTGTTGCTGCAATGACTATTCCAACATTAATTTCTAATCACAAGAAAAAAGTTATAGAAACAAGACTAAAAGTTGCACAAAGCACAATCTCTCAAATGTTGAATTTTGCAATAGCAGAATATGGTGATCCTAATACTTGGGAATTCAGTCAGGTATATGGCTCTGATGTATCAGACCAAAACAGAAAAAAATTAATAATTGATTTAACTGAAAAATATTTCTTACCATACCTAAAAGATGTTAACAGAAGCGGGTATATGTCAATGTCAAAAGCTGGGTATGACGTATATCATGCACCTGATGGAAGTATTAATAGCAACAATTTAAACTTTTTAAGCAAAGAACATTATGTAATCGAATTTGCAAATGGGATGACTATATTTGTTTATATGAACTCCTCTACAGCAAATGGGGGTATAAGTACAAATATTCTTTTATACATTGATGTAAATGGGAAACATCCTCCTAATGTATTTGGCAAAGATACATTTGTTGCAGAAATAATATCTAGTACAGGAAAATTTACTTGGCTAGGTTCTACTGATTCAAGAGATGAGCTAAAAGAAAAATGTAAAAATGGAATGGTTTGCGGAGCTTTAATACAACAGGACGGATGGCAAATTAAAAAAGATTATCCGGTGAAAATTTAAAACTTTAAACTAGCCCTATTAGAGAATTTATAAAAAAATAATTTGTTTTACTGTATTTATACAAATAAAATACAGGAGTTTTTATGACAAAACATTTATTAAAATCAATAGGAAAAATTGTAGAAGAAAGCGGCTCTAATAAAATTTCAATTTTTACCCAAAATTTAAAAATTGACGGAAACATTTTTATGCCGGAAGGAAAATGCGAAGAATGCCATGATGATTTTATTACATTAGAAAATGCATTAATTTGCAGACTTTCGGATTATTGCAATTGCAATAAAGATAAATGCGACTGTAACGATTATATGTGTTTTAAATACGATTGGCTAAATATATCAATTGACAATATAGTAACGTTTAGTATTATTCAATAATCTACATTAAAGCCACCTTATAATAGGTGGCTTGCTTATAATTATTTTACTACATTTATCAAAGCTTCAACCACAACAGGATCCCATTTTGAACCAGCTTCGGATTTTATAACTTTTATTGCATCATTTACTGACATTGCTTTTCTATATGGTCTGTCTGATGTCATTGCGCAATAAGCATCTGCTACCGCAACAATTCTTGACCCGAAAGGTATTGATTGTCCTTTAAGACCTTCAGGGCATCCTGAACCGTCATATCTTTCTTTCTGATAAGTTATGTAAGGTACAACTTCTGACAAGAAGTTGATTTTCATTAATAAATGTACACCTAAGTTTGAATGCTCCTGAATTTTATTTAATTCTTCTTTAGAAAGTTTTCCGTTTGTTGCAAACATTTTTTCAGGTAATGCAATCTTTCCAATATTTAATAACAATCCGGAATAATATATTAAATCGGTTGTCTTTTCATTCAATCCTAATTGTTTACATATAAGTTTTGCAAGTTTTGCAGTATTTTTCGAATGAGAAACTGTATATTGACCTTTTTTATCAACCGCATTTGCTAAATATTCCACAAAAGCTTGTTGATAATCACATAAATCTCCAATTAATGCTGTTAATTCTGCTCTCATATGCTGTAAATCTGCAACAGATGCACTTTCATCAGATATTAATTTATTTGCGTCATCAATATTATCCTGTAATGTTAATGAAGTTGCAAAAAGAGTCCCTATACTTTCTACCAGATCAATATACTCTTTTTTTATAGAATTATCATTTATAACAATAACCCCGACAGACCTAATATTACAATGCATCGGAACTGCAATAACATTTTCAAAAATAATTTCTCTACTCAAAAAAGCTTTGCCAATCGGAGATTTTTCATCTATCAAATATTTTTTTGAAGCTTTAGAACTAGTCGCCCCAATTAACTCCAACTCTCCTGATTTTTCGATATAAATATCACATGAATCTATGTCAAGCATTTTTTGTATAGACTGGGCTATTGAAGTAAAAATTGCCTGTTTTTCATTATTATCAAAACTCAAAACACACAAAGTATTTTGAAGTGAATAAATAGAGATTAATTCTTTTAACTGCTTTATCAAACCAGCTTTTTTATCTTTTACACTTGCCCCAATCTTTCTTGCTAAATCTTCTGAAATAAGATTTTCTGCAACAAAATCTCCTAAATTAAGCGCAAAAATCTCCTCAATAGGATCTTTATCTATCAAATAATCCGATTGAGAAAAAAGGGACACTCCATTTTTATTCTCTTCTTTTTTCATTAAATTTTCCTTACATACATGCCTTCAAAAATATATACGGCATGACATAAAAAAAACTTTAATAATTTTTACAAAAATTCATACTTTAGTATGGGATAAATCAAACTTTTGTTTAATTTTACTACTTATTTTTTAATTAAATATAAAAAAAAGAACTAAATAAAATTTAGTTCTTTTTTTTACTATAATCTTTGGTTAATAACCGACAGACCAATTAAATGAAGCTGTCATGTCAGTTTTTTGCTCCACAGGTGCTTTGGATACTACAGCTGGAACCTCTATTACTTTTGCAGCCTTTTGGAGCATGTTATATTGCATCATCTTGCTATCAACATTATTAAAAGATTTTAACCTGTCTAAATTATTTTGCAATTCAGCATTTTCTTCATTCAAAGAAGATATCTGACGACTCAGCTTATTCAAAACCAATTCATTTGACATAGAAAAATAATAACTGATAAAAGCAACAATAACAGCTATACCTAATAATCCACATAAAGTTTTATTTACTTTTCTTATTGCCATTGCCTTTTGTGATATCTCCTTTTGAAAATATCCTTCTATTACTTGATTTTCTTCTTTTAAGGGGTTTTGGACATAATCTCTGTCAGAATAATAATTTTCTTGTTGTAATAAAATTTCAGATGTTCTTACTCGTGCTGTATTCAATTTTCTACCCCAACTGTATTTTTATCCCTTGCCTTTTATCTTAGCGCCTAATACATCTAGCTATTCTGAGTTTCGCGCTCCTTGAAGGCGGATTTTGTGATATCTCCTCATCACTCGCAACTATCGGTTTTTTATTAACAAGTTCCAATATTGGTGGCGGACAATGACATATCATTTGATATTTATCACAGTGGCACCTTTGCGAATGATACCTGAACAAGTTTTTCACTAACCTATCTTCTAGAGAATGAAAACTTATTACACTTATTATAGCACCAAAGTCCAACAAATCCAACACATCATTCAGAGTATTTTTTACATTTGTTAACTCTTTATTTACTTCTATTCTGATTGCCTGAAACACTCTCGTAGCAGGATGTATAGATGATTTTATATGAGGAGTACAATTCACAATTAATTCAGCTAATTCAGTAGTTGTCTCAAGCTTTTTGAGCTTTCTTGTTTCAACAATTTTCTTTGCAATTCTTTTTGAAAATCTTTCCTCTCCATATTCAGAAAAAATCCTTACTAAATCAGCCTCATTGTATGTATTTACAACATCATATGCTGAGAATTCAGCATCTTGGTTAAAACGCATATCAAGAGGAGCTTCTTTGGAGAATGAAAAACCTCTTTCCCCTTTGTGAAACTGGTGATATGATGCACCCAAATCAAATAATACACCTCCGGTAATTTTTTCTATACCCAAACTATGTAACACTTTTTTAATATTTGTATATGAATCTTTTACAATTGTTAAGTTGTCGTAACCTTTTAACCTCTCAGAAGATGCTCTAATCGCATCTTCGTCGACATCAAAAGCAATTAAGCGCCCATCAGGCTGAATACGACTCAAAATTAATCCGCTATGACCGCCCCCGCCAAGAGTACAATCAACATAAATTTTACCATTTTGGCATTCCAGTGCATCGACAGCCTCATTTTTCATAACCGTAAAATGTGTAAATTCTTCCATATTACAATTTTAACACAAATTTATTGTGCAATATTATTTAATCCGTAATGGTCATAAATATCTATAAAATTTTCGTAAGGAAGTCTTTCGATATTGCCAGAATCACCGGAATCAAAAATATTTATCATAACACCGCTTTGTTCAAGTAATTTAGGAAATACTGCATTAAATAAAACAATCATAAAAATATACTTTTTAATCTCATCAGAAGTAATGTAAATATCAACCATATATAATCCCCAGCCATTAGTAAAAGTACAAATATTTGTACGGCACAAAAAAATTTTTCTTTAACTAATATAACAATTTTATAAACATATATTAAAAAACAATAATGAGTCTGATTTTTATATCAGACTCATTATATAATATAGTATCTTTATAACTTATACAGCTAATTTCATAGCATTTTCAACACGTCTAAAGGTTTTATCTTTACCAATTATAGCTAAAATTGCAGTCATATCTGCACCACAAGTTCTGCCTGTAACAGCTGCTCTGATAGCCCACATTGTAACTTTTGGTTTTACACCTTTTTCTTTATAGAATGCTCTGAAAGCTTCAAGTTTTTCATGCAGATTTTCTTCAGTCCATTCCCAATCTTTTGCTTGTTCCATAAATGTTTTCAAAACATCTTGAGAAACTTCACTTGATAAAGTCTCTTTTGCTTTATCATCATATTCAACATTCTCTCCAAAGAAATATGGAACGGCATCTGTAATATCTGATAACAATGTCAAAGGTTCATATGTTACTTCAACCATACGTGTGTATTGAGCATCTGTCAGTTCATTCAAATTATACTTTGTCAAATATGGTTTCAGTTTTTCCTTTAATTCATCTATTGAAAGCATTTTGATATAATGACTATTCATCCAATTTAACTTGTCATATTCAAAGATTGAATTAGAAGAAGAGATTTCATCTATTCTGAAATCTTTTGCAATTTCATCAACTGTTTTAATTTCTTCTCCATCAGAAGGAGACCAGCCTAATAATGCAACAAAGTTAATCAACGCATCTGTCAAATAGCCTTTTTCAACAAATTCAGAAACAGCAGTTGCTCCATGACGTTTTGATAACTTGCTTCTATCTGGGGCCAAAATCATACCTAAATGTCCAAATTTTGGAACTTCTGCCCCTAATGCTTCAAATATCAAAATTTGTTTGAATGTATTTGAAATATGATCCTCTCCTCTAATTACGTGAGAAATCTTCATTAACATATCATCTATAACTACAGCAAAATTGTATGTTGGAGATCCATTTGATTTCATTATTACAAAATCGCCCAATAAATCAGTGTCAACATGCAACTCTCCTTTAACCATATCGTTAAATGTCAACATTGAAGACTCATGAAAAGCCTTTTGCGCTTTTGCGATATTAAATCTTATAGCAGGCTTTCTACCTTCTGCTTTTAGTTTTGCTTTTTCTTCTTCTGATAAATTCAAACATTTTTTCGTATACACATAAGGTTTTTTATTTAAACGAGCTTGTTCTTTTTCTTCCTCCAATTCTTCAGGAGTACAAAAACACTCATATGCAAAACCTTTATCTAATAATTCTTGAACATATTTAGGATAAATATCAAATCTTTCAGATTGCGTATAAGGTCCATAAGGTCCTCCAACATCCGGCCCTTCATCCCAATTAAGTCCTAATGCCTTCAAGCTGTCAAATATATTATCAATATATGCTTGGCTTGTTCTTTCAGCATCTGTGTCTTCAATTCTTAAAACAAATTTTCCATTATTCTTTTTTGCAAAAAGATAGTTAAATAACGCAGTTCTTGCAGTTCCAATATGTAAATTTCCGCTCGGAGACGGTGCAATTCTGACTCTTACTTCTGTCATTTTAATCCTCGATTCTACTTATAATTTCGCATATATAAAATAGCACGCTAAAAGTTTAATTTCAAGTTAAATACTTTTTTTAGCGGATTTGACTATATAGTGTTTAGATTTAAAATGTTTATATGAAAAAGTATGTAGCTATATTCTTAACCTTAATACTTATTCAAACTCCTGCTCTTTGTTCTAAACAAAGAATGGAACCAATATCAGGAGGGGAAAATAAATTACCTAATATTTTTATATACACTATTCCTGAAGAAGATTCTGATAATTCACAATCCGGACAAATAAAAGAAACTCCCGAAAAATATATCAATAACGATACTAAAGAATATGAAAAAAGTGAAGAAGAAATCCTGCTTGATATGAAACAAGAACCTGCCCCTGATGATAATACAGTACTGGGAGCAACTGTATTAAAAGGATATGCTGAATATATAGAAGACTCTGAAGCGATTTATTTAAAAGATGATAATAACGAGTTTGTTCTCAACTTAAAAGTTCCACAAAAAATAACAGCTTCTGAAGGTTTAAATTTATCATCCGCAATTAATAGCAGCAAAACTATAGATAAATACGCAGATACTGAATACCATATTGCACCTAAATCAGTTAATACATCTGAAAAAATGGGAGATTTTACATTTGGAGCTTTATATGGAAATGAAGTGGATAATATAGCAATGCTTGAATCAGAAACTGGATTATTTACCAAATACGAAAAAAATAAATTTGCATTAAGCTCATCATACAAAAAAAATCTAAATAGTACATATAACCAATTTTACGACACAATATCAATCGCTCCAGAATTAAAACTTAATAACTATATGTCCATAAAAAACGAATACAAGGCTGACATAACAAGAAACAGAAAATCAGGCTCTATTATATTTTCTATAAATCCTCTCGCAAAAAAAGATAAAGACAGATGGATTCTTGAAGTCGGAGCTAAGCATACAATATATGCAGACAACGTTACAACAAAATCAGAACTGAATTTTTCTACAAAATTTAAATTGTAAATTTATTCTAATATTATTGTTATAATACTTTATTTTGTTTATAATTTTATTGTGAGGTTTTATGTCTGAAAATATTGAACAAGAAAATACAGATAAAAAAAATATTGAAAAACCTGTAAAAAAAACTAAAAACAAAACAGGTTTTTACTATTCATTTTTAACGCTTGTTCTTTTATTTTGCCTTATTCAAATAGGTTTTGGGGCTATTCTTAATATTTCCAAAACAATATCTTATAGAGCAAAAATATCAACATTGTCAAAAATTCGAGATGAAGCAGAAACCCAAAACCAAGAATTAAAACAAGATATAAAATTGTTCTCTTCTATGTCTAGTCTTGAAGGTATCGCAAGAAATAACCTAAAAATGGCAGGAGAAGATGAAGTACTTATTTTGATAAATAACAATCAGCAACAAAATCAGAAAAAAATTAAAAATAAGAAGAAAGCAAAACACAAAAAAAATAAGAAATAAATATGGGGCATAAATGCAAAATACTGAAGTTTTAGAATATATAAAGCAAGCTTTTGAATTAAAAGAACAAAAATGTTATAAACAAGCTATTGAAATGCTTTATAAAGCTTTAGAGTTAGAAAATGATAATGTTGAAATTCTTTTTCAACTTGGAGAGTTATATTTCCTTTTAAAGAATTTTCCTAGAGCAACCCATTATTTAAACAAAGTTCTGGAAAAAGATTCAGATCACTTAGATGCTTTAAAAATAATTGAAAAAATTTATATATATACAAATGAATTTCAAAAAGCATATGAGTATGCTATGAAAGTTTTTGATAATCAAAATAATTCGGAAAACTTATTTAATGTCATTGAAATTCTTGCTAAACAAGGAGATTTAAATAAGATTTCCGAGCTTGAAAGTTCTAAATGGGCAGATACCAAAGTACTTTACGGCATAGCTAAAGCTTTTTATGACAACAAGCAATTTGACAAAGCAAAAGAGAAACTTGAAAAAGCTCTAAATTTGAATCCGGAAAATGAAGCTGCACTGGTCTTGTTAGGTAAAATTTATTTTGATGAAGATGATTTTGAAAAATCTAAAAATATATTTTTAACTTTTCCTAAAACAACAGAAAACCCTGAAGTGCTAAATTACTTAGGTCTATTTGCACTTGAAGAAATGAAGTTTACAGATGCTATAAAATATTTTTCAAAAGCTTCAAATTCAGATAAACAAAACCACACATATTTTTACAATTTAGCTAATGCATATTTTTACAACGGATGGTTCAATGAAGCAAAAAAATGTTATTTAAATGCAATATGTATAGCTCCTGATGTAGTTGGATACAGATATTCTTTGGCTTATCTTTATTATGAAGAAAAAGACTTTGAAAAAGCTAAAAAAGAAATAGACTACATACTTGAACATAATCCTGAATATGGCCCTGCGCATGTAATAAATGCTCTTTTAAAATTCGAAAATAAAGATTTTTTAGGAGCAAAAAATGAGTTAGAAACGAATATAAAAAACGGAAATAATGATATATTTACACTTATTGCGATTTCTAAGGTCTATAAAGAATTAGGATTATATGAAAAAGCTGAAGCCATTTTGCAGGAAGTTATTAATAAAAATCCTGACAGCTTAAACTACCAATGCAAACTGGCAGAAGTTTACATTGAGAAAAAACAATTCGATAAAGCTATCGATATTATTGAAAAAGTTCTGAAATCTAACGAAAACTACATAATTGCATATACTTTAGCAGCAAAAGCATATTATTTAAAAAATAATTTTGAAAAAACAAAATATTATGCACAACAGTCTATTAGTTTGGATATGAATTTTGCTCCTGGTTATTATTATCTAGCTCTAGTAAGATTTTTTGAAAAAGACTATGACGAAGCAATAGAATGCATGAAACGAGCAATCATGTATGACATAAATAATCCGGAATATTATGCAAAAATGAGCGAAATATACAAAGAAAAACAAGATTATAAATCAGCTCTTGAATATATAAAAGAGGCTGAAAGCATTTCTGAAAAAACAGAATATAGAATTTTATACAAAGAAATAGCTTCTTTGTACAGAAAGGTCAAATAAAATTTGACCTTAATTATAAAATAATTATAATATTATTATCTACTACCAATGTAGTTTTTGTAAGATTTTAGGGAGAGGATTAGGAATAGTGGAAAATTGCAAAATAAAAAACTTAATATTTATTACTGCATTAATATTTACAATGCAAATACCAGCCTTTTCTGCAGAAAAAAGTGAAACACCTCAAGAAATGCCAAAAACTTATCCTGTTAAATATACTGCTCAATATATTAAACAGATAACCCCTATGTACAAGCAAACAGGTAAAGAAGAAGTGATTTATGTCGCTTTAGATATGCTAAAAGGTACAAACGGAGAATTTTCAAGAAATGCAATATTGGGTAATAATCTTTCAGGCAGACCGGTCAAAATAGAATTTAGAGATTTAGGGACAATAAATCCTGATTATTCAGAATTTGATGCTGTAGGCTGGAAGAAAAACAAACAATTGTTTATATTTATAAACCCAAAACATAAAGATGCTCCTCCAGGGGCTTTAGCTGCATTACTGTCCCATGAAGCACTACATCAAGATGAATTTAATTCTTTAGCGGAAGAAACATACGCTTGGACTATGGAAGCTTCTGTTTGGTACGAGATTTTGAAGCTTTATCCTGAAAGTAATGATGAACTACATCCTCTTGTAGTAAGAGAAAATATGCTAAAAAAATTATTTGAAAGAGGGAATTATTCAAATAAATATATAAAAAAGACTGTAATGTCTAATGAAGGTTACAAAAACCTTCCATCAACATCTCCAGGATTTGAAGATTTATAAAACAAAAAATAACCGATAAAAAATTTTATCGGTTATTTTTTTGATCAGAAATTTTATCGCTTTATCTACTCTTAAAGTATATTGATTATATAAATTTATTGATGTTAAATATTCGTATGAAAAAAAGTAGAATAATAATCTTTTCATTTATCATATTAACACTTTTGGTACTTAATAAATTCGTAATGCAGCAAAACAATTACGATATATCAGAAATGCCTGATATGATTGACCATGATCATGTTTCTTCTCAAAAACTTTTTGATAATACTTGGAAACTTATAAGAGATAATTATTATGATGCAGAATTAAATACTCAATCATGGAGCAGATGGAAAGAACATTATCATGGAAAAATAAAAACCGATGATGATGCAAAAGTTGCAATTGATACAATGCTAGCCAGCTTGAATGATCCATATTCAAGATTTATGTCAAAATCTGAATACTCGGAGCAGAATAATTCAATTAATTCCAAAATCACTGGTATAGGAGTAAATATCACATCTCTTGCTGGCAAAATATATATAGTTAATGTTATGGACGGGACCCCTGCACAGTTTGCAAACCTTTTACCTAAAGACATAATATTATCAATAGATGGGAAAGATGTAAACGGATTATCTCTATCTGAAGTAGCAAATCTTGTAAGAGGGCCTGAAAACAGTTTTGTAAATATTACAATTATGCGCAATAATGATAAATTAACCAAAAGAGTAATGCGCAAAGAAATTAAAATAAAAACTGTAAAAAGCTCAGTAATTGATAAAAATATAGGTTACATCCAAATTACAAGTTTCATAGGCTCTACTACTCCTAATGAATTTTTAGAAGCATTAGAAAAAACAAAAAACACAACAGGATTAATCCTTGATCTAAGAGGAAATACTGGAGGGCTTTTACCCAATGCAATATTTATTGCAAACCTGTTTATACCTGAAGGCAATCTTGTGAGCATAGTAGGAAGAAATGGTTATAAATACGATATTAATGCTCAAGATACTGAATTTAAAATAACAAAACCAACAATAGTATTAGTTGACGGCAATTCTGCAAGTGCCAGTGAAATTTTATCAGGAGCATTAAAAGATTACAAAAAAGCTAAATTGCTCGGCACTAAAACTTATGGTAAAGGTATGGTTCAAAAAATTATACCTATGCCAAATGAAACAGGGCTTAATTTAACAGTGGCAAAATATTTAACCCCTAAAGGCACCGATATTAATAAAAAAGGGATAACTCCCGATGTAAAAGTTGAATTTAGCATTAAAGATGTAAAAAACAACAATGATGCACAATTACAAGCTGCAAAAAATATGCTTTCTAAAATGATGCTAAGCAAAAAATAATAAATTATTTTCTTGTATTTTGCTTGAATATATTTATATCTTTTAATTCTTCTTTTTTCTTGACTAAACCACACTTAGAACAAGCAAAAATATCTCCTGAACTGTCTAAAGGAAGGAAAACATGTTCACAATCATCAGATGAATCCTCAATATCATCTTGTTTAAATGGATCAAAAGATTCTGCTTTTTTATATTTTTTCCCTATAATATATTTCACTATTAATTCAAACAAATACATATTAAAAAAATCTATAAAACAAAACTTTCAGGTAAAAGTTCATCAAGAGTATAAATTTTTATTCCATCTTCTAATTTAGTAATAATATCTACACCACTATCAGAGCGAAATTCACTTATAACTTGTCTGCATGCTCCGCATGGAGTACAATTATACATATTAGGAGAAAATATCGCTATAGCTTTTACTTTTCTTTCTCCTGCAGCAATTGCAGAACCAATAGCGTTCCTTTCCGCACAAATAGTCATGCCAAAACTTGAATTTTCGAAATTACATCCTGTAAATATATTTCCATCATCAGTTAAAACACAAGCACCAACAGGGAACTTTGAATATGGTACATAAGCATTTTTAGATGCTGACTCTGCTAATTTTATCATTTCTTCGTAATTCATATTGACATTTTATTATATATTTCAAAAAATATAATCGTTTAGATAAAGGATATTATGATATAATATTCTTATGAAAATAATTTTTACAATAATCGGTATTTTTGCATTTTTAATATCACCAGCAAAAGCAGAAACATTTGATGTGCTTGTTATACCAGTAAATATTACCGAACGAAAAGAAAATTATTACAATTTTGATGATATTTCTGACATTGTAGCTAACTATATTATAAATGATTTTAATTCTTCAAACGGGAAAATACATTCTCCGGAATTAAAAAATATTCGAGCAGAACTAGATATTAATCCACAACTTAAACAAACAACCAATAATTCTTTGAAAATATATAAAAAAACAAATAAAATTGATTATGATTCATTAAAAACAATTGAACAAAAATTTAACTGTAATTATACGTTGTTGGTATCAAGTAATGTAACTACAAATGCAAATTCTCCCAAAAGAAATATATGGGAAATTTTAGAAATCTGTACATTGTTTGATATTTCTTACCCTTACAGATTAGAGACATCATTAGTATTGATAGACAGCTCTAGCAATTTAATAATGTGGAGCAATAACTATTCTACAAAAATTGGGGATAACGAAAACTTATTTTACGCAAAAAATTATGCACAAGCAGCTGAACAATTAACGAAAATAGAATTGTACACAAAATCAGTAATAGCTAAAAGTGCATCTGAAAACATTATTTTGAGATTTTTCCCAAAATCTGTAAGAACAATAGAAACAAAAATAGAAAACAACGATGGCGGAGCTTTAAGATTTGATAAAACAATACCTCAAAACCCACAAGAAAAAAAGAAACTAAATAAAGATGATGAAGAATTTTTCGGAGAAATGATATACGGTATTTAAGAAATTATTACATTACTTACCTTGTTGCTTTTTATTATCTTTATACTTGTCTTGGGCATCTTTATTATCATCAATCATCTTTTTATGCAAATTGTCAACATTTCCGTTATTATTTCTTTTATAGTCAAAATTATTTTTATTCTTAGGCATTGAAGATTCTGTTTCATTAATCATTTGACGCATTTCGACCTGAGATGGGGTATTTGCGGCAACTTTATTTAACTCAGCAATTCTATCTTTTGCATCAAAAAAAGCCAGCAATGCAACAATTGTTATAGAAAAGAATATTAATAATTTTTTCATAATATTTATCCTTTCAAATTCAAAAATATTTTAACCGACAATAACAAAAAATAAATTATACACCCAATTAATATTAACAGACTTGCACAAAAATAGTTAAAATGATAAAATAATCCTGTTATTAAAGAAAAACAAGAGGGAATCAATATGGCCAGATTAATAAGACCAAGTTGGGCAATAAGATGTGTTCAATCAGGATGCAAAACATTATTTGAAGTAGCAAAATTAGAAGATGGGAAACAACAAGAAGTTGTATGTCCTAATTGCGGTGAACATTATGTTTACCCAATTTATGACGAAGAAGAAAACAAAAATTCATAATTATGTTTAATAATACTGATAAGCGCTATAACCAATTCAGCGCTCATTTAAAAAATAAATTCGGCGTTAAGGTATATAAAATAACTCTTGATGCCGGTTTTTCATGTCCAAACAGAGATGGTACAATTTCTACTGGAGGTTGTATTTTTTGTGATGATGGAGGAAGTTTTTCCCAAGCCCATTCTAATAAATTATCAATATCAGAACAAGTAAATATAGGGGCTGAAAATTTAAAAAACAGATTTAAAGCTCAAAAATTTATGTCATATTTTCAAGCATACTCAAATACATATAAACCTGTAAAAGAGCTTGAAAAAATTTATAATTCAGCTCTTAAGCATCCTGATATTGTTGGTATTTCAATAGGCACAAGACCTGATTGCATTGATGATGAAAAAATTAAACTCATATCCTCATATAAAAAAGATTACTACACATGGATTGAGTATGGACTTCAATCAATTCATAACAAAACATTGCAAAAAATTAATCGAGGACACGATTTTTATTGTTTTTTAAGAGCGTATGAAAAAACGAAATCAGCAGGTATAAATGTATGTGTTCATGTGATTTTCGGGCTTTGGGAAACACATGATGAAATCATGCAGACAGCACAAAAATTAGCAGAACTTGATGTTGATGGGGTAAAAATTCATATGCTTTGTGCTCTTGAAAATACAAAACTTGCACAAATATACAAAGACGGTGGAATTTCTTTTATGAGTGAGGATGAATATGTGCAAACAGTTTGTGATTTTCTTGAATATTTGCCTCAAACAACCACAATTCATAGA
This sequence comes from uncultured bacterium, assembly GCA_949290355.1. Taxonomy (GTDB): domain Bacteria; phylum Cyanobacteriota; class Vampirovibrionia; order Gastranaerophilales; family Gastranaerophilaceae; genus Stercorousia. The sequence continues at coordinate 39,850 of CASERN010000007.1, read as the reverse complement.
CTCGCAGGCAATGGACTAAGTTCAGAACTAATTGCACCTCTATGGCTCAGTAAAAAATTTGATTGTCTTAATAAAATTGATAAAGAATTCATTAATAGATCTTCATATCAAGGAATTAAATATTTACAAACAACTAATAATATGAGATAATGTGAGAAAAATTGTAACATTTTTTTAAAAATTTTAAATTGTGTAGCAAAAAAAATTTTTCACGTTTTTTCGGTAATACTAAAATGTATTGAAATGGAGAAATGTTATGTTAATGATTCAACCAAAGATTTCTAACAATTATGGTCCTTCATTTAGAGCAGATAATTCTGACCTAGATCAAGAAGAAATAGAATATAATAAAACTCGAAACGAATTACTTAATCAAAAGAAAGAATTTGAAGATATGCTCGATAGCGGAGATTTTAAAATGTTAAAACCCGCAGAAAAATTTGTTAAAGGCGGCGCTATAATTACGACTGGTCTACTTGGAGGAATGGCTGGCGGATGGGGAGCAAGAAAAACCATCCAAGGATGTGCTAAATTATACAAGTCAGCTCCTGCAACATCATTAAAAAAACAAATAAAATCAGGATTTAGTACAATAAAAAGAGTTTCTTCTAAAATCAAACAAGCTATTGTAGAATCCAATCCATATCAAGTATGTGTAGATGCATTTAAAAAACAATATAATAAATTTGCAGAAAATAAAATTGGCAAAAAAATTGTTAACGCTATAAACTACGTTTCCGAAAAAGTTAAAGTTGCATATACATTCTTAAAGGGATGTACAAATAAGATTGTTGGGAAATTCAAAAATATTCCAAATGAAAAATACGAAAAAGCGACTGTTAATACAATAGGAGTATCAAGCGGACTTGCAGCAAGTGCACAAAGCATAAAAGACAAATCAGAAGCAGGAGAATTATAATGCAATATATTGCTTCAACAAATTCTTTTAATCAAACATTTCCAAAAAGAAACAGCGATAATAATACCGAAAAAAAAGTTGTAACAGGTGGTGGAGCTATAGCTGCAACAACGACTGCAGCAAGAACAAAAGCTATGAAATCAGGTTTTGCAATGTTTGATTCAGCTTCAAAAGTTTCTAAAGGAATGAAAGGATTTACAGAAACAACTAAAACTGCAACAAGTGTAGCAAAACAATCAAAAGGTTTGTTCGCAAAAGTTACTTCTAATGCTAAATGGGCTAAAAATGCAATTTTAAATTGGAGTACAAAATTTAAATCAATGAAACTTATAAGACCATTGGTAGAAAATAAATTATTCAGAGCAGGAGCTGGAGTAATGGGATATACTTTCGGACTTATAACTTTAATCTCCGGAATATCTGATATAGCTAAAGTTACAACAGAAACTATTGAAAATAAATTACATATTTAAATAAAATCTAAGTTGTTAAATACATAAAATCGTGCTAAGCTAAACTTATGCACGATTTTATTTTAAGAGAATTAAAAAATTGTAATATCAACGAAGAATTAAAGAATATAGGATTCGATAAATCCTATATTCACAGAGCTTCTGACAAATTTAATTACAAAACGATTAAAATATATTCCCTAACTCCTGCACAAGCAAACATTCTTAAACAAACAGCTCTTTCTGTAGGAGCTGACTGTGCAACACACAGAGAAGTTATTACGGGGGGAATTGAAAATTCTAACTGCATACTTGGAGGCAGTATTACGCAAATAAAAAAAATTGCAGATAAGCTTCAATTTCAACCTTTTAGCCTAAAAAAATTAGGAGAATTATTACTCAAATCAAACAAAGAAGATTCTTTAACAAAAATTGTCGGAATATTAAATCTCACAGAAAATTCTTTTTCTGACGGCGGATTATATAATGATTTTGAAAAAGCTAAAGAACATCTTTTAGAAATGATAAAAGATGGAGCAGATATTATAGATATAGGAGCTGAATCAACAAAACCTTATTCCTCTCCAATATCAGATACAGATCAATTAAAAAAATTGTTACCAATTATTGACTTTGCAAAAGATAAAATACCTATAAGTATTGATACAAGAAGTTCCATCGTTGCAGAAGAATGCATCAAAAGCGGAGCAAAAATTATCAATGATGTTTCAGGCTTCGATTATGATGAAAAAATGCCGGACATAATTGCAAAATATAACACCCCAATAATAATTCAACACTCAAAAGGAATACCTGAAAATATGCAAGAAAATCCTATTTATAATGATGTTATAGAAGAAATTTTCTTAAATTTGCATAAAAAAATAGTTTTTGCTCAATCGAAAGGCATTGAAAATATTATTATTGACCCAGGTATAGGTTTTGGAAAAACTAAAAAACATAATTTTGAAATTCTTAAAAGAATAGAAGAATTTAAAAGTCTTAATTGCCCAATTATGCTGGGGATTTCAAGAAAAAGCATGCTTGATATGCAAGACAAGGATAATTTAACCAAAGATATTTACACCACAGCATTAAATGCTATAGCTGCAGAGCATAAAGTTGATTTTATACGCGTTCATAATGTAAAAATGCATAAAACACTAATTGATTTGATGAAAATGTTTATGGTAAAATAGTGCCATAAATAAGGAGATAAAATGGAAGATTTAAGAGATAAATATGAAGTCGTTATAGGCTTAGAAGTTCACGCACAATTAAAAACAAAATCAAAGATATTTGCACCGGACGGATGTGAATTTGGTAAAGAGCCAAACTCTGAGACAAGCCCTATTACTTTGGGAATGCCTGGAGTTCTACCAGTTTTAAATAAAGAAGCAGTCAATATGGGGATTTTAACAGGTTTGGCTTTGAACTGTGAAATTCCTGAACGTTGTAAATTTGACAGAAAACAATATTTTTATCCTGATTTACCAAAAGGATATCAGATATCTCAATATGATGAGCCTATCTGTGTAAATGGATATCTTGATGTAAAAGGTAAAAGAATAGGAATTACGCGTGCACACTTAGAAGAAGATGCAGGAAAACTTGTACACGCTGGTGCAGATGGACTTGCAGGATCTTCGTACTCCTTAGTTGATTTAAACAGAGCAGGCACACCATTATTAGAAATTGTTTCAGAACCGGATATGAGATCTTCTGAAGAGGCTAGAAACTATATGGAAGAATTGAGAAATATCGTTCGCTATATAGGAGTTTGCGACGGAAACTTAGAAGAAGGTTCAATGAGATGTGATGCGAACATTTCTATTATGCCTAAAGGTTCAAAAGAATTTGGAACTCGTGCTGAAATTAAAAACGTAAACAGTTTTTCAGCGCTGCAAAGAGCTATTGAATATGAAATTGACAGACAAATTGAAATTGTAGAAGAAGGTGGGAAAGTCGTTCAAGAAACAAGATTATGGGACGACAACTCAAGAGAAACACGCTCTATGAGAGGCAAAGAAGATGCTCATGATTACAGATATTTTCCAGAACCTGATTTAATGCCTCTAAAAATATCAAGAGAATGGGTCGAAGAAATCAGAGCCAAAATGCCTGAGTTACCTCAAGCAAAACGTGAAAGATATATGAGTCTTGGCTTAAGCGAATACGATGCTTCTGTTGTCGTTGAGCAAATGGGATTAGCTCTTTTCTTTGATGAAGTTTTAAAATTGGGAGCATCTCCAAAAATTGCCATAAATTTCATAATGGGTGAAATTGCAGCATATCTTAAAGAAGAAAAATTAGATATTAATGACACAAAATTAATTCCAGAAAATTTGGCAGAATTAATTTCATTAATAGAAAAAAATACTATTTCAAACAACATTGGGAAACAAATAATTATTGATATGATGAAGGATGGAACTAAGGCTTCTGAAATAGTTGAGAAAAGGGGTTTAAGCCAAATAACAGACACTGGAGCTATTAAAGAAATTGCACAAAAAGTTATTGATGCAAATCCAAATCAGGTAAATGCTTATAAAAACGGAAAAGTTCAACTTCTTGGATTCTTTGTAGGTCAAGTTATGAAAGAAACTAAAGGAAGAGCTAATCCAAAAGCTGTTAATGAAATATTAAAAGAATTGCTAGGATAAAAAAAATGTTTTTTACAGAACATAAAAAATCCAGTATGGAACAAGAAATTTTAGAACAATCAAATGTTCTTGAAAATCTTTTGCATACACATATCAATGACAACAATTACATACTTTTTGACATTCCAACAGATATAAAAAAAGTTATCTTTGTTGCCAGTGGTTCTTCTTATCATTGCTCAAGGTATGCTGCAGATTTATTTGGCAACATTGCAAAAATGGAAGCAAGAGCTATTTATTCAAGTGAATTTCTTTTAAAATCAGCTGTTCCTCATGATAATGACATATTATATGTATTCATCACGCAGTCAGGTGAAACATCTGATACCAATTCAGCTCTTAAAAAAGCTAAAGAACTGGGGATGAGAACTCTGTGCATAACTAATAAAAAAGGGTCCACTATTTGGGAAGCATCAGATTTTAAAATTGATTGCTGCGCCGGAGAAGAAAAAAGTATTGCTGCAACAAAATCTTTAACTGCACAAATGCTTTGCTGCACTCTTCTCGTTTTAAAATATGCAGTAAATCAGGGAATTGATATCACGCAGCAATTAAATGAGCTTCAGGCTTTACCTGCATTTATAGAAAAGACATATACTCTACATGATAAAATTAAAGAAATTGCAAAATTCCTTTCAAAATACAAAAATATAGTTATCACTGCTGATGGTATTTCTTATGCAATAGCTAAAGAAGCTTCTCTAAAAATTAAAGAAACGTCATATATTAATGTATATTCAAACATTCTTGGAGAATTTATGCACGGGCATGTTGCTATTTTAAACAACAAACCTGCAATGATTCATATTTCAGTTAATGAATTAAATTACACTGCAATAAAAAATCTCCACAAAATAGAAGAAGATTATAATCCTCCTCTTTGTATTATTGGCTGTACAAACGAAAAAATTAAACCTAAATTTAATATAGATATAAAATGCGAAAATGAAATTATAAAATCATTCTGTCTTGTGATTATATCTCAAATACTTGCACTTGAAATCGCTCAAAATTTAGGCAGAAACGTTGACAAACCTCATGGATTAAATAAAGTTGTTAAATAATATTGACAAATAACCTATAATAGTAAATAATACGAATGGTTAAGAAAATAAGAGGAGTTTGAAAATGAATACACAAGAAGTTTTCACCCCTCCCCCGAAAAGTTAAGCTATGGCTGCATTTCAAGAGAAGAACTTGATAAATACAAAAATATAGGTTATAATAGTGATTTTATGAATCACTATTATTGAAGAAAAAGAGCTTTTACTTTAGCGGAAGTTTTAATTACTTTAGGAATTATTGGCGTTGTTGCTGCAATAACAATTCCTGTTTTGATGACTCAGTATAAAAAAATGGTAATAAGAAATCAATTCAAAAAGACTTATTCAACTATTTCTAATGCATTTAATAAATCCATCCAAGACATGGGAGGGGGTAATATTGAATGCACTAATGCTGATAACGAAGGGACAAGTTCGCATATAGCTGATTGCAAAGCATTATGGCTCACATACTTTCTTGATAACTTACAGGTATCAAAATTTTGTGAAAATAAAGCATACGAAAATGGATGCGTACCTGACTACAAAGCAGAAGACTTTCCTTCTACCGCAGGATGCGGCGGTTTTGCATATAATCAAATAAAAGAAAAGAATCCTGCTGCTGTTCTAAATGATGGAACTATAGTATTCCCATATGCATGGAATGGAAATACTTATTACGCAACAATAGGATTTGACGTAAATGGTTTTAAAGGGCCTAATAAAGGAGGCCAAGATGTATTTTCACTAGGAATAGCCAATAAAGGAGGAATCCCGACTCTTGGAGCTTGGAGAGATGGAAATATTAGTTATTGCCTCCCGATTTCAGAGCCTTTATTTGGATCATATTATATTAAAGATATATTAAACAAATAAAAAAGTTCAGGAAATCCTGAACTTTTTTGTTTAAGGTTCATATTACAATTTTTTTAAAACTGTTTTAAGAATCTTTCATCATTGTTAAAGAAAAGTCTAATATCATCAACTGCATATTTTAGCATTGCAAGTCTTTCAATTCCCATACCAAAAGCAAAACCAGAATATACATCAGGATCAATACCCACACCTTTTAATACATTAGGGTCTACCATACCGCATCCCAAAACTTCAAGCCATCCGGTACCTGAACAAGTTCTGCAACCTTTACCTTCACACATTATACATTGAACATCTACCTCTGCAGAAGGTTCAGTAAACGGGAAAAAGCTGCTTCTAAAACGAGTTGGACGACTTGTCCCGAAATAAACTCTTATAAACTCGTTTAATACTCCTTTTAAATCTCCAAAAGTAATGTCTTTGTCAACATATAATCCCTCAATTTGATGAAATAAATTATTTTTACGAGCATTTATATTTTCATTTCTGTAAACTCTACCTGGAGATATCACTCTAATCGGAGGATTTTTACCTTCCATAGCATGAATTTGAGCGCCTGAAGTCTGACTTCTTAAGACAACATTTTTTGCAATTTCAGTATAAAAAGTGTCTTGAACATCTCGTGCAGGATGGTCTTTTGGAACGTTTAATGCATCAAAATTATAATATTCAGTTTCTACCTCTGGGGACTTTTCTTGAGGAACAACAGAAAAACCCAAACTTTGAAATATTTGAACAATTTCATTCGTAGTAGATGTCAAAAGATGCTCCTTGCCACGAGGAATGTATTGTCCTGGCAATGTAATATCAATCATTTCTTTTTTAAGCTTTTCGTTCAATTCTTTTCTATAGAACTCTTCATGTCTTTCTTTTAAAGCTTCTTCTAAATTTTTAGTAATTTCATTTGCTAAAGAACCCACAACTCTTTTATCTTCATCTGATAGATTTTTAAGATTCTTTTTAATCTCATTAAATTCACCTTTACGACTCAAATATTTTGCTCTAATTGCTTCTATGTCTTCAATTGAAGAAGCTTTTAATAAATCTTCTTTTGCACAAGCATATATTTTTTCTAATTGTTCTTTCATTTTTATTTCCTCATATTGTCAATTTATGACATTTATAATATTTCATTATATTTTTTTTCGTAACCTATTGTAGTCATTAGTCCATGCCCTGGAAAAACTTTTATATTATCAGGCAATTTAAACAGTTTATTTTTTATACTATCAGAAAGTTTTGAAAAATCACCACCGAATAAATCAGTTCTTCCAACACTTCCTCGGAACAATGTATCACCTGAAAATAAATTATCATCAATTAAATAACAAACCCCACCTTGAGTATGACCTGGAGTTTGAATTACTTTAATTTTCATATTACCTGCATTAATAACATCCCCATCTTTTACGAATTTCTCATAAGTCGGTGGGGTAATTTGCGGTAATCCCAAAAGATTAGTAAATTCATTCACATTATCTGAAATAACAAGATCATCATTACATATTAAAGCCTCAGCTTTTAATGTACTTTTCAAAGTATTTAGTCCCATAATATGGTCAAAATGCCCATGGGTTAATAAAATATATTTAACACTAGCTCCAAACTCTTTTATAGTATTAACTATTTCAGGCACTAAAGCCGTAGCATCAATCAGAACAGCATCTTTTGTCATGTCATCCATAACCAAATACATATTATTTTCTAATTGACCTGCTATAAATTGTTTTATTTTTATTCCCATAATACCTTGTTTTATAATCACTCATTGAACTTTATTTTCTTACAAGTTCAAAAATTTCCTTACATATTTTGAAAACATTTTCAGCACTGTCTAATGATAACATATTCGGTCCATCACATTTAGCTTTGTCAGGATCAGGATGAACTTCAAAAAACAATGCATTTGCACCTGCTGCTACGGCAGCCTTTGCTAATGTCGGAACAAAACGTCTATCCCCACCAGAACAAGACCCTTGAGCTCCTGGCAACTGAACACTATGTGTAGCATCAAATACAACAGGATAACCAAATGTTTGCATAATCGGTACAGCTCTAAAATCTACAACTAAATTATTGTATCCGAAAGAACAACCTCTATCTGTCAATAATATCTTATCATTACCGCTTTCTTCAACTTTTTTAACTAACGTACCCATTTGCTCTGGAGCTAAAAATTGCCCTTTTTTTATATTCACAATTTTACCAGTCCTTGCAGCAGCGACCAACAAATCTGTTTGTCTGCACAAAAACGCAGGAATTTGTAATATATCAGCAACTTTGCTAACAGGCTCAGCTTGATCAGGAGTATGAATATCGGTTACAATGGGTAAATCAAATTTATCTTTAACAGCTTGAAGCATTTCTAAACCTTTATCAAGTCCAGGGCCTCTATATGAATGAATAGAAGATCTGTTTGCCTTATCAAAAGATGATTTAAATACAAAATTAATTCCTAACTTTTCAGTTATTTTTTTCAAACCATCAGCAGTCTCATCAAGAATTTCTTGACTTTCAGCTGCACAAGGTCCGGCAAGTATCGTAAGCTTATCAGCTCCGATTTCAAAGTCTTTTAGTTTAATAATTTTAATATCCATAATTCAATTATATTTAAAATATTGTTAAATATCAAGTAAAAAAAGGCATTCCATAAAGAAATGCCTTTTTTTGTTATATATTTCAAAACTTATGCCATAAGTTCTTTTACTTCAGCTGCAAAGTTTTTAGGATCTAATTTAATACCAGGTCCCATTGTTGTTGAAAGGTAAACTGACTTAACAAATGTTCCTTTTGCTGAAGCAGGTTTTGCTCTCAATACTGCATCTGCAAGAGTTGCATAGTTTTTAAGCAAATCTTCTTCACTGAATTCAATTTTACCAACAGGGCAGTGAATCATACCTTGTTTGTCAGCTCTGTATTCAACTTTACCAGCTTTAGCATCTTTAACAGCTTTAGCTACATCCATTGTAACAGTTCCTGTTTTTGGGTTTGGCATCAAACCTTTAGGTCCTAATACTCGGCCTAATTTACCTAACATACCCATACAATCAGGTGTTGCAATTAATGTATCGAAATCAAACCAGCCGCCAGAAATTTTATCAATAATTTCTTCAGCTCCTGCGTAATCAGCTCCAGCTTCTTTAGCTTCTGTAGCTTTAGGTCCTTTTGCGATTACACAAACTTTAACAGTTTTGCCTAATCCAGCAGGTAATACAACTGTAGATCTGATTTGTTGGTCTGCTTGACGAACATCAATACCCAATCTCATATGGCATTCTACTGTCTCGTTAAATTTTGAAACTTCTTTAGAAATTTCTTTTAATTTTTTAATTGTATCTACTGCAGTAGCCGGTTGAACGAATCCTTCCAACATTTCCTGCATTTTCTTTTGTTTTTTAGTTAATTTTGACATTTTTCAAATTCCTTTCGTGGTAATAACGGACTTTTAATCCTTCCATCTAACCTTCTTTAACTGTAACACCCATAGCTCTGCAAGAACCTTTAATCATATTTACTGCAGCTTCCATAGTTGTTGCATTTAAGTCATTCATTTTAATTTTAGCGATTTCTTCAAGTTGTGCTTGAGTAATTTCACCAACTTTGTCTTTATTAGGGACTGCTGAACCTTTTGAAAGGTTTAATGCTTTCTTAATAAGAACTGGTGCCGGAGGTGATTTTACTATGAAAGAAAAACTTCTGTCTTCGTAAACATCAATTACAACCGGAATAATATATCCAGCTTGAGATTCTGTTTTAGCATTGAATTGCTTACAGAAATCCATGATATTAACACCATGTTGACCTAATGCTGGACCAACCGGTGGTGATGGATTTGCTTTTCCTGCTTCGATTTGAAGCTTGATTTTTCCTACTACTTTTTTAGCCATTTTTTTCTCCTTTTGTGGTACTAACGGTCTCACGTTTTTACTATTTCTACGGGAGGGTCCTTCCACATTCTTTGTACTAATTATTAATATTTATTTGTTTATATTTTTGCTATGTACGTAGACATATTTAACAAGGGCTGATTAGAGCTTGTTAATTTGCTTGTATTCCAATTCAACCGGAGTTTCACGTCCAAAAATTGAAACATTTGCGCGAAGTTTTGATTTGTCAGGGTAAACTTCAATAATATCAGCAATAAAGTCTGCAAATGGACCTGACGTAATTCTAACTTTATCACCTGCTTTGACATCAAGCTCAATTTTTTGCTGAGATGATGATGAACGATTAATAATCTTTTTAATTTCACTATCTCTTGCAGGAATAGGCTTTTTAGCAGATCCTACAAATTTCGTAACACCTGAAGTGTGTCTTACAACATACCAGCTGTCTTCATCCATAATCATTTCAACCAAAACATATCCAGGGAAGATTTTTTCTTCACGTTCCTGTTTTTTGCCACCTTTCATCTGAGTAACAGTTTTTTGAGGAACTTCAATTCTAAAGATTTTATCTCCCATATTCATATATTCTATACGTTTTTCAAGGTTAACTTTTACTTTATTTTCATATCCTGAATAGGTATGGACAATATACCAACGTTTTTGATTTTTCTTAGCTTCTTTTTTTTCTTTTTCAGCTTCTGATTCTAAAGCTTCTTGAGCTTTATCTTCATCTAACTGCTCTTTCATAGATTTTTCTTTTTCAGTCATAAGCCACCTTTTTATTCTTGTATACAGGAACTACTTTATTAGTCCGAGTAAACCTTTAAAAATAATATCCATTAAATAAACTGCAACGGTAAAAACAAAAACAATAGCAACAACAAAAACCGTCTCAGCAACTACCTGACGTTTTTCTGGCCAACTTATTTTACCCCATTCAGTTCGTACACCTCTGAAGTATGTTTTTATTGAATTAGTTGATTTTTCTAACCATGCCGGCGTTTGATTTTCTGCACCTATCATATTTTGTTTCCTTACGTTTTAATTAAAATCGCGCCCTGAAGGACTCGAACCCTCGACATCCGGTTTTGGAGACCGACGTTCTACCAACTGAACTAAGGACGCTCAATCAGAAGAACAGCTTACGGAAGACAAGAAGACAAGAAGACAAAATCTCAAAAAGCCTGCCTCTTGACTTCCGAAATCCCGTTCATAATTACTTAGTTTCTTTGTGATTAGTATGTTTTTTACAAGTTGGGCAATATTTGCTCAATTCTAATCTTTCTTTGATATTTTTTTTGTTTTTAGTTGTTGTGTAGTTTCTTTCTTTGCAATCTTCACATGCTAAAACTACCATTCTGTCATTTTTTCCTTTGATACCCATTTTTATTTTCCTTTTTTGTGTTTTGCTTATAAATTATCCTCTTTAAAAAAGAATGTGATATAACTCACATTCTAATTAAATCGGCTTACCATATCATAATAAACCAAACAAAATAAATTGCAAATAATATGTTAAAAAACTATAAGAATATAACAAAAATCAGCCGACTGGATAGTCGGCTGATTTTATATATACATTTTTTACTTTATTACAAAATCAGAATTTGATTGAGCTCTATCTGATGAGTAAGAAGTTGGTACATCGTAACTTCCAAAAGAATCAGATCTCAACTTTTCCATATAAACTTGACCATTTTTTACAATTTGTTGTTGTTGAGTCAAATTCTTTTCTAAATTTGTAAGGACTTGTTCTGCATATAATTCTGCGCCTTCTTTTGTTTTCATTGCTTCTTCTACAGCTTGAGCTCTTATATTATCAGCCTCTTCCATGGCTTTTCTTTTAATTTCCTCGCACTCTTGTTGGACCTGAGATCTTATTCTATTGCCTTCGCGTTCTAAAGCTTTTATAAAATCTGCTTCTGACAATTTTCTATCAGCCTCAGCTTGAGCATCTTGAATAATTTTTTCAGCTTTTTGCTGAGCCTCTATTTGAAGTTCTTCCCTACGTCTTAGAAACGCTCTAGCTTCTTGAACTTCTACAGGCAAAGAAGCATAAATTCTATCTATTAATGTTTCTATTTCTTTTGTTTTTACCACTGTAAATTTTCGCGGAATAATAGGAAAACCTTCTTCCAAAGAGATTTCTAACATTTTTAATAAATCATATACACCATTTTGTTGCATCGTTACCACACATATACCTTTCTTACTCTAATTACATTCTACATAAGCGTATATTAATTGTCAAATAGTTTATTAGAGAAAAATCCACATATTTTAACATTTTGAAGTATTTTGTAAATATTCATTTACAGCTTCAGGTACAAACTTAGAAATATCACCTTTGTTAAGAAAAATTTCCTTAATAGTGCTTGATGAAATAAAGTTATACTTAGGTTTTGTTGTCAAAAATACTGTCTTAACCTCACTAGCTAAGGCACTATTAGCTTGAGATAACTGCATCTCATATTCAAAATCTGATACTGCTCGTAATCCTCTTATCAATACTGTCGCACCTTTTTGACGTGCATAATTTATAGTCAAACCTTCAAAGAAATCTACTTCTACATTTGACAAATCTTTTACACTTTCTTTAATCAACTTAACTCTAACATCAACAGGCAAAAAGCCTTGTTTTTCCGGATTTCTTGCGACAGCTATTATAACTTTATCAAATATCTCTGATGCTGTATGCAAAATATCTAAATGTCCTTTTGTTACCGGATCAAAACTTCCCGGATAAATTGCTATTTTCATATTCGTTTCCCTTTTTGAAGCTATTATAAGACAAAAAAAACATCTTCATTGTAAAGTTTTATTAATAATAAAAAACACCTTTAATAAGGTGTTTTTTATTTAGTTTAAATATTTTTCTTAATTACTATTTAAGTCTTACGCTAACTGAAGTTCCTTTTTTAGAAATTTCTACTTTGTCTTCTCTTGCTAACCAGCCTAGACCTAAATCTGCAAAATTTCCTTTAAGATCTAACTCTTTTTTCATTTTAGAGAATGAAGATTCTCCATTGTTGTTTAAATAATTGTAAATTTGACCAGCTGATTGTCCAATTTGATCTTGTAATTCTTGCATAACTAACCTCCGTAAATTTTTATTGTTACCTTATCTCCGTTTATGGTTATATAATAGACTAATGGGTAAAAAAAAGCAATAGTTCATTAGGATGAAGACAAAATAAATTTTTGTTGTTCATGATACAATTATTTTTGAAGGAGTATGAATGTTATTTCTAGGCGATTTATCCACTAACAAAACAGATTACCTTATTAATTCATATGTTAAACTTCTTAACTCTGGGGTTAAATCGTCAGAAATATTAGTCATCGTACAAAATTCTAATTTAAAACAGAATTTTATAAAAAAAACTCTTGAAAAATTAGATATTATATGCATCGAAAAATTACAAGTCCATTCATTTTTTTCACTTGTTTACAACACAATAAATGATAATTGGGCATTCGTCGAAAATATTAATCCTTTTATTAATAATCCGACAATTCTACCAAATCTTGCAGGACTTGAAGTTTCTCAATTCATTCTAAAAGATATACTTAAGGAAATTCCATTTAAAGGATATAATTCAAAAAAATCTCTTCTTCACCAAATTTTCAGGAGATATTCACTTATCGTACAAAATAATCTTAATGATGAGGAAGTTGAGTGGCGCTCTAGGATTTTAGGAGAAAGCTTTTCTGGTGATGCTAAAATAGCATTGAAAAAACTATTATCAAAAACTTTAGCATTAAGAGACTTTGATTATTTAAGACAAAGTCTTGTTTTTAATTATATTTACAAGAATACTGAATATTTTAAAAATATTAAATACTTAATTTTGGATGATGGAGATGAAATTACTCCAATTTGTTTTGACTTTATTTCATATCTAGCTCCTCAACTGAAAGATGCCTTTATTGCATTTGACGAAAAAGGAGCAAGTCGCTCAGGATATTTAAGTGCAGATAAAACTGCAATATGGAAATTTGAAGAATTATTTAATCAAAAAGCACAAAAACTTAATTCCGAAAATAAAATGACTAAAGATGCAGAAATTATTTTCTCAAACATTAAAAAAAATGAAATGCTTTTCTTAGAAAATTTCTCACACCAATCACCTTCCAAAAGAGCTTCTATGATTGATTCTGCTATAAACAAATTAAAAGAACTTTTGGCTAAAAACATCTTACCATCAGAGATATCAATAATTACACCAATTATTGACGACATGTTGAAATTTTCGCTTAAAGAAAATATTCACACAAACCTGATATTTTTATCAGGCAGTGAAAAACTTATACAAAACAAGCTTGTCAAATCTATACTTGCTATTCTTAAAATTAATAGCGGGATACAACTAAATGAATTTGAGCTTAGAGTTGTTCTTTCGGAATTTTTAAAAATCCCGATAAAATATTGCAAAGATATTATTGAAAACTTTGAAACAAGTAATATTTTAATTGAAAAAGAATTTGATATAGAAGAATACACTCTAAAGTACAGAAAATTTTTAGATATAATAAAATATCTATCAGAAAACAATAATATTAAGCTATCTGAAAAAGTATATATTATATATAATGAACTTGCTGAATTTTATAATATTACATCAATTGAATTAAATAAATTCAACTTCTTTATAAAACAGCTTCAAGATTTCGAAAATATTTTCGGCAAAGAATTTAACTCAATGCAAAATGAGATTATCAATCAAATTGAAAATTCAATAATTGCAGAAAATCCATATTCAACTTTAGAAATTTCTGAAAAAGACTTAATAATATCGACCCCGCAAAAAATAATTGATAATCAAATTAAAACAAAATACCAAATATGGCTTGATACATCAAGCGATGAATGGATAAAAAGCGATACAGGTCCACTTTATAATGCTTGGGTTTTCCAAAGAGGATGGGCTAAAGATGAATTCACCATAGATGATAATATTAACCTTTCCAAAGATAAAACTGCAAGAATTTTAAGAAAACTAACTCTTTGTGCATCTGAACATATATACACATATTCAAGCCTTTTTGATGGTAATGGGATAGAAAATTTCGGTGGAATTGAAGAATTTATAAAAATTCAAGAAGAAACCTCCAAAGATGGTAATAAAAAAACTTTTGATATAATCCCAAGAGAAGATCAAAAACCTGTGCTTGATTACAAAAATGGTAAAATGGCAATTTCTGCAGTTCCAGGAGCTGGAAAGACAACTATTTTATTAGCATTAATTATAAAATTGTTAGATAATGGAGTAAAACCTGAAAATATATTTGTAATGACATACATGGAAAGTGCTGCAAGAAATTTTAGAGACAGAATTAAAAATATTAGACAAAACTCATCTCAATTACCCAATATAAGCACAATACACGGACTTGCTTTAAGAATTTTAAAAGAAAACGGAAATTTCGAAAGGCTTGGATTATCTTCTGATTTCGAAATTTGTGATGATACACAAAGATCAAGAATTGTAAGAGAAATTGCAAACAAATTAAAACTTAAAAAAGGTGAAACTGAAGAATTTGATAGAGGAATATCAGTCTTTAAAATCGGATGTGGTGAATTCAAAAATTTAACCGATAAAAAATTAGAAAAATTCCAGACTTTTTTTGATGAGTATCAAAAAATCTTAAAAGAAGCGAATTTAATAGATTATGATGACATGTTGATATCTTCTGTTAAATTGCTTGAAAATAATACTGATATTAGAGAATATTACCAAAATATATGTGAATATATTATTGAAGATGAGGCTCAAGATTCCTCATCTATACAACAAAAACTCATAAATTTGTTAAGCGCAAAACATAAAAATTTAATTCGTTGCGGAGACATAAATCAAGCTATTACAACAACTTTTTCAAACGCTGATGTGGAAGGATTTCGAAAGTTTATAAAAGAAAGCAATAATGTTAGCATGAATTGTTCTCAAAGATGCACGAAAGAAGTATGGTCTCTTGCAAACAAATTAGTAAAATGGGCAGAATACCAAAATGAAACTAAAAATGCATTCTTTAAAATATTTATGCAGCCGGTAGAAGGAAGAAATCCAATATCAGAAAATGCTTTACATTCGATTATTTTTGAAAAGCCTTTAGAAGAAAGAAATTACATTTTGAAAGAAATCAAATCTGCCTTAAAAAAAGATCCGAAATGCACCATAGGGATACTTTTAAGAAATAATTACCAAGTTGCACAATGGATAAACTTTATAAATAACAGCGGATTAAAAAGTATTACAAGAAGCGAAAGTCTTGAGCAAAAAACCATTTTTAAAACAATTTTTGCAATTATGAAAATTATTTTACACCCTTTTGACAACAATGTTATTGCAGATAACTACGAAATCTTAGCAGAAATGGGATTTTACAAACAAAGACTTGGACTTGAAATAAGAAAATTTGAAACTCCATTTATTGAACAAAATTGTGATGATATTAATAATATTTCTCTTGAACAGTTTTATTGGGATATGACTTACTGGCTATCATTTCCACATTTAGCGCCAGAGGAACTAGCCATAAAAATAGGATTGCATTATTTTTCTTCTGAAATTGAAAAATCAAATGTTTATTTAATTTCCACATTAATAAAACGCCTTAGCATAAACTACAAAGATTTTTATACACTTGTAGAAAGATTAGGAGAACTTGCGAAAAAACCTTCCTTAAGCGGTTTTAAATTTTTCTCAGAAGAGGATGAAAGTGATAAAGAATTTTTGGCAGGAAAAGTTCAAATTATGACTCTACATAAATCAAAAGGGGATGAATTTGATTATGTATTTATACCGGAAATGGCTGAAAAAAATCTAACACTTGATTTTGAACAAATAAAACTTAAAAATTCTGATTTCAACGAAAACCTAAAAAGACTTAATCCTAAATACACCCCAAAAACAGAATTTGATATTAAGCAAGAACTTGTATCTGAAAATTTACGTCTGCTTTATGTAGCAATCACCAGAGCAAAAAAACATTTGTACTTTACAACTAGTAGAAAAATAAAATCTTTTGAAAGAACTATTGAGCAAGAGCCTAGTTTAATTTTCTCAGAAATTTTAGACTGCACGGAGGAATATAATGAATAATTTTTCACCGAACATGTTAAAAACATTTGAAATTTGTCAAAGGAAATATCATTTCAAATATATCGAAAAAATTACTATGCCACAAAAAAGTTCACTTTTTGAAAAAGGTAAAAAAATTCACGCTCTTGCAAACTATTATCTTAGAGGTGATAATATTTCAAAAATGGAAGCATCTCTTAATCAGGAAGAATTAAATACTTGGGAAATTCTAAAGAGTAATATTTTCTTAAAAAAAGAATACATCAAATCAGAATACAATTTAAGCTGCAAAATCGGAAACTACTGGATTGGGGGCAGACTTGATGCATTAGTAAAAGATAATGAAAATTTTTATATATTGGATTACAAAACAGGCTCAATACCTCAAAATCCGGAATACGATTTTCAAACAATGATATACCTATTATGTGCATCAAAAATGTATGGAGAAAATATAAAATTTGTCTATATTGATCTAAAAAACAATCAAAATTGTATCATTGATTATTCACAAGAAAAAGAAAAAATTTATGAAAATAAAATTTTGGATATTTGTAACAAAATAAATAATTTTGAGCTTACTGAAAATATTAACCATACAAATATTTGCAAGCTATGCGAATATAAAAAAATCTGCATATAAAAAAGCTCCTTCGCAAAAAGGAGCTTTTTAATCTATTTTGTATATCAAATAAACTATTTGATTTCAACAGTTGCACCAGCAGCTTCAAGTTGTTTTTTGATAGCTTCAGCGTCTTCTTTTTTAATACCTTCTTTGATAGCTTTAGGAGCACCATCAACTAAATCTTTAGCTTCTTTCAAGCCAAGACCAGTGATAGCTCTTACTTCTTTCAATACAGCAATTTTATTAGCACCAGCAGAAGCTAAAATTACGTTAACTTCTGATGCTTCATCAGCTGCTGCTTCACCAGCTGCTGCAGGAGCTGCTGCTACAGCTACAGGAGCTGCTGCAGATACGCCGAATTTTTCTTCCATAGCTTTTACTAATTCAGCTGCTTCTAATAAAGTTAATTTTTCAATTGATTCTAAAATTGTTTCTACGTTACTCATTATTTTTCTCCTTTAAATTTTTTATTTTTTAGTTTTGTACGAATTTTTGACTATGCAGTCTTTTGGTCTCTAACAGCAGCCATAGTTCTTGTAAGTTGAGACATAACTGCGTTGATAGATCCAACGATACCTGAAGCAGGTGAATTGATAGAACCAAGAATTTTTGCAAGAAGTTCTTCTTTTGATGGCATTTTTGATAATGCTTCAGCTTCTTTAGCTGATAATAATTTACCATCTAATGCTCCACCTAAAATTGCACCTTTTTTAGTATCTTTAATAAATTTTGCAACTGCTTTTGCCGGACTTACTTGATCTTCAAAACCAAATGCAATAGCTACAGGTCCTGTTAAAGATTCAGCAAGAACTTCAAAATCAGTACCCTTCAAAGCAATTTTAGCTAAAGTATTTTTTGTTACCATGTAGTCGCCGCCATCTTTTTGAATGCTGCGTCTCAAATTTGTAATTTCTTCTACTGTGTAACCTTTATACTCAGTTAAAATAGCTACTTGGGCTTTTTCTGCTTTTGCTTTTATAGCATCTATTTTTTCAGATTTAAAAGCTTTTGTTGCCATGTTTAGCTCCTTTGTTTTACAAATTAAATTTATCGACCTTCTAAAATACAAAAGATTTTGCATCTTTTATATACTTCCGCAAAATCATATAGGTTAACAAATCTATTTAATATATTTCGACTGTCTAACCTCGGTTAGCTGGTATATTAAGGAAGAAAGCAAATATTATTAATTTACATCTCCCGCTAACTGTCTGCGGTTGTAAATTTATATTAACTTAAAAAATAAAAAAAAGCAACAGACTCGTTAATTTTTCTTAACTAAAGTCCACACTTCACATTCCCCATCTAAATTATATGTACCTCTCATAAATGGATTAAATAATTGTTCCTTTAAAAGTTTATAACGCATTACAAAATTTCCAAGACAAACTGCTTCGTTTTTATGATGTAATGCAATCAAACGTTCCAAATTAGGATATACACTTGTTTTGAAATTAGTTTTATTGTCATACACATCCACTGAAATAAATGAAAATATAGACCAATGTTTTGCTCGCATATTTTCTCTTATTCTATTTACAGAGGTATCAATAAAATGTAATAGATTATCAACTTTATTAAAATCATTCAGCATAATCAACATTTTATTCCCAGTTTTGGCAAATCTGCAACCTTCAATATTTTTTATTGCTCCATAAAAAACCTTAAAAGCTTCATCAATCTTTTCCTGAACGCCATCTTCTTTATCTCCGCCCCAGCATGAATCTATAAACATATTTTTTGCATCAAATTGGACTAATATAGCGACATTATTACATTTTAAAATAGAAGCTTCTGCCTCTTTTTGAAGCTGTTTATTAAATTCGGCTTCAAGCTCTGCCATGCATTTTTTCTTGGATATTATTACTGAATCAATAGCTTTATGTATATGATACTTAAATTTTGCAATTCCGTATACTACTGCAATTGCTATTAAATCAAACAATAATAATGAACTGTCAATATATAATCCGCCTATTTCTACTTCTTGGTTATAGAACAATTTTACAAAATCAGATACTGCCATTGCTATCGGTTGAGCAAAATCAAAAGCGGTTATATTTAGCAAATTAAATAACCAATACGTTGCAGTAAAAAATACAAGTATCATTAGAGTTATCTGCAATACGAACAAAATATTTATTACAAGTTTCAAAATATTAATTATAGTATCATAAAACTTAGACATAACTTCCTCATTATAAAGCAATATTATCTATTAATCTTACATCACCAATTTTAACAGCAATAAAAACTATAGTATTTTTATCTGCAACTTTTTTTTCTTCTAAATCTGTAGCATCTCTAAACTCTAAATATTCCAGACTATGACTTTCATTTAAATAAGCATAAGCTGTCTCTGTTAATGCATTGACATCATTTATACCTTTATCATAACAAGCTTTTATATTAAACAGAATCTTACTTAATGCTAATGCATTTTCTTTATCTTTATCTGACAAATACTTGTTCCTTGATGAAAGAGCAAGGCCACTTTCTTCTCTCACTATCGGACAAGGAATAATCTCAACCGGGATGTTCAAATCTTTCACCATCTTTTTCAATATTATAAGCTGTTGTCTATCCTTTTCTCCAAAAAATGCGAAATCAGGCTGTACAATATTAAAAAGCTTATTAACTACTGTACATACACCATCGAAATGTCCGACACGAGACTTCCCGCATAATTTATTTACATAAAAAAATGGAGGTATAACATAAGTTAAAAAATCATTAGATAATATATGCCCTTCACCATACATCTCTTTTGGTGATGGAGCAAAAACAATATCTACTCCAGCTTCTGTACATAATTTTTCATCAGCATCTAGAGTCCTTGGATATTTATCCAAATCTTCTCCTGGACAAAACTGTATAGGGTTTACAAAAACAGATACTACAGTCTTATCACATTTTGCAACACTCTTTTTTATCAAACTCAAATGACCATTATGTAAAGCTCCCATTGTTGGGACTAACCCTACAGTCAATCCTTGTTTTTTCCATTCTTTAATCTTATCTCTTACTTCATCAATTTTATGTAATAACATAACACCACTCTCTTTTCAGCTATATTCTTTTAAAAAACTTCCTCCTCTGAAGGAAAATTTCCATTCTTTACATCTTCATCAAATTGCTTTGCACAATCATATATAAGTGTTTTCATATCTCCATATTTTCTTGCAAATTTTGGTTTAAAGTCGGAATATTTTCCAAACACATCATCACTTACTAATACCTGCGCATCGCAATATTTTCCGGCACCACAAGATATTGTTGGAACCTTTAAATTTTCTGTTATATATTTTGCACTCTCTTGAGGAACCATTTCCAAAACTATAGAAAATACACCCGCGGCTTCTAATTCCTTAGCCTCTTTTAATATTTTTTCAGTTGCTTCTGTAGTTTTCCCTTGAATCTTATATCCACCTAAAGTATTCAAAAACTGTGGAGTAAAGCCTAAATGTCCCATCACTGGGATTCCTGATTCTACAAGCCTTTTAATTACTTGAAGGATATATTCACTATACCCCTCAATTTTAACAGCATTTGCTCCACATCTGACCATTTCCCCGCAATTTTTAACAGCTGACGCTAAATCGCAATGATAACTCAAAAATGGCATATCTGTAACAACCATAGCATGCTGCACACCCTTCGCAACAGCCTTTGTAAATATTCTCATCTCCTCAACACCGATACAATGGGTGGTTTCGTATCCTAAAGCAACCATTGCCAAGCTATCACCAATCAAAACGATATCAATACCTGCTTCATCAATATATTTCGCAGTTGAATAATCATAAGCTGTTAAAACTGAGAATTTTGCTCCGGAATTTTTTATTTTCTGAATAGTACTAACTGTTACTTTTTTACTCATTACACATTACAACCTTTTTTTTCAGGTTCTTTAGAACTGTTTTGAACAAATATTTTATCTTTCTTAAGTTGTTTTCTATACCAGTAGTATATTGCTCTTGCAACACGATTTGAACTGTGTCTTACTAAACCGTCTTTATTATCCTCTATAAGTTTTTTAGAGAAAATTTTAACCCCAAGCTTTTTCAAATTATCAAAATCAAGTTTTACAGGATAAGAACCTGAAAGCTGATATTTTTGAGCTAAATTTGAAGGCATAAAATCATTTACCAAAACGGCATCAACAATTTTTTTACTGCCTGCATGTTTCATTAATGCATTAACATGATCTGAAACACTATAACCGTCAGTCTCTCCTGGCTGGGTCATGATATTGCATACATAGATTTTTTTCGCTTTTGATCTTGCGATTTCATGAGAAATTTCTTTTATTAAAAGATTTGGAATTACACTTGTATACAAACTACCAGGCCCAAGAATGATTAACTCTGCATTTCTTATTGCAGCGATTACATCATCAAGAGCTTTGCAATTACCTGGATCTGTATACAATCTCTTAATTTTTCCATGAGCTTCAGGAATATTAGATTCTCCATGGATAATTCTGCCATCTTCCATTTCTGCAACCAGTTTCATATCATCTAATGTTGAAGGTAATACCCTTCCTCTAATCGATAATACATTAGAGGATTCTTTCACTGCACGAACCATATCTCCTGTGATTGAACATAAAGCCGTAAGAAAAAGATTTCCAAAACTATGTCCTTCAAGACCTTCCCCGGCTCTAAATCTATATTGGAACAACTTTGTTACTAAATCCTCATCATCAGCTAGAGCTGCAATACAATTTCTTATATCCCCAGGAGGAAGTACACCCATTTCTTCTCTTAATCTACCAGAGCTTCCGCCATCATCACCAACTGTTACAACGGCTGTTACATTGTTTGTTATGTGTTTAATACCTTTCAATAACATAGAAAGACCTGTACCGCCACCTACTGCAACAATTTTAGGGCCTCTATTTAACTTTCTTCTGCGATATAAATTTTCTAACAAAGATTGATTATCCAAACCATCAAGTATAGATAGATTAGTCTTTTGCCAACCTTTAAAAAATATGCCGGCTCCAAACATGACAATTGCAAATGCTATCCATTCTGTAGAAATATTCATAGCTATTTTACGAATAAATTCCATTGTATAAAATACAGGTTTTATATCAAATAAAATCAATACTCCAAACGTCATCATAACAGCGCCCAGAAATATTAATGCAAACCATCTTTTTACTTGTAATCCAGGGACTAACCATTTTGCATCTTCTGGAATTTTCATATTATTTCTAAAATTCATCATATTTCTATATTACCTCTTAATCTACCCATCCGGACAAACATGCATTCTTATAATTTACAGGAAGCGGTGTTATAACATTATGTGCTTGTTTTATTAACTCCAAAGAATTTGGAAGTCTGCTTGAGAAGTGAATAGTATCTGCACTCACGACTGTTTTTCCACCTTCTATATTTGAAACCTGAGAAGCTATTAAAAGCTGCTTTAATCTTTGAATTTCTATTTCCGTATTTTCATTGTCCTTAGCTATTGTATTTACAGTACCATCAACATTATACATTTTTTCAAGACAAATTTCCTGTGCTACAGGAATATTTACCAAATCTCCAACTTTTGAAGTAATTTCTCCTGATGCTCCATAATATATAAGCCATTTTGAACACTTTTGAATAGCCCTTGCAACTGAACATGCGAATGAAAAATCCTCTGCACAACGCACATACATAGCTCCATGAGGTCTTACATGTTCTATTTCCATATGTAAAGTTTTTGCAAAAGACATCAAAGCTCCTACCTGATATATAACAAGAGATTCTATTTCATCATCAGACAAATCCATATCTCTATATCCAAAGCCTTGAATATCATCAAAACCTATATGCGCTCCAACTACAACGTTCTTTTCTTTAGCTCTAATTAAGGCATTTTTTATCGTTAAAGGATCTCCTGCATGAAAACCACAAGAGATATTCACAGAACTTGCAAAATCCAAAAGTTCAAATTCTTTATTATTTTTATATATACCGAAGCTTTGAGCCAAATCTATATTAAAATCAATATTTTTAATTAATCTTTTTTCAAAATTATCTTGCATAACCATCTTTCTTAATAAACAAAATCGAATTGTAATGAGATAATTATACTCGATAAATAAATAAATACCACTATCTTTACATAATATTAATTACATATTTAAACCGGTCGATATACATCCGCTAATTCAAGAAACATGTACTGTTTAGTATAATATGCTAAATTTGCTATATCAGATTTATTATAAGATTTTAAATTAAAACAGAATAAAAATTTATTACTGCCTTTTTTATAATGCTTATCAAAAAATAAATATAAATATCCGTTAGTTAAAATATAACATTCACCATCATAATATGGCTTACTCATTAATTCATCAATATCAACACCTTGGATTCTATCATCCTTATATACATGTTTTTCAATATTGACAGAAGCTTCAGAAAAACTATCGTACTTTATATACAACGAATTTTTACAAAGCCTGCTGTTATCCCATTTTTTTGTTACGTAATCAGGCCAAAAAGCTGCTCGTCTAGTAAAGACCTTAAATTCTCGCATATCATAAGTGTTATACCCTAAAACCTGAAAAAAGGGGAGTATCAACCTCTCTCTTATTTCATCTTCAGAAAGATTATCATAATTTGCAATATCTTTACCATTTTTTATTATTGCAAGATTTCTTGCAAGAACTCGCTTATTAAGTTTATATATAAGTCTTTTGCTAAAAGAATAAACTATAAGCGAAAACAACAATACTATTATAAAAAGTAAAAGAGCCACAGAAATCATATAATTATTTTAACACTTTTTAAGAGGTATCGCAATAATTTTTTTATAAAACAAATAATTTATGAAGTTTTATTAAAGAAAAAAAGGGTGTCCAGAATTTTTTGGAACACCCTTTTTTTCACTCTTAAGATAAATCTATTTAGCTTGCAATTTGTTTACAGCAATTGTTAATCTTGATTTTTTTCTTGCTGCTGTATTTTTATGCAAAATGCCTTTAGAAACTGCTTTATCACACAATTGATAAGCTTTTGATAATGCAGAATTTAATGCATCTTTATCTTCTGCTTTTGCTAATTCCAAAACTTTCTTAACTGCAGTTTTAATAGATGATCTGAATGCTTGGTTTCTTAATCTATTTCTTTCTGCTATTAATACACGTTTTTTTGAAGATTTAATATTTGCCATTTGATTACCTTTCTTTACTCTTACGTCCGATTAATGACTTCGGACACATTTGAGGATGTGAGTTGTCATTATAATATGAAGAAAAAAAATAAATTTCAAGCAATAAAACACAAAAATTCTGTGATCTCCACACTGAGCTAAAAAAAACTCGGTTGTAGTTCTTTAATATCGACTATATACAAGAGTTACGAGATTTTTTAATTTTTGTAACAATTACACAATAGAATTAGTTCTTAAGGATTATATTTTTTAGCCTTTTGTGGTATAAATAATATATAAGTAGGAATTATATTTATATAATAATTCGTTTAAATGAGATATGGAGGCACAAATGTCATTGGGACAATTCGTATTTATGTTACACAGTCATCTTCCTTACTACAGAAAAGCTGGAATGTGGCCTTTCGGGGAAGAAAACCTTTATGAATGTATGGCAGAAACATATATTCCTTTACTAAATGCCATCTCTGAATTATATGATGAAGGTATAAAAGCCAAATTAACAGTTGGAATTACACCTATTCTTGCAGAACAACTAAATGATGAGCATTTAAAACATGGATTTGTTAAATATTTAGATTCGAGAATTGCACAAGTATCAAAAGATTTGGAAAGATATCCTGATCCTAAAGTTGCACATTCTCAACATTTAAAATATTTGGCTAAATACTATTTTGACTGGTTTACAAATTTAAAAGATTCTTTTGTAAATAAATACGGAATGGACTTAATTGCCCAATTTAAAAAATTTCAAGACCTTGGATGTATAGAAATTACTACATCTGGAGCAACACATGGTTTTTCTCCTCTATTAGCAACTGACAGCAACTTAAATGCTCAATTCAAAGTTGGATCAGATACAACGAAAAGACTTTTCGGGAAAAAAGCATGCGGATGCTGGTTACCTGAATGTGCATACAGACAAGGTTATGAATATATAGGTAAAGATGGTAAAAAGCATTGGAGACCTGCAATAGAAGTTACCTTACAAAATAACGGAATTGAATACTTCTTTACGGAATCACACGTAATAGAGGGAGGAAATTCTATAGGCAACAGACGTGTAATAGGCGTTTATGGAAATATAGAATACATTCCTTTACCGGAAAGACCTGCAACAGGATATGATACATATTCTGCATATTGGCTGCCTGATGCACAAGTTGCAGTTATGGGAAGAAATGATAGAGCGGGCTACCAAGTATGGTCGGCAGCTGACGGATATCCTGGAGATGGATGTTATAGAGAATTCCATAAAAAAGATGATAAATCAGGAATGCATTATTGGAGAATAACTTCACCTACAACAGATTTAGGCGATAAAATGCTTTATGATCCCGTTTTAGCATTAAATAAAGTAAATGAAAACTCTGATCATTATACTACATTAATTTACCATATGCTTAATGATTACAAAAAAGCAACCGGCAAAGAAGGCCTTGTAATGGTATCATTCGATACAGAATTATTTGGACATTGGTGGTTTGAAGGGGTAGAATTCATCAAACAAGTAATAAAGAAATTTGCAAATCATTTACCAGAAGTAGAAAGAATGACTGCAGGAGAATATATTCACTCTCATCCGCCAAAGGAAGCAATCCAAATCCCAGAAAGTTCTTGGGGCCAAGGAGGACACTTCTATGTATGGAATAATCATTTAACAGAATGGATGTGGCCAATAATTCACGCTTGTGAAAAACGAATTAACGCAATTGCAGATAAATATCCTCAAATTCCTGAAGATAAATTATTGCACAGAGCATTAAACCAATTAGCAAGAGAAAATCTATTATTACAAAGTTCTGATTGGCCATTCTTAATTACAACATGGCAAGCTAAAGATTATGCAACCGATAGATTCCGTGAACATGTTGATAGATTTGAAAAAATCGCAGACATGATTGAAAACGGAAATATTGATGAAACAGCTCTTAAAGAAATCGAAAGCATTGATAATTGCTTCCCTGTAATTGATTACAGAGTTTACCAATCAATAGAAGAAGGAGTTATTCCACAACAATCAGCTAAATTAGCTCCTTTGTACAAATAGTTATTAAAATTAATTTAAACAATATAAAAAACCGATTATTTTTATAATCGGTTTTTTTATTTATATAACCTTGTTTTACTGTTTATTTTTACTTTTAAACTTGGGAAATCCTTTAATATAGCATTAAATGCTCCAACATCAGGTTCATACGACTTAACAGGTTTAAACGCTAATTTTTCGTGATCTTTTAGCCCTAAGATTTTGTAACACTGTTTGGCATCTCTATAATTTCTCACTTTTCCATCAAGCCAAAAATCAATAATTTTAGTATGATTTGACGGAATAAATATTTTTCCGCTTTGTTTTTGATTTTTGTTTTTTGAAACACCTAATGCTGTAACCATATGATCAAGAGCTCGAGGTTTGGAACGTTTAAATTCATCAATTGCATATAATGAAAACATATCGACTTTTTTAACACCATTTAATTTAAAAATAGTTTTTAATATTTCAGCATACTCATCACAATTTGCGACACCAAAGACTTTTACAATACCTATTAAACCTCTAAAATATTCTGGGATTCCACCATCACTATATAAAGATTGGATATATCCTCTTATAAAACTTAAGCGATTTGAAAATTCTTTAATTTTTGTGGCATGTTTTAATTTTTCTTGCTCAGAATAAAAAATATCAAATTTGGATGGACTACTCAAATTTGGAAAAGTTTTCTTAAAAACTTTTTCAATATTAGCAACATCTTTTGCTAATCTGCTTTTTCCGGTAAAAGAAATTGTTTGGGGTTGCATATTAATCATACATCGATAAAAACTTGTAAAAAAAAATTTTTGCCAAAGTATTGCATTTTTTTTTTCAGCATATTATAATAAAATCTGTTGAAAGACAAAGCGTAAGGGAGCGTAGCTCAGTTTGGTTAGAGCGCATGCCTGTCACGCATGAGGTCGCGAGTTCGAGCCTCGTCGTTCCCGCCATTTTTAAATTTAGCACCTTCGGGTGCTTTTTTTATGCTCTCTGACTGGGTTTCAGGTGGTTCGATAGTTGAATTTTGATGATTGCTTTCTTTGGCTAACCTAAATAAGGTATCAAATGCTGGATGTAGCTCTACATCAAAGTTTCCGTCATAATATGTAGCGTTCGATAGTACAGTTTGAGTGATAAATCGCTTATCTTCAACAGTTCCGTTCATGAACATGTTGTATGAGTCCTTAGCAAATGCCAGTAATTTCTCGCATGTATCATAGAATTTAACATCAGCTTCATTTATTCTGTTCAGTTGTTCAATCAGTTCAGCTTTCTCTGCATGATATTCCTGGTTTATCTTCTTCCAGAAATCTTCTTCAATAGTACCATCACATCTGTCATCATAGGCTTGTCTTATGCGTTTGTTAAGCTGTTCAATTTTTCTGCTAATGTTAGCTTCTGCTTTTCCTTGATAGTCATTTTTGTCATCATGTATTTCTTTGATAAAGCTCTTTATTTCTTCTATCAACTCTCTTGATACATGGAAACTCTTTAGAAACTCTGCCAATACCTTATCTATGCTTGTTTGAGATATGTAGGACAACTTCTTACAGCCTTTTCTATAAAAGTCATTACAATGGTAATATATGTATTGTTTACCACTTTTCTTTTTCTTTAATTCTGGTGTGAGTAAACCACCACAGAAGCCACACTTAAACAGTCCTTGATAAGGAAATTGAATATCATGAGTTCTTGTCCTTACAACACCACCTAAACGCTCTTGTATCGCATTAAATGTGTTTAGGTCAATAATCCCTTCATGTTGTGCATTAGTACAGATAAATCCTTTGAACTCAAATTGTCCAATGTAGAAGATATTCTTGAACATTCTCTCAACGGTAGATTTAGCAAGTTTTTTCCCATTTCTGTTAGTCAATCCCTGTGGGTACAACATATCATTAATTGTTTTAGCTGAATAATTACCAGTTGCATACAGTTCAAATGCTTTCCTTACTACAGCTCTTTTATCTTCATCAACAGCTATTATATGCTTACCCAGTTTGTTCATTGTATTATAATATCCGACAGGTGCAATAGAAGGATAAACTCCGTCTTCTATTTTAGCTAATATGCCCTTTTCTGCTTCTTCTTTCAGATTATCTATATACTGTTTAGAAAGAACAACTCTTAAGCCATATATCATTTTATCTTGGCTCTTTGATTTTTCAGATATAATCGAACCTTCTTTTACAAAGTGCAATTCTAACCCATCTACTTCATCAAGGTCTACTACATCTTTAAAATTTCTTGTTATTCTATCAGTTTTTTCAACTAACAGTTTATTAACATCTTTATGTGATTTTAAATACTTAAGCATTAGGTTAAATTGCTTACGACCAGATTTCTTCGCACTCATTGCTTCTCTAAAGAACTCTACGATTTCAAATCCTTCATCTTTAGCATATTTCCGTAGCAGTTTTTCTTGAGCGGTAAGAGAATATCCTTTTTCTTGCTCACGAGATGATACACGAACATAAGCAACAGCTTTGTTGGTTTCAATAATTTTACCAGATTTTTTCTTTACCATGAAAGGATACCTCTTACTTGCATTGTATCACAAATAAGAGGTTCAGGCAGCCATATGTTTCATTTACATAGCTTTGTTATTCATTTCTACTAGCTTATAGAGGTACTTTGCCAACTGTCTTTTATTATCTTCATCTGTAGTTACTAATGTAGGGGAATGTACAATAACGGTTATTCTATCAACATTAAATGTGATGTCGGAATTGTTGTTATTTCTTTTTTTCATAGCGTAGCCTCCTTTTCTTTTGCGTGCTACGCACAGCTTGACAGGCTACGATAACCAGAATAACGGTTATTGTTATTCTGAAAATTTAGGCACGAAAAATAGCTACTATCATTGAATAGTAGCTACATACCATTTATATAATTTGTTACCCACTAAATAACAGTTTTGTTATTCCATATATCTGTTATCATATAGCACTCAAGAGTCTTATCGTATTTCATTAATGTTATAGTATCATCATGACAGATTTCTCTGTACTGTTCATTCAATCTATTGACCATAGTTGTCAATGTTCCCATATTTTCATATAGTTTCTCTGGTTTTTCTCCGATTAATTCATAAGGATATATCTGGTAATCTCTGGCTTGAGCATAAGTTTTGATGTAATTGAATAGGTCTTGCACACTGGGGGAGAAGTGTTTTCTTACCTTCTTTGGCTTGTCAGCTTTGGTTTTAGCTTCTGCTTTAACATCTTCTACATTATCGTCTTTTCCATACCCTTCAACAAATCCTTCATCTGCAATAGTACATCTAAATACAGGCTTATTATTCTCATCTATACCAATAGTTGCATTTGCTATAGACAGTTTTTCCTTATATTCGTTATAACAAAGTGCCTTTATATACTTGATGTCAGTTATAACGAAGTTGTTGAGGTTATAATCCTTCTCTGTCAATAGATTGTATAATTGCTTGTCTTGGGCTTCACAAGTAAGCATGTTTGCTTCATCATTCCATAACTCATCATAACCATACTTTGAACAATAATCGTCAAGTGCCTGTAAACACTTGTCCTTATCTTTAACCGAAAATGCTATTCTATTTGTTGTATCGGATAGCCTCTCATACTCAACTTTAAATAGTGGATTGTTGTCAAAATAGTTCTTATGATAGTCTTTTAATTCTTCTCCTTCATAGAGGGTGGCTTGGTAGTATGGATGTTCTAAATAATTTTCTTCGCTAGCAGCGTAGTAATAATCTGTGAAAGTAGTCATTACCTCATCTATTATATTATTCAAGCTGTTATACTGTTCTGGAGTGTCTGTTATAAATTCAAAACCACCCTTTAGAATGCTGATACTCCTTATAGATAAGACAGACCTTACCAGAGCCAATGCACCGTCTGATATATCAGTACAATGTGCTTGTATTTCACCCTGTTTTAATTCCATTTCCATACCCATATCATAGCATAAATAAAGAATGAATTAGATTTTACCTTGTAGCAAAGCAATTAACGGTAATTGAATTAAATACTGATACCATGAATTAACATTTCATGTGGACACAATATGGACATGAAATTATTGCCACTATAACTTACTCATAGCTTCGTTAAATTGAGCTTGTCTATCGGCAACATTAAAGAATGGGAATCCGACTATCTTATAATTGTTATCATCTATAAGTGTTTTAACTGGTCTTCCAGATTCTTCAATCTGTAATAAAAATTCTTCTTTCCATGAGTCTTTTTCTATAAGATGAGAACCTTTAGGTTCAATAAATATCTGGTATTGGTCTGTAATATTACCTTCTTGTTTTGTCATAATAAGAACATAGTCTGGTTCAAAGCGTTCACCACCATTAAAGGAGAATAACTTTAACTGTCTTTCATTCCTTATTAAATAAACCTTATCATATTTGTTCTTTAAGTCTTGTACGTGGTCTTTGAAGTATGCAACAAACTCTTTTTCTTCACTTGTTCCATAGTTATCGGTAAATACAAACCAATCCTCATTAGAAAGATTAACCTTCAAGTGTTCTGATATTGCACCATTTGATTGTGATACACCTTGACCGTCTCCATGAGGGTCTGTATAACTTACGGTCTTATCTCTGAATACTTCACATAGTTTTCTAGGCTTAAATTCCTTTGTTCCTTCGTAAGTTTCTTCAATGTCTGAGATTCTATTTGATATTTTACCTAAAGTATATTTCAAGGCTAAATATAACTGTTCATTGGTAATATCAGATTCACTAATTCTTATACTCAGCTTGATATTCCCTAAATACTTAGAATCTGTTATGAATTGTTTAATTGATGTTAGATTAGGATAATATTGTTTAAGTATATTGAATTTAAAAATATTATACTGTCTTAAAGCCTTATGCACGATAGGATAAGGAATATTAGAAATAACAAATTCTTTCAAGATTCCTCTTTCACCTGTGCTTGTGTCATCTGCTGAACTTTCCAATAAGGTAGTTGTGCTTGAAGCACCTGCTGATAGGTCGTAACTATATATTGTATCTCTGACAGACGGTAAAAGTTCAGTTATTGTATTTCTTGATTTAACAGCTCTTTCATTTTCAAAGACTAAACCATGTTTATATAGGTTATCATTCTTGAAGTCTTCTTTAAGGATATAAGGACATTCTTTAATGTTATCTGGCATTAATCCTATACCTCTCATAGCTGTTGTAAGTTCTGAGATATATGTGGAATTATTCATACAATGGTAATAGAGAGTTTCACAAACTCTTAATTCATTTTCTATATCTTCATCAAACTTACGCAAGAATCTTTCTGCTTTATCCGTAGTCGTAAATGGACAATATCTCGCACCACGACCTATTAACTGAGCTTCTTGAATAGTTTGTTTTCCCGGACCGCCATGTCTTTCTGCACTTCTTGTTTCATAAAGTCTAACTATATCAAACAAGTTAAGAACATCCCAACCTTCATTTAATTGGTCAACAGCAAAGATACAGCGAATCAGATTATTTCTGTCTTCTAAAGAGTTAATCTGTAACTGATAATTTCCCTTTTCTTCTTTACTGTTTACTGAAACACATTTCTCATCTGAAAAGTCTTCTCTTATTTCTGCAATCAGTTCTTCTGTTGTCAAATGTTTGTCAAAGTATTCAAACATCTTAACAAGTAACGGATGACTATTCTGTGTTCTAATCCTTGTTAAATCCGCTTCTGATAGGTTCTCGATAAGCGGTCTGAATTGTTCTTTATAGAAACTTTTACTTGAATCTATCTTATCACTTTTAAATAAGATTACAGGCTTAATGGTTTTCTTATTATCTTGAAACAGCTTTAATCTATACTGACTTAATAGTATTGCTTGTAATACTCTGTCAATTAAAGGTACATGAGATTGAAAAGTCTTAACTTCCTTTGAATAACGGTCTTCTCTAAACTTTCTTAAAGGATAGTCTATTATAATTTTTTTCTCGTATGCGGTTTTAATGTATGTATTTTTCAAATCACATGTTGCCGTAAATTCAAGTAATACATTATCACTATTGGAATTAAATATTCTATTAACTGTTGTTTCCCAGTTACTTTTGTCTTCTTTCTCCGATTTAGATAAACCTTTTTTAGTCTCTATATTAAGGTGGTGTGCTTCGTCAGCTATCAATACAATGTTCTTTTCTGCAAAGTCATCATCAGTCAAACCATTCTCTTTGAACTGATTAAGACTCATGTGTAATCCTTGAATAGTAGTAAAACAAATGTTAATGTCTTCTTGATTGCAACCTTGAAAGTTATCTACTGTGCGAACCTTTATAATTTCACCGTCAATGTTGATTTCATCATTAAACAGATACTTACTTGAAGTATGGTTAATAAAGTTATCCTTAGTCTTTTGAACAATGTTATCTGTATTAACAAAGAATAAGAAATTCCTATAACCCTTCTTGTACAGATATAAGATTAAACCCGCCATTATAAGAGTCTTACCGCTACCTGTTGCCATGTGAAACAGGACTTGTGTAGGTTTATGACATTTTTCACTTTCAAAGTATGTTATCAAGTTTCGAAAAGCTAGTTCTTGATATGGTCTGATAGAATATTTCTGAGTAAGATTCTTTGTTACATACTTTGGTAATTCCTTGTATGCTTCTGGTGCAAACTCTCTAAGTGCATTTATATCCTCGAATAAGAATGTTCCCATATCTATACACCCTCACCATAGAAACTTCTTGCAAAGGCTTTTTCTTCTTCTGTTACAGCAAGGTCTTCATCTTCCATATCACAGTAATTAACATATAACAAGTTCTTATCTAATACTTGAATTAAGAAACTACGCTTGTTTTCTGTTGATAGTTCTTTGAAGTCTTGTTCTGATTCTTTAAGTTTGTTTATATCAGCTTTATAGCTTATAAATTCAGAATCTGTGATTTCTTTATACAAGTTATTTAGCTTATTATCATCTGCAACTTGTATTTCATCTATATACTTGTGGTTAAGTTCCTTTAATTCACAATAAACAAAGCTACCACCGCCATGCCAGTTAACAGACTTTGAGATACCTGTATCATCACCTTTTAATACATTTTCTATACGCTTAACACTATCAATATCACCGTAATCTAATTGTTCAATACCAATCCATTGACGATTTATTTTCTGAGCGACAGAAGCTGTTGTACCACTTCCTAAATTAAAATCAAGCACAATATCATTCTTATTGGAACACATTTCTAAAACTCTTTGTATCAAAGCTTCTGGCTTTTGTCCTACAAAATCAACAGACTCTTTAGACATAGGATTTATAACAAAAATATCTGTCCAAAGAGAAGAAACTGGCTGTCCTTGATATTCATCTAAATAAATCTTACGGTTAATATTCTGATTCTTATCTTTAGGAAAACATAGCTTTCCTAATCTATCCCATTCTTCCATAACTTCTTTTGAAATAGACCAACCATTAGCAGGAACTCTATATCCCTTGTATTCATACATTAAATTAGGACGTGGATTGGGACTTTGCAGAGGGGATTTCATATATTTTCGTCCGTTTTCATCTGTATTGGTAAAGCGTTCTTTAATGTACTTCTGAGTATTTTCATCTTCTAGGGAGAAGATTGGATTATACAGTAATTTATCACTTTTAGAAAACCACAATATGTAGTCTGTAACATTATTTAGTCGGTTCTTAGGGTTTGCACTGCCACCTCGTCTTTTCCACGTAATCTTATTTCTAAAATTATCTCTACCAAAGATTTCATCCATAAGAACTTTCAAATAAGCGTCTTCATAATCATCACATTGAACAAATATACTACCGTCCTCACTTAGTAATTTCTTGGCAAGTAATAACCTATTTTTCATAAACACTAACCAACTTGAGTGATTGAAGTTATCATTATAATTAAAACTATCACTACCAGTATTGTATGGTGGGTCTATGTATATGCACTTTACTCTACCCTCATATCTTTTTAATATTGATGATAATGCAAGTAAGTTATTTCCTTTAATTAAAAGATTATCTTTGTCATCAAATTCAGTTATACTTTCTTCTCCGTCTTTAGTATATCTTTTCATATTAGTAAATACTTTAGGTGCAAGAAGTCTATCAACATCATCTGGTGCAAGCAATTCATTATAGAATATTTCTCCTCTTTTCTGGTCTTCCTTAGTTTGACCACCTTCTAATACGCAGTCTTTATAAGGGAACGATAATACAACGTCATTCTTAGAAGAAATGAATTGTTCCTTGCTATCTATTAAACCGATAGTATTCTTAAACCTTGTATATGAATCTTGAAGAAATGCCTTGTTATTTATAGCCCAACCAAATGCAGTCTTATCAAATACTAATGTGCCGTCAATGTCAGTAAAGAATTTCTCTTTCATTTTGTCATTGGATAATAGCAACTTAATTAAGTCTTTATCCATTTTCATAGCACATTCATAGACTTTATTTCTTAATAAGTCCTTACCATTATCAGCATAGAATCTCTTTTCCGGGTCTTGTTCTAACAATTCTAATAGTTCAAAATAAAAACCTTTTCTTTCTTCTGTCATGACTCATCCTTTGGTTATAGCTATACCATATTAACAAATCTTAACATTGTTATAAAGAACGGCAATCATATATTAATAGGATTTCAGAGGGTATTACATTAAGTCTATCATATTGTTAATGCATATCAATTTATCAAGATTAAAGGTAACTCTATTATAGTTCATAAAACGTTCGTATTACGGACGTTGAAAATCTATGCTTAAATTAGTTCGCAAAATGCCGCAATATATCTTAACAAACGTTCGTTAATATATTGACATTTTACGAACTATCTGTCATAATAAGAATGTAAGGAACGAAATAAAAGGAGACAGAAAAATGAACAAAGTTGAATTACAAGCGGTAGCAGAAACATTGAACAATCTTTATGCTAGAGAAGAAGAATTAAAACAAGCTATTAAATCACAAGAACAAATCTTAAAGGATTACATGGACTTAAACCAAATTCAACACTTAGACTTAGGCAATGCGGTTGTTCACTTTACACAAGTTGTATCAAAAGTATTTGATTTAAAGAAATTTAGAGAAGATTTCGGAATGGTTGAAGAATACATGGTTGAAAGACTTAGCAGACGTTTTAAAGTGGCTTAATGCCACTTTGTCTGCAATATAAGAGGATGATAATATGGCGGAAAACAGAATATATGGCTATGCTCGTGTTAGTAAACAGGACGGCATGACCATTGAGAACCAAGAGTTTGCTATAAACAAATGGGCTAAAGAAAATAATGTAATAGTTTCAACAATATACAAAGACCATTGTCAAGGTGATACACCTGTAAATAAAAGACAACAGTTACCAGTCCTGCTTGAAAATCTTAGAGAGGGCGATACTGTTGTCGTCTTTGAATGCTTTAGGTTACACCGTTCACCTAGTGGACTCCAAGAAGTATATAGAGAAATTATTGAAAACAAAAAGGCTGAGTTTGTTTCTCTAAACCCAATGGAACAGATACTCTGCACCTACAAGAATGGTAATGATGATATAGTACAACAAGGCTTTAAACAGATTATCCTTGCAGTCATGAGCGTTATGGGTGCAATTGAGAAGAAAAATATATCTGTCAGAACCAAGAATAGCCTTGCTGAACGTAAAGCAAAGGGGGTAGAACTAGGCAGACCAAAACTCGTAAAACCACAAGGATTTGAAGAAGTTTGTCTAAAAGCCTGTAACGGTGAAATATCACATGTAAAAGCTATGGAAATGTTGAAACTAAAGAAGACATCATACTATAAACTGGTAAAACAACTGCAAGATGATGGTGATATAGTTCGTGATAAGAATAATCGTTTTATATTAGCCAATGCACCATAGGTCCGGGAACGGCAGGACGTAAACTTACATGTAACCTAAAAACGCACCCAGATTGCAATACAAGAAATCACCCCTTTAAACCCAAAAGGCTCTATCTCAATAATAGCGTGCCTTGTGGTTATACAAGAACCTTTTTATATCTTTATAAAAATTTAGCTATATGCCCACCATGCCTGTCATTAGGCATTAATGGGCATATTATAACCGTCTAAAACATATAAACTAATTACTCTTATACTTTGCAAAGGGTTACTTATCAAGTCCGGGCAATAGTTTATTAGCTATGTATGAGGTGTATTTACTAGCCTCTTTACGTTTGAGAGCATTTGCTCTCTCTGTCGGTGTTGGTGCAGTTGGAACATCAGAGGTCTTAATAACTTCTTGCTGTTCCTTTTGCTTCTGCTCTGCTTTGGCTCTTAGAGCTGCTTTAACAAGAGCTACTTTCTTATTTTCATCCATTTTAAATATCCTCATTATAAATTCTATTATAGTTGTGCCTTAGCACAGGTGAATTAAGTAATCTAATCCACTCACGTTTACAGTAATTTAACTTCCTAATGAATTTATCACGTGAGATATATTCATCAGGGAGATGACGTTTAAAGAACTTTTGAAAGTTCTCATCATTATTAAAATCGTATTCATCTAAATTGTAATTCTTCATTTGCTTATCTCCTTTGCCGTTTAAGGCATTTACATATTAACAACATTTTAAGTTTAATTGACATAGGTAAGTCAATCAGATTTATTCGGCTTTAATACAAACACATCTTTGAAATTATCCCTATGCTGTAAAAGGTTTTTTACTACGCTAGGTGCAATCTCATCTAATCCTTGATATATAAGTAAATTACACTTATAGCCTGCTTGCAGGCAGTTAGTGAGCATTTTACCTAAAGCAACATGGTCATTCTTATATTTAATTAAATCGAGGTTGTATATTAATGATGATAAAGGTATAGTTAATTTATCCGCTCGGTATGTAGTATATTTACCTGTTTCATCATCTTTCTTGAAGTAGTTTAGGTTTTTAATCCAATTAACATAGTTAATAAAAGTATATACATATTCTTGCTGTTTTAGCTCAAGTCCACGATAAAAGCCTATGTGCTGCTTGTATGAGTATTGCTTTATGGATTTGACTATTAGGTGTGAGTCGATAATGCAATTATCATCTTCACAAAAGTAGTCATCTATGAGTCCTACTTCAAGTAGTGCTTCAAGGTTGCTTATAATATCATCTTTTGATTGTTTGAAATGAAAATCCGGGTTGCTAAAAAATTCTAAAGGTATATTAAATGCTTTAATGCAATCATTCTTTTGTCTGTACACAGCGGAGCTGTTAGTTGCATATACCATTATTACCTCTAATAATGACAAAGCACTTAAAGATAGGACATTTTCGCCTAGTATATTTAATATATTCATCGGCATGTTATAGACTAGGCTTATTTCATCTCCTAAAAGAATATAGAAATCTTTACTATTATTAAGCCGTTCCGCAACATCAAGAATTATATTAACTTGCTTCTTTGTTAATGTTGGGGGTGTATATAATGTATGTAATGTAGTTGCTTTATTGAAGCTAGGAATATTGTATTTAGTTAAAGTAATAGTTATACCACTTAAGAATGGTATAATTTCTTCATTATTATCTGTATCAATTTGTGCAAGTTGATGTTCTACATCATCGTTGCACCTGAATACAATAACTGTTTCCTTTGTTGCCGGGAATGTAATTTGTATTAGATTTTTTATACAAGGTTTTAGAATGCGTGTTGGTATTGCTTTTAACACCAATGCAGGTTGATTAATATTTAACTTTACTTCTGCACCGTCTAGCACCGCTTGTGCTATTTGGTGTGCATTCTCCAGTAAGTTATCATTCTTGTCATAGAATTCTCCGCCTACATTAATTAGGACTTGAACTTTCATAGTCAACTTTGCAAGCTGTTCAGCTTGCTTCTTCTGTTCTTCTTCTGTTCTTCTTCTGTTACTTTAGTAAACATTTATTTTACCTCTCTACTTAAACGTTTAACAAATGGTTTATATCGTAAAATGTAATAACTAATTCTGATTTCATTAATAAAAAATACAATCTTTACTCTATAATGTAATGGTTATAGAAAATAAAATGTGCAAGAACTAAACTTGCACATGAAAATCAAACCATTAAAAAGTAGAGGTAAGTTCTTTACGAACCTATATACTAAAACTTAATAACTAAAGGCAGAAACACTCTCTTTTATCCCCCTTATATGTGATTTTACGAAATCACATTAACTAGTTATTATTATTATTTTCTTTATTTCTTTTACGTATTATGTTTAACATTACATAATACTAACTAGTTAATTCATTACCTATATTACATAAAGAGAAAGTAATACGGCTGAAACCTACAAATAGATTGAAGAAGTATCAAAAGTAAGTGATATATTATAGTAATCTAGCTTATCTTTTGTATGAACAAATACTTTACGCTACTTTTCTCACAGCCCACAGGTTCAACATATATATAAGTTTGGTGCTACATTTATCCGCTAATTGTTGTTGAAGTTTCAGAATATATGGTTCGATATAAGACGCATTCTTTCCGCCATTTTAAGAGGGTTTTGAAACCCTCTTTTTTAATGCAAAATTTTTGAGTGAAATATATGTGTAATGAATAAATAATTCATATAGAATTACAGAAAATTATAGATAAGTTTCAATGTATTTGTGCAGACATTTCAATCGTGTACGGTTAAAATGATTATTGGCTAAAAAGTGGCTTTGTGTTTAGGTTTCAACCTGCCGGAAGTGTCCGAAAATAATCAAACCAAATTACTTGAAAAGTCCACGAAGTGTCCGTTGAAGTCTACCCTATCGACTTTTGGTTGTAACCCTTATGTGGCGGAAGTTTAGGGTGTATTTGAACTTGTACGAATGGTTTGATTATTTTCGGCAAGGACATTTGGATTTTTAGTCGGAAAATTTTTCCTAAGGTCGGAAGAATTTTCATCAAGTTTGAGAAAAACAAATGTAAAATAACATATAAAATGAATACAAACAGACAGGTCGGAATTTTAGGTAGGGCAAGTTGAGAACAGTGATTATATATGTTTGAATTTTTTCGGAACTTGTATCTGCGGAACCAACTTTAAGGAACCTCTGGAGTGAAACTTTTATCTAATCGCAATTATATAAGAAGTTTTTTTATTTTTATTCTTAAACCGATGTTATTTTATCTCAATCAAATTGATGGT
>CASERN010000006.1 GCA_949290355.1 uncultured bacterium | reverse complement strand
TAAATGATTTAATTTATACGGTAAATTTTATATCAAATTAAAATGTATAAATTGGTAATATAATCTATAAAAAGCATATATGGTTTAAAATTATATCATGTGTTTCTGTAAAGCAAACTGCTGAACAATTAGCTTTAATTGTTTTTAAACAGCAGAAAAATATGCTTAAATGCAATAGAATGCTTGAAGCAGGAGAAGACCCATTGTATGTTGCAATAAGAATAACAAAATTTACAAGCGAAGATGTCGGACTTGCAGCCCCTTATGCTTTAGAAATTGCAGTTTGTAGGTTGAGGCTTCTACTCCAACACAAAGTGTCCCAAAATAATCAAAGCATCTGTAACAAGTAATCAAACCATGTGTTCTTTTACATTCAATATAGATAATAATTACAAAAAGCCGAAGCTAAACAAAAAAATAATTTTACGTTATAAATTTTCATCATTAAAATTTTGAGCTCTTTTTAGCAAATTCTTTACCATTATAACCAAGTCCTGATGCTTCATCTTGAATATGATTATAAATTTTCATCTGCTAATTAAGTTAGCCATTAAGTTTAGTTTCAAAAGTATCGATTCCATTGACTCGAACTATTACGGTTAATATAAAACAAATACAATTTATCTTAAAAACTCCATATTTAAAAAATGATAGTTAAAGCTATATTTGAAACTTATTATTCTTTATTAATGTTATTTTATTTCCATCTTTCGATATACCTTCTACAACAATATTTGGACCACCAATCATAAAATCTTTGTGGATTGGAGAATAATTAAAATTATTTGCCTCTAAATAATTTTTCTTTTCTTTACTATCAGATATTTTATCCGCGCCATCAGCACAGGCTGGGTAGCTTTTACCTAAAGCGATATGACAAGTAGCATTTTCATCTAAGAGTATATTATCAAACACCCTTTTTGAATACCATATTGGAGAATCTCCAACAAGAGCTATTTCGCCCAACATATCAGCTCCATCATAAGTTTTTATAAATTCTTGTAAAATTTCAGGATTTTTATCTGCTTTTATACCCACAACTTTACCGTCTTCAAATTTCATTTTTATTCCTTCGACGAGCTTATCTTTTAGACTTGTTGGTAAAGCTACTGATACATAACCTTGTGTTCGTTTTTTATCTGGTACTGAAAAGACTTCTTCTGTTGGAGTATTACTCATATATTCTATACCATCAGAAGTTTTCATTTTAGCTGCAATAAACTTTGAAATTGGGGACAAGCCGATAATTAAATCCGTTTTTCCGTCTGGTAATTTTGTCTCAGGATCAACACTATAGAATCTTATTTTATCTAAATTCAATGCATTTATTTTATCGGCAAATGTATTTAAATTTTTGACATGATTTGCAAAATTACCTACTCTGTTAAATTTCCTTGCATCTTCAGCAGCGAAAACTAATGCCTCTATAGGATTTTTAGCTTCTGGATAAGCAATTTTTGCAGACATTGTAGTCGGAGCATACACAACAGCCCATTGATTATCATCTAAATCAGATAAATCTGCAACAGATTTTTTATAATTATTTTGAGCTTCTACTTCAATATCAATTTGTTTAGAATCTATACCTTCATAAATACTCGGGTCATAACCATATCCTTCAAGATACAATTTAGCTAATTTTCTATCAATAAACTCTTTTAAATTATCCCTCATATAAGAAGGTAATTCTTTTATATATTCCGGCTTTGCATATTTTAATTTGGCAACTTTAAATGGTTCTTTAGGCTCATAATAATTTACCTCAATAGGACCGGAGCCATTTTTATAAGCATATTCAGCAATTCTTAGAACAGTTGGCTCCTGTTCTCGCTCTGCAATAATTTGAAGGGGCTGACCTTTTTGCAAGTTTAAATTTACTGAAACTACCTCCTGAGGATCAATTGCGGATGCTACTTTATCTTGTACAAATTTTGGTAATGTTGTATCTGTTGTCTTTATCATTGTAAGAGTTTCTAACTTTGATAAATTTGATAACTTATATGGATCATTTTGAAAATCAAATTTTATAAAAGCTGCACCTTTATCTTTATAATATTTTATTTTTCTATCTTTTGTTTGTAAATCAGGCTCCTTACAATACTTTGCCTTTAATTTATCCAACTTTGGCTCTCTTATATTTATAGATACATCACTTGCACCTTTTTTGTATGCCTCTTCAGCAAATACAGATAAAAATGCTGTATGGACTTTGTCTGCACTTACATAAACAGGCTGACCTTCTTTTAAATTTATTTGGTTATCTAATATATCTACAGCCTTTGCTCGCATTTTTTCTTTTATATTTTTTATAAATAAGTCCTTATTTACAATAGCTGGAGGCAATGTTACTAAAGGATTCCGAGATTCATCTGCTAAATTTTGTTCATCTTGGTTTATATTTTTGTTGATATTTTTTATTTTTTCAATATCATCTATTTTATCACCTTGAAAAGATAAAAAACTTGAATAAGAATTTAGAGAAATAGAATTTATCTTCAATTATTAACCCTCCATGTAAATTAACATGAGATCAAAAATACAAAAAAATTAATTTTTGCTAATTGATAATTTTTATTAACAAAAATTAATTAAGTAGATTTTAATTTTAACTATTTACTGTTTTTTTTAAGATTCTAGAGATATTAATATATTTCTTATTTTCAATAATGTTTTAGTAAAATTTACCAACTCTTTTTCTGAAATAAATTTCACCAAAACTGCAAGCATATAGTCATTTCTTGGAGTACAATCTTGATAGATTTTTTCTCCAGCTTTTGTTAATTCAAAATATTTAACTTGAATATCAGTACCATTATTTTTTATTTCTTTCAAATAATGTTTTTTAATAAGCTTTGTTATTATTTTGTCAGTAAAAAATAAATCTCTTAATAATGTCTTCGCAATTGAACTCTTATTCAAATGTGGATAATGCACAAGAGTATCCAACACATAAAATTCTTCCAAGCTTATTTTATTTTTTACAAACGAACCAAAATACTCTTTTGCATAACTATAAAAAATTCGAGCAGTAGCTTCTATTTGAAAAGTTAGACTTCCGTTAAAACAAAAATTTTTATTCATAGACTTCTCTATCTTAATAGTATATTTTTCTACCTATAGAATTTAATACTATTTATAAAAAAGTCAAATATCTTTAAAATGAAATCTTATTATTCCTTAACATTGATTCTCGAAGCTTATCCAATAAATCTTTTAGAGTTTGCAACTCAGCTTCAGAAAACATTTTCTTTATATTTTGATTTAGCTCCGCAAATTTTTTATCTGTGTAAAAATAAATATCTTTTCCCCTATCAGTCAAAATAGTCTGCTTTATAACCATATTTTTACGAGTACTAAGCTCTCTTTTTATGTAATTATTTTTTTCCAGCTCATTTAAAATTTTTCCAACATGTGCTTTCCCTTTATACACAAGCTTTGAAATATCACTTTGAGAAAGATTAGGGTCATCCATAATATGGGACAATATTTTAAATT
The DNA here is from genome assembly GCA_949290355.1 of uncultured bacterium. Taxonomy (GTDB): domain Bacteria; phylum Cyanobacteriota; class Vampirovibrionia; order Gastranaerophilales; family Gastranaerophilaceae; genus Stercorousia. Next base: position 67,524 of record CASERN010000006.1, on the reverse strand, counting down.
CATCCAACTCCAAAATTGGTTTGTCAGAATTTTCATAAATTTTATAACATTCTCTTGCCATCAACTCAGCCACCCTAGCCGTTTGGTCTAGTTTATAAAATACATTATCTACATATGGAATATTAAAATTTCCATTATTATTCATAAAATTCACCTCATCAATCCTATTATAATAACATTTGAAAAGCTTTTTGGCAACTAACTACAAAGCTCCAATCAATACAAAAATTTTATTTGTGTAAAAATACTACAATAATTTGATTTAATTATACAAATATTAATTATAATTATTCTAATAAAACTAAAAGGAGGATAAATTATGCTAAAATGGATTATTCTTATACTTTTAATTGCAGGTGGTGCTTGGATTTATTTTAATGTTGATTTCAATAAAGTTGAAGACAATACTCAAAATACCTTGAGACAAGAAAAAACAATGAAAAAATTCTTTGATGCAGATCAACAAAACAAACAAGAGACACAACAAACTATTAAAGAAAATTTCTAAAAAGAAAGACCGATTTTATAAAATCGGTCTTTTTTATTCCATCCTATCCTAAAATATTATTTCCTATTCTTCCTATTGATTTTCCAACTTAAGCTATAAAATTTGTACCAAACCTGCTTGCTCCATGAAAAAACGATTGTTTCATCATATCTACAAGTGTTTTTTTGATTATATGTTTTTTATTTAAGTCAATTGAATTTACAGCATCTGAAGTTTCTTTATATGTGTCTGAAACTGTATTAGAAAATAAAAGCATAGTTGCCATAGCTTTAAAACCTTTCTTTTTCTTTATTTTGCTCTCGTACTTATATAAAAAATTTTCATAAAAAAATATTGACTTTTTATATTCAGTTTATATAAAATCTGTTACAAAAGTTCACATTTTCTAAAGGATTATATTTTTTGTGCCGTCTTTTTACAGTAAAGAAAGGAGAAATTAATGGCAGATTCTATGAGCATTAATGGGGCAACAAACGGAATAGATATTTCCAGATGGAAAAAACTTACACCACAAGAAATTATAAAAGAGAAAAGTAATGGACAAGAAATTCCAACAGAAATTATTAATTGGGCAGAAGAAATGGCTGCATTTTCTAAAATTCCAGATGACGTTACATATGAAGATGTAGATGGAGATGTAGGAATTGATGCATTAATGAAACTTGGAATTGAAAACGAAATCTTCCCAGAAGACAACAACGCAATACAACCGGAAGAAACAGAAACAACCGGAGCAGTAAAAGACCTAGCTAGGAGTGAAGAGCTTGGAGAAGATACAACCCAAGATGAAAATAATATATTTGCTAATACACAAGGTATCATTGAAAGACAAAATAACACAGAACCAACAGACCAGACACAAGAAGAACTAACTCTTGCAGATCCATCCTTGTCAACAAATCCAGAAGAAATCAGAAAAAGAAAAGAAAGAAAAGGTCTAACGTAAAGAAAGAATTGCCTCTTTTTTATTATTAGACTTATAAATATAATTACCTGCAACCAAAGAATTTGCACCAAAATCCGTGCAAATTCTTGCTGTTTCTGCATTAATCCCACCATCTACTTGAATTATTAAATTTTCACCTGCATTCTTTTTTATTAATGGAATTTTATCAGCACAATCCGGCATAAATTTTTGTCCACCAAACCCTGGTTCTACAGTCATTACAAGAAGCAAATCCAGCTTTTTCAAAAACGGGATAACTAATTTAGGTTCGGTTTTAGGATTAATAGACATACCCGCCTTTACATTACATGACTTTATTAAGTCAATAACCCTATCAACATCATTTACAGCCTCATAATGAAATGTAATTATATCAGCTCCAGCTTGCGCAAATGCATTGATATATTTTTCAGGATTGTCAATCATTAAATGAACATCCAACGGTAAAGATGTAATTTTTTTGATTGATGCTACAACTGGCACACCAATAGTAATATTAGGTACAAAGTGTCCGTCCATTACATCTACATGGATCCAATCTGCACCAGCATTTTCAACTAGTTTTATATCTCTTTCAAGATTTGCAAAATCTGCAGATAAAATAGATGGAGAAACAATAACCCTTGACATATTAAATTACTCCTAATATTTTACAAGCCTCATAAGCAGCATGTTGTTCAGCTTCCTTTTTAGTTTTACCTTTGCCCTTTGATATTTGCTTATTCTGGTAAGATACTTCCACTTCAAAGACTCTATTATGTGCAGGACCTGACTCGTTTATTATTTTATAAACAGGAGTCTCTTTAGATACTGATTGCGTATATTCTTGAAGCATAGCTTTTGCATTAAATTTTTCAAAATTTTCATCTACCTCATGAATATAGGGCATTAAAACTTTCTTCAAAAATGGAAGTAATTCTTTCAATTTTTTATCTAAATAATATGCTCCTAAAACTGCTTCAAAAGCACAAGCACAAACAGATTCAATATTGGTAATACCTTGTTTTTTTTCATGCTGAGCAGCAATAATCAAGTCGCATAAACCAATATCATGAGCTATTAATGATAAAGTACTGTCAGAAACAACTATTGAACGAATTTTTGACAAATTTCCTTCTGGATAATTTGGAAATGTACTAAATAAAATCTCTGATGTCAGTAATTTTAAAACTGCATCACCTAAAAACTCCAAACGCTCATAATTTTCATCATACGGTAAATCATTCTCTTTTGTATAAGAAGGATGAGTTAATGCCCTTCTAAAATAATCGGCATTGTCAATTTTAATACCGAAAATTTTCTCTAACTCTAACATTTAGAATAATCCTTTTATATAACTTACAATATCATGAGAAAAGACAAAATACTTACAGAAATAATACATAACAGGAATAGTCAAAATAAAACTGTCAGATCGGTCTAAAAATCCACCATGACCAGGCAAAGAATTGCCAGAATCTTTCACTCCTGCATCACGTTTTAACAAAGATTCGCATAAATCACCAATTTGAGCGAACACAGTACAAATTAATCCTGCGATTAATGATACATACCATTGAACTCCAATAAAATATCCTACAATTGAAGCTCCGATAATTGCACATATAGCTCCACCCATGGAACCTTCTATAGTTTTGTTTGGACTTACTACAGGCGCGAGTTTGTGTTTACCAAAACGCGTACCTGCATAATAACATCCTACATCTGTTAAAAGAATTGCAGTAAACATCATTACTACAAAACCTAACCCGTCATGATATTGCGGAGAACTTATATCCCTCAACAATTGCAAATGCAAAGGGAAATATCCGCAATATACAAAACCTAATATTGTAGTTGATACATTCGCAATATAAGGCTGCCTTCCTCTAAATAATACCCACATAAATGCAGCAAATGTACATAGAGTAAGAGCTAATGCAACATATTCAGTACGGTCAAAGAAAGTTATTATCGCTAATAATAACTCTGATGCCAGTATAATTTTCAGGCTTGGATAAAAACCTTTATGTTCAAGAATTTTTACATATTCCTTTGATGCAAAAAATATTACAACAGCTAACAAAAGAAGTAAAGCCACTCCGCCAAGCATAATACAACCCATGGCAATAGTTCCCATTATAAAGCCGGTAAGCATCCTTGTTGCGTTTTTATTCAAGCCTTTTGTTTCTTCCATTATACTGTCATAACCTCTTTTTCTTTTTCAGATACTGCTTTATCAACAATTGCTGTATACTTATCTGTTAATTTTTGAATTTTATCTTGGTTATCTTTCACTGTATCTTCAGGGAGATTTTCACTTTTTTCTAATTTTTTCAGATCATCAGACATATCACGACGAATGTTTCTGATAGCAATTTTTGATTCTTCGCCGAGTTTTTTTACATCTTTTGCTATTTCTTTTCTTCTATCTTCTGTCAACGGAGGGAAAGGTAATCTTATACAAATACCATCACTATTTGGAGTAATACCTATTTCTGCCTTTATAATAGCTTTTTCTATTTCTTTCAAAATTGATTTATCATAAGGAGATATAACTAAAGTAGTCCCGTCTTGTACAGTTACCTGAGACATTTGTCTTAAAGGTGTAGGTGCTCCATAATAATCAACAAGCACTTTATCTAAAATCATAGGATTAGCTCTTCCTGAACGAATAGAACCAAATTCTTTATGAAGTTGTGCTATAGCTTTTTCCATCTTTTCTTCACCGAATAAAAATAGTTCATCTAAAGCTTCTGACATTTTTTACCCTTTCCGTCGACCATTGTCGAACATCTATTTTTTCTTATACTTAGAAATTATTTCTCTTTTTTACTTTTTATTAATTAACTTATGTAAGTTCCGATTTCTTTACCTTTTAAAATATCGGTAATTCCATCTTTTGCATCGAAATCAAATACTAAAATTGGAATATTATTCTGTTTACACAATGCACAAGCTGAAGTATCCATAACTTTTAGCCCGTTAATTATAATATCATCATAAGTTATCTTATCCAATTTTTTTGCATTTGGGTTTGTTTTTGGATCATCAGTGTACACACCATCCACTCCATTCTTTGCCATCAAAAGAGCTTCAGCATTTATTTCAGATGCTCTTAAAGCTGCCGCTGTATCGGTAGTAAAAAACGGATTGCCTGTCCCTGCTGCAAATATAACAACTCTACCTTTTTCTAAATGTCTTATTGCTCGATATCTTATATAAGGCTCTGCAATCTGGTTCATTGCAATTGCACTTTGGACTCGACAGGGAATTTCCATCTGATTAAGAGCACTTTGTAATGCAATTGCATTCATAACAGTAGCAAGCATTCCTACATAATCTCCTGATGCTTGGTCCATTCCGAGTTTTGCACTATTACGCATTCCTCTAAAAATATTACCACCGCCAACAACTACTGCAATCTGTGCACCGGCATTACGCGCTTTTTGTATTTCTTCTGCGATCATCTTTACAGGCTTTTGATCAATTCCAAACTGTTGATCTCCTAACAAAGCCTCTCCGCTTATTTTTAATAATATTCGTTTGTATTTCATGTCCATTGGATACCTCTTTTATTCATACTACAGCAAAAGAACTATATTGTAAAGACAATATAAATCAGAATTCAAATTTGTAATATAAAGTTTTGTAAACTATCTTATACAGATAAAACGCCATCGTAGCAATAGTTTTCAAAATGATATATATTTTTTAAATAAAAAATAGCACTTTTTTAAATAAAAATGTTTTTAATTAAATATAAGCGAACTGTTTTTATTGAAGAAAAGGAGAATATATGGCGCGAGTATTAATTTCAATGCCTGAAGAATTTTTACAAAGAATTGATCAGGTTGCAGATGGAGAAAATCGTTCACGCAGTGAACTTATCAGAGAAGCTTTACGAACCTATATTTACAAACAAAAAGTTCGCCAGTCTACAACTTCAGCTAGAAACGCAGAACTTTTAGAATCATTATTAGAATAACGGCCGAATATCGGTCGTTATTTTTTTGTAACGATAGCTTCATAAACTAACAAAATTTTATTTGATGTTTTTTTATAAATAGTGTATTATTTAAAAGAGGTAAGTGTGTATGCAAGAATCTAAATATATTTTCCCACAGAAATCAAAATTACAAAAAATTAAAATTAACGACATTAATTTTGAGCTCCCTGATTTGAAAAATATAGAAGAATCAAAATCCGTAGCAATTGCTAAATGGATGATGAATTGGATTGACAATGACAAAAATATTAAACCAAATTATCTTTTACCAAATAAACCGGAACTTGCATATATGCTAGGGGTGAGTATCGGAACAATCCAAAATTCATTAAGGTACATAGAAGACATGGGATATGTTGAATCAAAGCAATGTATCGGAACTATAATAAAAGATAGAAACTCAAAAAACAACTCTGTCAGAAAACTTACTTCCAAAAGAGAAATTGCAATAAGTGCAATTAAAAAATTTATAATAGATAAAAAACTTCAAAAAGGGCAAAATATGCCTTCTTCTAGAAATATAGCATCTTACATTCAATGTTCAACAAACACAACAAGATTAGCTCTTGAATATCTTGCTACAACAGGAATACTTGAACATAAATTTAAAAATGCTAATGAAAGCGGATGGACTGTAAAATCAACAGATTTTTCTACAGATGACATGGCAAATGAAAATATCACACTTGTCAAAAAAATTAAAGATGAACTTAAAAAATACATAACAGAAAATTTGAAAACAGGTGATAAATTACCAGCCCATGGAGAACTTTCTAAAAAGCTTTCTGTAAGTATAAAAACAATTCATGATGCCTTAAAGGATTTGATTGATGAAGGAATTCTTTTAGCAAGAAGAGGCAGATATGGCACTACTATTTTAAAAATGCCTAATGACAAAAACGTTAGTATCAAAAAAGAAACATCCATTTTTGCACCTGCTCCTGATACGGCTTTTTATTATTATGAAAAAACCCAAAATCACATAAAAAAAATGATTGCTGAAAATTATGAAATTGGAGCAAAATTACCTTCCATTATAGACTTATCAAAACAGCTTGACCTTAGTCCTAATACTATAAGAAAAGCATTCCACAACCTTGCCAAAGAAGGGTACTTGGCATTTTCAAGAGGCCGTTATGGCGGAACTTTTGTTATTGATATTCCTGAAACAGATGAACAAGCATTTAAATGGCTTGCAGTTAACCCTAAATATGCTGAAGTATATAAAAACTAATAAGTTTTTTATCTACGGACATAAATTTTCCCAATCAGGTTCATCATCTTCCTCTCCAGGTTCTAGAATGCGATCTCCACTCTCGAGCATAACTTGAAGAGTCCATTTAAGTTGATCCTTATACCTATCTCTTGCACGCTCTTGAGTTTTTGCACAAAATAAAAAACTCGGAATCTCTTTTATTTCAATATAATAGTATGGATTTCCATCAAAATCCAAATCTTGCCCTTCTATTATTGTCCAATCTAAATTGAGGTAATAGTCTATATCTTTCTCTGTCATTTATCCATCCAAAGAATTATCATTTAAAGGCTGAGTCAACATAATACCTTCACCACCTATAACTTCAGCTTTATTACCTTCTATATACAAATATACAGGCTTATTAGTATTACGTTTTGCTGTTTTTATCAACTGGTATAACCTTTTATAAATACTCTCAGTACCCCCGCCAGTTTCAAATGTTGAATTCAAATTAATTACCACTTTATCACTTGTTTCAGTGATAGAAATTATACGAGTTCCTGACGGGATTTCAGAATATACACCTGCAGCTCTTTCTTTTTGCTTTGGACCTGCAATCAAAGATTGTACTGCAAATTTTATTTTAGAACCGTCTACATCTTTATCATATTCTCTATTTACAGCTTTATATACTTCTTCTTTATTGTTATTTTGACCAATAAAATAAATATTTACATAAGTTTTTTCAACAGGTTTAGGTTTTGGAGTATCTTCCTGATCTTGTGGAATTTGGGTCTCTGGCACTGGAGTAAGTGGACCTGAGACATTTTCATCATTATGATACAGCATCCTCAACCCCAAAACACAGCATACAGATACCATTATTACTGCAGTTACACCTAAAAAAATTCTTTCATTTTTTCGCATAAATTATTCCTTATCTTTTAGAACAGTCATTGTTCCGTTAATTAAAATCTTGCCATCAGAAATTTTTACATTTTGAATATTAAAATTTGCATCTTTATTTTCTAATATTTTTGCTGAAAAATCAAGAGGATTTATATAATTTAGAATTTTAGAAAATTTTTCAATATCATAAGAAGCGTTATTATTAACAAAATCAGAATTTGAAAGTACAATTCTTCCGTTTTCTACACGCAATGTTGAAGATATTACAATTTCTTTGCTTTTTCTTACAAAAGGTATTGCATAATGCATAATATAATACATTTTATCATTTTTTAATTTAACACTTGTTGAAGTGATTTCAAATATATTAAAATTCCCTCCAATGCTGTTTATATCATTTATTAACCTTTTATAATCAGAAGAATTCATTGTATTATTTAAATCTTCTTGAGAAATTACAGCATTAAAAGCTACAGGAATATCTTCTTTTACGATATATTCATTACTTTTATCATTATATTTTATATAATTAAAATTACATAATGTTTTTGCATTAAATTCCGAGATATACACACCATCGAAATTTATATTCTTACCTTTAATTTCTAGAGACTTAAATCTGCCTGCTTTCAAGTCCCTTGTACTAAATGAATCCAAATTAACACTTATATCACCGCTTACAAGATTTTTCTTAATTGCTTTTTTAGTAAGACTTTCCCCAACTTTTTCAGCTATAAAATTTTGACCAGTAACATTACTTATAAATCTTGAAAACCCCGAAGTCAATTCATAAGGTTCTGCACAATAAGTTGTACCGCAGCTACTTGCAAAACTCATTTGTCCAAGAGCTAAAACCGACATCAATATTATAAATTTTTTCATTAGATAAACACCTTCTTTAATTTTATAAAACCTTTTGCGATATTACATATAGCACAAATTTCATTATCATTATAAATCAAAATGAAATTTTCAGTATCTAAATTTGGATATAAATCGCATAAATCTTTACAGTTTTCCATCCCAATTGCATCTTCAAGCTTAACCGACATACCATTTTTAATTTTATTTTTAACTTCTGATTTTATTTTTAGTATGGGCAAATCCAACTTTTCTATTGGATTTATAAGATCTTGACTTGGATTTATATCTTCAAGTTTCACACTACTATCAATTTTAAAATGACCGACCTTAGTTCTAATAAGTTTTGTCAAATATCCGCCACAACCTAATTTTTCTCCTAAATCATGAGCTATTGATCTGATATAAGTACCCTTAGAGCAATCAATAATTACATCTGCCTTTTGAGCTTCAGGATCAAAGTTTTTTAATTTAATTGAATTTATTAGAACTTTTCTAGGTTCAATTTTTACAGCTTCACCTTTCCTTGCATATTCATATAATTTTTTCCCTTTTACTTTAATTGCAGAATAAATCGGAGGATACTGTAATATTTCACCTTCAAAAGATGTCAATCCTTCAATCACATCTGCCTGTGAGACGTTTTTGTCAGATTCGTAAACCTTCTCACCATCCAAATCATAAGTGTTAGTATCAGCTCCAAATTGAATTGTAGCTATATATTCTTTATCATCCTTCAAATATTCAATAAGCCTTGTTGCTTTGCCTATACAAATCGGTAAAACACCTTCAGCAAATGGATCTAAAGTTCCAGTATGCCCTATTTGCTTAATTCCAGTAAGCTTTCTTAACTTTGCGACAACATCATGAGATGTCATCCCTACAGGTTTGTAGACATTTAAAAAACCAAACACTACAACTCACCACGAGAAATTTTGTCTATTATTTCACTAACCTTTGATCCTTTTTCTAAAGAATCTGTATACACAAATTTAAGCTCAGGAGTTAATCTCAAACGTATACGTTTGCCGACTTCATAACGAATTTTAGGAGTACTTTTTTCTATTATTTCTTTAGTTTTTTCAACTTGTTCTTCAGAACCTAAAACACTATATATAACCTTCGCAAAAGAATTATCATGAGATACTTCAACATCCAACACAGAAACAACTCCTGCCAGACCACGTATTTCTTTTCTTAAAATATCTGATATATCGCGCATTAATTCTTTTCTTACTCGTTCATTTCTTAAAGTCATAATATTCTCCTTAACAGCGATTATAACATAAATATATTAAAATAAAATATAGCATAAAGCTAATAATTATGGCTAAATAAATTAATTAAAAGAAAAAATTATAGACTTCTACGTTCTACTTCTTCTTTAGTTGAAACTTCAATGATATCACCAACTTGAATATCATTCCATTTCGCAAACGATATACCACATTCAAAACCTTGCGCTACTTCTTTTACGTCATCTTTAAAACGTTTTAACTGATCTATAGCACCTCTGAAAAGTTCTTTACCATCTCTGTAAAGTACCGCGTCTTTACTTCTAACAATTTTACCTTCAGTAACGTAACATCCTGCAATTTTTGTTGTTTTGCCGATTGTAAATACTTGTCTAACTTCTGCTTTTCCAAGCTCAACTTCCTTAATTTCAGGTTCCAAAAGTGAAAGCATAGTTTTTTCAATATCTTCAAGAATTTGATAAATAATATCGTATTTCTTAATTGTAACGCCTTCACGTTCAGCCGCTGCAAGTGCATTTGAATCCTCTTTTACGGTAAATCCTAAAATTAAAGCATTTGAAGCAGAAGCTAACATTACATCAGCCTCTGAAATATCTCCGACTCCAACATGGATAATCTTAGTTTTTATTTCATTAGACTCTAACTGAGCAATAGCTTGAGAAACAGCCTCTGCAGATCCGTTTGTGTTAGCCTTTATAATCAAATTCAATTGAGGAATATCATCTTCTCCGGCAACTGCTTCACGGCGAACATGCGCAGGTAACATAGCATCAAGACGTTTATTACGTTCTTTTTCTTTGCGCTCTTGAACAATTGCTTTCATTTCTTTCTCATTTTTTACAACTTCAAAGTAATCCCCTGCTTGAGGAACTTCTGTCAAACCTAAAATTTCTACAGGAGTTGACGGTTCAGCTTTTTGTATTCTTTCTCCAGAGTCTGACAATAAAGCTCTCACTCTGCCACAAGCTGTACCCACAACAATACAATTTCCTACACGCAAAGTGCCGTTTTGAACAAGTAATGTCGCAACAGGACCTTTACCTTTATCCAAATTTGCTTCAATTACAACACCTGATGCTTCCGCTTTAGGATTAGCTTTTAAATCTTGAATATCTGCAACTAGCAAAATGTATTCCAATAATTCATCTATACCGGTACCCTGTAAAGCTGAAACTTTAACTGTAATTGTATCACCGCCCCATTCTTCAGGAACCAAACCATGTTCTGTTAATTGTTGCAGTATTTTATCAGGATTTGCACTAGGTTTATCTATTTTGTTAACAGCAACAATGATAGGTACATCTGCCGCTTTAGCATGATTTATAGCTTCAATAGTTTGAGGCATAATACCATCATCTGCGGCAACAACCAAAATTGCTATATCTGTAGCTTTAGCTCCACGAGCTCTCATCTCAGTAAAAGCTTCATGACCAGGAGTATCTACAAATACTATTTTCTTTTCTTTTTTATTGTCTAAATATACTGTATATGCACCAATAGATTGAGTTATACCTCCGACTTCAGTTGCGACAATTTTATGTTTAGAAGCTCTAATACTATCCAATAAAGTTGTTTTACCATGGTCAACGTGTCCCATAATACTTACAACCGGAGCGCGTTTTTTCAATAATTTTTTATCAACTTCTGTTAATTTTTTCTCTTTTTCTTCTTTTTCGAGTTCTTCTTCCATATATGCGTCTAAATCTTCGTCAAGGACTTCCAAATTATATTCCGCACATATTTTTTTAATTACATCTACGTCAATAAGCTGGTTAACTGTAGCCATTATGCCTTGAAACATCAAAAACTTAACAATTTCAGCAGGAGTTTTTTGTATTTTTTCAGCCAACTCACTTATGGTCATAGCTCTATTTACTACAATTTGAGTTACTTCTTTTACATTCTCTTCTTTATGAGTTTTTTTCTTGTGTTTTTGAGCTGCTGCTTTTTCTAATGAAATCCTTTCCTGTTCTTCTTTTTTAGAATTAAAATCTTTCCCTTTTTTCTTGGAATCAGAACCTGAGCGTTTTCTTCCTGATCCTTTATTTTCATAAATATCTTGAGATATTATTGTTCTTTGGATAGGTTTTCTTTCCCCAGAAGGTCTTTCAAATGGTTTTTTAGGAGAATTACCATCTTTTTTAAATGGCCTTTGAGGTTTTTCAGAAGTCTTTTGTCCTTTTTCTGTACGAGAAGGATATTTTTTTGAATCAGAAGTCTTTTCTACAAGTGGTTTTTGAGGTGCTCGTCTTACAATTTCCAAACGGCTTTGAGGTTTTGTCTTTACAATCTCAACTTTTGGGATAACTGATTTTTTAGTAGGAACAGTCTCTTTTTTTTCAACTATTTCTTCTTCCTTTTTTTCTTCTTCTTTTACTTGAGTTTCAGGAGCTTTCGCTTTTTTTACAACAAAAGCTTTTGGCTTTTTATGTTCTTTTACGCCACCAGAAGCAATAAATTCCTTCAATCTTTTAACTTGGTCAACAGTAACTGTACTTGAATGAGTTTTGCCTGTAATAGAAAGCTGTGCAAATTTTTCAATGACTTCCTTACTCGTCATTCCAAGCTCTTTTGCCAATTCATTTATTCTTATTGTTTCAAAACTCATTTATCAATCTTCCTTTCAAGTCATCAGGTATAGAAGTTTTTAAAGCTTTACCTATTTTATTTTTCTTAAAAGCAGCTTCTATACAAGAAATATTATAACAAAGATATACAGATCTGCCAAATATTTTATTACTGTTATTTATAACTACATTTGAGGCATTTGTATCGGCTTCTTTTTTACATACCCTATAAAAATCTGAAGAAGAATTCCTTGTAATCTTTATCAACTCATTACGATCTTTGATTTTGCCACACCCGATACATTTTCTTTCTACCACTAATTTACCTCTGCAAGTTTCTCCAATTTTAACTTTTGATCGTGCTCTGTCAACAAATTAATCAATTCATCAAGATCTCCGTCAATTACGGTATTTACATTCAAATTATGGTTAATTCTATGATCTGTCAAACGACCTTGAGGGAAGTTATATGTCCTGATACGTTCACTTCTATCTCCGGTTCCAACTTGAGAGCGACGTAAATCTGTGATTTCTTTCATTTGCTTTTGGACTTCCATATCATATAACTTAGCTTTTAAAATCTGCAAAGCACGTTCTTTATTCTGAAGCTGAGAACGTTCTTCTGTACAGAAAATCATTATTCCTGTAGGTTTATGGAATACCCTAGCAGCTGTCTCAACTTTGTTTACATTCTGTCCGCCTGCCCCACCTGAACGAGCTGTAGTAATTTCTACATCGTTCATATTTAATTCAACCTCCACATCATCAACTTCAGGCATAACAGCTACCGTTGCAGTTGAGGTATGAACTCTTCCTTGAGATTCAGTTGCAGGAACTCTTTGAACTCTATGGACTCCTGATTCATATTTCAATTTAGAATATATACTATCACCCTTTATTGAAATAATAATTTCAGAAACGCCGCCGGCTTCACACTCTGTTTTACTGAGCACCTGAGTCTGCCATCCTTGTTTATCGGCATATCTCATATACATTCTTGCAAGATCACCTGCAAAAATATTTGCCTCATCACCACCTGCTCCGCCTCTAATCTCAAGCATAATATCTTTATCATCCATCGGATCACGAGGCAATAGAAGAACTTTCATTTTTTCTTCATATTTAGGAAGTTTTGCTTCATTAGATTCTATTTCGGATTTCAAAAAAGACTTCATATCTTCATCATGCTCTCCCTTGAGCAATTCTTTTGCTTCTTCAATAGCATCTACAGCTTTTTTCCATTCATAATATAAATTTACGGTTTCTTCCATTGATTTTCTTTGTTTTGAAAGGTCCCTAAATTTATTATAATCTTGAATTACAGCCGGATCTGACAAAGTAACACCCAGCTCATTATACTTCTTTTCTATTTGGAGTATTTTATCTAACATATCTTTCATACTTGGATTGTAACAAGAACAAAAAATTTTTTCAAATTAATTATTATAGCTTAAAAAACAATGATTTTAATATAGTAACAATACAAAACTTGAATGATTGTAATATATAAGTTTTGCTTTATAATTTTTACATTATAATTATCATTATCAATAAAGGAGAAATTATGCTCGAATATTTTCTTGGATCATACATAATAACAATATTCGGTCTCACAATGGCTTATTTTTGGGGTGAACATGTACATTGCGGGAGTGGACTAACTTGTGTTTTTATAGCAATTGTTTTAGGAATCTTAGAGGTCAGTTTATCATTTGACAATGCTGTTGTAAATGCTATGAAACTGGAAAAAATGACTCATGCATGGAGACATCGTTTTTTAACTTGGGGGATTGTGATTGCGGTATTTGGGATGCGATTTCTTTTTCCTCTTTTAGTCGTTTCAATATTTGCCCAAATAAGTATGTCCGATGTTGCAAGAATTGCAATTAGCGATTCAAATCAATATGCTCACTATTTGCATTTAACACATGCACCTATAGTTAGTTTTGGCGGAATGTTTTTAATAATGTTATTTTTAAACTATTTCTTTAACCATGAAAAAGATGTTCATTGGATTAAACCCATAGAAAACTGGTTATCACACCTTGATCATTTGAGAGGAATTGAAATTGTTATATCTTTGATTATGCTTTTAATTACTCAAAATTTTGTAGCAGAAGATTATAAACTTCATGTAACATTAGCAGGTATTTGTGGGATTATTACATATTTGTTAATTGACGGGTTCACTCATTTTCTTGAAAAGCACGAACAAATGAGAATGGATTCTTGCCAATTAAAAACTGCCTCTTATACAGGGCTTGTAAGTTTTATATATTTAGAACTTATTGACGCTTCATTTTCTTTAGATGGAGTATTAGGCGCATTTGCATTAAGTAAAGATATTATAATAATCACAATAGGTCTTGCTATAGGGGCAATGTTTGTAAGATCTTTAACAATTATGCTTGTTGAAAAAAAGACTCTTGCAAAATTCTTATATCTTGAACACGGTGCACACTGGGCAATTGGAGCTCTTGCTTGTTTAATGCTGGTATCTACAGTAAGAGAAGTACCGGAAGTCATAACAGGCCTCATAGGGTTAGCTTTTATTGTAGCAGCATTTATATCATCAATAATACACAATAAAAAAATGGAAAAATTATTAGCTGTAAAGGATCCCGAAAATGCTTAAGCTGCCAATGATATCTTTTATTGTTACATCATATAACTATGGGAAATACATAACTGAAACTTTAGAGAGTATAAAATCTCAAAGCTATCAAAATTTTGAAATAATAATTGTCGATGATTTTTCTCAAGACAATTCTTGCAAATTAGTAGAAGATTTTATTTCTAACAATCAACAATTAAAAATCACTCTTATTAAACAGGAAAAGAATCATGGGCAACTATACTCTATGATAGAAGGATTAAAGACTGCACATGGAGAGTTTATAAGTTTTATTGACAGCGATGATATATTAATGCCAGAGTATGCAAAAAGTCATATCAAAGCTCATCTAAGTACATCTGTAGCATTCACATCATGTCAAATTATAGAAATAGACGAAAATGATCAAATTCACACGATGCACTCAAATGCCTCCCCACACTGTGAAAAATTGGAACAACTTTTTTCTGAAAATGAAATCAACTTTAAAGTATTAAAAAATAAACGCTTTGGAGGTTGGTACTGGTCGCCTAACAGTTCTGCTATGTATAGAAAAGCATCAATAGATTTTATGTGTGATTACAAAAATTCAGAAAAATGGAAAATTTGTCCTGATAAATTCCTGTTTAATTTTGCAAACCTTATAGGAGGCTCTGCTATAATTTATACCCCTTTAATAGGTTATAGAAGACATAAAAATAATGCAGGGAACTCAAGCTTAGTAACAGGCAATAAAAGATTACATAGCGATAAAACAACACTGAATAATTTGCGGAATAATATCATTATCAGACCGGAAACAATTAAGTTTTTGTGGCAAGAAAAAAATAAACTTGGCAAAAGAAATACCGTCAAGCTTATCTTGACGGTAATCCTATCCTATATTTTTTGATAAATTAAAACTTCCAACTATTCAAATATTCTTCTTGTTCCGGAGTTAATTCATCAATTTCAATCCCCATTGATTTTAGCTTTAATTCCGCAATTTTCACATCTACTTCATGAGGAAGTGTATATAATTTATTTTCTAATTTCCCTTTATTTTTTACTAAAAATTCAATACCCAAAGCTTGATTTGCAAAGCTCATATCCATAACACTAGCCGGATGTCCTTCAGCAGCAACTAAATTTACCAGCCTGCCTTGAGCAAATACATAAATTGATTTACCGTTGGATAATTTATATTCTTCTAAATTTGGTCTTATTTGTCTAATTTCAATAGTATGCTCTTTCAATCCTGCAACATTAACTTCCCAATCAAAATGACCTGCATTTGCGACAAAAGCTCCATCTTTCATCATTAACAAATGTTTTGTATCAATTACATGTTTATCTCCAGTAACTGTTAAGAATATATCACCTTCCAAAGCTGCCTTTTCTATTGGCATTACTCTATAACCTTCCATAGCAGCTTCTAAAGCTTTCAGCGGATCAACTTCACATACAATTACGTTTGCACCTAAAGCTTTTGCCCTTAAAGCACAACCTCTTCCACACCATCCATATCCTGAAATTACAACAGTTTTTCCGGCAATAAGAATATTTGCACCCCTTATTATACCGTCCATTGAACTCTGACCTGTGCCATAACGGTTATCATATAAGTGTTTTGTTAAACTCGTGTTTACACCAACTGCAGGGAATTTTAAAACACCTTGAGCTTCAAGAGCTTGTAATCTTATAATACCTGTAGTTGTTTCTTCTGTAGAACCGATAATCTTTGAAGCCATTCCAATTCTTTCAGCATGAATTGTTGATACAATATCACAGCCATCATCAATAATAATATCAGGGCTGTGATCCAAAGCTTTTTGAATATGAGCTTTATACTCATCAGTGCTTTCTCCGGCTTTAGCAAATGTCGGAATACCATAATATTTAACTAGAGCTGCAGCGACATCATCTTGTGTTGATAAAGGATTTGATGCAACCAAAACAGCATCTGCGCCACCTGATTTCATTACAATACATAAAGCTGCAGTTTCTTTAGTAACATGTACACAAGCAGATAATTTCAAACCTTTAAATGGTTGTTCTTGTATAAATCTTTCTTGAATTTGTCTTAATACAGGCATATCTTTAAAAGCCCATTCAATTTGATTTTTACCTTGTTCTGCCAAGTTTATATCTTTTATATCACACTCAATATCGGTTAATTGCATAATTTTCTCCTTTTCAAAATGAATTATATCAAGAACATAAATTTTAAATTCTATATTGTAAAAATTTCTTAATAATATAATACATTATGACAAAAATTTTTCTTCACTTGAGTTATAAATTTAGTAGTAAGGAGTTGTGAAGTGAAAGTTAATTTCAATTTAAATAAGCAAGAAAACAACCGTAATAAGATTAATTTCAAAGGTTACACACCAACAAAAAATAATCATGGGAAAAGAGAATACAAATTCAATTTTGTCTACGATGATAGTAAATATGACTGCTATCTTGAAGTTTTTGCATTAAGTAAAGATAGAGCAAACAATTTTGTAGTTGAAGAATTAAGAGAATATGGGAAAAATGACCCTAACAGCAAACAAAAAGGTAAAAAGCTTAAAAATGGAGAAAATATCGTAAACATTAATAGCGACTTTCAAATTGGGCTTGATGAAGATTTTGCTTATCACTACAAACTCGTTCCTAAAAACAATCCAGATGGAGCTCCTAAATATGCCATTGATGCAGGAAATGTTTTAAATGATATGATGAACACCGGTGCTGCAAATGACATGTACAATGTTGTTACAAAAAATGTCTCAACAAACACTAAAGGCGGAGCAATGAAGTTAATTGTTCCAGACATAAATAATGTCTCATGGATTTATGATGATAACAATCAAATAGTTAAAAACCCTGATATTGATAAATTAAGACACTCATCCAAGAACTTTGCGAATAAAATTGGCGGCTCACTTGCCGGTATAGAAAAAGATCTTGATGATGGGAAATTAGATAACTTTAAAAAAATTATTACAACTCCGTTATTTACTGATGATAGTTTAACTGCCCACTCTTATTGGAATAAAAATTGCTTCAAAATATCTTCAAGCCTTGGGAATATAAACAACTATACAAGCTTACAGAAAAAACTTTTCAGAAAAGGAATGAATCTTGTATCTGATGGGGCATATGTTAATGAAGGACTTGAAGGTATACATTTCCAAGATGTTCTTAAATACGGCAAAAATTCTCCTTATTTCCATTGGTTTAAAATTGCAGGTCTTAAAGATAGCCCACTTGCATTAGGAGTATTTGGGAAAAAGACAGAAAATGTAACTCACAGATTAATAAATTCGCCATATGAATTTACTCAACAACCTGATGGTACTGTGAAAATTTCGCATAAAAAATATAATAAAAAGGAACCAACTTATATTCAAACTTATGATAGCAGAATTAAAAACGGAGATAAGTTATCTGAAAAAGAACTTTTAGATGCTTATAATGATTTAGGTCTAAGTTATTTAGATACAAACAATCATAACGATACTGTTATACCATATAAATTTAAAATTAATCCTGAAACTTATAAGGAAAATGTCGAACAATTAAATGAATATAACAAAAGCAGAAATGGGAATAAAGATGAAATCATTCCTCTAAAATCAGGACTCGGAACTAAAGCTGTTACAGAATTTCAATATTTTGGGCTTGACGGTAAACACGAAAGTGGTTTTGAAACTTGGGATGCAAACCCTGATATCGGGAAACTTAATTTTATATTTTCGAATAATGATACTCAAAATTTGAAAAATATAGTAAATCCAGAAGAAAGAGAAAAATTAAAGGACTTGGTTGTTAAAAATAATATGCAAGTTCAAGATTATGCAATTTCTTCCGCTAAATATTGGACTAAAAAAACTAATGATATTTTAAATTTATATGTTGCACAAAATTTAAAGAATATTGATAATATGACTCCGGAAGAAGTTTATAAGAAAATTCATGAACTTTCTAGCAAAAAAGTATTACCTAAGGATCTTGATGTTAATCAAGAAATAGTGAATAATGTATACTCCGGCAGGTATCCTTTGAAAGGCGCAACTACAAGATTATCATATATAAATCTAATCCTAAAAAGTTTAATGGATGTCCCTCTTGAATCAGTTGAGGTAGGAGATGATATCTCTAGGGTTCTTGCTTCTCCAT
Source organism: uncultured bacterium (assembly GCA_949290355.1). GTDB lineage: Bacteria > Cyanobacteriota > Vampirovibrionia > Gastranaerophilales > Gastranaerophilaceae > Stercorousia. The sequence goes on along the minus strand of CASERN010000006.1, from coordinate 48,528 downwards.
ATATAAGCAAAAGAGCTATTGCTGAGGATCAAATAGGGGTATCAAGATTTGACCTCTATAGAGCGGGTAATCCTCATGTTGATGATACATTTAAAAATGTATATGAATTATCCGACAAAATGTACGATAAAGAAATGCTTCACTTTGCAAGAGAAATTTTCTACGGAATTGAAGCTAAATTACCAAATGATAAAAAACTTCAAGATGAATATGGTAATTCTACTCCTTTTGGGAAATACATAATACCATTATTAAGTGCAGAAATTGCAAGATATGCAATTATTAAATCTATTGATCCTAAAGCTGATTTTTCTTTTGATAAAGAAACAGGAGAAATTACATACGATTACAAAAAGTTAGAAAAAACCTCATTACTTAAAATGGGAATTATAGAACATTCTCCTGAAGATGAAGCTAGACGTCTTGTAAAAAAAATAAGATCAGGTATCAAAAAAATAAATAAATCTGACAAAGAAAAATTAGCAACTGCCCTTTTAAGATCTATCAAAGGGACAAGTTTAAACAGTTTTAAACTTGCTGAAATGATAGTCAACAGAAGTGAAGCTGGACTTGATTGGAGAATTGATGCAACAAAAGATATTGCAGATATTGAATCTGTAAGAAATCAAAAAACAGACTTTGAATATACTTGGAACTCTTTAATAGATTTTTGGTCTAAATTTACAAAGGGAATTAAAGAATATCACCCTGATGCATATATTGCTGCAGAAGTTACAAATGAATATGATATCTATAAAGATGGTGAAGGCTATATATCTGAGACAAGATTTGAAAACCCTGTAGAAGCTGTAAAAAAACTCTTAAATGAAGCTGGTTTCACAACAACAGCCAATTACAGCTATTTATCTTCAGATATAACAAAAATATTTGGTAAAATATTTGAATTTGACAATTATAACAGTCCGGATAAAGGTCTAGACCATGGCAAAACAGTACTAGATCAATTAGTAGGAGATGCTAACTTCCTAAATTCAGGACCTCTTGAATCAATTATTCAATCATATACTTTTGCAGGCAACCACGATAAGAGCCGTGCATTAGACGGATATGCAATGGATATGGATTTGGTATATACTGACCTTATAGAAAAAGGAAATCCATATAGAGAAAGAGCATACAGAATATTAAACGGCAAAAGTTTTAGCGATTATGTATCTCAACAAGAAATAGACAGATATAACTTTGACAGAAAAAGTAATCTTGCAATTGCAAAATGTGAATCAATATCAAGCGGAATGGGAAAAGCTATACAAAGATTAGGCTTTGATCAAGCCAAAAAGGACTACATATATGGGAAAATGCTTCTTGCATTAAAAAATATTTCTAACGGAAAATTTGAAGGAAGAACATTTGAAGCAGATGGCTTTGGGTCAAAAGATTATAACATTGCTTTGGATCTTGTATTAGATGAAATGGATTATCTAGAACCAAATCCGGATAAACGCCTCAGCAAAGAAGATAAGAAAAATTTAAAAAATGAAACTTTCCAAAGAATTATTGATCCTGCAATGTCTAGACTGCTCGGGCAAACAAAATTCTTGACAGCACTGGTAGGATACCCTACATTGTACGCAGGTGATGAATACGGTTCAACTGGATTTGAAACAACAACTAAAAATATTTATCTTCAAAACCGAAATATAATTCATGAAGAATGGGCAGATGAAAATGATCCAGATTTCAAACCTTTTGTAAAAAGATTTAAAGATGATATGGATTATCAATTCCATCTAAGAGCAAGAAAAGAATTACACCCTCTTAATGATGGAGCGCCATTTGCATTAAAAGAACAAAATGCGCACTATAAAAAAGCAATATATTCAGATGAATTAAACAAATGCAAAGAAACTTTTATCAAAAATGAAGAAGGAGATACTCAAGTATCAGCATTATTAAGGCAAAGCACTGACGGAGCTATAACTGTTTCTGTATTTAATACTGCAGGACTGAACCACAAATATGACAGCTATTATGATTGTGCAGAGTTAACACTACCTTTTATAGACCTTAATGAAGGCAGAGATGGTGCTGTCGGATTAAGAGGCGGCTTAAAAAGCGGAATGAAATTCAAAAATGCTGATGTTAATGATAATAATACATACTATGTAAATGATAAGAACCAAATTACAGGACCGGACGGAACTCCTATTAAATTTAAAGACTCTACATTAATTCTATACCATGAACCAAGCTTTACAGGTAGAAGAACTATGTATAATCCTAAATACAACATAGTTACAAATCCTTACCAAAATATTAATAAAACACCTGATAAAATTGGAGAAAAACTTGCAATATTGACAAAATAGCAATATTCGTAAATAATAATAATGGTTAAGAAAAAAGGAGTTTGGAAATGAATACACAAGAAGCTTTCAGGATTGCCCCCCCCCCGAAAAGTTAAACTATGACTGTATTTCAAGAAAAGAACTTGATAAATACAAAAATATAAGTTATAATAGTGATGTTATTAATCACTATTGTGGAAGAAAAAGAGCTTTTACTTTAGCGGAAGTTTTAATTACTTTAGGAATTATCGGAGTTGTTGCGGCGATGACTATTCCTACGTTGATCTCGAATTATCGAAAGCACCAAGCAATAAACCAATTCAAAGCAACAATAAGTATTCTCTCAAATGCTATAAGAATGGGGGAAGCAAAAAATGGAAGTGCAGAAAATTGGAATGTTTGTGATACAGATCAACCAGAATGTACAGAACAAATTTTTAACAATTTTTCTCAAGAATTAAAAATAATAAAAAAATGTGTCCCCACAGCTGATGAATGCTGGACATCTACAAGTTCTATAAGCGGAGAAAAAGGATATCTTAAGAATCAAGGGCAAAATGCATCAAGAATATCAATAATTCTAAATAATGGCAGTTCAATATACATGTGGGCAGGCGGGAATTCAGGTGCAACAAATGGAAATACTACAGGAATGCATCTTCAAATGTGGGTTGATATAAATGGACCACAAAAAGGAAAAAATATGCTTGGCGCTGATGTTTTTGGACTCGTAATCAAACCGATAGGCGGAGAGAAACCTAAAATATATACAAACGGAGCAGACGGAACAATAACTGATATTAATGCACTAAAAACTGCTCCATACGGCTGCAGCAAAAATGTTACAGGAATATACGCAGGGCTCTATTGCGGAGGGCTTATACAATATAATAATTGGGAAGTCCCAAATGATTATCCTATCAGATTTTAAATTTTATACTGCAAATCTAAAATGAACCAGATCACCGTCTTGAACAACATAATCTTTACCTTCAAGACGTGTTACACCTTTGTCTTTACAGGCAGCATAAGATCCGTTTTTAACAAATTCTTCATAAGGAGTAATTTCTGCTCTGATAAAACCTTTTTCAAAATCCGTATGAATTACACCTGCAGCTTGAGGAGCTTTAGCTCCAGCAGGAATAGTCCAAGCATGTACTTCTTTTTCGCCTGCAGTGATGAACGTACGTAAATTTAGTAGTTTATAAACAGATTTAATCATCCTATTAATACCGCTATCTTCAACGCCTAATTCGTTCAAATATTCTTTTGCTTCTTCTGCACCTAATTCTGCGAGCTCTTCTTCGATTTTTGCAGAAATAAGAACTACTTCCGCATCATGTTTTGAAGCATAATCTTTTACTTGCTGAGTATATGCATTACCATCTTTCAAATCATATTCAGAAACATTAGCAGCATATATAACCGGTTTTGTAGACATTAAATTTAGTTGTTTAACTACAGGCAATTCATCCTCATTAAAATGCGCTTGAACATTTATAAATGATGCATTTTCCAAAAGTTTTTGCATTTTTTCAAGAACAGATAACAATAATACAGCATTTTTATCCCCTGATTTTGCAGTTTTTGAAACTTTCGCAATTTGTTTTTCTACAGAAGCCATATCTGCTAGAGCAAGTTCTGTATTTATAACCTCAATGTCATCTAAAGGATTTACCTTGCCAGCCACGTGGATAGTATTTGGATCATCAAAACATCTCACAACTTGAATTATTGCATCAACTTCTCTTATATTATGCAAAAATTGGTTTCCAAGACCTTCACCTTTGCTTGCACCTTTTACCAAACCTGCAATATCAACAAATTCTATAGAAGTAGGAATTATTACATCTGTTTTGCACAATTTTGCAAGAACATCTAATCTTTCATCTGGAACATTCACAACTCCAATATTAGGCTCTATAGTACAAAACGGATAATTCGCACTTTGAGCATTTTTTGCACTTGTTAAAGCATTAAATAAAGTTGATTTTCCTACATTTGGTAGGCCTACAATACCTGTTCTTAGCATATCTGTAATTCCTTTTTATAATAATTCTACAAGCTATTTTATCATAAACAGTAAAACAGCTTAACTATGTTTTTAAGCTACATCACCGCCATCGGGATTTACTACTTGAATCCCGAATTTTGTTCTGAATAAATGTTTTACTGTATCTCCTTGAATTTCATACATCATTTTGTTAAACAAATCATAAGCTTCACGTTTATATTCAATCAAAGGATCTTTTTGTCCATAAGCACGAAGACCTATACCCTCTCTTAACATATCAATATTATGGAGATGATCAATCCATTTATTGTCTACAACTCTTAATAAAATATCTTTTTCAAGAGTTCTTATAACATTATTATCACTAAATGCAACCTGAGGTTCTGCATTAGGATCATATTGGGAAATAACTTGGTTATAAAAATTAATAACTTCTTCTTCATGTTGTCTATAAGCATCTATAGCAAGTGTTTTTAATTTATCATATATTGGTTCAAATCTTAAATTTTGAATATCTGAAACTTGAACTCCTGATAATTGAGGGATAATTGAATGAAGTTCTTTTACCAATGTCTGCAAATCTTCATAAACATATTCTTCCGGATGTAAATCAGGTGCAATATAGCTTCTCAATAATCTATCAATTTCTTTTTCAATCATGAAATAAATATCTTCTGACAAATTCTTACCAGCGAGGACTTTACGACGTTGAGCATAAAATTTTTCACGCTGAATATTCATTACATCGTCATACTCAAGAACTGATTTTCTTATATCAAAATGATAAGTTTCTACTTTTTTCTGTGCTGACTGAATTTGTTTTGTTATAAGAGTATTTTCAATTGCCATATTCTCTTCAACATTTAACATATTCATCAGGGCAACCATTTTATCTCCCCCGAAGATTCTCATAAGATTATCTTCCATTGACAAGAAAAATCTTGTTGAGCCAGGGTCGCCTTGTCTAGCAGCACGACCTCTCAATTGATTATCAATACGTCTGGATTCATGGCGTTCTGTACCTATTACATGAAGCCCGCCAGCTTGAACGACCTTTGCATGTTCTTCTTCTGTTATAGCTCTGGCTTCTTTCAACGCAGCTTCTTTTTCTTCTTGATAATTTGGACTTTCAGGAGTAATTCCTTTACTATCCAACATATCCTTTGCTAAAAATTCTGCATTACCGCCAAGCAGAATGTCTGTACCACGGCCAGCCATATTAGTAGCAATTGTTACAGCCCCGACACGACCTGCCTGAGCAATGATATAAGCTTCTTTTTCGTGATGTTTTGCATTCAATACATGATGAGGAATTTTTCTTTGTTTTAATAAGGCTGATACATATTCTGATTTTTCAATACTGATCGTCCCGACAAGTACTGGACGACCAGCTTCATGCATTTTTATTATATCATCTACAACTGCATTAAATTTTGCACGTTCTGTTTTATAAATTACATCAGGATAATTTATTCTTATATCCGGTTTGTTCGTTGGAATTGTAGTTACTTCAAGGTTATAAATCTTGCCGAATTCTGCTTCTTCAGTCATTGCAGTACCTGTCATTCCGGACAGTTTTGGGTATAACCTAAATAAATTTTGGAATGTAATACTTGCAAGAGTTTGGGTTTCATCTTGAATTTTTACACCTTCTTTTGCCTCTATTGCTTGATGTAAACCGTCAGACCAACGACGACCTTCCATCAAACGGCCAGTAAACTCATCAACAATCATTACCTCACCATTTTTAACAACATAGTCTGTATCTTTTACAAATAATTCTTTAGCCTTCAATGCTTGCAAAAGATGGTGAGCATATTGAGTATTAATATCAAATAAATCTTTTACTCCAATAATTTCTTGAGCTCTATCAATACCTTCTTCTGTTAAAATAATATTTTTATTCTTTTCATCGACTTCATAATCTTTGATTTTTTCCAATTGAGGAGCAACTTTTGCCATTAATTGATATGTTTCTGCAGATTTTTCAAGTCTGCCGCTTATGATTAAAGGAGTTCTTGCTTCATCAATCAATATACTGTCAACTTCATCAATTATTGCATAATTGTATGGTCTTTGTACAAGCATATCAACACTTGCAGCCATATTATCTCTTAAATAATCGAATCCAAATTCATTATTTGTACCATAAGTAATATCACAATCATAAGCGGCTTTTTTCGCAGCAAAATCTTCGGCAGTTCTTCCGCCTGACAATATTACACCTACTGACAATCCAAGGAATTTATAAATCTTACCCATCCATTCACTATCACGCTTTGCAAGATAATCGTTTACAGTGATAACATGAACTCCTTTACCTGTTAACGCGTTCAAATACGCCGGCAATGTAGCAACAAGAGTTTTACCTTCCCCCGTTCTCATTTCTGCAATATGACCGTTATGCAAAAAATATCCGCCTATTAACTGAACATCAAAGTGGCGCATATTCAATACACGTTTACCGGCCTCTCGGACAATTGCAAAAGCTTCAGGCAAAATCTTGTCCAAAGCTTCCTTTTCTAATTTTCTATCTGTTTTAAAATCTTTAGATGTCGGACGTTTTGAAAGAATTTCTTTAAATTCATCTGTCTTTGCTCTCAATTCTTCATCAGATAACTGTTCAAACTGCGGTTCCAAAGCATTTATATGGTCCACAATCCCCATCATATTTTTAATTTTTTTCTCGTTAGGATCGCCCAACATTTTCAATAAAAAACTTAGCATTATAAAATTTTCCTCTCCATCTGGTATTATCTTAATTATAATACTAACATGGACAAGGAAAATTTGCTTAATCTTAAGGAAAAATTTATTATTACGTGCTGAACATAGTAAATACTTTTTCTACGTTCTTACTTATTAAGTTCTTTACAGAATCATACTCTGTCGTTAATGATGACAATTCTGTATCAATATTTTTCATCTTCACTTCTAAAGATTCTTCTTTTGAGTTTAATTTACTCTTTTTAACATTATATTCAGCTTCTGCTCTTGCTATTGCATCGTCATCAGTAACCTCTCCAATATAATCATTAAAAGTATTGTAATTTGTTTGGTAAAAATATCCATCATCATTCAATGCAGATATAAACAATTGACCATTTTTCAATGCATGAGTAAGATATTCTGAATCATTAACTCTTTGCATTTTATTTGAATCTGTAGAAGCTCCATTCATACAAATCTGGTTATATATCTGGTTATAAAAATCAGCATTTAACATATCTTGAGCGCTGATTGTACCTTCGTTATCATTTTTTATAGCAAAATAATATCCAGGATCACTTGTAACATACAAACTGTCCTTTGAAGAATCGGCATCAACACTATATCCAGAATCATAACCATCCATTGCAATTGCAAAGTTTGTCAAATAAGATTTTAACATATTTGAAATACTTACAGAATAACAACCATTACCTTTTACAATACAGTTAGCACCTTGTGCTGCAGTATAGGCATTTGTAATTGAGTCATGAACAGTCTTTCCAGAAGATTCAACTGAAGCGCTTGATAAGTTTAAGTTATTTTCTGTCGAAACAAGAGCATCCTTTAATGCCTGTTGAGTTAATGAATCAACATTTAAACCTTGAATATCAAAGCTGTTATTCACCCCTAATAAATCTGCCATTCCAGCCAATAATGCTTTAGAGTATTTTTCAAAATCTGATGATTCCCCATTAACTATGGTCATTTCATATTTACCGCTTAAAAAATCTCCAAGAGTTAATTCTTTAATTTCATTATAATCAAGAGCATCTCCATCTTTTGTAATTATAATTTGACCTTTTGAACCGCCATTTTCAGGTGTTTTATCAGTATTAGAAGGTGAAGTTGTCTCACAAAACATCTTTTTTAATTGAGCATCTTTATCTGCTTCTTTATCTTCATCAGTATCCCCTGAGCCTGTAATATCAGGGAATAGAACAGATGCGATATTTATACCGTAAACTTTATCACCAACACTTGCCCCTTCAGGAATGCTTTGACCTTGGGTATATTCTGTATTTGTCAAATATGAAATAAATTGGTTAGTCGGCATTATATTAGCAAGAGTCTTATCGGCAACTTCTCCACCTGCTCCTGTCAATGTATAACCGAAATCACCAAGGCCTTCTATACTATCAATTGTTGAAGAATTTATAACTCCTTGAACACCCAATTGATATAAAAACGCATTACGAGATCCATCATTAGTTGCAGTCCCTCCCATAGAAAAACTTCCTGTAGGATTCCCTTTACTATCTATGACACCTGCGCTCAATGCTGCATTAAACATTTTTTGAGATAATACAAGTTTACCTTGTGTATCTGTTATCAAAAATGGTTGGTAATCATTTAATGCTGATGGAGTTGTCATTAAATCAAAAGACAAATCATATGAATTATCACCTGAATCCCATACTAATTTTGTTGCATTTAACGAATTTTGATAGTCTTCTGCAGCTTTTTCCAAATCACGAGTAACAGAAAGTTTTTCTTGCGCAATTTGCATAGATTGAAATTCGCAATTCATCTTTCTTGCCGTTATGGCTAAAAATCTCGCTTGTGAAGCTGCCAATCCCATTTGTCTAACTTTTTCCTTTCGGTTTAACTTAGTAACTACATGTTCATTACTCGTATTGACGGCTATATTTTATTTAATCTTTAATAAATACATAAGATTTGTAAACTTTTTTTACATTATTTTAAATCAATCAACAAATCGTACATTTTATCAATTTTATCCTTTACTTCGGAAAATTGATCTTTTAAATCAACAAAACTATGTATTGTTACAAATTTTTCTTCTATTTCTTCTACTATTTCCCTATGTTTTTTCTCTAATTGCTCAGGAGTTACAAAAATTTTTTGTTGAACAAAAAACATCAAAACTACAATTATGATAGGGGAATATTCAATAATTTTATCCATAATATTTCCTTTTACAAAGTTATTGGCCAATAAAAATCAACAAGATAAGATGCAGCATCCATTGGGTGAGATAAAAATTTTAGCTCTTTTGATTGCTTTATTTGTTGATAAGTTGGAATATCAATTTTAGAAGTACCTTCTTTATATTTGAGATTATAAATATTGTAAAGGAGTTTTTCACATTTTTTATCAACGAACAGACAAACATCCCCTGATGCAGATCGAACTTTTGCATTGAATGCCATAATCCTATTCTTTATAGGAGGATTAAATGCCTTAATTTGGATATCAGCATCATAGCCGTACTGCAAAAGTTTTTTCTTAATAATGACATAGTTAGTATATTCACTAGTACAACTTCTGTTATCACCTGAAGCATCACCATTTACAATTATTTTGCCTTTGTGATTCGGATAACGTCTGAAAAATTCATCACAAGCTTTTGCTGTAGTTGTATTTTCCATAGCTATTTCATCAAAGTAAAAAACTTTATCATCTGTTTTATGAGCAAATACCCAACACATAGGATCAACATTAAAATCACACGAAATATGTAAATCCATTTCCGGTCTGTATGTGATTTCTTTAACATTTTCATTAGAAAAATCCTTTATAACTAATCCCTTATTGTATTCTCCATTCTTAGCCAAAACAAATATATTATAATAATCTTGGTCATATAATTTTTTTAACTCATCACAAAATCCGTCAGGTAAATAGATATTTTGAGTCGTAGGAGCAGTTATTAAACGGTAGTTTGGTGCAGAATTTTCAACAAATGTTTTATAAATCCAACCTCGCTGCATTTCAGGGTTTGTATGCCCAAAAATTCTATATGTAAAATGTTTCCAAATTTTTTTAACCCTTTGACGCATTCTACCCAAAAGCATTTTAAATGTTTCATAGGGGATATCTGACATCTCTTCTATTTCTACAAAACCAAGATTTAATGATTTTAATTTGTTAGGCTCATCAAAATGTCTGAAAAGAATTTCAGAGCCATTTTTAAATGTCAATTTTTGCAATGTAGACGACCATTCATAATCATTTCCCTGAACAAAACCAAAATTATCTAAATGCTCAAAATATGATTGGAGAGTAGTATCTCTTACAAGAGTGTATGTTTGTGCACCAACCAAACCTCGGACTCCGGGGAATTTTAGTGCTAACAATATTCCTAACAAAGATCCGGCAAACGTTTTGCCGGATCCATATCCTCCTTGATAGACTGCAACATCAAGACTATAGTCATGCGGGATTTCTAAAAAAGCTCTTTGTGCTTTTAATAATTTATATTGCATAATTATTTTGCCTATTTTCCATATTAATTTACAATCTATTTTAACTTTGTTATTTTTCTTTATTTTCATCCAATAGGAAATTATTGGCGTTTTCTATTCCATATTGTTCAAGTGCAAATTTAAAACACTCTAGCCAATCAATTTTCTCCTCTACCTCAGGGACTTGAGCAAATGAACTGACGACTTCAAATAATTCTTTTAATCGCGATTTCCTTTCAAAAGAAGCTCTACGATCACCATAACGATAAATATAATTTGCATTTCTTATATTATCATCAATTTCAAGGAAACTGGTCTTTCCTCGGTCATTTACTCCTATCAACTCTCTTCCTAATTTGAAACAAGAAATAATTTCTGCAGTTTTTTCAACCATAGGAATTATTATTTTTCTGTTTATGGAATCCAGAATCATATTTAAGCGTGCCTCTTGACCACTTACAGAATAATTTAACTCCGTTGCTGTTCGTTGTGCAGACTGAAGATTCCCTGCCATATTTTTGAATATACCAGTAGCACTCTCGATTGTTGATTTAAAGTAATTCAAGAAATCCCAACCGACCATTGCTTTATCAAAAGATAAAGGTGTAGGTGCAGTAGGCATAAGAGCTGCATCATACTCAATTATTTTCCCTGGTTTAACATCCTGTTGACCTTTAAAACAACCTTTTGGAGCTAAATAAGGCGGATTCATCATTAAAGCTAAAGCATCAATTTGTTTGTTCAATATAGTTGAAGCTAAACTATTCAAAATAAGAGCTACTCTTAATGGAGAAATTCCTCTGCCGGTTTGAGGCGATTCTATAATATTCGCATGTATAAACGGATTTATGATAAAAGGATTGCTTTCAAATCTGATTATTTCTCTTCTTGCAGCTACTACTATTAACCAATTTTTTAACAATCTTCCGTCTGATAGTTCAATATCTCCCCAATATTCAAGGATTTCAACTTTATTTCCATCTACAGGACCTTGTTCATCTTTTTGATATTTCCTATTATTTGCCACCACTCCTTTCAATAATTCTAATTTTTCTTTATTTAAATAATTGTTCGATTTGTCTGAATATAACTCATCAATTGTCGCATATGTTCTGTATATTTTTGCGCATTTATCCCAATTTTCACGATTATATTTGTCAAAGACAAAATCTTCGGATTTTATAAATTTTACTTTTGCATTGTCATATACGACTTTTTCATCTATTACAAAACCTCTTTTTTCAGGATTCATAAGTTGTTCTTCTATAGACTGAGGGCGTCTTACTGATTTTATTTTTGTTTCCCACCCAACAAATAATGTACTTTCTCCTGTCTCTACAATTCCATCAATTACTTTTTCAATTTCATTTTCTATATTCATCTGTTCAAAAGTATTGACTAACATGGCTTTTTGTTTATTTGCATAACCTTGTGTTTGCGGAGTTGTACCGGAAACATCAAACATTGCATCTGGATGAGAATATAAATTTTCACTTATATGAGATTTCAGAGTTTGAGCTAATTCATAAATATCAGGTAACTCTATTTTGTTATCCCAGCCGTTAACTTTTGGAATATCTGAATTATATACAGCATCTCTCACAAGTTTTATATCACTTAGCTGAGTACTTCTTAAATCATTAAAACGATCATACATTTCAGAAATGCTGCCTATTAAAAACTGTTCTTCCGGCACAGGAATAGTCTGACTTAAATCTTCTGTTTCGATTTTCATAGTTCTTACCTTTCTTGATTAAATGCAGAATATATCTCTATATCCTGCAAAATTCCGTCTCTTAGCGTTTCATTTTTAAGCAAAGCTTCTTTTTCAAATCCTGCCTTTTTTAACAGAGTCTTCACTCGGAAATTATCAGGATAAACGAGAGCTTTTATTTTCTTAAAACCGTACTTTTTAAAACAATAATTTAAAAAAATTCTTGCACACTTTTTTGTATAATCCCCCCAATAACATTTATTAAAACAAGTAGTAAGTTCTGCACTATGAAGCCTTTTACTATCACCTATAATGTTATCAAGATAAACAAACCCGATTAAAAAATCATTTTCAACTATTACAAAAAACAACGGATATGTACGGTCTATGAGATTTATAAAATAATCATATACATTTTTATTATTTAAAGCATAATCATCATCTAAAAATTTTGAATACTTTATATACAAAAACAATGCCTGTTCAAAGTAAGCAGGCTTATCAAAAGGATGTTTAAATTCAATCATTAAAATTCAGCCTTTTCAAATTTTATATAAGCATTTTCAGTCGTGAAAGCAGATAATTCTCCATTTAAAAGTTTTTCTCTTGTAACTTTATCAACACCTGTAAATGCCTCAGCCTGTATACCATTTATATATGTTTCACATTTTGTTTTTCTATTAAAAAATCTAAATGTTGAATATTTTGAAAAAATTTTTTCTTTAGGAACATCTTTTATATTTGTATAAATTTTTTTTTGAGGTTTATTCTTAGCTTTTTTCAAGTCGTCCATAAACTCTTGCTCTATTTTCATTTTTATTAGCTCATCTAGAGATTTATTATTCAAAAACATCTCTTCCATATCATTATTTTTCATTTATCACTCCTTTTAAAACTTTAAATTTTTTCATCATCAAGGTTTGAAATAGTAATAATTTTTGCCTGTTTATAATCAGATTCTTCTTGATTAGAAGAAAAACCAAGATACTTACACAAACTTTCCAAAGCCTTAAGCCCAGCAGTGGTATCTCTCAACTTTTTCTTTCCGGTATACCCTCCGTCTTTGTCAAGGATATCTTCTTCCTCTAAAGAAAATTCAGCTATTTGTAGCAATTTTTGTATTACATAACCTTTATTTACTCTTAACGATGCAATTTGTTTTTTCAGCTGTATTTGAATTTCTTTTATAACTAATTCATCAGACAAAAGTTTTGATGAAAAATTTTTCAAATCATTAGACTTATACCCAGCATTTTTCGCTGCTAATTCACCATTAAGAGTTTTAATATATTCCAAAACAAAAATTTTTTGTTGTTTAGTTAAATATTTCATATCATTTTATTATTTAATTATGTAGTTTTCGTTACAATTCTTTGTATTATTTGATATTTATAAAAAAAAATTGTATAATATACATGCTATTTATATTTCGGCTAGTGTAAATCTTAACAGGAGGGGAAAATGAAAATTAAACTTCCTGTTTTTTTTACGCCTTTATTTCTTAATTAATCATTTTCTATGCAACTTAACAGAAGGAGTATCCTCAAAAGTAGGAGAAATCCTTGTACGTAAATTTGTCAAAGCTTCTTTGTACATACTATACCAATAATTAAAACGAACATTTTGCGGATTCCCTTTCAATCTCATACAAGATCCATAAACCAGTAACGGTTCTACAAAAGGCTCTGGAATTAAAGATTTATCTTCTGCTTCTTCCATAAGAAATTTTTCATTATTGGATTTATCAACAGCACAATTTTTTGTATAATAAAGAACTTCTACAGTTTTGTCTTTATTAAAAAGCGGAAACAATATTTTATCATTAAACAAACTATACGTATTTTGAGGTTGAGAATTAATAAAAAATCTTTCAAAATCTTCGTAATATTCAAGTTTTACTCCATCTATAATTAATCCTTCAATTCTGCCATCAATGTTATTATCAATTTCTCCGGTATTTGCTGGTAATAAAAGTTGTTTTTTCCTTATTAAAAAATTCCACTTATCAAAACCGCAAATTTCAGAATTCAGGACATTCAATATATTTTTTAATTTCTTATGTTCGTTTTTTATTAATTCAGAAAATGCGCTAACCTGCTTATAATTGAGTTCCACAAGCGATTTATTTATAAGTTCAAGATAATTCATATTTTCCCTTTCATAAAAATCCCTCAGAGGAACAGACTCTTTTATAAAAAAGTCTGTTCCCCAAAAAGATTTTTGAATTTTGCTACTTTATAAGACCTTTTTTTAACTGGTCCATAATCATACGTTCGTATTTAGCAAATTCAGCACCACTCATTTTGCCGATTTGTTCACGAGTAAAGACCAAGTTATTCGTACCGTCAGAAACAGAATTTTGAGCATTCGCACGTAATCTCTGTTTTGCAGCTTCATTTTCATTATTTAATGTCTTTTCGTGTTCTTGTTCTCTCAAATACCTCTCAACTGCAGTATTTTCTAATTTTTCAACTAGTTGAGAAATTTTTGAAAGTTCATCCTCATCAAACGAAACATTTGAATTTTTCAAATAATCAAAAACATCAGATCTTCCGTCTCTGTTAAAAAATTCAGGAGGTACATTTTGAGCAAAGGAATTTTTTAATTGTTCGGAATTTTGATACTGTGCATTTGGCAAAGATTGGACATTTTGTTGATTTAATGTGTACTTTTCAAACGCCTTTTTTGTTACATAATTCATTAAATTTTGTCCTTGTTCTTGTGTCATAATCCCTGCTTGCACAAGGCTTTCGATTAATTTCAAATCTTTAACAGCCATTTGTTTTATATCATCCAGATTGTTTTGTTCCGGCTGTTTTTGCAATGCTCCTGTTTGAGCACCGGCATAGGATAAAGCATTATTTAAATTTTGACCTTCCATAGTTTTATATCCTCATTATTTGTGTGTAACTAATTATTCTTGAGAGTTAAAGCCATTTTTCATATACTCAACAGCTAATTCAACGGCATCATCAATAAATGATGATAAGAAAACAGATATTATCGGTTTAAAAAAAGATGGGATAGGAATTTTATCAATAATAAATTTTATTGCCATTTCTTTTTTTTGCTGTCCTTTATTACTGCCTAAAGCCTCTTCAGCCTTCACGACAGCGATACTTGCCAACTCTTTAATTTTTAATTTTATATTATTAAACATTATCAACCTCACTTTTATTTGATAAATGCACCTCCGTTATTAAAAACGGAGATGCATTTCGGGGTATAAAAGCAAAAGCTTAGGCAGCTGAAGGAGCAGTAACAACCATTTTAGCCAATGCTTTCGGATTTACGACTTTAGCTCCATATAAATATAGACCTCTAATCAAATCTGAAAAACTGTTTTGATCTCTTAAGCTTTCAATTTTTGCTAATTGAGATGCAAAAGTAATTGCTTCATTTGTACCTGCAAGTACATAATATTTTTCAGAAACAGCTTGTAAATTAGTGCTTACAAGTACATCCATGCCTGCAATTCTACCGATAGCACCTTCTCTTAATGTCTTATCAGCAACATTATAAGCACTAATAAATTCAGAACTTTGTAACAAATAAGACTCAATAGTTGGGTTAATAACAACCCAAGGTCTTGCCCCAGCTTTTACTGCATTTGAATTTTTTAAACATAAAGCTAACGATACAAATTTTGAGTATATTGTACTTGCATCAAGAGTAACAGCTGCAGAATCAGAGCCCACCGTATTTGCTTCTTCTACCTCTGTATGTAAAGACAAGATATGAGAATCCTGAGCTTCCTCAATAGCATTTTTTGCATTTCTCAAATGAGCTTCCATAATATCTGCATTTGATTGAACTTTAGCAACATCATTAATTTTGAAAGCAAAGAATTTTTGTTGATCTATTACCAAATCAGTAGAAGTAGGTTTTAATTCGTTATATTCAATATTAGAAGTGCTCATTGTAGAAACAGTTACAGCTGCAGGTGTAATAATTTTAACTTTATCACCCTGATTTTTAATATCACCTTCCCAATTTCTGTTAACACATTGAAGCATAACACATTCTTTTGAAAGCAAGTTGTTTAATTTTTGGCTCCAAATTTCCGGAATAAATGCAGAATAAGCATTTTCAGTCATTTTTCTTTCCCTTTCTTTTTTTTAACAAGTATAAACGTTATGAGTGGTGTTTTTATTAATCGTCATTATAAATTTCTCTAAACTGCAACCCGATAATTGCACAAGATTGAGTAATTTCTTCTCCTGAGACACAAAGTTGAATTGAATAATTGGATTCAGAAATTTCAGCTTTTTCCATAGTATCTTTATTTATTGCCCATACAGGATAACTATCCTCATCTTTCGCCCAATGGCAAGGCAAACTATCCGAGGTTGAATCATCTGCCCATATAAGATGTTCATCATGCACGGAATATATTCTTTCAATATCATCAGAATATTCACTGTCATAATCTTTATAAACAGAGAAATTAAAATCATTATCATTTTCCGTATCTAGTAGAAAATAAAATTCATCAATTATTTTTCTGTGGTGAGCATCAGTAATAGCCAAAAAAGGCGATTTCCACATGAATTTTATAGCCTCACCATTAAATGTAGTTCCAAAATCCTCTTTATAAATTTTCCCTGTATCATCAGCAGTAAATATAGCTCCATCATACAAACAAGCTGTTACAATATTTTGGGGAATAATTCTTTTATACCAAGCCTTATTAGCATAATCATTTATCCATACAGTATGAAAATAATTATCATCCGCATATGGAAAGAAATACCAAATTTGACTTTTTTCTTCATAATGAAGACTTATAGTCCCAGAAAGATTTCCAAACAAAGAAAATTCTTGTTTAATCTTAGTGGAAATTTCGCTGCCTAACTGAATTTGATTTAATTCTCCAACCTGTTCAAGAGCAAAAATACCATTACTCAAAAAATATTGTTTATTTTCAACATTTACAATTGCATTAGAGCCAATTGCACCTTTATTTGCAAATAAAACAATTGCGAAATCGTCGGGACTTGTTCCTGTCAATAAATAAACACTGTTTTTTTTGTATATTGCAAGATAATCCTTATATGGTTTTAATGCAGTAATTGAGCCTGTATCAGTATGGAATTCATTAATATATCCGGCATCATTTTCAGTTTTAAAATCATTATACGTCCCCAAAGCGGAATAATATATTGTAGCATCTTTGGCAACCCACACTCTGCCTTTATAGACAGTCAAAGATGCTCCTGTAACAGTATTATCAGACAAATCTTTTAAATCACATTCCACAACATCATATGAAGAATTATTTTTTATATAAAACAATCCATCACTTTCAGTCATTACTAAAATCCCATTTAAAAAACTCAAGAACACAGGATTTTTACCTGTCAAAGTTTTAGATACCAAAGTTTTTTGAGAATGATTTTCATCATAAATATATATTTTCCCCGAAACTGTAGTTATAACAAGTTTGCTTATATCATAAGCAAGCATTTCAGCCAGACCTGTAATTTCTTCTTCAATATCTAAAAATAAAGAATTACCTTTTTGTTTAGTTATTCCTCTATTTTGAAAAATTTCAATATTCTCAGAATCAGACCAATAAATTTTTTTGGTATCAATACCTAATTCTGTCTTTGTCAAAGATTGATTAATCCCACCTGCCAGATTATAATATGCTTTTTCCATATTTATTCTCCATTTAAGCTATACCATTTTATTTTTGATCGAATAAAACTACCCACCTCATCTTTTGACACCCAAGGATATGGCGGCAGATAAATAATATCAATCTTGCCAGCACTGGTTGTTTTAGGATGCTTTATCCCGAACTCATAATGAGTCATTATATTCTGATTATTCACAGCAATATTGTATTTTTTAGCAATTTGAGCGCATAACTTCATAGCACTCTCAAACTGTTTTTTTACAATCGGATATTTCCCAATACATGTTTTGTTTTTAAAACCCAACATTGCACATAATGCTATACCAATGCTTCCCGTATTCCCGCCACCTGTATGAGCAGCATACTTTCCAACTCGACATATTTCATTATTTTCAGGTTTATATTTTCCACAATGAACACCACCATCTTTGTCTATCAAAAAATGGTAATGATCCTTTTCATAATCAGTAGGATAATACACCCCTGCGGTCCAATGTATTATTATTCTCTTCATATAAATTCTCTAACCAATTTTTATTTTTCAATTTATAAACTACGACTGCATGAGTCCTATTCTGAGCATTTAATTTTAAAATAGCTTTATCTATATGGTTTCTTACTGTACCATATGCAATTTTTAATTTAACACTGATTTCCTTATCAGAATAACCTAATGCAACCAAAGTTAATACTTCAAGTTCCTTTGGAGATAGTGTCATTTTTCTTAATTCCCTTTACTTAAATTTCATATTTAGAATACTAAAAAATATACAAGCTTCATTCATAATATTTCCGAAAAAAATAAGGGCGGGCAATCCGCCCCTAGAGAGTAAGATAATTTTAAGGATTTATTTTAAATACTTATTTTCTGTCAAACCAATTTTTAATGAGCTCAAATTTGAATAGCATCTTTTTTTGACTCCAAATTCGTTATAATTCAAATAAAAACGGCCAGTATTTACTCGATTATAGTTAATTGCACGGACTTCATATAACACGAAACTTTTTAATTTTTTTAAGAATTCTTTTGCTTTTTTATTTACCTTCCTGACAATAGAAATATTATCATGCACATCAACTCTTGTAAGCTGAACAACAGTATGACCACATACAGGGCATTTGGGAAGATAATCAAGTTCACATATTACAAAATTCTCCTTTGGCGCAAGACAAAATGTTCGAGTCTTGTGCAACCCTCCACAACAATGAATATATCCCACAAATATTTTCTCCCTTATACTGATTGGTAAACGATTTTGCCATCAAAGGGCTTGAACCTTAACCACATTTTCAGTATAACTTATTTTCAAAATTTGAAAAGTCCACGATTTCATATGCATGATTACATCTCCATGTTTTCATGCATATGAAAAACTTGACAAAATAAGGAATATAATAAATAATGAGTATGGTTAAGAAATAAGAGGAGTTTGAAAATGAACACACAAGAAGCTTTCAGGATTGCCCCCCCCGAAAAATTAAACTATAACTGCGTTTCAAGAAAAGAGCTTGATATATACAAAAATATAGGTTATAATAGTTATGTTATGAATCACTATTATGGAAGAAAAAGAGCTTTTACTTTAGCGGAAGTTTTAATTACTTTAGGGATAATAGGCGTTGTTGCTGCAATGACTATTCCAGTACTCATTACAAAATATCAAAAAGAACAAATCGTTGTACGTTTAAAAAAGACCTATACAGTAATGAATCAAGCTGTCAGAATGTCTATAGCAAATGATACATGGACACAACCTCCAACTGATAAAAGATATGATCAGGCAGCAATGGTAGAATGGTTAAAAACAGCACTTATTCCTTATCTTAACGGGGCACAAGTATACGATAAAAATCCAATTGACCAATTCCCCGCAAGTTATCCCGCAATCGTTCTTGCAGATGGAAGCACTCTTGTTTTAAATAATAATGCTCAAATTCATGTACTTTATGACTTAAATGGGAATAAAGGACCTAATAAAGCCGGGAAAGACTGGTTTTATTTTATGCTAGATTATAACTTGAATACAAATACAAAACAAATGGGATATTTTTATCCGTCAGGTTATGTATTTGCGAAATCGAGTGATGACGATGAAAATCCTCATGACAATTACATATATGGCGATCGAGATAAAATGATTAAATTCTGCGGAGAAAGAGCAAATGGCTATTCAAATAGCTGTGCTTTACTCATTATGAATGACGGTTGGCAAATTAAAGATGACTATCCTTGGTAGAGTTTATTTAACAGATAATTCACAACACATTTGACACGCACCAAAGACTTTTGCAGCATGCAAATTTTTTCTAAAACATCTGTAATGTGGCAAATTAAATGCGTCTTTTATTTTCATGTCTTTTAGATTTCCAATCTTTTGAGATAAACAAGGATACACATCCCCAGCAGGAGTAATCATCATATTTGAATACGGATACATACAAGGCTTGTAAATATCTGCAACAGGTCTATCCTTAGGAGAGTTAAAAAACTCTTCAATTTTTGCAAGCGGATCTTTAGAATATTCAAACTTTGGGGAAAATCTTATCTTAACCTTTGACTTTTTACTCAAAGATTCCAACTCTTTATATACTTCTTTAAAATGTTCCATGTCAAAGTATTTTTCAATCGGATAATTTGCATTAAATTCCGGGACAAAACTGTCAAACAATACAGAATTTTGTTTCAAATTATTATTCCTTAAAAAAGAAATTGATAAAAAATTAAAATTCTTTTCATCACACATTTTATAAAGTTTTACTAAATCATCAAGATTGTTTTCTAACACAATCGTTTTAATATCAATCATGGGACGTTTTTTACGTGAATTCATATTATCAAAATTATCCATAATCTTGTCCCATATACCATCTTTTGCTCTGTTCAAATCATGATTTTTACCATATCCATCAAGAGAAACAGATAAAAGCATCATTTTGCTTTTAATAAAGGCATCAATAATTTCATCATTAATTAATATTCCATTTGATACAACATTTAATTTTCCAAAAGTTTTCTTAGCAGTCCTCAGTAAAATATCAATAAAATCTTTTCTTATTAAAGGCTCTCCACCAACAAGAGTTACAAAAGAATACCAAGGAATCTGATCTATTATATTAAACCACTCATCAGTTGTTAATTCATTTTTTTTCCTATCATCTCCAACATAACAATAAGGACAATTCAAATTGCAACGATATGTCAATTCAAAGAAATATCTCAAAGGCATAGGAGCAAGTCCGCTGCGACTATTATATGCAGGCATTGCATATAAATTTCTTCCGATATCGAATAAATTTGATAAATTAACCATCTATTATCCTCCAATCAAAATCAAACTAATCCAGATAACCAAAATACCTGAAATAATTCCGACAATAGATTGATGCCAATCTCCATATTCTTTAGCTAACGGTAATAATGTATCAAACGAAATATAAATCATTATTCCCGCAACAGCAGCCATCAATACACCAACTAGAACTTGTGGTAAGAATAATCCAAAAATAAACATCCCGACTAATGCTCCAATAGGCTCTGTTATACCCGATAAAGCTGCATAAAGCATTGCATAACGTTTTTTCCCTGTTACATGGTACATAGGTAAAGCAACTGCAATACCCTCGGGAATATTATGAATTGCAATAGCAATACCTACAGAAAGCCCTAAAGTAATATTTTGAGTAGTCGTAAAAAATGTCGCCATACCCTCAGGGAAATTATGAACACAAATAGCAATTGCGGTAAATAATCCTGCTCTTTTAATCTTTGTAATTTTATGATCATAATGAGTTGGATCATCTGGGTTTAAAACTTCTTCAGTATCAATATGGTCTGGCAAAAAATAATCAATTAAAATAGCAACAACAATACCAATTATAAAACCTAAAAAAGTTAGCCAATCATGATTATTAGGGAAATTTATTGATAATAATTTATCTGCCTCAGGCAACATATCCATAAAAGATACAAAAACCATAACTCCGGCAGAAAACCCTAATCCAACTGACAATGCTTTCAAATTATCTTTTTTTACAATAAATGCAATACCACCACCTATTGCAGTAGACAAACCTGCAAAAAGAGTAATTAACATAGCGGGGATAAAATTCTGTGGTAAATTCATATACATATTCCTTTCAGGAAAATTGTACCACAAAATAATTAATTTAAGGCAGGAATTAAATCTCAACCCCTCGCATCATATCTACTAAAGTACTTACAGTAGTATCCATACTTACAATATCAGAAGTTCTTTGTTGTAAGAATGCATTAATTTTGGGCATCATTTCAATTGCTATATCTAACTTTGGATTTGTCCCTGGTTGATACATTCCAACATCAATCAAATCTTTGTTTTCACGGTACAAAGCCATAATCGCACGCATTTTACCTGCAGCTTCCCTGTGTTCGGGAGTTACAATGGAAGACATAAGCCTTGAAATACTCCCCAAAACATCAATTGCCGGGTAATGATTCATTTCAGCAACTTTTCTTGATAGAAATATATGCCCGTCTACAATACCACGAACAATATCTACAATAGGATCAGAAATATCATCACCTTCCATCAAAACTGTATACAATGCAGTTACTGAGCCTTTTGGACTATTTCCTGCTCTTTCCAAAACTTTTTGAAGCCAAGAAAAAATTGATGGAGGATACCCTTTCATTGTAGGCGGTTCTCCTAGAGACAAACCAACCTCACGACCAGCCATAGCACAACGTGTAACTGTATCAGTCATTAAAAAAACTTTTTTCCCTTGATCTCTAAAATATTCACATACTGCAGTAGCTGTAAGCAAAGCTTTTTGACGAATCAAAGGAGGCTGATCCCCTGTAGAACAGACTAAAACCGATTTAGCCATACCTTTTTCACCCAAAGAATCTTCTACAAACTCTTTAACCTCACGACCACGTTCACCAATCAATGCTACAACGTTTACATCAGCATCTGAATTTCTGGCTATCATACCCAAAAGAGTACTTTTACCCACCCCAGATCCTGCAAATAATCCAAGACGCTGTCCGCAGCCCATAGTCATACAACTATCTATAGCTCTTACTCCTGTTGAAAAAATTTCAGTTATAATAGGTCTTTCAAAAGGGCCTGGCGGGGGGCCCTCTACTGGGCGCCACGTTGCACCCGTTGTATCTAGCGGTCTACCATCTATTGGCTCTCCCATAGGATTAATCAAACGTCCAAGCAAAAAGTCCCCAACAGGTATCGTAATAGGTCTTCCTGTAGATGTAACCAAGCTGCCTTGGCCAATACCTTCTCCGTCATATAACAAAAGTAATTGAGCGACTTCTCCTTTAAAAGCCTGAACCTCTGCAGGTTTTTTCCTCCCGTCTTTAGTCTCGATATAACATAAGTCGCCAACTTTTAAACCTGGTAATTTAACCTCAACTGTTAACCCTAAAAGCTTAGATACAGATCCTTTGAAACGGAATAATTCTGTCTCTTCTAACTTATTCTTAACTTTTTGTTTTAAATCATCAAGCTTGCTTGTATCTAATCCATCCATAATTTTATTATATCGTTTAATAAGTTTTTTTCAATTTGTTAACAAAGCACTTGATTAGTAAAGTATTTTGTGCTTTGATGAAGATGGAATAAGGCAATTCCTCTTAGCCTTATTCAAGGGGCTAGCACACAAAGCGGCGGCTGCGTTGAGTGATAACTCCGACAAAAATACAGAATATTAAATAAAATAAGGGAAAACAAAATGTTAAAAATCAGATTAAAAAGATTAGGCGCTAAAAAAGCTCCATCATACAGAATTATCGTAATTAATTCAACTACAAAACGTGAAGGAAGACCTGTTCAAGAATTAGGTCATTACAATCCAAAAACTAAAGTTATGCAATTAGACAAAGCTGCAGCTTTAGAATGGGTTAAAAAAGGTGCTCAACCTACTGAGACAGTTGCTTACCTTATCAAAAACTGTAACGATGATGGCACTTTAAATTACGTAAAAAAAGAAACTGTAAAACTTTCTAAAAAAGCTCAAGCTAAGGCTCAAGCAGAAGCAGAAGCAAAAGCTGCTGCAGAAGCTGAAGCTGCTCAAGCATCAACAGAAGAAACTGCTGAAGCATAACAACATAAAATATAAATTTATAAACGATGACTTGAATTATCAAGTCATCGTTTTATTATATTATTTTAATTTGTCTCTATTATCACCTTCATGGTGTATACCTGCACCCATTGAGCTATTTGTTATGGTAATACCATTTACTTCATCAGTTCTATCTTTAGCATCCATTATAACTTCATTGTGCTGTGATACAAATTTTCCAGATCTTTCTAATGTAACTTCATCTCGAGCAAGCGAGTTACCACCACGAGTATCAACTTTGCAACTTGTACAACCCTTTAAAATTACATTATCTGGTTTCTTAGAACCGGTAAATTCTAATCCCCAAAATTGAGAAATAATATACTTATCAGCTTTTTGCGTAATAATACCTTCTCCGGTTTTTAAATCTTTATAACCGGATTTCCCTTTATTCACTTTATCATAAAGTTGTGCCATTCCAGCCCCTTCACTAACAGATCCAACGGTGTTTGCAGCCTCACCTCGCCCTATATCAATTGATGCATTATTGCCTTTTGCCTGTGCTGGGTATTGAACTTGCGCTCCGGTTTTAAAATTTACAACATAATAAGTTCTGCCATTTTTCTTTACAGTATTTGAGGATTCAACTTGATTTTTATCAAATTTAGCTCCACCAAATGTCATAATCTTTACTGGTTCAGTCATAATACAATCTCCTTTAATATCTTTTAATAACTACATCTTACATTTATATAAAAACATTTTAATATCGTAAATTGCAAAATATTAGAGATTAAATATCATATATTTTTTATATACACTATATATCAAGGGTTTTAACAGTTTACATTTCTTAATAATACAATATCTAGACCTGATATTAGATAGTTAGATATTCAAATTTTTATCATTTTAATCTCATTTTGATATATAAGGTTATCTTTTAGAATAAATTAGAGGTTAAATATCATGAACATAAAAAAGCAGCTCGGTGCAAAAATAAAAAGATTAAGACTTAAAGAAGGGCTTACACAAGAACAATTTGCAGAAAAAATTAATATTGCAACACGAACTTTGAGTGGGATTGAAACAGGTGAAAACTTTCTAACTGCAGATACTCTTGAAAAAATACTTGATGTTCTAGACGTTACAAGCTCTGAGTTGTTTGCAATAGAACATATAAAATCTCAAGAAGATTTAGTAAATGAAATTATTGCAGATGTTCAAAACTTAAAGGATAAACAGAAAATAGAAACAATCTACAAAATTATAAAAGCAACAATTAATGAATAATTTTTTAGTTTTATTTTGTTTTATATTTTTGAATACTAATATTTCGACTAATCATTATATTTACTGATTTCAGTAAAGTAATTTTCCAGTGCTAAATAACCTTTATATATTTCATTAGAAATATTTGCATAACTTGTCGCAACAATAAATTTTAACTCTTTAGTTCTTATTTCTAAGATTGCATCAGAATCTTTTCTTAATTTTTCATCATTAGAAACAGACCATTTTTGCAAAAGAGCAAGTTCTTCATACATCTGTTTTACAGTCGTATATTCAAGGGTATTAAAATCGTATTTAGCCAAAAGCGCTTTCTCTGTATTGGATATTCTTGGCATAACAGCCTGAAATTTGAAAACTCGCTTTATAATAACATAATTATCAGCTAATTTTCTATGAGAATAAGGTATTATATTTTTAGCTAATAACGCCGCATAAGAGCGAGATGTAAAAACTTCTTCATCATTAGAAAAAGCACTTCTTGATGTTAAATCAAAATTTGATTTTTTTTCAATTAAATCTTCCGGCATTTCTACCCCCTATTAGCTAAATAATACAAAAAGAGACGTCTAATGTCATGTAATTAAGTCAAATTTTTTACATGATTTAACAATATAAAGAAGCCGCAGAAATTATTGCGGCTTCTTTATATTGTTTTATAGCATTTGAAATAGATATATCTATTAATCAGCAAATTGCTGCATTATTTCAAATGGTTTTTCTGCGACTTTTAGAGTTTCTTCATCAATGATACCTCTTTTTAATTCTGAAAAAGTCGCTTTTTTAGAATTGAATTTTTCTTTCAAGAATTCATAAGAAATTTTTGGATCGCATTTATCTCCGCAAGTAAATAAATCAACAGCTGCATAACCTAATTCTGGCCAAGTATGAATAGCTAAATGACTTTCTGAGATAATCACAACTCCTGATACTCCATAAGGGTTAAACATATGGAAACATTTTTGAACAATAGTTGCACCACATTCCAAGGCGGCATCCACCATATATTTTTCTACTTTTTCTAAACTATTTAATGTGTTTGGATCACATTCAAAAAATTCTGCTAAAACGTGCTGTCCTAAGTGGATTTCTTTCTTGCCGTTTTCCTTAAACGTTGTAAATGGTGAAGTTACTGCCAATTCATGTGCCTCCTATTAATGTATATTTATCTACCTAAAAAATTTGCTTACGCAATAAACATATTACAATAAAAATCCGAAAATTTGTAATATTAACACTTAAAAAAAATTTTTTTACAAATCTTTTCAAAACAATATGCCTGAAAATCAAAAATATTGTATCATTCAAACAGGCTATTTTTATTAAGATTTTTTAACAATAGCTGTTGTATTTTTTATTTTTTAAATATAAAATTCAAATATGAATAAAATTCTTGTTATTGATGATGACTTAGCAATAAATGAACTTATTAAAGTAAACTTGGAGTTATGCGGATACAAAGTTATTCAAGCATTTGACGGAATAAAAGGATTCGCTCTATGCAAACAAGAACTTCCATCTCTTGTTGTATTAGATGTAATGATGCCTGATGTAGATGGTTTTACAGTAGCCCAAAGAATCAGAAAGAATGAAAATACTAAAAATATTCCAATATTGATGCTCACAGCTCTTTCTCAAATAAATGATAAAGTTAACGGCTTTAATATAGGAGTAGATGATTATCTTGTAAAACCTTTTGAAATGGAGGAGTTGCAAGTTCGAGTAAGAGCTTTATTAAAAAGGACAAGACAAATCCCCGAAAGCGCTTCTACAAGAGAAATATTGACTCTTGGAGAAATCACATTGCTCCCTGAATTATATACAATTAAAATTAATGAAAAAACAGCTAAACTTACACCTATAGAATTTGAAATATTTAATTTGCTATTCCAGAATCATGGGAATATGGTGTCCTCTTCTCAAATCTTAAAAGATATATGGGGATATGCTCCTGATGATGACATAGAAACTATCAGAGTTCATATAAGACATTTAAGAAGCAAAATAGATAAAATTGCTAATGGTAAAAAATATATCGAAACAATCTATGGCGGCGGATATAAATTAAATATTTAAAATCAACAGCTTAAAAAAACTTCAAATTGAGGCAAATTTAAAAATTTTTAAGACTTCCTATCTGTTAAAAAGCAATAGGGAAAATTTTATGCAAATAAAAAACAACTTTCAAACAGGCTCAAGTCCTCAATTCAAAGGGATAAATATTGCAAAATCAACTAATTTAATTAAAAATACTGAAACTAAAATAGATTTATATCAAATCACCCCTAATGATAGAACTTTCCTTAATAAATTAAGAAATACTATCAAAATGAATGAGCTAATGCCTAATTCAAGAATTACAGAATCTGAATTTTTTGTATGGCAAAAAGTATTTAAACTTGCGATTGATAAAGCTTTAAATAAAAACAGCAAATGTATAATTGCAGCGAAAGACAAAAAACCTTGCGGAATAATAACATTTCAAACAGGTGAAAACAAATATAACCTGGATTGCATTTGCACATGGCCAATTGAAAAAGGGAAAAAAGTTATACTTGCAGGACAAACTTTATTAAAACAAATGTTTTCTGATTTTTTAGAAAATAAAGCAATACTTATTGATTTATCAGCAATAGTCAATGGACCATTTGATACGGTATCAAGATATTCACGTCTTGGATTTAAACAAATAGGAGGAGAAAATAATCTTGTTGCGATGCGCACAGACAGAGAAAGAACCGAAAAAGTAATGGAAAAATTAAATAGTATAATAAAAACTTCGTCAACAAGTAACAAAAGGGAAATCGATTTACTAAAGACATTGGAATTATAAAATTATTTATCCTGTTCGTAACCAAAATTCTTTAGCGATGACTGTTTTTTACGCCAATCTTTTTCAACCTTTACTTCAAGACCTAAAAATATTTTTTTCTCTACAATATTTTCCAAATCCTGACGGGCTTCTGTCCCTATTTTTTTTAGTAAATTTCCACCTTTACCGATTAAAATACCTTTTTGACTTTTAGTTTCACAGTATATAGTTGCGTAAATTCTATCAATATCTTCACTTTCAGTATAACTTTCTATTTTAACCGCAACAGAATGAGGAATTTCATCAGAAGTATTCAATAGAATTTTTTCGCGGATAACTTCTTCTGTTACATCTCTCATAGTTTCTTCTGTTACAACATCTTCTGGATATAAAAGATCTCCATTCGGAAGATTTTTATAAATATTTTTTATTAATGTATCAATATTCCGTCCGGTTTTTGCTGAAACTTTTACAATAGGATAATTTTTTTCAAAAAGTAATTTATATGTTAATAAATTTTTTTCAACAATTTCAGGCTTTTTCAGCTTATCAACTTTGTTCATTACAATAATTACAGGTATATCTGTTTGCAAAAGATTTTGCGCAATCCATCTATCACCTTTGCCAGCAGGCTCTGAGCCATCCACCAAAAAAAGAATTAAATCTGCATCAGGCACAGCCATTTTTGATTCATCCAACAAAAATTCACCAAGCTTATTCAATGGTTTATGCACCCCTGGAGTATCGACAAAAACGATTTGCCCCTTATCCGTTGTATAAATACCCTTAATTCTTTTTCTTGTTGTCTGCGCTTTATCAGTTGTAATAACTATTTTTTGTCCTAAAATTTGATTAAGTAATGTTGATTTCCCAACATTTGGACGTCCTATTATTGCTGTAAAACCACTTTTCATAGAAACAATTGTAACATAAAAAGTATATTTTTTTTACAAAGTGGCAATTTTTTTTATCTCAAAGTATTATATATATTATAGGGAAAAATTTAGCGGTAGAAAATGGTAGTAAAAAAATCTAATATTATCAGTATTGCATTATTGCTTACAATAGCAGCAACTCCTATAATTGGCTTTGCTGATGGTGGCAATAATCTCGTACAGCTTGATTTAAAAAGAACCTCTAACAAAGGGGTTGATGTAACATTATTCACAACAAATAACTACAATGATAATGTTTTAGTAAGAAAAAAATCTGATAATAAATACGTTTTACTTATCCCTAAAGTTCAAAGTTCAGGCTTTAGCAGCTCTAGTCTTAATGGGGTAAAAGATTTAGTATCTAATGTTGATGTAAAAACCGTAAATGACACAAACGGAGGTTACACTAAAGTTACTTTAATTACAACAAAACCATTAGATATTAAAACACATATGCAAAAAAGTGCACCAGTTACTGCAGAACAAAAAGAATATAATACTTTAATAGCCCAAGCAAATGCAGTAAAAAATAATATATCACCTAACCATGAATCGCATACTAAAGTTCAAAAAACAGAGATAACTGTTAATAAAGCACAAATCTCATCAAGCAATACACAAATTAAAGCTAAAGAAGACAAAAATACAAAACAAAATTCTATTAAAAATAATAATAAAGTAAAAGAAAATCAACCAAAAGTTGCTCCAAAAATAGAATTAACAGAAATTCAACCTCAGCCTTCAGACGATAGACAAGTCAGACGTCAACATTTAGCAGAGCTTATTAATGAAGTAAAACAAGAAAAAATCGTTGAACAAGTTCCTAAAACAGAACCTCAAGAGGTTAAGAACGTTGATATAAACATTTCTGAGCATATTCCTGACATTAATACCCTTGAAAATACTAATAAAGTTTCCCTATTATCAAAAATTAAAAGTCATTTAAAGGGAAATACTCATATCCCTAAAAAAATTAAATTTGCATTTCTCGGACTGCTTTGTTTAATAGTTTTGAAAAAATTATTTGGAGCTAAAAACACTGTAAAAGGAGAACAAAAACCATTTATTTATGATCTTGAACAGGATAACAATAGTCTTGGCAAAGCAAAATATAATCATATTGTAAATAATAACGAACTTAATTGGCAACAAAAATACCAAATGTATCTTGATAAATCTGCAAAACCAGTTGCAAGAGGAAATAAAAAAGGTAATTACACGTTTATAAAAACTCCTGCAGAACCAACTGAAGTTACATTAAAACGTAAAGAACTCGAAAATTTATTAAATGAAATGCCTGACAGGTTAGATATTGAACCTGAAATAGTTGAAGTTCAAAGTGAAGATGAAAAAATTCAAAAAGCGATAAAATTCAAAGCTTTTGACAGACATACAAATTCTCTTAGAATGACAGATAGAAATAAGCTTAAAAGCAGATTTAAAAAGTATGAAGTAGAAGTACCTCTTCATGAACAAAAAAATATAAAACTTGGAGATTCTGCTTTACATACTAATCCTAGACGTTTAAAAGATGCAAACTTAGATATTGCAGATGTAGATAAAAAGAGACTTAAATACAAGCCTCAAGAATATATTATGTCATCTTTAGATGAATATTTTTCAATATTGGATAAAGAAAAACAAACAGAAACTAATCCTGCAGATAAAGCTATAAAATTTGATTTACCAAAAACAAAAGTTGAACAAACATCTCAACCAGTAATTTCTCAAACAAATCCAATAAAAACAATGAGAGATAACAATAAATCATCTTACTTAAATGGATTAATCATAAAATCAGGATTCAATATTGATAATCAAAAAGGTTTTTATATTGTCAATTTAGATGGGAAATCGGCTTTAATCGGTAAAGTTAATGATGAAGTTTTCGTGTTGAAAAAATTTGACAAAAATGTAACTAATCCTATACAAGTAAGACATGATAATGCCAATGTGTATATGGTAAAAGCCGGAGATTTCAAATCTCTTGTAGAAGTAGACAAAGATAAAATGGGCGTATTAATTGAATTATAACAGGTAAGATAAAGTGAGAGCTAACATAAAAGCTATATTATTAACATTGATTATCTGCTCTGTATTTTTATGCGGTTGCAACAAAAAACCATCTAAAACAATTATTAAATTTGCGAGTTGGGGTTCTCAGTCAGAAACAGATATTTTAAAACCATTAATCAAAGATTATGAAAATAAAAATTCCAACATAAAAATTGAATTTATGCATATCCCGCAAAATTATTTTCAAAAAATACACTTGCTTTTTGCTTCCAATACAGCTCCCGATATAATTTTTATAAATAATTTGTATCTTCCGGTATATGCGAATGCAGGTCTTTTAGAAGAAATTGATTATGAACAATCTGATTTTTATCCCCAAGCACTAGATGCTCTGAGTTATAAAGGTAAATTATATGCAGTCCCAAGAGATGTTTCAAATCTTGTTATATTTTATAACAAGGATTTATTCGACAAAAAACATATCCCATACCCAAAAACAAATTGGGATTTCAATGACTTTTTGAATACTGCACAAAAATTAACAGATAAAAAAGTATTTGGCATTAGCTTTGAAGAAGATCCGCTATTTTATCTTCCTTATCTTATGAGTAATGGAGGAGGAATACTGCCTAATGAAATAAAATCTTCCAAAAGTCAGCAATCAATCAATTTCTATGCTGATCTAAGAAAAAAATATCACGTTGCACCATTAAAATCAGAAAGTGCAAGTGCTACAATGGGGCAAATGTTTATTCAAGAGAAATTAGGCATGTATCTATCAGGACGCTGGATGGTTCCTAAATTGCGTGAAGAAGCAGATTTTAACTGGGATATAACACAGTTTCCTAAAGGCACTACAGGCAGTATAGTTCAGCTTGATGCTTCTGGTTGGGCGATATCAAAATCTTCCAAACATAAAAAAGAAGCAAAAGAATTTGTAAAATATCTTTCATCCAAAGAAAGTATTGATAAAATTGCAAAAAGCGGACTGATAATTCCAGCAAGAAAAGATTCTGCCCAAATAATTACTGATGAAAAGACTCCTCAACACTCAAAAATATTCCTTGATATCATTGCCACATCAAAACCTACACCAGTTACCGTGGATTATAGAGAAATTCTTGATAACCTGAAAAAAGAAATGGAAAGTAAATTTAACTAACTTTTTAAACTCTAATAGTATAAGATTTTATGCTAATATATAAATATGAAAGAATACGATTTTTACATAGTGCCTACTCCAATAGGGAATTTGCAAGATATAACTCAAAGAGCAATAGAAGTATTAAAAACTGTAGATATTGTTGCCTGTGAAGATATAAGAGTAACTCAAAAGCTTCTTAATCATTTGAATATTAAAACTAAATGTATTTCCTATCATAAGTTTAATGAAAAAGAAAGAGTTGAACTTTTTTTAGAGATTTTAAATAACGGTGGGAAAATAGCCTTAGTATCAGATGCTGGCACCCCATTATTCTGCGATCCTGGAGCTGTTATTGTTGAAGAACTTCGAAAAAACAATTTTTCAGTAACATCACTACCAGGAGCTAATGCAGTCGCAACTTTTTTATCACAAATTCCAAGAAATGGAGAAGATTTTGTATTTGCAGGCTTTTTACCAAAAACAAAAAACCAAATTGAAACTCTTATAAAAAAATATATATCAACTGATATGGTATTTTATGAATCTCCTAATAGAATTGAATCTACTTTGGAACTTATTAATAAAACTCGAGCAAATGCTAAAGTAGCAATAGGTAGAGAACTAACAAAAATTTATGAAGAAATAGTGATAGGTTCTCCAGAAGAAATTATCAGTCATTTTCAAAATAATACCGTTAAAGGCGAGATTGTTGCATTGATTTTCAGGAAGAAAATTTCAAATGAAGATATTGAAATTGAAGATAAAATCAAAAAATTAAAGGATAAAGGTTTTAAAGCAAAAGAAATTTCAATAATTTTATCTGAACTGTATAATTTGAACAAAAATGACATCTATAAAAAATGCTTAATATAATTTACATATTACACTTTTTTTAATTTATGATATAATATTTTTAGGATAGTAAATGAAGTTTTTAAGGTAGAGATTTTTTTGAATTCATATAACAAAATACATATATCTTTAATAGCCCTGCTATTAGTTATCATGTGTCCGTTACAAAGTATCGCAGAAGGTAGTTTTTGGGGAGATAATGATACTAAAACTCGTGAGTTGCTTCCACCCTCTGCGACTCAGACTATCTCTGATTCAGCAACAACTACAGGATCTGTAAGTACTACCGAAAATAAATCTAAATTATCAAATAAAAAAACAATTAAAAATATTGAAATTATTGGAAATAATGTTATTGACAAGTCTCTTATCCTTGAGCAAATGAAACTTCAAAACGGCTCTGAATATAGCAGAGATGCTATTCAAGAAGACCTAAAAGCAATATATCAACTGGGATATTTTACAGAAAAGATGAAAGCGATTCCTGTAAATAATTCCGACGGAACTATTACTTTAAAAATTGTATTGGAAGAAAATACTCCTGTAACTGATTTCACAATTGAAGGTAATACTGTAGTCTCTACCGACGAAATTTTAACATACTTACTACCAATGAAAGGGAAACCCCAAAATATATCTGAAATAAATGAAGCTATTGCAAAAATACAAGATTGCTACAGCTCTAAAGGCTATATTTTAGCCAGAATTGACTCCGTATCAGATGACCCTGACGGCACTGTCAATATTAGCATAAAAGAAGGTACAATCAATAAAATATTGATTTCCGGGAACGAAAAAACAAAAGATTACGTAATTGAAAGAAATGTACTCACTGAACCGGGCATGATTTATAATGAGAATCTTTTGAAAGAAGATTTAGTAAGGCTTTATGCAACACAAGCATTTAAAGATGTAACAAGGGAAATTGAACCGACCGAAGATCCAGATAAATATGATATTACAATTAACGTGGAAGAACAAAGAACTGCGAGCGTATCAGTAGGCGGCGGTATAGATTCTGTTACTGGCGTATTTGGATCTGTTGGTATTTCTGATAACAACTTCTTAGGAAGAAATGAGCGTTTATCTTTAAACGGTATAGTTGGTACTGGTGTAATCTTGAATGATTCATCAATAAAAAGGCGTATGAACTTACAAGCAGAATTAAGCTACTTTAAACCTTATTTTTATAATGCAGACACATCTTTAATGAGTAAAATATTTTATAGAGATTTCGGTTCATACCAAGTTCCACTTGCAATTGAACGTAGAGTAGGAGCAGAAGCAACCGTAGCTCATAGAATGAAAAGTAATAAGCATGTAACAAGTACATTCTCTTTAGGTATTGAAAACATTGATGTTTCTGAAGGTGATGGAAATAAAATTAAAAGCTTATATTCAAGATACAACATTCCTATTTCAGAACGTGCCAAACAGTTAGATGGCGGTTTATTCTTATCACTTAGTCCTGCTTTATTGTATGACACTAGGGATAATGCAACTGTTACAAGAAAAGGTACAATGGCCAGTTTAAGATTTGATGAAGAAATTGGTGTCATTGACTTTGACAAAACTCATGGGAAATTAACAGGTATGGTTAAACAATACATTCCTGTAGGTAAAAAGTCATCATTGTCATTCACCGCTAAAGGTGGTGGCAAAATTCACGGAGATAACATGCCTGAAGTTATGGCATATAGATTAGGTGGCCCTTACACAATTAGAGGTTTTAAAATGAGTGGAGTAGGTACCGGTGATGCATTCATTATGGGTAGTGCAGAATTTGCTACACCAATTCCATTCCTTGACAGGACAAGAATTAACTTCTTAAATAACTTAAGATTTACAGTTTGGGCTGATGCAGGTAAAATATTCAACCCATCCATTACAGACAAAATATATGATAGACCTCTTTATGCAGTATCAGCAGGTATTGGTTTAAAACTTTATATTCCTGGAATGGGTCCATTATCAATTGACTATGGTATTCCACTTACTAACCCTGGAGATAATGGAAACAGAGGCGGTTACTTTACTTTTGGTGTAGGCGACATAATGTACTAATAATATAAAACCTTAGGAGGTATTAAATGAAAAAATTTAAATTAGCAGCAATTTTAATGGCAGCAGGCTTGTTCTTCTCTTTTGGAAATCAAGCAGAAGCAGCTGGAGTTGGTTACATTAACTATCAAAAAGTTCAAGATAATTTTGCATTCGCTCAACAGGCTATAAAAGATATTGATGCAAAAGCTCTTGAAATGCAGCAATATATGGTTGATAAAGAAAAACAATATAAATCATTAGATACACCTTTGAAAAAACAAAACTTTGAACAACAAACAGCTAGAGAATTTAAGCTTAAAGAAGACGCTTATATGAAATTAAAAGTTCAGAAAGAAGAAGAAGTCTATAACAAAATTCAAGCAGCTACAAAACAAGTTTTAGTAGAACAAAAACTTGATGCAATAGTTGACTACAGAGTAATTTTTGTCGGCGGTGTAGATATTTCTGATCTTGTAATACAAAAATTGAAAAGCGGTCAGTTTTAATAAGGAGTAATTATGAAATATTCGGAAAATGGAGAACAATATCATATAGGTCTAAAAGAAGGAGATGTCGGGGAATATGTTATATTACCCGGAGATCCTAAAAGATGCAAAAAAATTGCCGAATATTTCGAAGATGCTCAACTTATAGCAGACAGAAGAGAATTTACAACCTATACCGGCTATATTGATGGGACAAAAGTGAGTGTTACATCCACCGGTATAGGAGGGCCTTCTGCTTCAATTGCACTAGAAGAACTTGTAAATATCGGAGCAAAAACATTTATCAGAGTCGGTACCTGCGGCGGAATGGATATCAACGTAAAAGGTGGGGATATCGTGATTGCAACAGGCGCAATTAGAATGGAAGGGACTACAAAAGAATATGCTCCAATAGAATTTCCTGCTGTTGCAAATTTAGATATAATCAATGCATTAGTTCAATCTGCTAAAAATTTAGGTTTTGAATATCATGCTGGCATAGTAGAATGTAAAGATTCTTTTTACGGACAACATAATCCGGAAAAAATGCCTGTAAATTACGAACTTATTAATAAGTGGGAAGCGTGGAAAAAATTAGGTTGTTTGGCATCTGAAATGGAATCTGCAGCATTATTCGTTGTAGGAAGTTTTCTAAAAGTTAAAGTTGGTTCTGTATTTTTAACAGTAGCCAACCAAGAAAGAGAAAAATTGGGGTTGGAAAATCCTGTAATTCATGATACTGATAAAGCAATAAAAACAGCAATAGATGCAATTAAAATACTAATTACAAAAGACAAATCATAAGGAGTTAGTCATGTTAAATAAAAAAATGCAGTATGTAATAAAAACATGCTCTAGTGAAAATACTCAAGAACTTCAAAACCTTTTAAATGAAATGTCTATGAATAATTGGGAACTTTATAGTATGCAAGAAGTTGAAGCAGATGATGGACAAATTCTTTGTAATTGTATATTTATGAAAGAAACAGAACCTGCATCTGGGGATTTGAATGCTGATACAATAAATATTTCATCATTTAAAAGCCAGATGGAAAAAATGTTATCTCCCGAACAATCCCCTTATGATATTTGTCTGGATATACAAAGCAAAATTCGTGATCAAAAAAATAAAATAGCCAAAATAAAAAAAGAACTCGAAGGCGAAGCTCCTGCTTCTGTATCAAGAAAAAAATTGAACGATAGAATTTCTGCAGGTCTAAAAGAATTAGAAGATTTAAAAAAGGAACTAGCAAAAGCAACTTCCCCAAACGCAATGTACCCAAGACTAAAAGAAGAAAAATTATCAATACATTTGAGTGAAGAAATTTTAGGGTACATTGACTCCTCACAAGAAATTCAAGAAGAGGAGCTTGTTGCTGAAACTGTAAAATCAAGACTTAAACTAACAGAAGAACTAGGATATGTAATACCTAAAATTTTATTTCAAGATGACGAAAACTTAAACCCTTATGAATTTAGTATAAAAATAAGAGGACTGGATGTTTTCAAAGCTAATGTATACCCGAATTTTCTAATGTTTTTCACAGATGACTTACATCTTGAGAAAAAAATTAAAAATTCCGTCTATGATATAGACAAAATTACTGGACGAAAAATTGTTTGGATAGAAAAAGAAAAAACTAAAGATTTTTGGCAAAAAGGTATTAACGGTTCAGAATTTATTGCAAGAGCATTAGAGTTTTGTGCTGTCAAATATGTTGATGAACTTTTAGATTACGAAGATTTAGATAAATACATTAACATCGTAAGTGATACAAATGAATTTTTAATTGAGAATATTATTCCAGATGTAATAAGTCTTGCAGATTTGAGATATATTTTAACAAGTTTAATACGAGAAAGAGTATCTATTAAAGATATAGTGTATATTTTTGAAAAAATTAATGATTACATCCAAAATAGTACAAATGCTGATCTTATAAAGAAAATTCGTTTATCTCTTTCAAGACAAATTTGTAAAAATAATATAAACGCAGATGGAATAATTTCAGCTTTTGAAGTCTCTGAAAAAACACTTGAAAAATTCACGCCAAACTTTGAAGAAGGGAATGACTTTATTATAAGAATAGATGCAGGATTTGCAGAAAAATTTGCAGAAAAAATGCAAAAGAAAATCGAATCAATGAACATCGAAAATCCTAAACTCATAGTGCCACTAGAATTAAGACATCTTATTTTTTCTTTACTAAGTAACTATATGAATAATATCACTGTATTATCAAGAGAAGAAATAGGGTGCAACGCTCCTATAGAAATTATTGATGAAATTTAAAATCAGTGGCAAAAAAATTTTTTTTGATGTATTAATATAATATGCGTGTATTAGGGATAGATAATAGAATTGCTTTTCAAAGGAGACCCAAAAAAGAAGAAGAGGAAGGTCTTCGTAATACTATTGAAAAGACTTATAAAGCACTTGGGACAACCGATAGAATTGTCATAACTCATGGTTCATGTTTCCCAAGTCAAGAAAGAAACACATACATTGGTTCTCCTTATGGAAAGGCTGCAAAAGAATATATCAAATTTTTGCAATTATATGGATTTAATGGAAATCAATTAGGACCTGGCGGCGAATTAGAAACAGATGATTATGAAATAAATCCTTCACCATACAATTCTTCTGCATTCGCAAAAAATACTTTATTCATAGATTTGGAAGAATTAACAAAAGAGAAATACGGAAAACTTTTATCTGAGGATACATTCAAAAAGCTTACATATGAGCAGCCTAAAACAAACTTAAGCTATGATACAACCGATTTTGAAGAAGCTTCTCATATTTATAATATAGCAATGAAAGAAGTTTACCAAAATTTCAAAATTAATCTTCACAAAGGACAGCCCCAAGCAATTGCATTAAATAATGAATTCCAAAAATTTTTAGAAAAAAATAATGAAAGACTCACTGATGAAGGCGTTTTTCATGTAATTGCCGAAAAAAATGGGACAGATAGAATATCTGAGTGGAAAAATAAATTAGAAAGAAATCTCATTTCACAGCTGGTTAATGGAGATTTTGAAGCTATTAATTTATACAACAAAATTTATAATGAAAATGAAAAATATATTGAGCAATACAAATTTTCACAATTCATTGCTACTAAACAAATTAAAGAAAATAAACAATGGAGAGATGCTAAAGGATTCAAGTTTTTTAATGATCTTTTGGTAGGTTGCTCAAATATGGATGCATGGCGCTATAAGGATGCATTTCTTGATGATTATACAATAGGAGCATTTGACGGTTCCGGTAATCATCAATATTGGGGAATACCTGCTATCAATCCAAATAAAATCTTTAAAGGTTTTGATATGCAATTAGATACAGGGGGTCAATTTTTAAAAGAAAAAATAGATTCTGCGTTAGAATTTTGTGAAAACATAAGAATAGACCATGCAATGGGATTAATTGAACCATTCTTAATTCATAAAACAAAAGATGGGAAACTTAATGGTTCATATATGTCAGAAACAATTGTCAATGGCAAAAAATTAGATGATTACTACAATTATCCACGAATACTTGAAAAAATTATACTTCCGTCATTAGCAGAACATGGGCTAAAACCTAAAGATCCTGTATGGGAAAACATTTGCAGTAACCCAAAATTATTTGTAGACATTTATTACAACAAACTGCATCTGCCTGAATTAATACAATTAGAATGGTCAAAAGTAGAAAATAGAAGTAATGATAACTGGTTTTTAATAGGCTCTCATGACTCTATCCCTGCTCAAAATATGTTAAAAAGAAATTGGACTAGAGAAAGTGATGCTTGGAATCCTTTATATCTTGCAGGATACCTAAATCAAGACCCTGTAAGAATAAACAAAAGCAAGGCTCTTTGTGAATTAATTGCAGACACAGTTAATGGGGAACAAAAAATAGGTGAAGAACTTACAAAAGCTGACAGAGAACGTGTAAAAGCAAAATTTGCGGAACTTTTAACAAAAGAAAAATTCCAAATATCTTTCGCAGATTTATTAGGAATTACAGATATAACATATAATATAGGCGGTACAAATAATAATACAAATTGGAAAGAACGAATACCTTATAATTATCAAGATAAATATTACAAAAATTTATCAAGTGCAAATCCTACCGCATTAAACATTCCAGAAGTTTTGAAAATGGCGCTTCAAGCACGGATTGATATGAAAGTTGCGCACAGTCAAAATCCTAAAGCAGAGAGAAATAGATTATATAAAGAATATTCTCCATTGCTCAAAGAATTGCAAAAATATGAAAATATTCTAAAAGAACCGGAATAGTTTAATAGTTTAAGAATAAATTAAAACTATTCATCTCTATGCATTCCAACTTCAATTCCTGGTACACATAAGAATGCAGGAACTATTCTTTGAATAAATGACGAGAACTTAGATTTCGTAGCCATTAAAGATATTGCCATACCTAAGTCATCAACATGTGGAGCAAAATCTGAACTTTTAATTTCTCGTTTCACTTTTTTGTTAAATATTTTTTCATTTATAAAATTGGACACCCTGTTTCCTGCTAAAATACCAAGACTTAATGCCGCAATAGTTGCAAAAGATCCAGGTAACGCTTTCAATGCTTTATTAAAAATCTTTGATGCAAGTCCTGATTCTTTAATTTGAGGGACTGCTTTTAAAATCTTAGATTCATTCTTTTTATATAAATCGGAAGCTGCCCATACACAACATATTGGGACAAGAACATTCCCTAACATCTGATTTACAGATTCTCTCAGTTTTGCTTTCAAATGTTTTTTATCATCAAATATTGCACCACCTAAAAGTCCACCTAACACAGATGCTCCAGCAAGTTCAATAATCTGCGGACCTTCAAGCTCTACTAATTTTTTGCTAGGATTATTTGTATCATATAATCTAAAAATAGCCCAATCCTTAATTGGAGTATTTTTTATAACAGACGGCGATAAAGAAAAACCTTGTCTTTTTGAAACGTGAGCAAGTGCCGTTGCAACCCCTAACAAAGAAGTCGCCACAACCCCGGCTTTAACCCTCTTATCTTTATTATCAATATTATTGACCCTAACTTGATTATTCGTATTGCTAATCGGACTTACTTGCATTTTTAAACACCTTCTTCACTTCCATTCTATCAAAAACAATAAATAAAAAACATTGCTATTAAAATTTTCAAAATTAACAAAACTTAATTAGAATAAAATACTGTAACAAAATATTAAAAAAGTAAAAACTTTAAGCAAAAAAAATTTTTCAGAGATATTAAACAAAGTAAAATCAGCCGAGAAAAATTTATGACATCTAGTATAAATAATATAAATATTAATATAAAACCAAACCAAACGTTAAAAGATTTCAGTTACGGAAGAAAATTTGTAAAAGGGCTTGCAAGCCGTTCTATAGCTCCTGTCATGCTTTTGGAAGCTTTTGTTGAAGGTGGTAGAACATATCAAGCCTACAAAAGAGGAGGTTTTACAGAAGCAAGAGAAAGACTTACCGAAGAATTAACGGGTGCAATATTTTGGTTTAGCGGTGTTCCGCTGTTTAATAAACTGATAGACAAATTTGTAGGAGAAAAAATATATAATCTTCCAGATTTTGATACTGGCAAAGATACTGTCAGAAATCCTGTAGGTAATTATTTAAAGAAAATGGCTGGGAAATTAAAACATGAACCAGCTAAAATGGAAAAAATAATTGCTAATTATAAATTTGGCAAAGTCATGACAAGTATCGTGCTTGCAAACTGCTTGGTTGGTCTTGTTCTACCGAAGACAAATCAGGCTATTACAAAATATATCCTAAGAAAAAATAAACCGCAAACAGAAAAAGACTCAAATAATACAAATAAGCCTACTTATACAATGGATAAATTCTTAAACCAAAGTAAAGATCCATCATTTGGTGCAATTTCGCCTCAGACATTAATGTCATTAGCATACAGCTTTGAAAACAATCCAAAATACCAATTACTTTCAACTGACATGGGTGTATGGGTAGGCAGAGGAGTTTGCGCCAGAAATAACCATGAAAGAACAGAAGTTTTATTCAGAGATATTTCATCCAGCTACTTTTATATGTTTAACATGCCTGTAATTGCAGCAATATTAAATAAAATCCAAGATG
Source organism: uncultured bacterium (assembly GCA_949290355.1). Taxonomy (GTDB): domain Bacteria; phylum Cyanobacteriota; class Vampirovibrionia; order Gastranaerophilales; family Gastranaerophilaceae; genus Stercorousia. The sequence goes on along the minus strand of CASERN010000006.1, from coordinate 6,890 downwards.
GTAGAACTACACGTCTTGATCCTATTGCCGCAAAACAAGTAACAGATTTAATGCAATCAGTATTAGACAAAAATAATGGCAGCATGAATAAAGATAAATTTAGAACAGAAATTTTAGGTGATATTAATAATATTCAAAATTACATGAATAAAAATATTGCCGATAATTTACAAGATAATAAAGGTATTATTAAACTTGATAAGTTTATCAAAATAATTAAAGATCCTGTAAATAAATATTCTCAAGCAGAAATCAATAACTTTGAAAAATTAGCAAAAGAGATGTCTGAGCTTCAACCAAAACTTGCAGGTGAAGCTATAATCACAGAAAATCAAATTAACAATATATTCAAAGGCGGAGCAGCTAACTTACCGGAATTCTTAAAAAATGTATTCAGATGTTCTACATCAGACCAAAATCTATTTACAGGCAAAATTTCAGAGCCGGTATTTGACAAAGAATATAGATTTATATCTAAAGATACATTTATCAAAAAAGAAGCAGAAATCAAAGCTTATGTAGAAACAGTTCTCAAAAAAGCTAAAAACGGAGAAATTACTAAAGATTTACTCAATAAAGTTTGCAGAGAAAACTACTTTAAAAATGCACTCAATTGGGGAGTCGGTTTCGCAATATCTGCAGCATTCCTATCAACATTTATTCCAAAAATTCAGTACTGGATTACTAGAAAAGTTACAGGCTCAAATGCTTTTCCTGGAACTGCAGATTATTCAAATGAACAAAAGACTAAAAAGAGTTAATATTTACTTGTAAAAAAATTTTGCCCATGCAATAATTCTGTTATTGAAAGGCTAGCTATGGCAAATATCTTAGTTTATTTACTTGACGGTAAAATTTATATAAACTTGACTAACAGATGTACAAATGATTGTATTTTTTGCTTGAGAAAAGATAAAGATGACGTAAAAGGGCAAGAATTATGGTTAGATAATGAAGATTCTACAGCAGCGGATGTCATCAAACAATTAAATACATTTAACCCATCTAAAGAAGTTATATTTTGCGGCTATGGAGAACCAATGTTAAAACTTGATGTGTTAAAAGAAGTTGCAAAATATATTAAAGATAAATACCCCGAAACCAAAATAAGAGTTAATACAAACGGCCATGCAAATTTTGTTTATAAAAGAAATGTAGTACCAGAATTAAAAGGGCTCATTGATGAGTTTTCAGTAAGCTTAAACGGCTCAACTCTAGAGGAATACAACGAACTTTCTCAGCCAAAATTTGATGAAGCTTACGAAGAAGTAAAAAAATTTATCAAAGCTTGTTCTAATGAAAGCATATCAGTTGTTGCAAGCGTAGTTGAAGGATACAAAGGCAGACATCTTAACCTTGAGAAATGCAAAGAAATAGCATACAGCCTTGGGGCAAAGTTTAGAGTAAGAGAATGGATTAAAAACGGGTACTAAGGAGAAAAAATGGATATTTCTATAAATAATAATTATAAATCCAATTTTACAGGGCAAGTTATCGTCCTAAAAAACAGCTATAATATACCCAAGTTAAAAGAAATTGCTAAAGAATTAAGACCAATGAAAATAGTTAGAAATCTTGATGCTAACATATATTTATCTCAACCATTTAACAAAACAAAAATATATATACAAAAAGATAAATTAGCTTCTTCTCTAATGGTACAACCAATAGAGACCACTTATACAAATAAAGAAACAGTTATAGCTGCAGCTAAAAGAGCTATAGATACTTATAAAAAAATTGAAAGTGCAAAAGCATATACAACAAAACAAAACAACAGTTTTTTTTATAAATTAAAAAATACGATGAATAAATTAAGTCAGAAATTTGTAAAATTCATACAAAATAATAAAAAATAAGAAGAAAAGAAAGGAAAGAAAATGAATCTTTTAGACAAAATTATGAAACCGAAATCAATAGCGGTTATCGGTGCATCAACAAAAGAACATACTATCGGTTCTGATATTATGAAAAGATTACAGGAATACAAATTTAACGGTAAAATTTATCCTGTAAATCCAAAAGGCGGTATAATTGAAGGATTGCAAGCATACACTTCTGTATTAGAAATTCCTGGAGAAGTAGATCTTGCAATTATCGTTGTAAATGCAAAATTTGTATTATCAACAATTGACCAATGCCACGAAAAAGGTATTAAAGGTATTTGTATAATTACTGCAGGTTTCAAAGAAACTGGAAAAGAAGGTGCAGAATTAGAAAAACAATTAGTTGAAAAAATTAAAGAATATGGTATGAGATGTGTAGGTCCTAACTGCTTAGGTGTTGTAAATACTCACCCTGATATCAGAATGGACGGATGTTTCGCTGAAAGCTTACCAGAAAGAGGAAATATTGGATTTGTATCTCAATCAGGAGCATTAGGCGGAGGTATTTTAAATATATTAAAAGACTTAAACCTTGGTTTTGCACAATTCATTTCAATTGGTAACCAAGCAGATGTAAACGCTGAAACAGCTATTGAATATTGGGAAAATGATGATGATGTAGAACAAATCCTACTTTATATGGAATCAATCCAAAATCCAGCTAACTTCAGGAAATTAGCATCAAGAGTTACAAAGAAAAAACCAATCCTAGCATTAAAATCAGGTCGTTCAGCAGCTGGAGCTTCTGCAGCATCATCTCATACAGGTTCATTAGCAGGTGCTGATAAAGCTGCTGCTGCATTATTACATCAATCAGGTGTAATCAGAGAATTTTCTTTGAAAAACTTATTTGCAACAGCTAAAGTATTTGCAAACTGTCCAATTCCAAAAGGGGACAGAGTTGCAATTATCACAAACTCAGGCGGACCTGGAATTATGGCTACAGATGCTGTATGTGAATACGGTATGCAAATGGCTAAAATTTCTGATGCTACAAAAGATAAATTAAGAAGTTTCTTGCCATCTGCAGCATCAGTTAAAAACCCAATCGATATGATTGCATCAGCTCCTATCGAACACTATAAACAAACATTAGAAACAGTTATTTCTGATGAAAATGTTGACATGATTATCACAATTTATCTTCCATTCTTAGGCTTAAAAGACATTGATGTTGCTAAAGCTTTAATGGAAATCAAAGCAGAACATCCAGAAAAACCAGTTATTGGTGTATTCATGACTAAAAATGAATTCTTCTCAAAACTTTCAGATATGAATGTTAATATGCCATTCTTCATGTATGCAGAAGAAGCTGCTGACGGTTTGAACAGATTAAATCAACAAAGATTATGGATGGAAAGACCTGAAGGCAAAATTCCTTGCTACGATGTAGACAAAGCTAAAGTTGAAAAAATTATTAAAAACTCATTAGCCGAAGGCAGAGCACAACTTACAACACTTGAATCTATCGATGTATTACAAGCATACGGTATCAGAGCTTGCAAGTACGGATTAGCTACAAATGAAGAAGAAGTTGTTGAATTAGGAAACTCAATTGGCTACCCTGTTGTAATGAAAATGACTTCAAAAACAACTTCTCACAAAACTGATGTAGGCGGTGTTGTTGTTAACATCAAATCAGAAGAACAATTAAGAAAAGAATATAAAGGATTGCTTGAAAGACTTGAAGCAAAAGGTTTGCTTGAAGGACTTGAAGGTGTAATCATTCAAGAGATGGTTAAAGGCAGCCGCGAAATGGTTTGCGGTATTGCAACAGATCCTCAATATGGACCAATGATGATGTTTGGTTTAGGTGGTGTATTCGTTGAAGTTATGAAAGACGTAACATTCAGAATTGCTCCTTTAACAGATATTGATGCTTTAGATATGATCAAATCAGTTAAAGCATACAAATTGTTAGAAGGTGCAAGAGGTACAAAACCTGCTCAAATCGACCAAATTCAAGAAACATTATTGAGATTATCTCAACTTGTAAACGACTTTAAATTCATTGATGAATTAGATATTAACCCACTGTTAATCTCTGAATCAACAGGTGAAGGTATTGCCGTAGATGGTCGTATCAAGGTAAGATTAGAAGAAGCTAAAAAAGCTTTAAATTGCGACTGCAAAGCTTGCTGCTGCTAATATAATCTTAAATAATGTAAATAAATATAAAAAAAATAGCAATAAAATAATGCCGGCCTTTTTATAATTAGAAAAGGCCGGTTTTTACCCCAAAGGAAAGGTTAAAAAAATGAGAATAGAACGAACAATTAAATCAATAATTGGAGCTACCAAAGAAAGAAAATTTATATCACAAAACGCTTGTATGAAAAACAGACAAAATTTAGAAACAATGGACAGAAAATATTACCAAGATTTAGTAAACACATCTGGACCATCTGTTCATAATCCAATTAAAGTTCTTAAAAATTGGCGAAAAGCATATATAGATAACCTTGAAAGAAATAAATTAATTGATGAAATAAATAAACCATTTAAAAAGCCTACATTAATAAAAAAAATAATAACTAAATTATTCAAAAAATAAAATAAAAAAAGTTCGGTAATATCCGAACTTTTTCATTTTTATAAATTGACCTAAAAATATATTAATGCTTTAATACATTTATGAATTATATTTTTTACTTTTTAATAGTAATATCAATTATTATTGGCGCAATAAACGGTAAGTTATCTGATGTTGTAAACTCTATTTTAACTGGAGCTGAACTATCCGTAAAAGTTGCTTTTTCATTGATTGGGATAATGGCATTTTGGCTTGGAATGATGAAAATTGCGGAAAAAAGCGGACTAATAAAAATAATAGCTAAAATAATTAAACCGATCACAAAAAAATTATTTAATGAAATCCCAGAAGATTCCCCAGCAATAGGTGATATAGCCATGAATTTTTCTGCAAACGCTATAGGATTAACCAATGCAGCCACTCCAATCGGTATAAAAGCCATGGAAGAACTGCAAAAATTAAATATAGACAAAAAATCAGCATCTAATTCTATGTGTATGCTACTAGGAATGAATACAGCAGGCTTTCAACTTATACCGGCAACAGTAATTGCTATTTTGATTGGTATTGGATATAAAAATCCAACAGAAATCATAGCACCTACACTACTGGTAACATCAATCTCCTTCATTAGTGCAATTCTACTAGCAAAAGGGTTTCAAAAATATTGGAAACCCCAAATCAGTAAGGAGAAAGAGTAATGTTTCATTCACTTATGAACACAATTTCATTATGGGCTTTACCATCAATAATCATACTAATAATGACGTTTGGTCTGGTAAAAAAAGTTGCGTTATACGAAACATTTACTGAAGGTGCAAAAGAAGGATTTAAAGTATCTGTCAATATCATTCCTTATTTGGTTGCAATTATAGTTTCAATATCAATGTTCAGAGCCTCTGGAGCAATTGATCTGATAAGTAATACATGCACACCTTTTTTAAAACATTTTAATATTCCTTCAGAAACTATTCCTTTAATGCTTGTAAGATCACTATCTGGATCCGCTGCATTAGGAATTTTCTCAGATATCGCTCACAATTTAGGTCCTGATGATTACGCAACAAAATTATCGGCAATAATGGTAGGATCTAGTGAAACAACATTTTATGTTCTTGCAGTTTATTTTGGATCAGTAGGCATATCAAAATATCGATATGCATTAATAGTAGGTCTCTTAGCAGACTTTATAGGAATTGTTGCAGCAGTTTCGGTCTGTAATTTGATGTTCTAAAATCACAATCAATCCAACTTTGGATATAATTAATATTTTTTCTCTCAACCACAACACGCATTAATACAGCATAATTTATATCTATAAAATTAATTTTATCAATACGTTCAACTACAAAATCTCTAGCACCGCAATTATGACAAAAATGTTTTTCAGGAATAATATTATTATTCTTAATAACTCCTTTTAACTTTACTCCACAACAAGAACACCTAACCAAATACCATTGATTTTCGACCAATTCCCCACAATCTGGACAATAAGCATAATCGACATCTGGTCTGACTTTCCAATGTTCACATTTATTATGGAATTTAAAAAAATCTAAAATTCTCATATTAATTCAATAATCATTTAATCAAAAAAGTCAATAAAAAAATATTTAAAATAAAAAACAATATAAATAATACTAAATACTTAATACTTGCTCGCAATTAATTCTTGTATATATTAAGTCATAATAAAAAAACAAAATAGTAAATCCAACAAAATTTTCATAACAGATATAAAAGGAGGTATGAAATGAATATTTTAAAATACACAGCATTTGCACTAGTTCTAATAGGAGCCCTTAACTGGGGACTTATAGGATTATTTAATTTTGACCTTGTTGCTGCATTATTTGGCGATATGACAATTCTATCAAGAATAGTATACTCTTTAGTAGGTATAAGTGCAGTTATAACAGGAGCAACAATACACAAATGCGAAATTACAGAGAAAAACGAATCCTGTGAATATGGTCATTGCCATTAATTAAAATCATATAACATTAAAAAAGAGTTAAATGATATAACATCATTTAACTCTTTTAAAAATAGGCGCTGGCAACGAGCTATCTTCCCAGGCGGTGGCCCGCCAAGTATTTTCACCGATGTGAGTCTTTACGACCGTGTTCGGGATGGGAACGGGTGTTTTCCTCACTCTTGGTCACCAGCAAGTCTTTTAATTAGTACTCACTGTACCCTGAAAGTTGCATAATGATTATAAGGTTAACGCAATCACCTAACTTAGTTAGGAAAAGCCCTCGTCCTATTAGTATCAGTCGACTGAAAATGTTGCCATTCTTACATCTCTGACCTATCAACCGTGTAATCTGCACGGGGACTTACTGACTTATGTCATGAGAGATCTCATCTTACGGTGGGCTTCGTACTTATATGCTTTCAGCACTTATCCGCTTGGAACACAGCTACCGGGCGTTTACCGCTGGCGCGATAACCCGTACACTGGAGGT
>CASERN010000005.1 GCA_949290355.1 uncultured bacterium | reverse complement strand
CCCTTTTTTCAACAAAAGAGGTTAAAACTGCAGCGAGACCGTCATCATCAGGATGGTAGTGAGGCTTGTTATCTGCAAATTTACCAAAGACTTCAATAAACCTGTTTAGAAGCTTATCTGAACGGCATTCTTTAGGAATAGTGTAAATCCCATCTGATAACTTTGATATGGTGGAATCAAAATGGTTTGGATAATCTGCGCGGAATCCAAACTGTTCAAACATATCAAGGGCATCAAGGGCTGATTCTTCGCTCATACCCATTCTTGGTAGAACGTAATCTAGGATATAATTTTGTTTATCAGCTTCATTTGTGAAATCAGCAGCCGTTTTAGTTTTGACAATAGATTGATGTTCTGGAATAAGTCTGTGATAAATTTCACTCCATTCAAGTCTTAATCTGTCACTTTCTGCATTTTCTGCAGGAGTCAAGGCTCTTCCGCGGGTTTTGTTTCTGAATTTAACTCTGGCTTGGGTGCGTTTGTCATATTCATCGACTAATGCGTAACGATCTGGAAGAATTGGTTTTACTGGTTTTTCTATTTTGGGTTCTTCTATTTTAGGTTCTTCTTTAATCGGCGTGATTTCAGGTGGCTCAATATTGCTTGGTTTGATTTGTTTTCTTACTACATAGCGTTCATATTCATATTTTGTACGAGTTTTTCTTGATTTTGAGAGGTTTTCATCTTCTCTAAACCCTAAAAGTTTGCTTATAAAATTAGTAATTCTTCCGCCAAAACTTGGAGATTGATTTTTTATTTGATAAAGTCCATCGCCAGCATAGCTCTTTTGTTGAGAAGCTTTTTGGAAGTTATTACTATTAAGATTATTATATTGTGTTAATTTTTCAATTCTCATTTTGTGATTATCCTTATTGTTTTGTGCTTTTTAAGTATTCTTTTAACTTTTCAGGATTTTTACTTAATTCGTCTTGTTCTTTTAATTGTTCAAGTTCTATACATTCTTTTTCTGAGATAGTTCCGCTTGCTTGTTTTTCTTCAAGGGCTTGTAGTCTTAGCCCCATGTGTTGTAAGAAACTTTCAAGACTTGTAGCATCTGGTTTAGAGATAAGTTTTTTATTGCGCTTATCCAATAGTTTTGCAAATTCATATCGATCTTCAATGTCTTTAATTTGTTGAGATTGTTTATACATATTAACGAAATTTGATGTTTCAAGGTATCTTTTGTATCTTTGCGGTTCAATATCCCTTGCAGTGTTGCATAATTCGTCATAAAAATATACTTGATAAGGATCTTCAGGATTTTGTAAATATCTTTCAAATGCATTGAATGAAATTCTTTTAATCATTGCATTTGAATATGCCCCTTCTTCTAAAGAAGGTTGGATGTATTCGGTTAATTGATCGTAGTCAATTTCGGATGGGTCAATATCAAACATATAAGCTTTACCTGCTCTAAAATATTCTTTAACAGAGGTTTTAGCATCTATATCAAGGTTTGGAATACTATCTATAGCAGCTTCCATATCTGGTCTGTCTTTGAACATTTTTAAATCATTTAAGATTTTTGCTTTATCTTTGAAATAGAATTTTACAACTTCGTTTAAATCCTCTCCGCTTGCAGGACCAACATGGTATGCATCCATTTTCTCTGGACGTTTGATAAGCTGTCTGTCAATTAAGTGCGGGTGATTGGTTGTAATAAATATGCTCATTGCACATTTGTTAGAATTTTTGTCTTCATCATCTTGAGGGATTTGAGAAAGAACATCAAGTATAGCTTTAAACTCTTTTACATCTTTATTTGTTTTGTTTCGGTTAATGATGTCAATTTTTTCCATATCAACTTCATCAAGCTCGTTTTGATAATATTTTTCAGCTTCTGCTTTTTCCATACAGAAATATTTTTCCGCATCATCCATTAAAAGAATGGTACGTTTTTTTGTTCTTTTATATCGTTCTTGAGCATCAATACACGCGTCTCTAAACCTGTCCATAAATGGTTCTTCATCATTATTATCAAATCTTATAATTTCAACATCATCTGATGCCATATGTTCGATTGATTTTAGGAAAGTTGTTTTACCGGTTCCGGTGTCGCCATACAGAATCACACATGGAGAAACGTAGGCATCGGGGTTATCTTTTGATGCACTGAGTGATTCAATAAATTTTCTTATTTGATTTTTTACAAATGAATAACCTGCAATTCTATTATTTAGCCCGCCATAACCGCTTAGTGATTGATCTATGCTTCTGCGCAATCCTACATAATCAATAAGTTTTTTTAAATTTTCAATAAGACTTTCAAGTTCTTTGATACGTTTTTCTTTAGTTTCGACATTTGAGTTTGAAATATTTATTAGTTCTTTGTTTGATTCGTATCGAGGTCTAATCTCACTTGCTCGACGATATTTTGCATAATAATATTCCCATTCCTTATCTATTAAGTTAAATAATTCGCTTTGATGGCGTACTCGATACCACCATCCATGCTCATATCTCCAGCGGTTTTCAGCTTGTTCGACTAAACGACTGGCTTTATCATAGTAACTGTTCGAATTTTTTTGAAAATCATCGTAAAAACTATTCTCTTCAATAGCCTTTATTACTGCTTCATTTGGGCCTTCCTGCTTCAAGGCATCTATTTCTTTTTGTGCGTTCTCAATTTGTTGTAAATAACTTTGATTTAACTCATCTGTTTTCGCAAAATTCCTGCCAAAACTTGGAATGTTTAGCGGAAATTTTGAGGATACTGATTGATAGTTCAGTAACTGTAGCGATGGTGAATAATCTGCGTTCACTTGGGAGCTGTATTTGTTACTATTATTAGTATCTTGTACTTTTTTTCTGTAACTAATATTTTTTACTATATCAACTTTCATAAATGCTCCTATAAATTAAAAAAGTATATTTAATACATGTAATTATAAATCTGAAGAAATTTTTATTTGTTATTAAAAAAAAATTGTTTAACAAATCTTATTAATTTGAATTAAATTTTTCTTACCTCTGATTGAATAGAAATAAACTGCAAATAAGGTGTATAGCCACTATATCAAGATTGTTGCAAACAATTTGAACAGTGTATGTATGTTGCTATCCACATAATTGTTTAAATAAAAATTTTAAATAGCTTTAAAAGGAGACAATCTATGCGAGTGGAAAAATTCAAATATAAAAATAAATGGAATATTACCTTATGTTCAACTGATGCAGATACAGGTATAATTGACACTGTTGTCAGTATTTACGCAATTGCTAAAATCTTTTTCATTACGGTTATTATACATAAAAAATTTATTAACAAAACTATTTTAAATTCACATAAAAAATAGCTCAGAATAAACTCTGAGCTATTTAATCTTTTAAAACAATTGTTTATTCAATTGTTACTTTATCCAAGTGCCAAATTTCATCTACATACTGTTGAATAGTTCTATCAGATGAGAATTTGCCACTACAAGCTGTATTTAAAAATGCCATTTTTGCCCAACGTTTTCTGTCAGTATATGCTTGAGCAACTTGTTCTTGAGCCTTTGCATATGATTTAAAATCAGCCAATACAAAGAATCTATCAGGGGTTTCATCTCCATTTTTGTATAATAAAGAATTATATAAATCTCTGAATAATTCTTTATCTCCATTTGAATATTCACCGCTTACTAATTGATTCAATACCCTGTTAATATCAGGATCATTATTATAATAATCAATTGAGTTATATCCGCCCTCATTTTCAAAACGGATTACTTCATCTGCACTAAGTCCAAATATAAATGCGTTTTCTTTCCCGACTTCTTCTACTATTTCTACATTAGCACCATCCATAGTACCTATAGTAACAGCTCCGTTTAACATAAATTTCATATTACCGGTACCGGAAGCTTCTTTACTTGCTGTAGATATTTGCTCGGAAACATCTGCACCCGCAAATAGAATTTCAGCATTTGATACTCTGTAATCTTCAATAAATACAACCTTCAATTTGTTATTTATTGACTTATCATTATTTATAACATCTGCCACACTATTTATAAGTTTGATTACTGATTTTGCTCTATAATAACCAGGAGCAGCTTTACCTCCAAAAATAAATGTTCTTGGATAGAATTCTTTTTCCGGATTATCTTTTATTTGATTATACAAATACATAACATGCAAAATATTCATCAACTGACGTTTATACTCATGCATTCTTTTTATTTGAACATCAAATATTGAATGAGGATCAACATCTATTCCATTATGTTCTTTTATATATTTTGCAAGTCTTAATTTGTTTTGGTATTTTATATCCATAAATTCTTTTAATGCATTTTCATCTTCAGCTAATGACTTGAGCTGAGCTAATTGAGGTAAATCAGTAATCCACCCTTTACCTATATGATTTGAAATCCATTCAGATAATAATGGATTTCCATGCATTAGAAATCTTCTTTGGGTTATACCGTTTGTTTTATTATTAAATTTCCAAGGCATCATTTCATAAAAATCTTTCAATTCCTGATGTTTTAGAATTTCTGTATGCAACTCTGCTACACCATTTACGGAATAACTACCGACAATAGCTAAATGAGCCATTCTTACAGGGCCGGTGTATATAATTGCCATTTTTCTTATTTTTTCGGTATCACCAGGGTATTTTTTCTGAATTTCAGCAATAAAACGAGCATTTATCTCTTTTATTATCTGGAATATACGAGGAAGCAATCTTGAGAACAACTCAATTGGCCATTTTTCAAGAGCTTCTGCCATAATTGTATGATTTGTGTATGTACAAGTTTTAGTTGTAATATCCCAAGCTTCTTCCCAAGTAAGACCTTCTTCATCAACTAAAATTCTCATAAGTTCAGCCACTGCAACAGCAGGATGAGTATCATTCATTTGGAATACAACTTTTTCATGGAACTTATGAATATCGCTATGAGTCTTTTTATATTTTTCTATTGCAGTTTGAATACTTGCTGATACAAAGAAATATTGCTGTTTCAATCGTAATTCTTTGCCTGCATAATGGTTATCATTAGGATAAAGGACATCTACAATATTTTTAGCCATATTTTCTTGTTCAACAGCTTTTTGATAATCACCTTTATCAAATGAATCTAAATTAAAATTACTTACAGCTTCCGCATCCCAAACTCTTAATGTATTTACGATACCATTATCGTAACCTAAAACAGGAATATCATAAGGTACAGCCATAACCGATTGATAACCTTCTTGAACGAATACATTTTTTTGAGTTTTTTCATCATATTTAACACTAACATATCCGCCGAATTTAATTTCTTTAGCATATTCTGGTCGTCTAAACTCAAAAGGATTACCGTCTTTTAACCAATTATCAGGCAATTCATCTTGAAATCCGTTTTCGATTTTTTGTTTAAACATACCGTAACGATATCTAATACCACAACCATATGCTGCATAACCCAAAGTTGAGAAAGAATCCATAAAGCAAGCTGCCAAACGGCCCATACCACCATTACCTAAAGCAGCATCTGATTCTTGGTCTTCAATAACATTCAAATCGAAGCCCAATTCATCCAAGACTTCTTTTACTTCATTGTATACACATAAATTAATTAAGTTATTGCCTAATGCTCTGCCCATCAAAAATTCCATAGACAGATAATAAACAGTTTTTGGATCATCTTTTTCATACTGTTTTTGAGTTTTCCACCAATCATCAATTATAATATCTCTTACAGATAAGGCTACTGCATAAAACAACTGTTTTGGGGTAACTTCATCTATAGTCTTTCTATAAAGTGCTTTAACTATTCTTTTTACTTTAGCCTTGAATTCTTCCTTATTGAACTTCTCTTTAACTAAAGTATCAGTATTACTACTATTGTTTCTGTACTTAATTTCAGCTCCCATATATTCCTCTCTTAAAAATAAATAAATATAAAGACTAATAAAAGTATAACCTAAAAAAAAATATCATACAATATTTGTAGTAAAATATTTACTTTATTACAAAACTATATGTATTTTTATGAAAAATTGTCTTTTTTTGAAAAGCATGTGTAATTATATATAAGAAAAGAGAAGGAGGAAAAATACATGAAAGACAAAAGCTTTTTAATGATACCAGGACCAACACCGGTACCGGAATCTGTTTTACTTGAAATAGCAAAACACCCAATAGGCCATAGGAGTTCGGAATTTTCCTCCATATTAGAAGAAGTCTATGAAAATTTAAAATATGTATTCCAAACAAAAAACGATGTTTTTATGTACACATCAAGCGGAACAGGAGCTATGTGTGCAGCATTAGAAAACCTTGTTAATGAAGGAGATAAAGTTCTTTCATTAATAATTGGAAATTTTGGAAACAGATGGGCAAAAATTGCAGCATCAAGAGGTGCAAATGTTGAAAAAATAGAAGTTGCACCAGGAGAAGTAATTGATCCAACTGTTTTAAAAAAACGTTTGGATGAAGATATAAATAAAGAAATTAAAATTGTAACATTAACACATAGTGAAACATCCACAGGTGCAGCCAATGATATAAAAACTCTATGTTCTATAATTAAAGCACATGGAGCAATATCTGTTGTAGACGGTGTTACAAGCGTATGCGCTATGCCATGCAAACCTGATGAATGGGGCATTGATGTTTTAATTTCAGGATCTCAAAAAGGTTTTATGATTCCCCCCGGTCTTGCTTTTTTAACAGCAAGTGAAAGAGCATGGAAAGTATATGAGCAATGTAAACATCCAAGTTTTTACTTCGACTGGGCTGCTCATAAAAAATCTGTTCAAGCTAATTCTACTCCATTTACCCCTGCAGTAAATCTAATATCAGGTCTAAATGTTGCTTTAAGAATGATAAAAAAAGAAGGAATTGATAATGTTAATGCAAGACATAAAAAGCACGCTATGGCTTTAAGAAAAGCATTAAAGGCAATGAATATGACTTTATTAGTTGAAAATGATGAGAATGCTAGTTATGCTATAACATCCATAGTTCCTCCGCAAGGAATTACTGTTCCTGATATCAGAAAATCACTAAAAGAAGATTATGATATCGTTGTCGCAAACGGACAAAACCAATTAAAAGACAAAATATTCAGAATGGGAACATTAGGATTTGTATGCGACAGAGATTTAATAGCCTCAGTAGGTGCATTAGAAGCAGTTATGCACAAACTTGGTCATAAGTTCAATTTAGGCGATGGAGTAAAAACTCTTATCGAAGAATTAAACAAATAAAATGGAGGAATAATGAAAGTTTTAGTTACAGATAAAATAAATGAAGCAGCTGCAAAAATTATAGAAACAACAGCTCAAGTAGATATTTTACCCACAATGACAGAAGAAGAACTAATTAAAATAATACCTGAATATGATGCTTTAATGGTGAGGAGTCAAACTAAAGTAACCGCAAAAGTCATAGAAGCAGGTAAAAAACTTAAAATTATAGGCAGAGCAGGAGTTGGAGTAGATAATATTGACGTGAGTACAGCAACTCAACAAGGGATCATTGTTGTTAACTCTCCTGACGGTAATACAATGGCTGCAGCTGAACATACAATAGCACTTATGCTTGCAATGGCCAGAAATATTGCTCCTGCAGCAGCATCTACAAAAGCAGGTAAATGGGATAGGTCAAAGTTTACAGGATGTGAATTATTTAGTAAAACATTAGGAATAATCGGCTTTGGAAAAATTGGCTCTCATGTTGGAGAGGTAGCAAAAGCTTTAGGTATGAAATTAGTAGTTTTTGATCCATTCACCTCTAGAGAAGTTGTAGAAAAAAACGGAGGTGAATATGTTGATAGTCTTGATAAATTATGGGGGAAATGTGATTTTATAACAGTACATGTCCCTAAAAACAAAGACACTTTAAATATGATAAACAAAGATACAATTGCAAAAATGAAAACTGGAGTCAGACTTGTCAATTGTGCAAGAGGCGGCATAATTAATGAACAGGATTTAAAAGAGGCAATTGAAAATGGAAAAGTTGCATCTGCAGCAATAGATGTATATGAAAATGAACCAAATATTACAAAATGTCCTTTAATTAATTGTGAAGGAAATATTGTACTCACACCGCATCTGGGAGCTAGCACTCAGGAAGCACAAATGAATGTTGCAATCGACGTAGCACAACAGATTAAAGAAGTATTATCAGGAGGGTCTGCATCTTCTGCTGTAAATATTCCATCTCTTCGCCCTGATAAACTTGAGCCTGTAAAAGATTATATGCAAATTGCAGAAAATTCAGGAGAGTTTGTTGAACAAATAAGTGAAGGGGTTATAAAATCTATCGAAATTACAGCTTATGGATATCTCGCAGATTTAGATATACAACCTCTTGAAGTTGCGGTATTAAAAGGAATTTTGTCTTCAATTCTTGAAGGTGTAAATTATGTAAATGCACCATTCATAGCTAAAAAAAGAGGAATTGATATAATCTCGACACGTTCTAAAGTAAAATGCAGCTTTGCAGGGCTTTTAACTGTAAAATTAACAACTGATAAAACAGTAAATATTGTATCCGGAGCTCTTGTTGCAAAAAATATGCCGAGAATCGTTAAAATTAATGATTATGAGGCAACAATAAGACCTCAAAAACATATGTTGATAATTCCTCATGTAAACAAACCTTCAATGATTGCAAAAGTTGCAAAAGTTATCGGTGAAAACAATATCAACATTGGTTCTATGAACGTTGTACAAAAGAACGATAATCATGCAACTGAATCTATTATGGTAATAAATATTGATTCTGAAGTAAACGACAATGTTCTTAACGAAATAGAAAAAATTGAAGGAGTACATAATCCTAAGTATCTAAATTTAAGCGCATAATTATAGAGGTAACAAATGAAATTAGCAGTTTTTGATTTCGATTCTACCCTTATGGATGGAGAAACTTTAGAATTTCTTGCAAAAGAAATAGGTATACAAAAACAAATTAAAGAAATTACGGATCAAGCAATGAAAGGCGAAATAGATTTTTTTGAAAGTCTAAATAAAAGAGTTGCTTTGCTAAAAGGGCTTGAAATCAAAACTGTTAATAACATTTGTGAAAATTTACCTGCCATGAACGGAGTTGAAAAAGCAATAAAAGGATTAAAAAAGCTTGGATATAAAGTAGTATGTTTTTCAGGCGGATTTAAAAATGCTACAATTCCTTTTATAAAAAAATACGGGATTGATTGTGAATTTTCAAATATTTTGCATGAAAAAAACGGGAAATTGACAGGATTGGTCGGCGGAGAAATGATGTTTAACACAAGCAAGGGAGATATGCTTAGGAGATTACAACTTATAACAGGTACAAGCGCTGAAAATACAATTACAATAGGAGATGGCGCAAATGATATAAGCATGTTCCAATATGCTAAAACAAGAATTGCTTTTTGCGCAAAACCTATTTTAAAAGAAAAGGCAAATATAATAATTGATGAAAAAGATCTTTCATTACTACTTGAAAAAATTGTATAAACGCAAAAAAATTTTTCTTCAGTTTTATATATAAAAAAAACAGGAGAAATAAATGAAAGTACAAAGTGTTACATCAAATTTTAGAAATTATCCAATTGCATCCAGCTATAATCAAAATAAAAAATATTCAGAATATAAACAAACAAATTCATTACCAGGAAATGAAATATATCTTGGATTAATTAATAACATAAATTTTACAGCAGAAAGACAAAGAAGCAAAGTTCCAAATATTGATTATTTTGAATATAAAAATTTATCCCCTAACATGAAACAGATTCTTAGGAAAAAATACAATAATTTTACCAATGAAGTAAATACTGAGGAACTTAGTAATTCAAAGTCTGCATATTTACCTCTAAAAGAAGACAAAGTTATGAAACAGTTTATTGATGTATGTGATGCATATAGAGAGCTTAGAAACGAACCTATACTTTGTCTTGGAAGAAGTCCAAAATGGTTTTTAAATACAGCCTTATGGATGAAAGACGGAATTGATGATTACAAATGCGTTGCTTTTTCAAAATATTGGTATAGAAACTCTCCTGATGGAATGGTTAAAATTGAAAGATGTGCACCTACACCTGAGGAGAAAAAAGCATACAAAAGATACTTAAAAAGGATACAAGCAGATCCGAAACATATAGTAGATGTCCATAAAAAAACAGGCAAAAAAATTGTTATTACAGACTATATAAATTCAGGTAAAGGTGCATGTTCATTTTTGGATATAATGTCAGAATTTGCAGAAGAAGATGGAATTTTAGATGAATTTGCAAAATCTATAAGAATATTTGGTATAGGTTGTATGGAATATATGGAAAACATGTATCACGATGATGAAAATATTCCTATCCCTGAAGTACCTCTTCCAGAAAGGCTATGGCCATATTATGACGTTATAGAACAAGAATTTCATGATATGCCTATAGAAGTTTTTGAGCAAATGCTTATAAACGAAAATACAAATGAATGCAGATCTTCATACTATCCCCATGAAACTTGGACAGTATATCAACCAAACAGATTTAGAACCGGCATGTTATCTGAGAAAAAACTTGAAGAATTGAAAAAGAAATGTCCAAGAAATATGTCTAATTATACAACTGCAATGAAAGATTACAGAAATCTTCTAAACTTTAGAATTCTTGACTATCTAAATGAAAACGGATTGTTAAGAGAAAATCTAAATTCTAAACAATGGGATTAATCATAGTTTTCTTTAAGCTCTCTAATAGGTCTACAAGGATTACCAAAAGCAAGAGTATTTGGCGGAATATCTTTGACAACAACGCTTCCTGCTCCAATTACAGAATTATCTCCGATTGTTACACCCGGCAATACTACTACATTACCTCCAAACCATACATTATTACCAACTTTGATAGGATACGCATACTCTAATCCCTTATTGCGCGTTTTATAATCAAGAGGATGTACCGGCGTATAAAAAGCACAATTAGGTCCGATAAATACATTATCGCCAAATGTTACTTTTGCAGGATCCAAAATAATTAAATTATGATTTGAGTAGAAATTTTCCCCAATTTCAATATTATAACCATAATCACATAAAAAGGTTTGTTCAATCAAAAAAGATTTACCGGTTTTTCCTAGTATTTTTTTTATCAAATCATTTCTTTTATCAATATTGCTTGGTTCAATATTATTATATTCATGGCATAAAGATTTGCATTTTACTCTTTCCTCATACAAATCTTTCGCATTATAAGCATCATATAAAAGACCTGAAAGCATTTTTTCTTTTTCATTCATAGAATACGTTCTCCATATATTAATTTAAACGACTTCAGTTTCAGGTCGAATATTATTCATTGGATTCCAAGAATCTTTCAAATTATTTTTTATAAGATTTTGATAAAAATTTTCTTTAAAATTAAGAATATCTAACTGTTTTTGCAATTCTTCCATTTGTTTAAGAGCTTTTAACTTAGTAGCTTGGATAATACCATAACGTTCAGGAATCGTAGAATCACCAATTATACATAAATCTATATAACGTTTTATAGCCTTGTTTTCCGTGCCTACCGAACGTAAACATTTAACTATTTTTACCCAATCCAAATCATTATCTGAAAATCTTCTAATATTATTTGAATCTCTTTTTACAAAAGGGAAAAAACCGCTTTTGGCCCAAAATCTTAATGTATGTTCTGATACATCCATTTTTTCAGCAACTTCTTTTATAGTATACATAGAGCCTCCTAGAAACATTATATCTTAAAATAATAAAAATGAATAAAATTAATTTGATTTTATTAGCTTTTTAAATTCATGATATAATAATAAAAAAGCCGATATAGCTCAGTTGGTAGAGCAACTCATTCGTAATGAGTAGGTCAAGGGTTCGAATCCCTTTATCGGCTCCAATTATTAAAATTGACCCTTCGGGGTCTTTTTTATTAGGTATAATGCTCGTTTCGAGGGTTCTAACCTTAGAATTTACCCCAAGATTTATTTGACTGAGTAAATATTTTTTTGCTTAAAAATTAAAAAATTATTAAAATCTTATAAGTTTTATTTAAATTAGTAAATAATATAAAAGGTAATATACCTCTTGTTAAGCTTTAATCCACAGATGATTTATGTGTTTGCAAGGAGTAACT
>CASERN010000004.1 GCA_949290355.1 uncultured bacterium | reverse complement strand
ATCTGCTCGGTCATCTGACCATTTCCATGGTGATGAATTATCTCTTAAGGCTGATTCTCTTGTTGTCATTACTGGTGCCATTGCTGCCATAATTATACTTAAAATCAGCATTACAACCATCATCTCAGCTAATGTAAATGCAGAAAATTTATTTTTTTTCATTCTGCAAAAATAATTACTTCTTTTCTTCATATATACCCTTTCCGAATAAAGAAAACAACTATCCAAATAATTCGTGTATTCTGTTTTTTATTAATCTTTCATTCCTAATATTATTTCTTATTATAACGTATTTTCTTTTATTTTGCAATCATGGATAAATAAATTCAGGCATTTATTAAGTTTTTGATATTCAAATAGCCTAATAGAATAACCATTTACGGTAATGTTTCTAATCAAAAATAAAGTACATAATCTAGTATTAGTTTGTTTTTTAAATAATTTTTTTTAGGTTTTTAGTAAAAAACCTACAACACAAGGAGGTAAAAATGACTATTAAAAAACTTACTGTGGCAGCTGCAATTGCCGTTGGAATAGCAACGTGTTCCTTGAATCAAGCAATGGCGGCTTGTCCATGTTCAGAAACGGAAACTCCAGCTCCGTGTGCTGAACCTTTACCTGTAGTAACAGGACCAGCTTGTCCATGCGAAACTACAAAGCCTAATACATGTTCAAAATGTAAAAAAGCTTTACCGGATTGCGATTGTAAAAAAGCAGATCCTTGCGCAGAACCTTGCGATCCATGTGAAACACAGAAAAAATCAGATTGTGGATGTCCAGATGAAGTAAGCTGCGATGACCCACCAGAACCGGCTTGTGCAGTTTGTCCTCAAACAGGAAAACCTGACAGAAAAGATATGAAACAAGTATATGGTTATCCAAATGCAATTTATGGTACTAACAATTATGTTGGTCAACCGGCAAATTCTATCTTTTCCACAGATGCACCGCTTGCTGGAACACCTAGAGCTTTGTCTTCTAATATAAGCGGAACAACTGTTTCTTCTCAAGGTCAAGTAACAGGTGCTGCAACACAATTGCCTTGTTTGAACGAAGCTCCAAACAGATATAATGGTATTCCTGTTGACAGAAACGAAAGATTAATGGATGGAAACAATTGTCCTATAGATTTTCAGTCATCTAATTCTATCGATGCTATTAGAAAATCATTTGTTCCATATGAAATTCCAAATCAAACTATGCAAACAACAGGAGCTGCAGCTAATTTAGGAGGTTGCCAATTCCCTGACGTACCAAACGGTTTTTGGGCAGCTTGTGATATCGACAAATTAGCAATAAATGATGTAGTAGTAGGTTATCCTGACGGATATTTTAAACCAAATAGAAATATTACACGTGCTGAATTTGCCACTATGTTAGTTAAAGGCTTCAATCTTGATAAGTGTGATATGCCTCGTGAAGGCTTATTCAAAGATGTACCTACAAGCAACTGGGCTAATGCTGCTATCGCAAAAGCTGTTGATGAAGACTTGTTAAAAGGTTATCCTGACGGAAACTTCAAACCTCATAATCATGTTACAAGGGTAGAAGCTTTAACAACAATTGCAAAAGGTATGACTTGTGATATTGACCAATGTAAAGCTGATGAAATCTTAAGTAAATATGCTGATGGTGCATCAATTCCTAATTGGGCAAGAATTCCTGTCGCAAAATCTTTGGAAAACGGTGCTTTAAAAGATTCTCCAAATCCAAATATGATTATGCCTAATAAAGAAGCAACTCGTGCTGAGGTAGCTTCTATGATGCAAACTGTTCGTGTAGCTTTAGGTTATGATACTAACCCAAAAACTGCTAACAACATTTGTCCTGCTTGCCCTGTTAACAAAAATGCTTTCATTGAAAACGAAGAAATTGTTAAAATTCCTACATTGAAAGTTAAAATGATTGACCAATTGACTGCAAAATCTTCTCACGTTGGTCAATACTTCAGAGCAAACACTCTTGAAGATGTTACAATTAACGGTGTAACTTATCCTTGCGGATCTACTGTTACAGGTCAAGTTGTAGAAGTTATCAGACCTTCTGGTTGCGATAAGGGTGCATTAAAACTTTCTTTCACATCTATTAAAAATGGTGATTGCAAAGCAGAATTACCTAAACAAATTTTACAAGCTCAAGTTAACAAATCAAAACAAGTTAACCCAGTAGCAAGACTTGTTGAAATGCCATTTACTTTAGCAGGTTCATTAATCGGTGTAACAGGTAGAACTGTCGGCGGTATTATTACAAACGTTGGTAATGCTGCAGAAAATGTTTCTAATGACGCAGGTTATATGTTAGGACATGCTTTCCAAGGAGAATTCGGTGCTGCTGCTCGTAGCTTAGGTGATGGTCTATGGGAAACTGTAAAAGCTCCTGTTGATGTTACTAGAACTGCTTTATCTGGTACAATGGGATTATTCCAAACTACAGGCGACGAAATTGCTTACCTTGTTGACCCGCGCGGATATAAAATATCTGCTGTAAATCCAAGAGAACACATTACTATTGCGTTTGGTTGCAGTGAATAAGCTTCCAAACAGAAAAACAAACAGTAATTAATTTGTTCGGAGCCTGAGAAAACCGATATCTTTAATTAGATACCGGTTTTCTTTTTTTTATTATCTTTAATCCTATGCTTTTTTTAGTTTTTTCATTAACATTAAAAGCGGAATTACTGCTATACACAATGCTCCAAAAATTCTAAAAGAATCTATAAATGCCCATAGAGTTGATTGTTTTACTAATTGACCATACAATGAATATTGAGCCATATATTGAGATACTGTATGTTCTGTATATGCAGCCAAGGCACCTGCTGTGGATTGAACTCTTTCAATAAAGGCTGGATTTAATTCACTTGTTTTACCCACCATCATATATTGATGGACTTGGGCAAATCTTGTAAGCATTGTTGCAACTAAAGAGGTACCAATCGCACTACCTATATTTTTTAGCAAATTTTGAATACCTGTTGCATTAGTCATCTGTTCATTTTTTAAAGTATCAACGGATAAATTCATAATCGGCACCATAGAAAGTCCCATTCCAATACCCATTACAAAATTTGGTATAGCAATATTCATATTTGATATTTGTAAGTTTAAAGAACCAAAAACTAAAGTTGAACCTCCCAATAAACATAATCCAAGAGCTACTAATATCCTATTATCAACTTTATTTGTTAATGTTGCTGTTAAAATCATAGCTGTCATACTTCCAAAACCTCTTGGCATCATCGTTGCTCCACTTAAAAATGCCGTATATCCTAACATACTTTGCAAAAATTGAGGAAGTATTGCTAATGATGCATATAAGACAGCTTGAATTACAACTGAAATTATTGTTCCTGCAGAAAAGTTTCTATCTTTAAAAACTGATAAATCAATCAATGATTCTTTATTTGTTAATTGAGAATGGAAAAACAAAATACAAGCAACACAAGATACACCGAATGTCCAACAAATCCAAGTTGCATTAAACCAATCAGCATTATTACCTTTATCAAGTACCGTCTGTAATGTAACTAACCAAACTGTTAAATAAAAAAATCCTTTGCCATCAATTTTAACATTTTTTTGTTTTTTTGCATATGGAGGATCTTCTACCAGTTTATGAGAAAGGACTGCTGCCAAGCAACCAAATGGAACATTAATATAAAAAATCCAAGGCCAAGTCCAATTATCTGTAATCCATCCACCCAATACAGGACCTATAATAGGAGCTAAAATTACTCCCATTCCAAATACAGACATTGCTATTCCACGTTTTTCTTTAGGAAAACTTTCAATAATTATTGCTTGAGAAATCGGTAAAATTCCGCCACCACCAAAACCTTGCAATATACGTGCAAATATCATGAATTCAATATTTTTTGCCATTCCGCAAAGCATTGATGCTATCGTAAACATTAAAATACTTATAATAAAAAAGTTTTTACGTCCAAATACTTTACTAAAAAAATCTACAGCAGGAATTACAATACCTGCAGCAATCAAATAACTTGTTAAAATCCACATAGACTCATCTCGAGTCGCTGAAAAACTTCCAGCCATATGAGGCAAAGCAACATTACCTATTGTTCCGTCTAGCACATATATAAATACTGCAAGCATTACGGGAATTATCATTACCCATGGATTAACAGATGGGGTCCACTGTTCTTTCTCTTTTTTATTTTCAGACATATATTTTTGATTTCCTATCTTTTTTCACCTTTTAATAAAAACATAAATGGGATTAAAATAAAACAAGCTATTGAAAAAACTTTAAAAGTTGTCATATAAGCACACAATGTAGATTGTTGTATTAACTGATTATATAGCATTTTACCTGCCATATAAGTAGAATTCATCATATCTCCTGCTTGATGAATAAAAGTTCCTGATAATGTATTCAATTTATCCATAAATACAGGATTTGAAATACTTAAATTTTTCACAAGACCAAGTTGATGAACTTGTGAAAATCTTGAAATCATTGTTGCAACTAAAGAGGTACCTATAGCACCGCCAATCGTTTTTAATAAATTCTGCAATCCGGAAGCGTTTGTCATTTGATCATTTCGGATTGTAATACAAGATAAAGTTGTAATAGGCATAAATGAAAAAACAAGTCCTAATCCGAATATATAATTAGGTATTGCAATATTCATAGGATTTATTTCAAGATTTAAAAGCCCTAACATCCAACCGCCAATACCTAAACATATAAGACCAATTACACCATAAGTTCTATAACTCAATCTGCCACCAAGACCGCCAAATATTAATAATGCTGTTAAACAACCTAATCCTCTGGGCATAATTGCTAAACCGCTAAGAAAAGAATCATATCCCAACATATATTGAAGCATTTGTGGTAATATCGCTAAAGATGCCAGTAAAACAGCATTAATTAATATTAACATGACTGTACCGAATAAATAATTGGTATCTTTTAATACATCTAATTTTACAAGCGGATTTTTACCTTTAACCTGCGTATAAAAAAACAAAACTGCACCTGATACAGCTATTGCTGTTAACCAACAAATCCAAGTTGCATTAAACCAATCAGCATCATTACCTTTATCAAAAACTATCTGTAAAGGAATTAGCCAAACACATAACCATAAAAAACCCCATTTATCCAAATGAATATTATTTTGTTTTTGCACATATGGCGGATCTTCTAAGAATTGTTTTGCTAATGCTATACAAATAAAACCAACTGGTAAATTAATAAAGAAAATATAAGGCCAAGACCAATTTTCAGTAATATACCCACCTAAAACCGGTCCAAAAATAGGGGCTACAATTACAACTAAACCAAATACAGCCATTGCTTTATTTCTTGTTTCTCCAGTAAATGATTCTAGAGTTATCGCTTGAGCCATAGGCATAAGGCATCCGCCGCCCAACCCTTGTAGTGCTCTTGCTACTACAATCATTCCAATAGAATTTGATACCCCGCAAAGAAAAGAGGCTATTGTAAAAATAAATACTCCTAACATAAAAAAGTTTTTCCTGCCAAAAAATTTACAGAAAAAATCTATCATAGGAATAACTATACTACTTGCCATTAAATAACTTGTCAAAACCCAAATAGATTCTTGAGAGCTAACGGAATAAGACCCTGCAATATGCGGCAGTGCAACATTTGCAACTGTTTCATCTAATGCATACATAAATGTTGCTAACATTACAGGGAAAATTATTAACCACGGATTTGTTTTAGGCTTCCACTCTTCTTGAATTAGTTCTGCAGACATATTTTTCCTATTTTGTTATTTAAGGAGCCATAAAGGCTCCTTGTTTGTAATCCTTTTTGTCGACTTATACCAGATTTTTTATCAAATTTGTCCGTTTTTTTTTATTTTATTATTTTACTTTTACTTTTGGAACTACAGACATTCCAGGAATTATACTGTATTCATTCGGATCAATTTTTTCGGTAAAGACTATTTTTACAGGAATTCTTTGAACAATTTTTACAAATGATCCTACAGCATTTTCAGGTGGAAATAAACTTGATTTGGCTCCTGAAGCTCTTTGAATACTATCAACTTTTCCTTTAAATACTTTATTTGGGTAAGTATCTATTTTAATATCAACTTCCTGCCCCGGTTTCATATGACGTAATTGATTTTCTTTAAAGTTTGCTACAACCCAAACATTTTCAGGAACAATTACAAATAATGGAGAACCGATATTTACATACATACCTTTTTCTACTCGTCTTGATGATACTGTACCTGATTGAGGAGCATAAATATTTGTATATGATAAGTTTAATTTTGCTTTATCTCTTAAAGCTTTAATTTCTCTCAAATCAGCATCCGCTACTTTTCCTCCACCTTGAGATAATAATGATTCTTCAGCTTGGGTTAAATTTGCTTGAGCAGAATCATATTTTGCTTGTGCTGCATCTAGGGTTTGTTTTGAGACTGCACCTTGTGCATACAAGTTTTTATATCTTTCCAAATCTTTTTTTGCAACTTCTATATTTGTTTGCATTGCTTTGAAGTTTGCTTTTGCATTTTTTTGATTTAAAAGAGTTCTTTCATATTTTGCTTCTGCCTGTGCTAGAGCTATTTCATAATCAGCAGGATCAATTTTTGCAACTAAATCCCCTTCTTTTACTTTTTGGTTATCAGTTATATATACTTCAGTAATTTGACCACTTACCCTTGGAGCTACCTGTACTGTTGTTGTTTCAACATAAGCATCATCTGTTGATTGATATAATAATGCATCATGAATTACAAAACCTGCAGCTATTGCAACTATTGCCCCAACTGCTATTGCAATATAACGTTTAAATGGTTTGTGTTCTTTTTTTACTTCTTCTTTTTGAACATTTTCTGACTCTACATTCATGTTTTGTTCTTCCATTTTATACCTCATTTTTATATTTGCATATCTACCATTTTGCTTAGATTATCTCTAAATCTTTTTAAAATATCTCTTAATAATTCTTTTTCCTCTGCAGATATATTTTTTCTGCCTGGCATTGCATTCATTTTATCTATTGCTAAACGTAATTTTTCTGTAATTGAATCATAAACTTCTTTCCCAGATTCTGTTACACCCATTTTCCTTACAAGACGATTATTTTTCATATCTACAAATCTTGTAATATACCCCTTTTCTTCTAAAGAATCTAATATTTTGCCTGTGTTTGCTCTATCTTTTAATATTAATTTTGCCAAATCTCTTTGACAAATTCCAGCATTACACAAAATTGTTTCAATTGTTACATACTCGTCTGGCGATAAGTTTACGTTCAATTTTTTAAAGAATTTTAAAGAGAAAACTCTAAAAAATTTTGTTGTTTGTTCTAATTCATAATATAAACTATCTGTATATCTTTGTATTTCTTCTTTTTCTAATTGTTCCATTATAGACTCTTTTATTATTTTATTTAATGTTGTAAAAAAAATTTGTTGCATTTACAACATTAATATGCTAACATATGATTATTAAAAATGCAAGTATTTAAAAATAAAGGACAAAAAACAGTGAAAAAGGTTATATCTACAGCATTATTGATAAGTTTTATTAGTATTAATACCATGCCTGTTTTTGCTATTGAAAATAATACTCCATCAACAGCAACCCCAAAACAATTCAAAAGCATGGTATCTAAAAATAAAAAAAATTCTGATGATTATAAATTTACTTACATCAATATGAATTGGTGGAATAATTTTAATGATGATTTATTAAATGAATATATTAAAAAAGCTGTTTTAAACAATTATGATTTAAAAATGGCAACAATTAACGTTGAAGAATATTACCAAAATGTAAAACTTCAATTTGCAAATGAATTACCAAGTGCAGTAGCAGGATTTGGACCTGGATGGTATAAAGCACCTGGATCAACCAGTACTGATATTGGTTTTGGATTGCCAATTATTGTTCAATATGAGGCTGATATTTTCTTAAAAAATCATAATAAAACAAAAGCAGTAAAAAAACTTTACGAAGGCTCTAAATTAGATGAAAGAGCAGCCTACATATCTGTTGTATCTGCTGTTGGATCTACATATTTTAATATTGTAAATCTTGATAAAATGATTACATTGCAAGAACAAATCGTAAAAATCAGACAGGAAATTTATGATTTAATGCTTGCCAGCAATAAAGAAGGACTTACATCTACTGCAGATACAGTAAAAGCTAATAAAGCACTAGTTCAAGGCCAAACCGATTTAATTGAATTGAAGAAAAACAGAGAGCAGTTACTACACCAAATGTGTGTGTTAATCGGAGAAAGTCCGGAAAACGCTAATTCTTTAAAAAGAGCTTCTCTTGATGATATCAATTACCAAATTTTTGTACCATCTCAAATTCCATCAGAAATTATCACACAAAGACCTGATTATATGAGAGCTGAATTAATGGTAGAAAAAGCAGGGATTGATGTTAATGTTGCAAAAAAAGAATTTTTGCCATCTATTAACATACTTGGCGGAGCATTATTCAATGCTGGAGATTTAGGCAGTTTATTTACTACTAAAAATATGCTGCTGGGTCTTGGTGGAGGTCTTATGACTCCGTTATTCCAAGGTGGATCTTTGATTGCTAATTTGAGATTAAAAAAAGCTACTTATGAAAGAATTTTACAAGACTACTACAAGACTAATTTAACAGCAATACAAGAAGTAAACGATGCTTTAGTTGCTTCTAAACTTGATAAAGAAAAAATGCAACAAACCACAAAACAATATAATTTAGAAAAATCTGATTATAAATTTAATGAACATAAATATAATCAAGGTACAATTTCTAAACTTGATTTAATTCAATATCAAGAAAATCTATTAACTATAGAAAAACTTGTTGCTCAACAAAAAGTTGAATGTATGACAGATGCAATCAGCTTATACAAAGCTACAGGTAGTAAACCATATGACTATGTAAACTAAATTCACATATAATCATCACCTCTTTACTTTAAGAAAATTAAAGTAATGTGCCGGCAAGTCTCACTATTGCCGGCATTTTCTTGCACTAAGTACGTAAATATAACATACAATTATTGAATATGGCATTTTTTATAATTTTTGTTTTTTTTCAAAAATATTCTTTTTAGCACTTTTAAAATATACAAGTGTTCAAAGGCGTCATTTTGAACTTATTAATATATCTCTACTTTTATATCTCAAATATTTTTATAAATTTCCTGATATTACTCTGTCAATTCCTGCAAGATCTTTTATTATTTCAATATTCCTAAATCCGTTATTTTCCATAATAGATTTTACATCATTAGATTGCCCGATACCAAGTTCAAATAATAAATATCCGCTTTGATTCAATATTTTTGGAGCACCTTTTGTTATTTTTTCATAAAACTCCAAACCTTTTTCATCTTTTGTAAAAAGAGCTTGTTCTGGATCAAATTTAACTTCTGTTTGAATGTTTTCTTTTTCTTTTGGAGGAATATAGGGCGGATTTGATACTATAATATCAAAACTTTCATTTGGTTTTACATTTGAGAAAATATCAGATTTTCTAAATATTGCTTTATTAAAAAGGTTTAATCTTGATGCATTATCTAATGCTGTATTTAAAGCATCTTTTGAAATATCCAAACCTATAATTTGGCATTGAGTTAATTTTGCAATCATGCAGGCAATGCAGCCTGAACCTGTTCCGACATCCAAAGCCATTTTAAAATTGTTTTTATTTATTACATCTATTGCTTTTCTTACCAAAAACTCAGTTTCATCTCTTGGAATCAAAACTGATGGATTTACAATAAACTTTTCTCCCATAAAATCTGCATAACCAATTATATGTTGAATTGGCTGCCTTGTTTTTGCTCTCAACTCAGCTTTTTCCTTTACTAATTCAAGTTTTTCATTTGTCAGCTTATTACCTGAAATAATATCCTTTACACCATAATTTACAAAATGTTCAAGAAGCATTTTTACTTCCACATTTGCTTCATTTACTTCAATTCCGCTGTCTGTTAATATTTTTACAATTTCTTGAATACTCATATTATTTTTAAACCATTATCTATTACTCAATAATTTCTCGGCAATCGTGCTCTTGTAATATTTTATCAATTTCATCACGTGCCATTAATTTAGATGTTAATTCTTTCTTTTCTATATTATATTTCTTACACAAACGATCGTAATAATAAAGTTGTTTTTTAGTTGGTTGTTCTTTCGACATTTTTACTTCACGCAAAAATGCACGTTTTTTCTTTTCGTATTCTTTTTGAGCTTGTATTATTGGTTCTTGTTTTTTTTTGTAGTCATAATATTTTCTACATTCTTTTAAATACAAAAGAGTTTCTTCTAAAAATTTTTCATCATCAAGATAATTTTCTAAAAATTCAAAATGAGGATTATTAATTTCCAAATAATACTTTTCATCATCCAGAAATTTATCAAAAATATCATTCACACTCATTTGAGGAGATTTTTTTACTAAAGCACGCAAAAAATTACACAGAGCAGACTTCTGTGTTTTTGTCATATTTATATATATTTGATTTTTTATCTGGTACATTATTTTTTGAACAAATCTTTCACATTGAATTTACCGATATTTTCCTGATGAAATTCCACAAATTTTTTCACAATAGGATTTGTTTGAAGAACTGTTTTCTTTTGAACCTTTTCTTCTGTTTTTGTTGTTTCTCTTTCAATTACGGTAAAATCTCTCTTATCCATAAAATTATTATACCTCTTTATATTTATATAAAAAAGTTTGTAACGAAAAAATTGACTTTTTATTATATAAAAAGTATATAATATTACAATTCGTTACAATCTTTTATGCTACTGCATTTATTTGTTGAGTTTTTTCCGCTGTTTTATTTGAATTAGCATAAAATATACCGCCAATAATAGTTAATACAGCTGCAGCCATTGCAAATTTACCTTTTGTTGGTAATTTAGCAGGCGTTTTTACTTTATTTGCAGTTGCTTTTATTGATAAATTTTCTGGATATCTAATTCTTCTTTGAACTTTATTTGCATTTTCCTTATCTTGATAAGTTTGATAATCAGGTAATTTTTTCATAATTCTGTTAATTATATTTTCTACGTGTTTATCTGCACGTTTTTGTATTTTAGCTCTTTTTGCAGATGAAGCATTACCGATTTTAGCACGCTTTTCAAGATTTTCTATATGAGAAACTTCTTTTATTTTTCCTTTTAATTGCGAACCTAATTGACGTTCTTTAATAGCTTGTGCACTATGTCTATCAACTTGCACACCTTGAGGAGTTTTTGACTGATGAGAAGCTTCCAGCCATTGTTTTTCCTGTTCTAAAGCTTGCGCAAACTTTTGTTCTTCAATTACTTTTGCGGTTCCATTTTTTTCCATTGCCAGATTTTTAGCAAATTCTTTGCCATTTACTTTATTTGACATTTTAAATTCATCTTGTTGCAAACCAATAGTATAACGTTCAACTTGTTCATTAAATTGAGCATCTGTCATAGTTGAAGGACGATTGTTTTGCAAATATTTTTTATAAGCTTCTATTTTTTGATAAAAATTCCCAATTGGAGTAATTGATGACATTGATTTACCTTTCAGTTTACACACGTTATTTATTATAAAACATGTGATTCTTTATTTTTGCCTATATATTTTATATTTTTTTATTCTTGGGTATTGTAACCGTGTAAAATAAACATTAAAAGCTTTTATTAAGAATTATTACATTTGTAGTTTTGCAATCTTTATATTAAACACACCTTCTATATCAACACCATTAAGAATTTCCATAATCAAATCATTTGGATTTATATTTAAAGAAAATTCCGGAAGAACCCCTAAAATTTTTACACCTGTATACTCTTCAATTAATCTCGGCATTAATTTTATATTTACATCATCTGTATTGGTTGGATAATTTGTTAATATAACACCTCTAAAATTTATACCTGTTTCTTTTGCATGATTTATTATCAACAAAATATTATCAATAGATGTATCTTTTGCAGAAACAATTAAAAGTAAGGGTAAGTCAAGAATTTTTATCATATCTTCTTCTAAAAAATTTTTGTTCAATGGCACCGTAAGTCCTGAAACACCATCAACGATCATACATTCATTAACATCTTGAATTTTTTGAAAATCTTTTAATATTATATTTTTATCAATCGTTAACCCTATTTTTGCTGCTGCAATCAAAGGGGTGGAAGAATCTTTCAATAAATATGAATTATAAGTTTTAATATATGGATCAACAAATTTTATAAAAGCTGATTCTTTTGACTGTAAAAAACCGTTTTTCTCAATTGCTCCAGTCTCAACAGGTTTATAAACAGCACAAGAATATCCAAGACTCTGCATTGTTGCAGTAAGACCTGCTGTTACAAACATTTTTGCGGAATTTTTATCTGCACCTGTTACAAATAGCTCCAACATAAATTTATAGTATCACGCAGATATTTTTATTGTAAAGAAAAACTATACCCTATTTTTAATTTCTGTTAAACTATCCCCGCCAAATTTCATAAGAAATTCATCCGCTAATATACAAGCTATTCTATTTTCCGCAACAACCATACAAGCTTCTACTGCACAAGTATCAGAACGTTCAAAATGAGCTTTACTTTCTTGCATTATCGATTTGTCAACAGTATTTAAAGGCTTTCTTAATGTTGGAATTGGTTTCATCACTGCTGTTACAACAAGAGGTTCTCCATTTGTCATACCACCCTCTAGACCACCTGCATTATTTGTTTTTCTTGTAACTTTACCATTCTCAAGATACATCTGGTCATGAAATTCACTTCCAAACATGCAATATGCAAACTCATTTCCAATGCTTACAGATTTTACTGCAGGAATACTCATTACTGCTTGAGCTATTTTTCCATCAAGCATTCTATCCCAATGAACAAAAGAACCTAAGCCTATTGGAAGATTTTTATAAACTATTTCAAATTTTCCGCCTAATGTATCTCCTGCCTCTTTTGCTTTGTCTATTTCTTTTTTAAATTCTTCTTCAGTCTTTCCCTGACCTATTTGAATAATTCTTGAATCACATTTTATATTAAACTGTTCAAGAATTTGTTTTGCTAAAGCTCCTACAGCGACTTCAATAGCAGTTTTTCTTGCACTTGAACGTTCTAAAATATTTCTCAAATCAATTTGATTATATTTTACACTGCCTGCAAAATCCGCATGTCCTGGGCGAAATTTTGAAAAAGCTTTTTCTTCTGTAAAGTCTTTAGGATCAGTACTCATAATTTTTTGCCAATTTTCATAATCTTTATTTTGGATTACAAGAGTAATTGGAGATCCTAAGGTTTTTCCAAAGCGTATACCTGATGTAATTTCCACAGTATCTGATTCTATTTTCATTCTCCCGCCTCGGCCATATCCGCCTTGACGTCTTTTTAATTCTGAATTTATAAAATCTTCTTTTATCTCAAATCCTGCAGGTACACCTTCAATTATTGCTGTTAAGCATTTTCCATGGCTTTCGCCCGCTGTTAAAAACCTAAATTTATTCATTTCTTTTGTTTTTCCAAATTTTATCTTTTTTGTATATGCAATATATTTATTTGGCGTATCTTAAGAATATTTGTTCTTTTGTCTGCATCATTTCTTCTGTTATCTGCCATTTACCATTTATTTTTTTTACAATCATATAAGTCTTCAACTTATATGTCTCACCTTTTGGCTGTCTTAGAGAACTTACCTTATAAGTTCCGTTGCCTAGAGATGTTACAGATACATTTGTATAAGTATTTTTATAGCCTCTCATTTTGGCTCCTGCTTGGCCAATTTTCATTTGTTTTATGTAAGTTGCTGTATTTGTTGATACATTAACTAATTCGCCGTTTGGTTTTACTACCTGTCTTATAATTTTTGCATTTGGTGAATACATTGTCGCAACTGTCGGACTATATGAGTTTGCTGCAGATACATAACTGTTAAAGAAATTTAAAGCTTCTTGCGCACTATCTGCAAATGCCTGCATACCTGTCAATACAAATAGAGTAAATGTCATTAATATAGATAATAATTTTTTCATTTTTTCCCTTTCTATAAAAACCTTCCATTTATAGAACGATTTTCATATAAATTTTGTTCATTCTAATTATATCATATAAACGCTGAATGTCATTAAACTAAATAAGTAGTAAAATTAAAATATGAATACTCAAGTTTTATCAGAATATATTGAATTTTTAGAAATAGAAAAGGGTCTTGCAGAAAATACACTGGAAGCATACAGAAGAGACTTGAGCGATTTTATGGATTTTTGCGGAGATATTGATATTAACGATATTCAAAGATCAAAAATCAATACATATGTAAGAAATCTGCATGAAAAGAAGTTTTCACCAACAAGCATTATGAGAAAAATAGCATCTCTTCGAGGATTTTTCAAATGGACTTGTGTAAATGAAATTACAAAAACAAACCCTGCACTTACTCTTGAGCAGCCTAAAATTCCTCAAAGACTTCCAAAAGTCATGACAATTGAAGAAATTAATGACATCCTAAATCAAGATTTATCAAAGCTTCACAGGGTAATTATTGAACTTTTATACGGATGCGGACTTCGAGTATCTGAACTTGCTAATTTGAAAATTACTGATTATGATTTGAAAAGTAAATTTTTAGAATGCACAGGTAAAGGTTCAAAAGATAGACTTGTTCCGCTGGGTAAAAAAGCTATTCAAGCAATAAAAGATTTTTTACCCGAAAGAGATTATTTAATTTCAAAATACAACTTGCAGACAAAATATCTTTTAATAAACGATAAAGGCAAAAAAGTAACCCGTCAGGAAATCTACACATTTATCCATGAACAGGGAAAAAAATTACATAAAGCAATCTCTCCACACACACTACGTCATAGTTTTGCAACTCATTTATTAGAAAACGGAGCTGATTTGAGAGTTGTACAAGAACTTTTAGGACACAGTAATGTTTCTACAACTCAATTGTATACACATATTAGCAAAAAGCGTCTCAAAGAAGTTTATTTTGCTATTAATGGATAAAAAAATTTTTTACATATCCACGCACACATAAGGTGGAAGTTTTTTTAAAAAGTTTATATCAAATTCAAAGTTTGAAAAAGTTATTGTCTTTGAATAACCTGTTTTCAATAATATTGTCAAATGAATCAAAGATCTTCTGCGAAAAATTTGAGGTTCTTTTATAAAAGTTATACCTTGAATATCTTTATACAAAAATATTTCCTCATCATTTTTAGATATTATTTTTAAT
Organism: uncultured bacterium; assembly: GCA_949290355.1. GTDB lineage: Bacteria > Cyanobacteriota > Vampirovibrionia > Gastranaerophilales > Gastranaerophilaceae > Stercorousia. The sequence continues at coordinate 40,266 of CASERN010000004.1, read as the reverse complement.
TGATTATTTACATTATCTACAATAATAGATTTATAATTCATCAAAGTCCCGAATTGAAATTGGAAATTATAAAACAACACCATTATTATTGATATTGGAATTACATACAAAACTTCTTTTATATTAGTTACTTTGTAATACATGTAAATGATTAATGCCGTAATAAGCAAAACAAAAAAGAAAACTTTTTTGATTTTCGGAATAAGGTTATCATATTTATAAATCTTCTGCATTTTGATTCCCTTTGATTTTTTATTTTTATCTTATTTGAACAGGCATAATCAAGCAAACATAATCTTCTTCACTGTTTGGTTTGAACATAGTAGCAGACAATGGTGTATTTAGTCCGATTTTAACCTCATCAGAATCAATGTTTTTCAAAGCTTCCAATACAAATTTATAATTAAATGCAATTGTCAATTCTTCTCCTGCGTAATCAATATCAATATTTTCTTCTGATTTACCTGAATCTGGAGTGTCTGCTGTTAATTTTAATGTATTATGGCTAAATTCCAATTTTACAATACTTGTTTTTTCGTTAACCATAATTGATACACGTTCTAGCGCTGATATCATTTGAGAAACATTTACCAAAGCTTCTTTTGGACTTTCTGCAGGAATTAACTGATTATATTTTGGATATTGTCCTTCTAATAATCTTGAAATTGTTGTTGTGGTTTCTGATTTAATTATTATTTTTGATTTTTCTGTATATATTTTTACTGAATCTTCATCTATAAAACTGCTCATTTTAATAAATTCATTCAATGTCTTTGAAGGAATTATTAATTGTTTTGAGTGATTATCCTTATTATCAATAGTTTCACGAACTCTTGCTAAACGATTACCGTCAGTAGATGCAATTTCCAATATATTACCAGAAATATCACATACAATACCTGACAATAGATTACTAGTTTCATAACTTGCAGCTGCAAAACCTGCTTGTTTTACGGCTTTCACAAAAGGTCTTATTTCAATCTCAAAACCTTCTTCGTCTTTTACATCAATCATAGAAAACTCTGGAGGAAATTCAGAAGCTGAAATACCTATAATATCAAACTTTGAGTTTTGACAAGTGATATGTACAGATGTTTCACCTTCATTCATTTCAAATGTAATTAATTTATCTCCAAGTTTGGAAACTATTTCGTTGAGAGTTTTTGAAGGTAATGTAATTTTTCCTTCTTCTTCTACTTGAGCATCAACTTTTGCAATTACAGTCAAGTCTAAATCTGTTGCAACGAGTTTTATTGTACTTTTATCAATGGTTTCAATTAAAATATTTAAAAGCACTGGTTGCAATGCTTTCATTGAAGTAGCTCTTTCTACTATTTTTATACCATTATATAAATCTTCTTTTTTTACAACAAATTTCATAATTTTTACTCCCCGATTTCTATTCTATAATTTGATTATATTCGTTAAAATTTCAAAAAGAATAGAATAATACAAAAACTTTACTTTTTATGTTTTGAACAATAGGATTTATATTATATATTATATTAATTAATATATTAATATATTTAATAATAATAATAAGCTGTCAATATTTGTAGAAAACTACATGAAACTATTGCTCTCTCTCGCTTTTGAATGTAGAAAAAATTGTAGAAAATTATATAATAAAATATCCAAATTTGTAGAAAACTTTAATTCTTATAATTTATTGTAGAAAACTCATGAATTTTCTACATATTTACATGTAGTTTTCTACAATTATTGTAGAAAAAGATTTTTTTTTCATTCAAGAAAAATATATTTGTTACCAGTTGACAAAATAAATATTTTATGATATAAAGTGTGTGGGGTAAATGTATATTTATAAGTCTTGTCAAATGACGAGACTTTCTTTTTCGCTACGCGAAAATAAATTTTATTATTTTTTTTGTAAATATTATGTAACAAATAAAACTTTTTATTAAAGTTTTTTGAATTCATGACCGAGATAAGAGTTACGGACAGAGCAATAGTTAATTGGAGGTAAGTTTTTAACATGAATTCAAAAACAGAAAATGTTATGGTCGCAGACTGTAACAAAGTCGCCAATGGAATTATGAGAGACATAATTGATATTGATGCGATGGAAAAGTTGCTGAACACCGATTTTAGTTCTGCTGATTTATTCAAAATAGATAGTGCAATTTTATCCCAACTGCGAAATACGAAAGATTTTTCTCGAAATTTGTTGCATCAGCTAGAAGCAGGAAAATATGAAACAGTTGCAGTAAAACCACCAAAATCTTTTGAAAAGAATTTAAGAGATATTCAGGAAAATGTTATGGTTGATATTACATTACCCTTGCAGAATTTTTTTGATGAGATGGCAGGATATGTGTCAGAGGCATTAGTTTAATTTGAGTAATAGTTTGTAAAGGAGCTTTTTTAATGGAAAAATTTCAAGAATTAAATGATTTGGAAATTGATTTTTCAAAAATTTCCCCAATTGAAGATGTATGTGAAAATCTTATGTTGTCAGAAGAATTGTTAGAAAAATATAAAATAGTAATTGATGAAAGTAAAATAGAACAAATAATCGCAGAAATTCCGGAAGAACATCGCCACACATTAACATTTGAAGATAAATTGGAATATATAAGAAAAATTCTTGCATACGATGTTACAGAACCGATAAAAAACCTTTTTGATGATGTTTTATGTTTTGTAAGTAAATTATAAAAAAGAGGATTTATATCCTCTTTTTTTTATTTCTTATCTCTATCAGAGCGTTCTCTTATTGAAAGTTTAACAGGTGTTCCAAAAAAACCGAATGCTTCTCTTAATTTGTTTTCAATATAACGTTTATAATGATCTTTCATTAAGTCTGCATTATTCGCAAAAATAACAATATGCGGAGGTTGAATTCCTGTTTGAGTAACATACATTATTTTTAATCTTTTTCCTTTTGACGAAGCTGGAGGATTTAGCATATATGCTTCTTTAATTACTTTATTCAAAAGACCTGTTGAAATACGTTTTGTACATTCTGCGTAAACGCTTTCTGCTTCTGTGAATATTTGATTTAATCTTTGTTTTGTAACAGCAGAAATATATATTTTTGGAGCATATTCTAAAAACGGAATATCATTTGCAAGTTTTTTATTGTATTGATTGATTGTATTTGATTTTTTATCTTCTATCAAGTCCCATTTATTGATAGCAATAACAAGTCCTTTTCCAGCTTCTGTAATAATAGAGGCAATCTTTTTATCCTGATCAGAAATTCCTTGAGTAGCATCGATAACAAGTAAAGCTACATCGCAATCTCTAATAGATCTTATTGCTCTATCTACTGCAAATTTTTCAACACCCCAATCAACTTTTGATTTTTTTCTGATGCCTGCAGTATCTACAATGATAAATTCTCTATCTTTATAAGTTATTGAACTGTCAATGCTGTCGCGAGTTGTTCCTGATACATCAGATACAATAACTCTATTTTCGTTCAACAAAGCATTAACAATTGATGATTTTCCGGCATTTGGTCTTCCGACAATTGCAATTTTAATTGTATTATCATCTTCTTTTTCTATATTTTGAGAAAAATCTTCTGTAACCAAATCTAAAAGATCCCCTACGCCGCCAGAGCCATGTAGAGCAGAAATTCCTATAGGTTCACCGATTGCAAGAGAATAAAAATCATTTACCATTAATAAAGATTCCGGATTATCAGATTTATTGACAGCTAAAAAAACAGGTTTTTTAGATTGTCTTAATATATTTGCAATATCATAATCAATAGGATTAACTCCCTCTTTACCATCGACAATAAAAATAATTTTATCAGCTTCATCACAAGCAATTTTAGCTTGATCAAAAATTGATAACATAATTTCATCTTCATCACCTGGGATAATTCCGCCAGTGTCGATTACGGTAAACAATTTATTTTGCCATTCAACATCAAAATAAATTCTATCACGAGTTACTCCCGGTAAATCATCAACGATAGAATTTCTCGTTCCAATAAGACGGTTTACGAAAGTTGACTTGCCTACATTTGGACGGCCTACTATTGCTACAATTGGTTTTCTCATAAGCTAATTATATCATGGAAAAATTAAATAAGTGAATATACATCATCTTCAATCAAGCTTTTTTGAAATTCTTCACATTCATTAATCAAATCTGTAAGAATTGTATATTTTGGAGAATGCAGGATGTGAGAAATATCTCCCTGCTGGTTGTAATCTATGATATAATAATCTTTTGTTTTTTCTTTAATTTTGATTACATTAATATCTTCAAGAATAGAGAATAGTAAATCAAACACTTGATAAGATTTGCCTAAGAAACTTGCACATCTTCTCAATTCGACTTTTCCTCCGTTATTATGGCAGGCAAATTTTAACATTCCGCATACAGTTTTCAAAAATTCTTCTTCATCCATATATTTTATGTCATAATTCATAAAATGAATAGACAATGGTGTTGTTTGGTTTAAGATTTTATCGAAAGAATCTCTATCTGCAGGGTAATCAAAAAACATTAAAGAATCGCAAGGTCTTAAGTTATCTCTATTTATTGTTCTTGCAGATAATTCAGAAAAAGGTTTCAATTTATCTAAAATAGTTTTGCTTTCTGCAAATATTAGAATATTTTGTTTTGAAGTTTTTACATAATCATTTACTTGAGGTAAAATATTTGTTTTTTTTCTGTGATCATAAAGTTTATATTGTTGAGTATTTTCTTCTTCTTTTAAATATTCCGAATGAATATCATCAATAATTAATTGAACACTAATATTTCCGTTATATTCATTTATTTGCGGATGAAAAGCTAAATCAAGAGCATCTCCTTTTACAAGAGAAATATCTCCTTCTTTCCATTTTATACAGGTAAATTCGTTTGATCCTTTTTGACAAATTAATCTAAGGTGATTTTTATTTTCACCCATAAGTCTTTTTTCTTTTATAATAAGATTTCTGATTGCAAAAACAGGACTCGGATTAGCCGCTCCAAAAGGTTCCAATTGAGAAATTTGTTCTACCAAATCAACATCAATATCATCAGGCATAAGCTCTAAATCAATATTAATAAACGGTTTTAAATCTTTTCCCTGCGACATTTCTTTAATGGTTTTACAAAGAGCAGCTTTTACCTGTTCAAAAGAAGCTTTTTCTTCACTAAAAGCAAGACCTGCAGCCATAGCATGTCCGCCAAATCCATCAAATAATTCTGCATTAGCAGAAATAGCATCATAAAGATTTATCCCCTCAATACTTCTTGCAGAGCATCTGAATTGTTTTGTCTCTTCTGAATATGTTATTAAAAAAGTAGGTTTGTAGTATTTTTCTACAAGAGATGATGCAACAATTCCAATAATTCCTATATGCCAATCTTTATTAAATAATACAATTGCCGAATTTCTGTTACCTTCAGCTTTTACCATTTCATCAGCTTCAGCAAAAGTATTTTGGCATAATTCTTGACGAATTTTATTAAATTCATTCAAAGACTGAATAGCCATTTCAATTTCTTGTCTGTTATCAGAAATTAAGACCTTTAAAGCTGCATCTACAGTATCAAGGCGCCCTGAAGCGTTAATTCTTGGAGCAATTCCGAATGCTATTTGTTCAGATGTAATTTGACCTTTATAACCTGCGCTTTCCAAAAGTCTTGAAAGTCCATAATGCTTTCCGTTAGAAATTATTTCTAATCCTTTTGTTACAAAATACCTGTTTTCACCGATTAGTGGTACAACATCTGCAACAGTTCCGACTGCAACATAAGGCAGGATATCTGAAATAAATTCCAATTTGTTATATTTTTCAAGTAAAGCTTGGGCAACTTTGAATGCAACTCCAACACCAGCAAGAGAAGTCAGACTTTCAATTTGTTTTGTAGTTAAATTTTCATCTAACGCATTTGGAGCTTTAGGATTTATTATTCCGTAGGCTTTTGGTAAAATTTCAGGGGCTTCATGGTGATCAGTGATAATTACATCTATTTTAAAGCTGTTTAAGAAATTCACTGCATCAACATCTGAAATTCCGCAGTCGCAAGATATAATAACTTTCGGTTTAACTTGTGTCATTACTTTTACAAGAGCTTTTGTATCAAATCCATGACCTTCTTTTTCTCTATCAGGGATAAAATAATTAACATTTGCTCCTAAAAAGTTAAATGTTCTGTACAACAAAGAAGTGGATGTTACACCATCTGCATCAAAATCACCATGGATAACGATTTTTTCTCCATTATTAATAGCATTTGATAATCTATCAATAACTTTTTCCATATCAGTAAAAGCTTTTGGATGGATCATTTTCGTTTCAAGAGGATGAGTAAATTCATAAATATCTTCATCAGATTTTACTCCTCTTGAATATAAAAGTCTTTTGATTAAAGATTTCTCCTGCCCATCGTATTTGTTAAAAATCCACTCTTTCATATATTGGATTATAGCATAAATATTTATGCTATACTAATATTAAGGGAGATGTATTATGAAAGAAAAAGCTGTAGAATATTTTAAGACTAATCATTCATGTTCAGAAAGTATAATAAGAGCAGCATCAGAAGAAGGACTTTGTCCAAAAGAACTTTTATCTGTTGCTACAGCTTTTTGTGGTGGCTTGTCATCCGGTTGTGTATGCGGAACTATTGCTGCTGCTCAATTGATTAACGGTTACAATTTTGGTCGTGAAAATATTTTCGGGAATGAAGTTATTGCACGTCAAAATGCAAAAGCAATAGTTGAAGAGTTTAAGAAAAGAAACAAAGTTACTTGTTGTAGAATTTTGTCAGGCGGCTTAGAAGGTCCTGCAAGAAAAGAACGTTGTGCAAAATATGTAGCTGATGTTTGCGAAATCATTGAAGATATAATAAAAACAAAGGTAAAATAAATGTATTTGAATTTAATTTCAATATTCATAGGTGGAGGATTAGGCGCAATATCAAGATATTTGATAGGGTTTAATCTTGCAAAGCATTTTGAAATTAATCTTCCGTTATCAACATTTCTTGTAAATATTTTAGGAAGCTTTATTATTGGTTTTTTATATTTTTTATTTATAGAAAAAGCCGATGTAAGTCCTGTTGTAAAACTTGCATTAACAGTCGGTTTTTGCGGAGGATTAACAACATTTAGCACTTTTTCTTTGGAATTGTTTGAAATGGTTGGAAATCATCAAATTTTCCATGCTTTTTCATATATAATTTTAAGTGTTACAATTTGCTTATTAATGACAGCGATAGGAGCGTATTTTGCAAAACTTGTTTAACTTTGATAAATTAAATTTTATAACAGCCGGCATGCCATTGAGAACGGGAAAGGGAAGTTATCCTTCAGCGTTTAATGTTTTAGGTGAAATGAAACTTGACGGTATGGAGCTTGAATTTGTCCATGGCGTAAGAATGAACGATGAACATAGAAAATTTGTAAAAGAACAGGCGAAAAACTTTGTCATAACAGCTCACGGTCCTTTTTATATTAATCTAAATTCTAAAGAAGAAGAAAAAATTGATGCAAGTGTGCAAAGAATAATAGATACAGCATCTGTAGCCTCTCAGGCAGGAGCATTTAGTATTACATATCATGCTGCATTTTATATGGGAGCTGATAAAGAAACAGTCTATAATCGTGTGAAAGGCCAAACAAAAAGAATCATAAATATATTGGAGCAGGAAAAAATAAAAGTATGGATTCGTCCTGAAACAACAGGTAAGGCTACGCAATGGGGTGATGAAGATGAAATTATAAGATTATCGAAAGAATTTGAACAAGTTCTTCCGTGCATTGATTTTTCTCATCTTCATGCAAGATCTGCAGGTGAATATAATACTTATGATGAGTTTTCAAGAGTTTTAGAGAAAATGGGAAATGAATTAGGACAATATGCACTAGACAATTTTCATGGACATCTTGCAGGTATCGAATATACAGCGAAAGGAGAACGCCAGCATTTGAATTTGGAAGAATCCGATATGAATTATAAAGACTTGATAAAAGTAATGAAAGAATTCAATGTAAAAGGTGCTCTAGTTTGTGAAAGTCCTAATATTGAAGATGATTGTAAGTTGTTGAAAGATTATTATAACTCCCTATAGTTTCTAATACAAATATATGAAAAAATTAAAGATTTTATTGTTATTTGACGTAATACAAAAAAAAATAAATTTTTCTGTATCAATTAACAATAAAAAGGTTTAAAAAATGTTCAACAGTGTAAACAATCCTTTTGGTAATAGAGTTGTATCTTCTTCTACTTCGTCAGATAGTAATGGCAGACGTCAAAAAGAAGATCCGAAAGAAGAATTAAAAAAATATATTGACGAAGATGAGCCTGATGAAGTCTTAATTGGCGGACAGCCAATTTTGACAGAGGATGAAGTCCTTGCAATGACTAAACAATATATTGCAAAATTAAAGTCAGAACATGAAGAAAATGAAAAAATTCAAAAAAAACTTGATAAATACTTGGAAAATTTTGATGTGAAAAAATTTATGAAAAAAAATCCAAATATGACAAGTCCTGACTTTTATATGGTAATGTTTAATGAAACAGAAAGTTTAGTAAAGTAATTTTTGTAATATCTCTTAAAAAACATTTAAAGTTTTAGAATAATTTGTCCGTTATATTTTTTGTGAAAGATTATTTTTACAGAAAGGATAGGTATATGGAAATTACTGGAGTATCATCAAAAGCTTACACATCAGCAACAGCAGCTGTAGATGATGAAGAAGAATTACAAGAAACCCAAGAAGAAGAGTCAAAAGAATATGGTGTTTCTACCCAAAAAACAGAAGAAAAAGATGTAGCAGAATTTTCATCTTCAGAATATGATGAAGATGATGTACAAGAAAAAGCAGAAAATTATCTAAAAAATTTGCTATTTGCAGGTGGTCTGACAGATGAATCTACTGCAGCATTACAAAATTATTTAAATACATTTGATGTTGCAAAATTTATAAAAGATTATGGACCGTTTTCTTCTACATCAGAAATTTCAGCAGCAATGTATGCAGCTGTTGGAAGTATGATAAAACAACAACAAGATGAATAGAGCGAAAAATTAAAGGCGGCAAATGATTAAAATGCCGCCTTTAAAATTTATTTTTTATTTTATTATTGTTTTTTAGCTGATTTATCTGCTAATTCAGAATCTAATCTCAAAAATACAGGTTTAATATCTTCTTTAGAGATTAATTTTCCGCATTTGATATTATCAGTTGTTAAATCGTCTAATTTTGTTTTTAAATCAAATGATAATTGTTTTGCCATATCAGCAGCAATATTTGGACAGTACGGATAAATTAATGATGCAATGATGCACATAATATCAAGTACATTCACGAGAACTTGTCCGCATTCATCCATTTTCTCTTCTTTTGCAAGTGTCCAAGGTGCTGTATCTTGAACAAATTTGTTTGTAGCGTCAACTAATGATGTAATTTCAAGACCTGCTTCTGCAATTTCAAAATTATCAAAATGATTTTTTACAATTTGAATTGTACCTAAAGCTTTTTTAGCTAAAGGATTTTCGCCCTTGAATTCGGCTTTAACTTCACCGTCAAAATATTTCACTAACATTGATAGGGTTCTGTTTAAAAGATTTCCCATACTGTTTGCAAGATGAGCATTTACTTTTTCTTTAAAATCATCATCAGAATAATTTCCATCACGTCCGCAAGGTGCAGAGGTTGCCATATAGTATCTGAAAGCATCAGGATGTTCAAGATTGAAACTTTCAAGAACGGATGTTGGAGATATTACGTTTCCTAATGATTTTGACATTTTAGATTCATCTATAGTAATCCATCCATGTGCAAAAATATGTTTTGGTAGTGGTAAGTCCAAAGCAAGCAAAAATGCAGGCCAATATATGCTATGAAATTTCAAAATATCTTTTCCGATAACATGAACATCAGCAGGCCAATATTTTTTAAAGTTTTCTGACGGATTTTCATTATCATAACCTAAAGCAGTGATGTAGTTTGAAAGAGCATCAATCCATACATAAATTGATTGTTCATCATCTCCTAATACATCAATACCCCATTGGACATTAGATTTTGCTCGAGAAACTGAGATATCCTGAATATCTTCTAATTGGTTAAGAACTTCGTTTGCTCTGAATTCAGGAACAATAAAATCAGGGTGATCTTTAATATGTTTGATTATTGCATCTTTGTATTTTGTTAATTTAAAGAAATAGTTTTCTTCTTTAACAACTTCAGGTTTTTTCAAATGGTCAGGACAGAGTCCGTCTTCTGTTAAGTCTTTTGCATTTAAGAAACATTCACATCCTTGACAATATAAACCTTCGTATGAATGTTTGTAGATATCACCTTGTTTTAATAATTTATCGAATATGTGTTGAACGATTTTTTCATGCTCTTCGTCAGTTGTTCTGATAAATTTTGTATAATCAATATCAAGAGCTTTCCAAGCATCTTTGAATTTTTGAGCATTTTCATCACATAATTCTTTTGGTGTAGTTCCTTTTGCAGCAGCTGTTTTTTGGATTTTAATCCCGTGTTCGTCTGTTCCTGTAAGAAAATACACATCATCACATCTTTGAGTATAGTGTCTTGCTATAATATCTGTTAATATTTTTTCATAAGCGTGTCCAATATGTGGTGCACCGTTTACATAATCTATAGCAGTTGTTAAATAAAACTTTTCCATTTTTTTACCTCACTTATAGGTTTAATTTTAGCATAAACATTATTTGTGTTTAAAAATCATATATCTGAATCCGTTATCAATAACTTTTACAAAATTGTAATTTTCTTGGACAAATTCGCAAAAATCCATTGCATAATCCTGACAAATATACTGAAAATAATAATCTTTCATATTCAAGTTGTTAAAAATAATATATTCAGGTATATTTTCTTTGTAATGATTGATAATTTTATTTTCTCCAAGACTTTCTGTGTACAAAGGTAAAAGAGAGTTATAAAAATCATCTGAATTCCTTTGTGTAAGAAAGTTTACAGTCATTCCCTCAGGGAAAATAACAATTTTATCTGTCGGGTTTGTTGATTTATTTATAAATTCATCAAGTTCATTTGTACTTTGAGCTAGTTCTTTTGAGGTATAAATTATACCTTTTGGCGTTTCAACTTTATTTTTTACCAAAGATAACATATAAAAGTTTGTTGACAGATAAAAAACTGATGTGATAATCAAATAAATTCCTGCTGTTTTTTCAAGTTTTTGGGGTAAAATTTTGAAAAATAAAGCTAAAATTGCAATTAACAAAATCGGAAAATAAAAATTTCCGTAACTGTATAAAAGAAGTACCCAAAAAACTTTAGCACTCACTGCTAATGCAGAAATTATTAGTATAATCAATTTTACATCAAATTTTTTATACATCACAATGGCGCTAATTAAAAGAAATATTGGGAAAAATCCGAATGCTATTTTTGTATTTGCAGAGAAAATCCAAATATATGAAATGTAGCCAATTATAGATAAAAATATTGATAAAAATTTATTTCTGTAAAATAAAAAAGCTCCCAAAAGTATTATTCCAAAAGGAATAGCTGTTTTTAGGAATAGTATAAAATCAGTCATTATAACTTTTGGATGAAAATATATTCCGCTGTTTTGGTAAAAATAAGTTAAAGTCTTGCTTTTTGCCATAGCACTGGTGATTGCAAGAGAATTTACAAGGTCATTTATTTTTAATCCTTGGATAAATAAAACCCCAAAACTTAATAACGGAATTGAAATAAATGATAAAAACGCTTTCCAGTCCTTGTATTTAACAATGAAAAACAGGACAACAAATCCGTATAATAAAAAATCATACTTGTTTGCTATACAAATACCTGCAAGCAGCGAACTTATTATGAGATTTATTGATTTTTTATCATCATTGAATTTTAAAAGAAAATACAATGAATACAAAAAGCCTATTAGACCATATAAAACAGACCAAGAATATGGGAAATGAAAATTAAAAATACTTGTTGTTGCAATGCTGATAGATATTGTGATAAATCCAATACAGAAACTTAGAAATCCCCCCAAAAATCTTTTAGCAATAAGATAAATCCCGCTTACCGCTAATATTGAGCATAATCCGCCGATTATATATAAAGTTGATAATTTAGCCCCGAAAATTTTATATAAAACTGCATTAATTTGGTATGATAAAGGTCCGTATATATTGAATAAGTCTTTGTATAATACTTTCCCTTGTAAAATCTGTTCAGGATAATACACCTCACGTCCAAAATCTATTAGAATTCCTGAATAATGTCCACAAAAAATAAATAACCCTGCAATTGTAAATATCCATAATAAAATAAGATATTTATTTTCTTTAAAAAACTCTTTCATATTACAAAAATTTAACAAATAAACGTTTAAAAAGCAATTTGTACAAAAAAATATATTTTATATAAATAAGTGTAAAAGTAAAAGGTTATTTTATTATGTCAAATTGGGCAAATAATTTGGATATGTTAGCACAAAACGGAGTAATAGATTATGATGCTGCATCTTATGTAATGGGACAACCTATGAGATATGTCGGGAATCCTGCAGCTCCTTCTCCGTTTGTTGGTCAGTCGCCAGCTTCACCTCTTCCGATTCAACCAAAAACAGATGAGTTTATATCATCTTCTGACAAATCAAATATAATTAAAACTCCATCGTGGAAAAAATGGGCATTCGGTATTTTAACTGCAAGTGTATTGGTTTTAGGCGGATTAAAGTTTAAATCAAAAATTATACCAATGTTGAAAAATTTACCCAAAACTTTAAAATTAGATAATGTAGGTGATTTTTTTAAAAACGGTTGGAATAAGTTTACAAAATTGTTTAAAGGTAAAAAACCTTAGTTTAATAATTTAATCAACTCTTCAGGTAAAAAATCAAAAGCATCTACTGTTGAATAATCTGTAGGTAAAATAAATACAATGCTGTTTGAAGTCGCTTTTTTATCAAGCTGCATAAGTTCTATCATTTTTGTTAGTTTAAATTTTTTTACTTTCGTAAAATTGTATTTTTTTATTACATCTTCTGCTAAAAATTTGTAATTTTTATCAATAAGATTTTTTTTCACGGCTAAATCAAAGGCAAATTTCATACCCTCAACTATAGCTTCCCCATGTGTATATTTTTTATATTTAGTAATTTTTTCAATAGCATGTCCATAAGTGTGGCCAAAATTTAAAATTCTTCTTAATCCTGATTCTTTTTCATCTTTTTCAACAACAGAAATTTTTAATTTTACACAAATTTCAATAAGTTTTGATAATGTTCTTTCATCACGATTTAAAATATCTTGAGATTTTTCAGATAAAAAGTTTGTTAAATTTAATTCTTCTTCACACTTACAGCTTTTTTCAATGAAAGAATATTTAACAACTTCTCCTAAGCCTGTCTTAAACTGTCTCTCATCAAGAGTTTTAAGAAATTTTGGATTAATAAAAACAATTTTAGGTTGATAAAATGTTCCAACTAAATTTTTTCCGAAATTAGTGTCTATAGCTGTTTTCCCGCCGACAGAGCTGTCTACACAAGCAAGAAGAGTTGTTGGAACTTGTATAAAATCAATACCCCTCATATAAGTGGATGCAACAAATCCTGATATGTCTCCAACGACTCCTCCTCCGATTGCAATTATTGCATCATTACGAGTTAGTTTCATTTTTAGAGCTTTTTGAATAATTTTTTGGTAATTATTAAAATTTTTCTCTTTTTCCCCATCTTTTAATATGAACTTGTTTTCTTTAGGAATATTTAGTTGTTTACCATAAATTTTTTCAACTTTTTTAGAAATTATAACAAGATAATTTTTATCTTTTGTAAAAGATAAAAATTTTTCTGCTAAGTCCGCAATCTTTTCGGTTTTTATGATAATCGGATAATTTTTTTCATTCTGTTTAATTTTTACCGATAAATCAACCATTTAAGACTCCAATAATTTCTTTAACAATATCATATGGGGTTTTTCCATCTGTGTCAATTATAAAATTTGCTTTTTCGTAATTTTTTTTACGCATTTCTATAATGTTTGCAATTTTTTCTATAGAAAAATTCTTTTTTAAAAGAGGTCTATGAGTTTCTGTTTTTATTCTTGTATAAATCTCTTCTGGTGAAGCTTTGAGGTATATAACATTTGCACATTTCAACATTAATTTTCTATTTTCTTCATTTTCAAAAGCTCCGCCACCTGCTGATATTATGTAGTTTTTTTCTTTGCAGAATTTACGAATTTTTTCACTTTCGAGCATTCTAAAAAAAGGTTCTCCGTGTTTTAAAAATATTTCAGAAATCTTTTTTTGTGTACTTTTTTCAATTTCTGCGTCAATATCAACATATTTATATTCCGCAAGAGCCTTGCTTAACTCTGCTCCTACGGTACTTTTTCCGCATCCCATCATGCCTATTAATATAATATTTGCTTTCATATTAATATTTTACAATAAACACATATTTACATATCTTAATAATGAGTCAATAAATTAATAAAAATTGTTTTATAAAAATTATGGGGAAAATAAATTATTTGAAAAGGGAAATTTATGGGAATTGCAAAATTGGGAGCAAGGTTATTTGGAATATTTGGACATTCTGTGAGTAAGGGAAAATTAATAGGAACGTCAAAAAGCGGTATTAAAGTTTTTCAAAAAGTTGCAGAAGATGGTACGAAAGTAACTTCATCTTATAAAAATGGTAAATTGTATAAGACAATTACACAAAAACCTGTCAAAGAAAATCATCTTCAATCATACAATCCTTACATGTCGACAGGACATAAAACTGTTGCTGAAAATCATGAAACAGGTGTATCTACTATTATTAAAAAAGTTGATAATGACTATAAACGAAAATTTCTTCAATATCGTACAGTTTTTGATCCCGGTGTACGAAAAGAATTTAATGCATATAAAGTAGATAAAAATAATACTCTTGTAGGTAAATCATATGACTACATATATGCACCTGATAAATTTAAGAGTTTAACTGTAGCAACTTATAAAAACGGTATACCATACTATGATGTAAGAAAAAATTTATATATAGACAGTCAACAAAAAGAAAAATTTATCAACGTATATAACTATATGTTTCCTAACGGATCAAAATTAACCGGAAATTTCGGGACAGTTACTTATAAAGACCCTTTTACAAATTCTATAAAAACTCGAAATTTATATGCAGGAGGGGCTAGAGAAATTGCAATTACTACAAATGAACAAGGGGAAAATATTGTAAAAGTCGGAAATAATGTCATAAACTAAATATCATAATTAAAGAATATATACAAAAATAAAGCCGAGAATTTTTCTCGGCTTTATAAATATGTTATTATTATTAAATTTTTTATTGAGCTGCAATTTCTTGTCCGCTTGTCATTTTACTCAAAACTTCTATTGCTTTTTTTAATTGAACGTCATTTTTGTTTTTGACATCTTCTTCTGTTAACTTAACTTCAATATCAGGAGTGATACCTTTTTTATTAATATCTGTTCCGTTAGGAGTTAAGTATTTTTGAATTGTAATATTAATCCCTGATTCATATGGAAGTTTATTAATTTCTTGTACCAAACCTTTTCCAAAAGATTGCTCTCCGATAATTACTGCTCTATGGTTATCTTTCATAGCACCTGAAAAAATTTCTGACGCAGAGGCAGAACCTTTATTAATTAGTACAACAACCGGTTTTTTAGTATAAACGCCAGCAGATGCTCTTTGAGTTTCTTTATATCCATCTCTGTCCACAGTGCTAACAATTGTTCCACCATCCAAGAACATATCTGAAATATAAATTGCGTTTGTTAATAATCCGCCAGGGTTTGAACGAAGGTCTATAATAAATCCTTTTTTATTACTATTGTTGTTTAAAATTGTTCCAAATTCTGTAGCTGCATTTCTGCTGATAAAAGAGCTTAGTCTTATATAGCATAAATCGTCAGGCATTTTAATATTTTCGGTAGGTAATTTTTGTGAAATAGATTTGATTTCTATTTCTGCACGTGTAATTGTATATTTTTTTGGTGCTGTATCTTTACGTTTGATAAGTAGTGTAACTTGAGTACCTTCTTTACCTCTGATTTTATCAGCTGCTTTGTCAACGGTAATTCCTTTTGTACTAACTCCATCAATTTCAAGTATTTCATCATCAGCTTTCAAACCTGCTTTTTCTGCAGGAGTATCTTCAATCGGAGCAATAACCATTAATTTTCCGTCTTTAACAGCTATTTGAATACCGATTCCTTTTAATGAGCCTTTTATTGAACTTGTTTCATCTGCAAATTCTTTAGGATCTAAAAATTTTGTATACGGATCATTTAAACTTGCTACCATTGTGTTTATCGCAACATAAGCATCCTCGTTTGTATGAATTTTATTGTCATATTTATGACGCCATTTTGCCCAGTCTTGGTTATTGTTTGATTGGTCAACAAATTTATTATTAATCAATCTCCAAACATTGTCATATAAATCAACCGGTGTGTATGCAAATACATTATCCCTTATTACCCAGCCGGAAAGGAATAAAAATGCTCCGAAAAATATAATACTTTTTTTCATAATGTTTCTCATTCTTAAACTATTTCCTCCAAATACTCTTAACCCTTTTTTGTGTAACTTATTTATAAAGATGTTTTTTGTATAAAAAAGTTTCCATTTTTACAAATTTTGAGTTAAAAGTTTTTTTTATATATTAACATAATTATATTAAAAAAGGAAATTTACATTATACTTGAAAACTATTTTTTGTTTTCCGCTAAAACTAAATATGTAAGCATATCCAATTTAGAAAGAGCTTCTGCATAATTTTCCATAGTAAGTTCCATAGAGTTTTTTAAATTGTCGCGAGTAATTTCAATACAACTGATTACTTCTTTTTTCAATTTTTCATCCATATTTTGATCCCTTTCCTAAATAATCTATAACATAAATTCTTTAAAAAAACAATAAAAAAGGAAATAAAATTAAAAAATGTTGCTTTGCTTCTGTGAAAATGTCAATATAGCTGATTTTCAGAAGTGTCAGTATAATTGATAATAAAAAAATGGATCAAGAATATTTAAAAAAATTTGCACAACATTTAAAAAAAATCAGAAAAGAGAAAAACATTAAACAGGATGATTTCTTGGATGTTAACGGAATTTCTCGTTCAACTATTGCTATGGTTGAGACAGCAAAAACTGACATTACTCTTTCTAAACTAAAAATTATTGCAGATGTACTTGGGGTAAATCCTAAAGAGCTTTTTGATTTTGATTAATAAAATTCTATAACAGCTATTTCTGGCGGGCAATTAAACCTGACTGGTAAAATGCTTGTTCCAAGACCAAATGTTGTATATATTTTTTTTCCTTTATATTCATAATATCCGTTAGCAAATTTTTTACCAAATTTTGATGGAACTATTAGCGCATTTGGAAAACGAATTTGTCCCCCATGCAAATGCCCTGCTAGAGTTAAGTTTACGCTATATGGCACATCTGGTATTATATCAGGTGTGTGCGATAGCAATATCGTTGGTTCTTTAGTATTTTTTAATGCTTGATTTATATTGGGATTACCTGTTTGCATGTCGTCTAATCCTGCAATACAAAAATTTTTTAAACAAATACTATTATTCAAAAGAACTTTCACATTATTTTTTTCAAGTTGTTCGATAATTTCTTGTTTACCTTGCCATCCGTCATGATTCCCGATAACAGCATACGTTCCGTATTTAGATTTAATATAAGAAAATTCTTTTGCAATTTTATCAATAGTCATTGAGGAGCCTTTTTTATGTCCGCTTACATAATCTCCTCCAAACAATACTATATCTGGGGTTTGTTTATTTATTGTTTTGACAATTTTTTTTAATCTGTATTTTTCGTAAGGTTTGATATGAAAATCACTAGCAAAAACAATTCGAAGACCTTTTAATTGTTCATCTTCAATTTTAACGTGTTTAACACATAATATATTCGGTTCAATAATGATTGACCAGATAAATCCGCAAATAAATATGCAAATTAGGAATAAAATAATAACTTTCATAAATTTATTATACAACATGTAAAATCAAATTAGCCAAAAGTATACATTTTTAAATGATGGAAATAATATTAAAATATTTATAAGCAATAAAAAGTTTATTTTTTTTTGTTAACAAATATTAATAATAATGATTTTAATAACAATTTTAAAATAAAAAAAATTTTTATATAAATATATAGAGTAACACGAATGGGGAAAAGGAGATTTTTATGTTTAAAATTGATTCAAATCATGGAAAATTTGGCGGCGTTAATGTTAATGCATCTGAGATTAAATCAAAACGAGTATTAGTTGATTCGGAAGGTAAAAAAGATACGTAATTGAATTTAAAAATGGTATTAAAGCAGCTTATCAACCGGCAAAAACAAATAATGCAAGTCTTTATTCTATATTTTCTGGAGAAAATTATGTTGTAGCCGAAAATATTTCCGGTTTAGAATTGGTAGGTTCAACTAAAAAAGATATGATTACTGTTCACGGTGGATCTGTCATCGGGATTAATGTTTCAAATGATAAAGCAAAAGATGAAGTATCTATAGAAAACGCAAAAGGAACTTTAAAAAGAGCTGTTTTAAATAATAATAAAGTCGGCTTTGGAGATATAAAAGCAAGTAAACAAGATAATGTTAGTTTAATTAATACAAGATATATTCAGAAAAAATAATACAAAAACGGACAAAAAAAACTCCCTATTAAGGGAGTTTTTTTTACGCTTCAACATATTCTCTAAGACGTTTGCTTCTGTTTGGATGACGCAATTTTCTTAGAGCTTTTGCTTCAATTTGTCTGATACGTTCACGAGTAACACCGAACAGTTGTCCAACTTCTTCTAATGTTCTTTGGCGACCGTCGTCCATACCAAAACGTAATCTTAAAACATCACGTTCTCTTGGAGATAAAGTGCATAATACTTCTGCTAAATCTTCTCTCAATAGTTCTGATGCTACAGTTTTGATTGGCGCATCTGCTTCTTTGTCTTCAATAAAATCACCTAATCTTGAATCTTCTTCTTTACCAATTGGTGTTTCTAAAGATAAAGGTTCTTGAGCAATTTTAATAATTTCACGAAGTTTTGGTATTGATACGTTCATTTCAATAGCCAATTCATCTTCTGTCGGTTTTCTTGACAATTCTTGAGCTAGACGTCTTGTAACTTTTTTCAATTTATTTATAGTTTCAACCATATGTACAGGGATACGAATAGTTCTAGCTTGATCCGCAATAGCTCTTGTGATAGCTTGTCTAATCCACCAAGTAGCATATGTTGAGAATTTGAAACCTCTTTCATGATCAAATTTTTCAGCTGCACGGATAAGACCTAAATTGCCTTCTTGAATTAAATCTAAGAAAAGCATGCCACGTCCTACATATTTTTTAGCGATACTTACAACCAAACGAAGGTTAGCTTGAACAAGTTTTCTTTTAGCAATAGCACCAGGAGTACCGCCTTCTAAAATTTTTCTTGCAAGTTCAATTTCTTCATTTGCGGATAATAATTTAATTCGGCCTATTTCTCTCAAATAAAGTCTTACAGGATCATCAACAGCTATGCCTTTTGGAATATCTAAATCTGATTCAGAATTTTCTTCATGACTATTCATCATGTAGATATCATCTAAATTTACTTTATTTTCCATTTTTTCAGTAACAATATCTTCAATGTTATCAGTACTGATATCCATATTCATGTAATTTCCATTATCTGCTTCTGCTGACAATGCAGCATCATCTTCAATGTCGTGTAAGTCAATATTTTCATCTTCCATAATGCTTACAATAGAGGAGTTACTTTGTCTTTTTTTACTCATTCATTTTCTCCAATTTTAATCTATTATTTATCTTATCTCTAAGCTGCATTTGAATTTTTAGGGCTTCTGTTTCATTATCATTTGCGCTTTTATATAAATTTCTGATTTGTTCAGTTTCTTTTTCTTTTTGACATTGATTTATTTTATTAATATTTTCTTTTATTGCTATTGCGAAATCTTTGTCATCAAGGTTTTGGAAAGTTTCGGAAATACTGATTAAGTCTGTAATAATTTTTTGTGTTTCCGGTTCATTAATAAAAGCTGTATATAGCTTTTCAATTAATTCTTTCACATTATTTACGGTACATGTTAATTTGTCAATTGTAGATTTTACATTTATTAACGTTTTATCCGTAAATGGGGTATCACCTATCATTTGGTTTATTTCTCCAAATGAATAATGATTGTCGGTTACAAGAAAAACGCTCAATAAATTTTTTTGCGCTTTTTCTAAAATAGATACATTTTTCTTAACAATTTTTTCAACATCTTGTTGTTGTTGGCTGCCAGTAATATGTGTCTTTTTTATTTCTCTAATAAGAGCTGTTTCATTAATATTTAAAGAACTTGCTATCATTCTGATATATTCTGATTGGACTATTTCATTTTGAATTTCTTTTAAAACAGGAATTAATTCTTTAACAGTTTTGGTTTTTTCAATAGGTGTTTTAGGGTTTTCTTTAATAATATTATTAATTTGAAAATCCAATAAAAGCGGAGCATGATTCATATATTCTTTGTAACTTTCAGCTCCTACTGATCTGATAAATTCATCAGGATCTTTTCCCTCAGGAGGAGCTATTACTCGAATTTCGCAGGCGTACTTGTCATTGGATGTTGAAATATAGCTTTCATCAAATTGTTTTATATTTCCAAGTCCTGTAAATGCTTCTTTAATTAATTCCGCATTTCTTTTTGTTGCTTTTTGACCGGCAGAATCAGTATCAAAAGAAAGATAAATTCTTCTCGAGGGGGTATATCTTGATAATAATTTGATATGTTCCGAGGTTAATGATGTTCCGCAAGATGCGACAGCATTTTCTATCCCATGAGCTTGAGCTGATATAACATCAAAATATCCTTCCATTAAAATTACACTGTCTTGGTCTTTTATTGCATCTTTTGCAGTGTATAATCCATATAGCAATTTACTTTTGTTGTAAATTAATGAATCTGATGAATTCAGATATTTAGGTTGTTGATCTTTTTCTATTGCACGAGCTCCGAAAGCAACATATTCACCGTATTCATTTTGAATAGGAATGATTATACGGTTCCTAAATCTATCAATATATTCTCCCTCTTTTGTTTTGACTATTAGTCCTGCTTTTTCCATTACTTCTTCAGAAAATTCATTTCTGAATTTTTTGTAAAACATTGCAAATGTTTTTGGAGCTACACCAAGTGTAAATTTTTCAATTATGTCCTTAGTAATTCCTCTATTTGTTAAATAGTCGATTACTCTTGTAGTTTCCGGTTCTTTATCTTTTAGAAGTCTAAGATTATAAAATTCTGCAGCTTTTGTGCATGCTTTAATCATTTCTTCTTTAAGACCTTTGGATTCTGACTTGTGAAAGTTTTTGGGCATTTCAAGTCCGAATCTGTCGGCTAATTCTCTTAAGACATCAATGAATTCTTTATTTTGAGTTTTCATGATAAAAGAAAGTGCATCTCCACCTTCTCCGCAGCCAAAACATTTGTAAATACCTAAATTAGGATTAACAGAAAATGATGGGGTTTTTTCTTTATGAAAAGGACAAAGCCCCCAATAATGGCTTCCGTTTTTTTTTAAAATTACCTGCTGAGAGACAACTTCTACAATATCGAGTCTATCTTTAATTTGAGATACTAATTCTTCTATCGTGTTTGCCATAATTATATTTTATCATTAACAAAATTTTTTATCAAAAGTATACCAAATAGGGTAATTGATTGAAAATGTTTAACAATTATTATTTTGGATATGAGAGATCTTTTGTCAATATCAACTAATCAGGATATTGTATTTGTTAATAATTTAAAAGAGCTTCAAAAAATTAAAGGTCTTTCAAATAAAAGGCTCTGTATTATTAAAACAGATTTTAAAGATATTTTAAAGCTAAAAAATTTTTGCAAAAATTACCCTCAAGTGGAATTTTGGTTGGCAAGTAAAAATATCTCAAGACAAAATGTAATAAATGCTAATAATTTAGGATTTAAAAATGTTATAGAATTTCCAATAAAACAAGAAGTTCTTGATGATTTAATAAATAATAATTCGGATAAAAATCAAAGTTATTCTGAAAATGATAAAGAACAATCAAAATTTTTTGCAATAAAAGGCAAAAAAGTTATGATTGTTGATGATAACCATTTGAATACTGAACTTTTAGCAGAGACTTTAAAAGCTTTAAATTTAAATTTGTCAATTTATCAAAAACCTCTTGAGGCTGCAAAAGTTATTGATAAAGAAAAATTTGATTTATTTTTATTAGATATTATGATGCCCGAATTGTCAGGTTATGATTTGGCATCAATGATAAAAAAGACAAAATTAAATTGTAATACTCCCATCATATTTGTTTCGGCTTTTTCAGACACAGAAAACAAGATTAAAAGTTATAATTTAGGTTCATATGCTTTTATTGAAAAACCTTATAATATTAAGGTCGTCAAATCCCAAATATACAGCCTTTTAAAAGCACACAGTGAAATAGAAGAACAGTTTAAAAAACAAGATTCTTTTTTAGCTATGATTACTCATGATATGAAGGGACCTGTGCAAGCTGAATTAGTAGCATTAAAAATGCTTTTGGACATGGGAGATAGTATTGATAATAAGGAGAAAAGAGAAATTTTAGAAGATTTGCTGCATTCAACAAAATATCTTCAAAATTTAGTTATAAATGTTTTGAAAAAATATAAATACAGCAACGGTTCTGTAGTTATAAAAAAACAGTTAAATTCTATAAAGAAGCTTGTGGGTGAATGCTGTGATGAAATCAAATATATGGCATTTGAAAAAAATCTGCATATGAAAGTTTCCTATAAAACTTTAATAGAAGATTTATATTTTGACTATGATGAAATAAAACGAGTAATCAATAATATATTAACAAATGCTATAAAACACAGTGATAGAAATAATAATATCGTTATAGATATTAGTGATAATAAAAAAAATTTAATTTTTTCTGTATCAAATTCCGGAGTTGGTATTAATTTAAAAGATTCCAATGATGTGTTTGAAAAATTTGCAACTTTCTGTGAATCTGAAAAAAGTGCAAATTCAGGTTTGGGACTGTATATTTCTAAACAAATAATAGATGCACATAATGGAACAATTACTTTTAAAAGTATTCCTAATGAGAGAACTACAGTAACTTTTACTCTTCCGATAAATCTTACAGCTTGATGTTATCGCTTTTTTTTATATAATAAAAATTATGAAGTATAGAGATAATGTAAGAAATTTTTGTATCATAGCCCATATTGACCATGGCAAATCAACGCTTGCAGACAGATTGCTTGAAAAAACAGGTACTGTAGCTGAACGTGATATGCAAAATCAGATTATGGATTCAATGGATATTGAAAGAGAACGCGGTATCACAATTAAACTTAATTCTGCAAGAATGAAGTATAAAGCTAAAAACGGAAAAGATTATGAACTTAATCTTATTGATACGCCGGGGCATGTTGATTTTTCTTACGAAGTATCAAGATCTTTAGCTGCTTGTGAGGGTGCATTATTAATTGTTGATGCAACACAAGGGGTAGAGGCTCAAACTTTGGCGAATGTCTATCTTGCAATAGAACAAAATTTGGAAATTATACCAATTATTAATAAAATAGATCTTCCATCTGCTGATGTTGAAAGAGTAAAAGAAGAAATAGAAGAAGTTCTTGGTATAGATGCATCTTTAGCAATTCCTGTGAGTGCAAAAGCAGGTATTGGTATTGATGAAGTCTTGGAAGCCATTGTAGATTTAATTCCTCCTCCGATTGATAATTCGGATAAGCCTCTCAGAGCTATGGTTTTTGATAGTGCATATGACCAATATTTGGGGACATTATGTTTCTTCAAAATTATGGATGGTAAAATTAAACTTGGTGATAAAGTTAAATTCATGGCATCCGGAAAAGAATATGAGGTTGTTGAATTAGGATATCAAACACCCGCAAGAGTTCAGGTAAAAGAGCTAATATGTGGTGATGTAGGATATTTTGCCGGCTCTATTAAAGAGTTGACAAGGTTTGTTGGTGATACTATAACAACAGTTGAAAGTCCTGCAAAAGAACCATTACCCGGATATAAAGAAGCTTTGCCAATGGTATTTTCAGGTTTGTATCCTGTTGATAATGATGATTATGGTGATTTGAAAGAAGCCTTGGAAAAATTGAAGCTTAATGACAGTAGCATTACATTTGAGCCTGAAACATCTACAGCTTTAGGTTTTGGGTTTAGATGCGGATTTTTAGGAATGTTACATATGGAAATCGCTCAAGAAAGACTTGAACGTGAATACGGTCTTTCAATTGTAACTACAGCTCCGTCTGTTGTATATCATGTGTATAAAACAAACGGTGAAATGGTTGAAATTGACAACCCTGCAAATCTTCCACCGGCTCAGCTCAGAGATTATATTGAAGAACCTTATGTAAAAGTGCAAATAATCGCTCCAAATGATTATGTTGGAACTTTGATGGATTTAGCACAAACTAAAAGAGGTATTTTCAAAAACATGTCTTACATTGATAAAGTACGTGCAAGTTTGGAATATGAAATCCCTTTAAGTGAAGTTATTACAGATTTTTATGATCAGCTTAAATCCCGCACAAAAGGTTATGCAAGTATGGATTATGAATTCAAGGATTATAAACGTTCAAAACTCGTAAAGCTTGATATTATGCTTGCAGGTGAAATTGTAGATGCTCTTTCTGTAATTTGTCATGAGGATAGTGCGTTTTATATCGGTCAAAAATTAACTGCAAAATTAAAAGATATTATTCCGCGTCAACTGTTTGAAGTCCCAATTCAAGCAGCTATAGGTGGTCGTGTAATAGCAAGGACAAATATTAAAGCACTACGCAAAAATGTATTAGATAAATGCTATGGCGGTGATATTTCACGTAAGCGTAAATTGTTGGAAAAACAAAAGAAGGGCAAAAAACGTATGAAGTCAGTCGGTAGAGTCGAAGTACCGCAAGAAGCTTTTATGGCTGTACTTAGTCTTGACGAGGAATAATTCCTTTATCCCTTGCTTTAATCGCTGCTTCTGTTCTGTTTGTTACTCCAAATTTTTTATAAATTGCGGTAAGATGTGCTTTTACCGTCGAATCTGTAATATAAAGTATTTTAGCGATAGATTTGTTACTTTTTCCTATTGCCATTAACTTTAAGACATCTAGTTGACGTTCAGTAAAATCTTCTTTTTTCTTTTTCATCTTCCTCTTTTTTAATTGATATCCGTTTTATAACCTTACTATAATATTAGCAAAACGAAATATTTTTGCTATTAGCCAAAAGTATACAATTCAGTATTTCGAAGCCAAACAGCAAAAATGTTTTTAGATCATAATGTAAAGAAATGTTAACTTGAATATAAGAAATATATACTCTGTAAGCAATTTTTAAATACAAAAATACTTTATATAAATATGGAAATCAATTAAATAGGATCAAATATTTATTAAGAGATTGTGAGTAAAAATACGGAGAATGGAATTATGACAGGAATCAACGGAAATTTTGGTTTGTTTGGTAACAATGGAAACAGAAAAATTGGTATCAATCCCCAAAAAGCAAATGAAGTTAAAACTAATGTGCCTTTGACAGAGTCTAAAAAGGTTGAAAATAAAGAATTGGGTGATGATTTATTGACCGCGAATACTTTTTATCCAGGAGTAAATCTTCACAAAAAAGCTAAAGCTGCTGTTCAGCCGGGTAGCTTGGAGGATTTAACACAAACAGTTACAACATTAAATCTTTCAAATATCACTAATGTTGATAAAAAAGAAGCTTTTAATTTAGCAAAAGATCCTTTAGTAAAAGCTTATATGTATGGAAATATCAGCAGTACAACTACAGATGTATTAAGTCAACTTGATGGTGGTCTTGATAGTTTGCCGGAATTTATGTTAGACGATTTGTTAGCTGATGTTGAAATAGCATAGATTATAAAGATTTTTACTCACAACATTTAAAGAACCGATAATATGTCGGTTCTTTAAATTTGTTAATATTTGTAACAAATAAAGATTTTTCATTAAAGATTATTAAATAATATACCGTCATTCATCTTGTGAGTAAATAAGTTAACCAAGATTCGGTTAAAAGGAGAAACGGAAATGGCAAGAGTTAACGGTAATAGTAGTAACAAAACAAATTTAGAAGCTTTAAAAGCTTATTATGAAGCTTTAAGTACAAAAAAAGCAGGCAAAGACGAAAAAACTCAAGAGACAAAACCTGCAGTAAATTTTAAAACAGAACAAGTAGAAGCAAGTGCATTAGATGCAACAGCAGCGCAAATTTGGGGTATACAATTATCAAAAGTAGACAAATCAGAAGCTGCCACAGCTAAAAGAATTGAACA
This sequence comes from uncultured bacterium, assembly GCA_949290355.1. Lineage (GTDB taxonomy): Bacteria > Cyanobacteriota > Vampirovibrionia > Gastranaerophilales > Gastranaerophilaceae > Stercorousia. The sequence goes on along the minus strand of CASERN010000004.1, from coordinate 13,902 downwards.
ATATTTTAATACACCTTTTATGGAATCATTGAACGAATTACAAGGAATTGAAACAGAAGAAGGTTTTGCAGCTTATGCTATGGCAAATATTACAGGATGTGATCCTGAAAAATTGTCAAAATATATGAGTAAACCTTTATCAAGGGAAACTGTTACAGGAGTTACAGAATTTTTAGATACTTTAACTGTTTAACTTATAAATATACATATTTACTCACAAAAATTTTAAAGACCGATTTTTTTAATCGGTCTTTTCTATTTAAAAATATACTTATATTTTGAATTTATTTAACGAAATTTAAAACTTTAAATCCACGTTTTTTCTTTTCTAATTCAATATCAGGCAACTCATAGCATTTAATACATCTGGCTTCATATGTTTCATCTCCACCAATCATAATTAACGGTGAATTTTTATCTGCAGGTTTGCCATCAATTAATCTTTGAGTACGAGTGGCATGTTCACATCCGCATTTCATACATACTGCGTGTAATTTATCTACTTTAGTTGCTATACACATCAGTTCAGGCATGCTGCCAAAAGGTTCAGCTTTGAAATCAAGTTCAAGTCCTGTACCTATGACTTTTTTACCTTCATCCATAAGTTTGGATATAACTTTTACAATATTGCTGTCAAAAAATTGCAACTCATCAATTGCGACTACTTCATCTTCGGGTTTTACAACGGTCATAATCTGAATAGAATGTTTTACTTTTATCGCATCTAACCATAATCCGTTTCTTGATTCAATGTAGTCTCCTTTTGTACGTGTATCTATATCAGGAGAGATTACTTTAACTTTTCTTTTAGCAATTATAGAGCGTCTGATACGTCTCAAAAGCTCTTCTGTTTTTCCACAGCTCATAGGACCTGTGATTAATTCAAACGAGTATCCAAAATCCATTTTTCTTCCCAAAAATTTATTGTCTATCCTCAAATTATTATACAACTTTAAAAAATATTTTAAAAGTAAATTAATGTAAAATTTTATCTCTAAGTTTTTTTAGACCTGCTCCATAGAAATAACGGAGTTGTTCAGGGAAATTGTCTTGGATATCTATCATATACATATCATGAATCATTAGTGCTTTGATAAGAAATACAACTTCAGAATTTTTTGTCCAAAGTATATTTGGGGTTTTATTTTTGGGAGGTTGTGTAAGTCCGAAAACTCCTTCTGTTTCATCGGCAGTAAGAAAAATAAATTTTCCGCTTATGTAATGCTCAAGCATAGGAACTCCTGAATGTTCAAAAACTGTTCCAAAATTGCAGATAAAGTTATCATATTTGACTATTTTTACATCAAGTCCACGATTGTATGCATCTAATAGAGATTGCTCCAAGTATTTGAAATCCTGCGCCCAAAGTTCAATGTACAAACTTTTTTGTGCACTTTTTATTATTTCGATAATCTTGTCAATAATTTTTGTTCTTCCAATTATTGATAAAATTGGTTCTGTGTATTCTTCTTCTTTTACATCAGGAAGTTTTTTTTCAAGAAAATTTATTGTGGAATCAATTTTACGTTTAAATCTTTTGGTTAATTCTTTAGGTTTTATAGGGGTATAAGTAACTGGTTTTGCATTTGTAGCAATAACTATGTGCATATTTTCCAAAGATTTTAAGGTATCATATGTCCTTGATTGAGGAATATTAGCAAGTTTGCTGATTTCATAACCAGTTGCTGGGAATTTTTTCAAAAGAGCAATATAAACTTTTGATTGGTATTCATTTAACCCTAATTCTTTTAGTTTTTCGATAATTTCATCCATAAAATAAGTTTAGTTGATTTTCAATATTCTTGCAAGTTCTGTTTTTATTTAACTTTTTATTACAATATGTGAATAAAGGTATATAAGAATATTATTGTAATTTTTATTTTGTAATAAGATTAAAATATGAAATTTTAAGTTTTCTAGCAAATAATTTTATGTTTAGGTTTTAGGGTAAGTGAGATATAATGAGAAGGAAATATAAAAATGTCAATTAACGCTGTAGGACCGAATGTTCAGGTACAACAATCACAAAAAAAAACCGGTGGGACAAAAAGAGCTGTTGCATCTGCAATAATTCCGGGTTTGGGTCAATTCCAAGACGGTAGAAAAAAAGCTGCTGCAGGATTTTTTGGCGGTATGGTTGGTTTGTATACAATATCTGCATTGTTTAATAGAAATATATATATGAGTTTGTTAAAAAGAGATATAAATAAATTTAATGCAGAAATGAACAAGTCATCATTGCCTAAAATGATTACAACAGAAGCAGCATTATTTTTAGCAACAGTTGCCTTATGGATTACAAATGTTGTTAATGCATACAAAGGTGATAAAAATTCCAGAGATGTAAATGATGAAGAATAATCATTTATGTTAAATTTATTTTATATAAATTTTAAGCTCTTGGATGTGTTTCATTATATACTTCTTTGAGGTGTTGTGTTGATACGTGTGTGTATATTTGTGTATTTGAAATACTTGCATGCCCAAGCAGTTCTTGTACTACTCTTAAATCCGCTCCATTTTCAATTAAATGTGTTGCAAAACTATGTCTAAATACGTGTGGAGTAACATGTTTAGGCAAGTTAATTTTTTCAACAATTTCGTTAATCACATTTCTCACAGTTCTTGTCTGTAATCTGTAACCTGTATTATTTATAAATACGGGAGAATCTTCGTTTGTGTCCGGAACGGGAAATCCTTTTGGGATTAATGCTCTTGCACTTTCAATATATCTTTCAAGAAAATTTTTGGCTCTGTCCGTTACAAGAATAATCCTTTCTTTTGCACCTTTACCGAATACTCTTATTTCGTTATGGTCAAGATTTAAATCCCCAAAATTCAGCCCTGAAAGTTCAGAAATACGCATTCCTGTCGCCCAAAGCAGTTCTAAAATTGTTCTGTTTCTATAGCCTGCAGGAGTTTCAATTTTAGTGTTGTTTAAAATCTGTTCCACTTCATCAGGAGTTAAAAATTTAGGCAAAGACTTCGGACGTTTAGGGTTATTAAGATTCATAGCAGGATTTGAATCCACTTTGCGTTCTCTGTACAGATATTTGTAAAAAGTTCTTAAAGATGCTATTTTTCTTGCAATGGTAGTTTTTTTATAATTGAATTTTTGTATAAAATGCAGATAATTCCTGATTTTGTTAAAATCTACATCTTCGCAATTCTCTTCATCCATCCAGATTAAAAAGCTCAAAATATCTGAACAGTATGCTTTTGCAGTATGTTTAGAAAAATTTTTTTCTGCAATTATATATGATTTAAAATCTTCTAAATCTTGTTTTGAATTTGTATTTAAACCCATTTTTCTACTTCATTTATATTATTGCTTTTTTATAAATAGTATTATACAATACTTTTAGAAGAATTGAAACTAATTAATATTAAATCCTGCAGGAGAAAACATGAATTATAAAAAATTATTAATATCATCAATGGTGATTGTTGCGGCACTGTCAACACAGGTATATGCAAAAGAACTTCAAGCGCAAGTTCAAAAAAATACTGCAAATTCTGCAAAGACAGCAACTGCTCCTGCAAAATATTCTTCACAAGTTTACCCTGAAATATCCAGATTGATTGAATATAATCACTGCGTGGAAGCTGATGTTAAAATCAGACAACTTTTGAATTTAAAACCAAATGATATAAATCTCTTGGCACTAAGAACTGTTTCAATGGCAAAACAACATAAACTTGATCCTGCGCAAAAAGAATTGGATAAACTGTTGAAACAATATCCTAAAAATGCGACATTGCATTATGCACAAGGGCTTGTATATTTACAAAGAACAACATCTTCTGATGTAGATTATATTAAAAATACCAGAGGTCTTATAAATTCAGCAATAAGAGAATTTGTTACAGCAGTCAATTTAAATTCAAAATATTATGAAGCATATAATGCTATGGGCGTTGCAACATTGAAACTTGGAAATAAAAATGATGCAATGGATTTGTTTAATACAGCTATAAAAATTAACCCATCATTCGCAACTGCTTATGATAACATCGGTGTTGTAGAAATGATGAATGGTAATTTAGATTCTGCTGAAAACTATTTCATGAAAGCAATGAAATACAATACACATAACCCTACTGCTTGGTATCACATGGGACAGGTTGAGACTCGTAGAGGAAATTATTCAAAAGCTTTGACTTGGGTAAATCATTCTGTGCATGTAAATCCAAATTCTTCTCCTGCATTGACCTTGCAAGGTGAACTTTATCTTAAACAAGGTAATCAGGCTGCTGCTATAAATTCGTTTAAGAAAGCTCAATTGGTTAAGCCTGAAAACTCAAGACCTTATTTGAATTTGGCAACAATTTATGAAAATCGTGCAGATGAAGAATTTGCAATGGAACAGTTGAAAACAGCTTTAGCAATCAATCCTAATAATCAAGAAGGAAAATTAAGAATTGCCAATATGGCTTTGCATATTAAAAAATATGACCAAGCTCTTGATTATTATTCAAGATTAGTAGGCGATCAAAATTATAATGATGATGCGATTATCGGTCTTGCAAACACTTATTATGAAATGGCTAAAGAAAGCGGAAATAAGGAAGGTATTACGACAAACAGAGATGTATATCTTGCTTATGACTACGTGAATAAAGCTATTGAAAAATGTCCTCAAGATTTGGAATTGCACCTTGCAAAATTAAAATTAGCAAGAATTGTTCACCAAGAACCTTTATCAAGAGATAGCTTGAATTATATTGTACAAGCTGCAGGCAACAATCTTATGGACAGCGTAATCAAGGGTGAAGCATATCTTGCTTTGGGTAGAGAAAAAGATGCTGTATATACTTTTGAAAATGCAATTAATTTCTCAAATTCAGTTGAAGATGATTTATACTTAGCTGAAATTCTTGTTCACAATAAACAATTCAGAACAGCAAGACAAGCTTTACAAAAAGCTTTGATGAAAGATCCAAACAATGTAATTGCAAAAAATGGTATTGAATATATTAATCTTTGTGAAACAAAGTCTAATGAATTCTTCGACATTGCACAAAGAGAATACCAAGAAAAGAATTACGCTTCTGCAATAGAATATTGTAACCGCGCAATTGACTTCTATCATAACAGCTCTCAAATTGCTAAATTGAAAGCTATGTCCTATGAAAAGGAATTGAATTATAGAGGTGCTGTAAAATATTATCAACAATATCTCGCTATGAATCCAAATGCTGCTGATAAAGCTGCTGTGATGAAAAAAATAGAAAAATATAAAACAAAAGCCAATTAGTAAAACCAGACATAAAATGAAAAAATTCGATATTCGAAAAACCTTTGAAATATTTTTGAGAGAGCCCATCAGTGTACTGACTGAAGGGCTGTTTCAACTTGTAAATATTGAAAATAATATTTTTAGTAAAAAACCTTATGTCAATGTGGATTTTGTAAATAGAAAAACACAAATCACTGTTATGAACAGCGAAAAAATGTATAATTTGTTCCAAAAAGTCTTGTTTAAACAAAGATTAAAAGAACAAAAAGAAAAAGTTTTATCAAAAAATTAATTTATTTAACTAAATCTATAATTTTACTAATTCTTTTTAATTTGTCATTATCACAAAGTTTTAATTTATTGTGAATTTCTTCAATTATTTCTTCATCTTGTTGTGCATCAGGTAATAATAATTCAAACGGAGTTATTTTGAAAGCAGAGCATATGCTGTCAATAGTTTTAGCTGAAAGAGTATACCTATTCTTTTCAATATTTCTAATTCCGTCTACAGAAACATCAACTAATTCAGCAAATTTTTCTTGAGTCAGACCAGAAGTTTTTCTTAAATTTTTAATATTTGAAGTTAATAATGTTTGATAATCTACCATAATTAATTAGCGTAAAATGTAATAATAAAAAACATAAGTGATTAGTTTACTAATTTATTGTTAATTAATCACGGTAGGTTATGTGTCGGACGACGACGACGCGTACCCACGAGGTGTTATAATAATTCGAATAACTTTGTACAATAGGCAATATGGTTATTATTTTTATATGATAAATTTTATGTTATTATTGTTTTATGGCAACAAAATTTATGCAGGCAAAATTTTTAATAAGTGCAGAAAAACTTTCACAGTGTCCTCCATATACACTGCCTGAATTTCCGCTTTTGGGGCGTTCAAATGTTGGAAAGTCGTCATTTATTAATGGGATTGCAAATCATAAAAAGTTGGCGAAGACTTCAAACACTCCTGGAAAGACCAGATTAATCAATTTTTTCAATTTTTCTGAAAAATTTATGATAGCTGATTTACCGGGGTATGGTTATGCGAAGGTGTCTAAGGAAGCACAAAACAGGTGGCAAAAATATTTGGAAGAATATTTATTAAAGCGTGAGCAAATTGCTTCTTTAGTTCAATTGGTCGATGGCAGGCATGATATTCAAAAAAATGATTTTCAAATGCGTGAATGGGTAGAGGCCTACAATTTACCGATTTTTACGATAATTACAAAAATGGATTATGTGCCTAAATCCAAGACATTGAATGTAATCAAAAATGTAGAAAAACAATTTGGCGGAGTTGTTTTACCATTTAGTGCTGTGGATAATAGGTATAATGAGAAAATATTTGAACATATATTTGAAATTATTGCCAATCAGGGTAATAATTAATTTCAATTATTTTATTAGCTTTTAGTTTTGCATGACCGCCTTTTATAAAATTAGTTAAAGAACCTGTTGGCGGGAGTATTGTTAGCGCCCATTTTAGAGGGAATACTAAAAGACTTCTGTCTTGCCCAAATCTTTCATAAGTGTAGTCGATTTTATTTGGATCAATATTTGGAAAATTAAAATCGCCAAATATGATACTTGCGGGTATACCATTCATACCGCTGGCAATTATGGTCTCTATTCTTGCGCTAGCGATTGTTCCTGATGGAATTTCTATTATACCATCATTGACTACATCTTTGATAATTTTAAAATATACAATTTGACCTTCATGAATTTTGGTTTCTGATTTAATATCTTCGGTCAGGTGCATTTTAATGGGAATTTTTTTGGTACTTTGATAGTTGTAATTCAGGTGTGTTTTTGGTTTTTCAATAGGAATATTTTTAAGAGTTTCATTGACAAATTCATCTTGCAAAATTTCTGCCCTGCAAGGTAGAACAATTAAACCGGATAGCATTATAAAAAAGATGAATTTATTCATATTTTAACTTTTCCTTTGAGCCATTTTTAATTTTTTCTTCAAAACGTCTTCTGTTATCAACAGATGTCAGAAGAAAATTTTGATAATAAGGATTTTCCAGATATTCATTGTTTGCAAGAAAATAAGGATATTTTATATAAATATATTCATAGATATGGGCAAGTCTTTTAGATGTAAGATTTTTGTTTGAAATCAAATCTTGGTAGTGTTGAGGGAAAGCTTTGTTAATAAATGTAATGAGTGCAAGAGGATTGTATCCTGCTTTTACCATATAATCTACGGCTCTTTTATCAGCTACCATTTCAAATTTTTTAGGAGCAGCTTTTACTTGAACAGCAGTTAGCCATCCGTTTCCCATTCCTTCAAATGTTCTTGAAGAATTTGAGATTCCTCTTGCGATATATGCTGCAAGTTCGTTATCATCTTCTATAAATTTGTAATATTGTCTGTATAAAATTATTTGTCTGCTTGTAACAGTTTTATCCATTGTCAAAAGAGTATCTTTTGCATCTTTGTCATATACAAAAATAATACGTTTTTGAATTTTGTTAGCATTAAGAATTTGTGTTCCAATTTTGTCAATTTTTGTTTGAATTGAATTTTCTTCTATCAAGTCATTTTCATTAATCGCAAAACAGGTGCAATTTATGAAAAGTATTGCAAGTGCAGTAAGTAATATTTTTTTCATAAACAACTCCATTTGTTAATTAATAATATAGTAAATTTTGCTATTAGTCAAAAAAATAAATAACAAATACATTAAACAGAGGATTAAAAACATTTCCTGTCAAGTTAAAATATAAATGGGTTAGTAATCTTTAGGAGTAGTTTTATGGAAGAAATATTTTATCCGCAAAATAATGGTGAAATTTCAGGTTCTATAACCCAGAGTTGGACAGAACAAGCTCTTGAATGCTATTCAATTAAATGTGATTGTTCAAAATGTTCTTTAAAAAACGGCAATTATTCATTCAAATGTCAAATGCCAAAAGTAATTGATATTTTGATTAATGTTGCCGGCAGACCGGCTATCAACCCCGTATAACATATATATGGCTCCTTTTATTTAAAACCATATTTAATTCAGGCGGACAAATATGTCCGCTTTATTTTATTATAAAAAATTTTTATAGTATTATGTAATAGTATGAAAAAGATAGTAACCCTTTTCATAACTTTAATATTAACAGTTTTACCCTCAAGTGCAGAAATAATAAAGATTTCAGCTGATGATGCGGTCAGACTTGCAATTCAACATAATCTTGAATTGCAAGCTAAGCGCAAGGAAATTGAAGCTTTGCAGCAAGAAATAAAAATGGCAAATGCTTTGAAAAATCCGCAAATACAATCTACTGTGCTAATGGGACCTATTGGTCGTTCAAATGCAAGCCAAGCAGGGCTTGCTATCCCTATTGAAATTTTGAAAAGAGGGGTTCGCAAAAAGGCGGCTATTGCAAATATGAATCTTCTTGAAAATAAAATAAGACAAGAAGAATTAAACCTCAAACTTGATGTTATGAGTGCTTATTTTGATGTTGTATATATGAAATCTGTAGTTTCTATTTTGCAGCAAAGAGAAGAATTATTCAGAAAAATGAAAGTTCTTGCAGAGGCAAAACCTAAAAATTCTCAAAATTACGAAATAGAAAAATTGCAATCAGATATTAAGCATAAAAAACAACTTGTGTCTTTGAATAAAGCAAAAGCAAATCTTTTGTATGCACAATTTAATTTTAATAAGGTGCTCAATTTAAAAGATACTGATACTATGTATGATACTCGTGAAAATTCTTTGTTCCAAGAACATATTTCACTTTTGGATATTCAATTGCCTGAGTATAACACGATTGAGGAAGTTGCGATGAAATACAGCTATTCAATCAGGATAGCTTATGATAATATTGACAAATCAGAAAAAGATCTGGCTGTTGCAAAGCATAAAGTAATTCCTGATTTGACGGTAATAGGTGGTTATGCTTTTTCAGGTGATGGACAATATCATGGCGGTTATGCCGGTGGATATTTGGATTTGCCTGTATTTTATACATACAGACCCGAAGTAAAAAGAGCCAAAATCATACTTGAAAGAGCTAAAATTGATAGAGTGTCTTTTGAAAATAAATTAAAATTTGCATTAAAAGAAGATTATAATCAATTTAAGTATGCAAAAGAAAATATGGGATATTATAAAGATATTCTTAAAGAATCAGACAGGATTTTAAAGATGTCCGAAAAAAGTTATGCTGATGGGAAAACATCTTTATTAAATATGTTCATAATAGAAAATTCTCACCAAGAAATATTAAATGAATACATAAGTGCAATGCAAGTATATTACAATTCCTATTTGGACTTAATTCATAATATGGGACATGATATTTTGCTTGATGAAAATGTTTTAGAAGATTTATAAGAATTTCAGGCAAAAAAAATCGTCGAAATTTTCCGACGAATATGTATTGTTAGCTTCAAAATTTTGCTATCCCAAATCTCGGTAGCTGTTCTTAACAGCAGAGTTTTGATTAGCGGGCAAAACCCTCTTTGTGAAATTTCACAAGTTTAGCAAGCTGCCATTCTCTTGCGCTTATGTCATCTATTTTGTTTTTAATATCTTCAAGTTCTGCAAGTAATGTTTGCAAATCTTTTCTTTGTACTTGAGGTTGTTCAAAATGCTCTTCATCTTCGCACCAGAACAGAGGAAAACAATTGTTTTCAAACAACTCTTTATCGTTCATAATAAAATACACTCCTTAGATTAAATAAATTTCTAACTTAAGCATCTTTTTTTTGATATTGCGTAATGAATGCATGAATCATATCTACCAAATCAAAATTCCCGTATTTGAATGGGTAAGGTTGATTTGAATATTCACTTTCTGTGATATTTTGCAAGTCTCTAACTTGTTTGTAACTTAGAGAATTAAAATCAAAGCTAGTCATTTCTCCATAATCTAACATCAAATCTTCCATATCACTAACATTTTTTTCGTCCATGAGTACACACTCCTTATAAAATCTATCAACAAATTTTATATCGTCTTGTTTTTGGAAAAACTTTAATGTTTTATTTTAGTTTGTTACATATATTTACAAAAATTCATTCATATAGAGGTTTGACATTTAAAAAAAAATTATTAATATATGGGATAAAGAGTTAAAATGTGGGTAACGTATGACTAACAATATACTTTCCGGAGTATATGCCGGCTTAACAAATACATATGCATATCTTGCTTCTCAATATCCAAACGGATTGACTTTGGATAATTTGACTGAAGCAAGAACCAAGACTTCCAATTATGCGGTTTTAAATCAATCTTTTGCATCTTATTTGCAAACTAATTTTAATAATATTGATAAAGATGGAGATGGTATAATTACAGCTGAAGAGATGAATAATCTTTCTAATACTATTTCCACACAAGGTTTGACAAGAGCTGAATTGACTCAATTATATGCTTCAGGTTCAAGCGGACTTTCAGAAAGTACAATGACAAAAATTCTTGAGCATTTTGATGAAATGGATACAAATCATGATGGAAGAATTACCAGTGCAGAAATTGCTGCCTATGATGTAAATTGCGCAAGAATGGAGGTCGAAGACGAATTTAATAATCGTCGTGCAACTGATATGTCTGTATTTTATGGTGATAGTTCTTCATCATCCTCTGATACATATAGCCTTTTAAGTTATAAATATAAATCAAGTACTGATTCATAGACCATATATACACACACTTAGTAACGATACGTTTGGAAAGGAAAAAGACCTATTTTAATAAAAACAGGTCTTTTTATTTTATTTTTTCTAATTAAAAAATTATCTTTTTTGTCCGTTGAAAGCTTGTAATCCCAAATATTTTGCAGCAGAACCAAGTTTTTGTTCAATTCTCAAAAGCTGGTTATATTTTGCCATTCTATCAGATCGAGAAGCTGAGCCTGTTTTGATTTGTCCGCTGTTTACAGCTACAGCAAGGTCTGCAATAAATGTGTCCTCTGTTTCACCTGATCTGTGTGAAATAATAGTTGTATATCCTGCAGCATGTGCCATTGAAATTGCATCTAATGTTTCTGATAGTGTCCCAATTTGATTAACTTTTATCAATATAGAATTTGCAATTTTTCTTTTTATACCGTCAGCTAATCTGCGAGTATTCGTTACAAACAGGTCATCTCCTACAAGTTGACAGTGATTACCTAATCTTTGGGTTAGCATTTCCCAACCTTCCCAATCTTGTTCAGCCATGCCATCTTCAATAGAAATAATCGGATATTTTTTTACCCATTCTTCTAAAAAGTCTGTCATTTCTTTACTGTCAAAAGATTTTCCTTCTCCTTTTAGGTTGTATCTGCCATTTTCGTAAAACTCGGAAGATGCAACATCAAGACAAATTTTAATTTGATTTGTGTTATATCCTGCTTTTTCGATTGCCTCTAAAATAACTTCAATTCCTTCGGCATTTGATTTTAAATTTGGAGCAAATCCTCCTTCATCACCTACAGATGTAACCATACCTTTTGATTTTAAGACATTTTTTAATGTATGAAAAACTTCAGATCCCATTTGAAGAGCATGAGAAAAACTTTCTGCTCCGACAGGTGCAATCATAAATTCCTGAAAATCAATATTATTATCTGCATGTGCACCGCCATTTATTATATTCATCATAGGAACAGGTAATGTTAATGCATTAATGCCGCCTAAGTATCTGTATAATGCCATTCCATAAGCTAATGATGCAGCTTTTGCAACTGCAAGAGATACTCCTAAAATTGCATTTGCTCCTAATTTTGATTTATTTTCAGTTCCGTCCATGTCAATCATGAATGTATCAATTTCTTTTTGGTGAGAAGCTTTTTCTCCGATAATTTCAGGTGCAATTATATTATTAACGTTATTTACAGCTTTTTGAACACTTTTGCCCATATATAGAGATTTGTCTCCGTCTCTTAGTTCGTGTGCTTCAAAAATTCCTGTAGAAGCTCCTGATGGAACTGCTGCACGTCCTATAATTCCGTTTGTTAATTTGACATCTACTTCTATTGTCGGATTGCCGCGAGAATCTAATATTTGTCTTGCGTATACATCTTCAATATATGTTGACATAACCCGTCTCCTTTTACCATTAGTACACTTTTTCATGCAATTCTGTCATAAACTTTTTAACTTTGCAAGTAGCTGTGTAATCTATTTTTGACTTTATAAATAATGTGTTTAACGCTGTACAAGTACCCGAAAAATAGTATCGTAGAAGCGCTTACCCAAGCAATAGGACCGGCATAAAACATTCCTATATACCCGAATTTTATTGCGAGGTAAACTGCAGCAAAAGCTCTCATAACTAATTCTGCAATACAGGCAAGTAGAGGGAAAACAGTTTCTCCCATGCCTTGTAATGCATTTCTGTATATAAAAATTTGACCCAAGAAAAAATAGAAGATGGTACTGATGAGCAAATAGCTATGGGCTATATCTATAATATTTTTTGTAGCACTTCCAATGAATGCTCCAATAATATCAGTACCCCATATACGCATTATAAAAGCCATTATAATGCTCAATACAATATTTATTGTAGAAGTTTTTATTACTCCTAAACGAATTCTTTTGAATTTTTTTGCTCCGAAATTCTGAGCGACATAAGCAGCTAAAGCTACTCCAAATGACATCATTGGCAAAGTTGCAATTTGTTCAATTCTTAATGCTGCAGTCATAGCAGCGATTACGTTTGAGCCAAAAGTATTACATACACTTTGAATTATTAAAACACTTATTCCAATGATAGAAAATTGAATTGCCATAGGAACACCTATTCTCAAATGTTCATATGCTGAATCATAAAAATTCTTATCTAATTTTATAAACCATTCCTGCTTTGGGATTCGTAATATTGGAAATTTATTTTTTATAAATATTAAACATAATATAACTGAAATTCCCTGTGATAAAATTACTGCTATTGCAGAACCTGGAACTCCAAGATGAAAAATCATGATAAATATTAAGGCCAAGATTATATTAATTAATGAGGCAATAATAAGAAAATACAAAGGAGTTTTGCTATCCCCCAAAGCTCTGATAATGCTAGAGAGCATATTATACAATGTAGTTGCAAGCAGTCCTATTATAATAATTTCAACATACCAAAAAGCGTTATGGTATATATTTTCAGGAACATTCATCCATTTTAAGACATAATTCATTGTAAATGCAAAAATTGATGAGAAAATTATTGTTACAATAATACTTAGAATAGTTGATATAACAACAGAATTTCGTACCCCTTTTATGTCTTTTGCACCGAATCTTTGTCCTGTAACTACTGCGAACCCGTTAGTCAGTCCAACAATAATAAATGTGATTAAGAAAAATAAAGGAGCAACAGCTCCGACTGCAGCAAAAGACTCAACTCCCAAAGTCCTGCCGACTATTACAAGATCAGCTATATTATATAACTGTTGAAAAATATTACCGATTAATAGGGGGATTGAAAATAATAGTATATGTTTTAAGGGACTCCCCTTTGTCATATCTGTTATCATAAAATTTTTACCTTATAACAACACCTTTATAATTATTATAGAATAAACAGAAAAATTTCTATATAGATAGCTTGAATGATAATTAAAAATATGTTATATTATATAAAAGAAAGGAGTAAGATTTATGAAAAGATTTGACGGATTACAGAATTTCGGGGGGGGGGCGATTTAAGGCT
>CASERN010000003.1 GCA_949290355.1 uncultured bacterium | reverse complement strand
TCTGGGACAAATTTTATCCGTTAATTTTTACTTTTAAACAGATAGATTTTTCTCTGATGCAAACTTTTTTGTTTATGCGATTGAAGCAATCTTTTCTGTTAACTTTTGTATTGATAAACTTTACTATTTATACAGTACGAGCGATTAATGTGTGTGTAATAGTTAATAAGGAGGTATTAAACAAGAACAAATTAAGATAAATTACATTTTTAACTGAATATGTATAGGCTGGTGGTTCCTATCCACTGAGTGCATATGACTCTCTAGTGAACCTATGGTGATTGTGAAATTCTTGCAGGTAAGTAATAGGTTTCTGTGACATTGAGACGAATAATAGGTTTCTGGGACATTGAGACAGAGAAAATTTAATAAAAAATCAAACAGACAGCACGATTGAGGCTGTTTTTTAGTATTGAGATGTATGGGACATTTTTTGCACTCAAGTACTCTTTTCTTGCACTCTTTTGCACTCCATTTGTAAAATTTCAAAACCACATTAGGCTAAAATCGGCTTGGTGTTTAAAGTTAAACCCAGTGCAAGAAAGTGCAAAAAAGTGCAATTTTATTTTTGCTTGCAATTTGAGATACCCAAAATTATCAATAAGATTTATTTTAATAATAAATATACTTCTGTTTCAAAATAATTGGCTAGCATTTCAATTTTATCTAAAGTAATATTTATTTTACCTTTTTCAAGTTTTGAAACATAAGAATTATCAACTCCTAAAACTAAAGATAATTCTTCCCTGCTTAACTTTTTCTGTGTTCGCAGATTTTTAATATTATTTGCTAATATTTGTCTAATATCTTGACTCATATTCCAATTATGTTATTATTAGAACATTATTAACAGGAATGACAGTCCATTTAATAAGGTAATTTTATGTTCACTAAAAAGATACTTATAGATTTAGACGGCGTACTAAATGAGTATGGGAAAGAGAAATTCAATGAAAATTATATCCCTGAAATTAAGGTCGGGGCTTATGAATTTTTAGAAAGTTTATCCCAAAGTGCTGAATTGTATCTTTTTACATCAAGAAATTTGATGCTAGCAACTAAATGGCTAATTAATAACAATTTAGATAAGTTTTTTAAAGATGTAACTAATGTAAAATTACCGTCATATCTTTACATTGATGACAGAACTATTTGTTTCAAGGGGGATTATCACAAAACTCTTGAAGAAATTGAAAACTTCAAAGTTTACTGGAAATAATATTATTTTAATTCCATTTCATAAATTGTTTTTCCATAATAATCTTTCTGAGATGTAGCTCTCATCCAAGGTATTCCATCTATTCCAATAAAATGGGATATTTGTATTTTGCCTATTGATTGGAATTGTTTTTGATTTTTAAGCAAGTTCAAATTTGTTAAAACCCCATTCAAAGTCTCTATACTTGCAGGTTCTATCCATAAAATAGATTTGTTATATCCACTATTCCCATAATATAAATTAGCTTTTTTACCATTTGCATACTCTAGTTGCTTACCATTATATGGAATATCTCTTATAATTGCATATTTAAAATTAGTATATCTGTTTTTTAATTTTTCTAAGATAACTTCTTCATCAGGAGTTAGTAAATCTAAATTTTGTTTATCTGAAAGATACTGACCATATTTTTTCTCTTTTATTATTATTTCATCCAACTCTTTTTGTTCATTAATATCGAGCATTCCATCATTGTTCATTGCCTGCAATATTTCATATTTATCAATGCCGGAACTATAATTTTTACTAACTAAATTATACTTTTTCACTTCATCTTGTGAAATGTCCCTTGATGTTTTACAGATAACATCGGCTAAAACCAGAAAAAAATTCTTAGGGTTTGTGGTTTCTGAAGTTTTAAAAATCGCTTTCTTCATCATTTTAATTATTTTTTCATTAGAATAAGCTCCGTTAAATTGATTTGGAGACATCAAAATATTAAAAAATGACAAAGTATAAGTATTAGGAACAAATTCTAATTTACTTAACTCATTAATCATATTTAAATTACTAATTAATGGTAATATTTCATTCTTTGCAATGTCCAAATCTTCCGTCAATAATTTTGAAAAATTTTCTTTTTGAGGCAATTCAATATATTTCCTCTCCATCTTACCATCACGGAAATCAGGATGAATTATATGGGGATAAGTTGTTGTAAATATAAATGTTGTCGCATAACCATCATTAAAGGTGTTAGGAACTTTATGACATATATCAGTTAATGTTTTAAATTTATTAATTATATCTATATTATTGTTTGTTTTCAAAAGTTGTAAATCAGCTTTATCAAAATTGAAATCAGAACGAGATTCCGCATCATATTCATTCATCCCTATAATTTTTTCTGCATTATCTATAAATATAATAGAACGTCTACCGGTTCTCTCATAAATTTCTTTATTTTTATTTAATTGCTGATTAAGCTTCTCATCCCAAGATGTTTTTTCAAATTCTGAAGTAAAATCAATACAATTTAGCCCCATATGTTTAGCTGAAGACATTATACCATCTTTAAATTTATGCAATATAGAATCATCAATACTACATAACAAAATTGAAGGTTTTATTTTTAAAGAATTACTATTAAAAAGCGGATTTAAATAACAATCAAATATTTCTTCTTTTTCTTTGTGATAAGCTGGGATTTCAGAATAAAAAATATCTTTTGCTCTATTTATGTTTAATGTATATCTATCACCTTTAAAATTTATTCTATTATTAATAGAACCTTGAGCAGTAGAATTTACAGAAGTTTGTTGGGATATTAATGATTTATCTTTTTTTAATGGAATATATATTGGTTGTTGTCTTATTTCTCTTACTTGCATATATACCCCTGTCTATTTCTTTGGCAATGTTTCTGAATATTTTATCAATTCGTCTACTGCTGCTTCTATCTCTTTATTTCCTTTAAATCTGCCCATTAC
>CASERN010000002.1 GCA_949290355.1 uncultured bacterium | reverse complement strand
TGAAAAGATTTGACGGATTACAGAATTTCGGGGGGGGGGCGATTTAAGGCTTTCTACAAAGGTTTTCGGGGGTTGCAAAAGTAAAAAAATCTGTTATAATGGTAATGTATATCATCACAATTATAGCGGAGAGTTAATGAAAAAAATATTCGGGTTTACGTTAGCAGAGGTATTGATTACTTTAGGAATTATCGGAGTTGTAGCAGCATTGACAATACCTTCACTAATTTCTAAGTATCAGGAACAGCAGTATATCAATAGTTTAAAAGTTGCTTACAGTACTTTGGATCAAGCAGTTCATATGGCAGTAAATGAGTATGGAACTGTTGATCAGTGGAATGTACAAAGGGATGCACAAGGTGGAGCGATTATTGTAGACAATTTATTACCTTTTATAAAGTCTGTAAAATTGTGTCAAAGAAGCTCAAGAGGTACAAATAAATGTTTTGCAACTTCTTATAAAGGATTAGATGGAAGTGATTTCCTCCAAAATCAAACGCCAGGGAAATCTTTTAACTTACCAAATGGAATTTCATTCCATGTTTATTCACTGTATTCAGGCTGCAACACAGATTCTAGATCGTTATGTGCTTATATTATAACTGATATTAATGGTCAAAAAGGACCAAATGTACTAGGGAAAGATACTTTTTATTTTGTGTTGTTGAGAGATAAAATATCCCCTATTGGGAAAAAAAGAGTACAGGATATTCAATATTCTGATTGTTACCCATTTGAATCTAATTGTTTAACAGGCGATGGAATTGGTTGTGCTGCGTGGGTTTTATTTAACGGTAATATGGATTATCTGCATTGTGATGATTTAAGTTGGGATGGAAAAACCAAATGTAAATAAAATACTTGAAAATTAAAATATTTTGTGCAAGAATAAATTTTGTCAATTAAATATTAGATTTATGGCAAGGTAGCTCAGCTGGTGAGAGCGCACGGCTCATACCCGTGAGGTCGAGAGTTCGAATCTCTCCCTTGCTATTTTTATTTGCTAAGAATAGCAAGGGTTAAGGTTTTAATATTATTTTTATTATGTATCTAATTTTTAATTTTTCCCTACTATTGCCCTACTCAAAATAAAGCTAAATCAAAACAGTTTTCCAATTAGACTAAAAATATTATTTAAGAGAAAATTATAATATTGTTTATTTTGCAAGATATGTAACAAATATTGATGATGAATATTTTTACTTTCGCGTATGTAAAAATAATATAATTCTACACTATTTTATAAATTAAATAATAAATTATTGAAGAAATAAGCATGCAAGCTGGAATTGTTACGACCCAAGCTATGACGATATTCCCAACTATTCTCCATTTTACGGCGTGAGCATGGAATGTTGATCCGACTCCCATAATTGCTGTTGATATGACATGTGTTGTACTAAGTGGAATTCCAAAATGTGAGGCTGTCAAAATTAGACCTGCTGCAGAAGTTTCTGCTGCAAATCCATGTATTGGTTTTAATTTAATTATTTTATGTCCCATTGTTTTAATAATTTTCCAACCGCCATTCATTGTTCCTGCTGCCATAGTTATTGCACAAGTGAGAATTACATACAGTGGAATTTCAAATTCTCCTGATGGACCTTTATGTAATACTCCTCCGGCTAAAAGTGCCAGTGTAATTATACCCATAGTTTTTTGAGCATCATTTGATCCATGACTTAATGCCATTAAACCTGAGGATATTAGTTGTAATTTTCTGAATTGTTTATTTACTGTTTGAGGATTTTCTCTCAAAATAATAATTACCCATGCAATTAAAAGCATCAAAGTAAAACCGACGCAAAAACCTAAAATAGGTGAAGTGAACATTGGAATTATTACTTTATCCATAAGAGTACTAAAATGTACTACATTCGGCCCTGCTTTTACAATTGCCGCACCTAAAAGTCCACCGATAAGTGCATGAGATGAACTTGAAGGAAGCCCAAGCAGCCAAGTAAATAAATTCCATATTACAGCTGCTAAAAGAGCGCAAAAAATTACTGTTAATGTAATCATATCTGCATTTACAATACCTGCTCCGATTGTTTTTGCAACATGTGTACCTGTTAATGCTCCTATAAATTCCAAACTTGCGCCAAAAAGTACAGCCTGTTTTGGTGATAAAACTTTTGTTGATACTACGGTAGCTATAGCATTTGCGCAGTCATGGAATCCATTTATAAATTCAAATGCTAATGCGACTATTACCACAGCTATTAAAATAAAAATTGTAATTGACATGTCTAAAATTTCCCTATGACTGTTTTAAAACTACATTCAAGATAGTATCTGATACGTAGAAGCAAGCATCAAATGCGTTTTCTATTTCTTTATACATATCTCTTAATTTAATAACATTAAGGGCTTCATATTTTCCTGAAAATAAATTCCCCATAGCGCGTCTGAGAATTTCATCACCGTGAGATTCGATTTCTTTCATTTCAATATTCAATTGTGTAATTTTTTCAACATCAGAAACTTTTTTGAATAATTTGATAATTTCTGCGAGTTTATCTGTTGCTTGTACTAAAGTTAAAGCCTGTTCTTTCATTTCTTCAGTGTAATCATTTAATCTATACACTTCTAAATTCAAGCAGGCTTTTGCAATTTTTTTTGTAATTTTATTTAATTGGACGGCAATTGTTTGGATATCTTCTCTTTCAATTGGGGTAATAAAACTTTTGTTTAGTTGTTTGAGAACTGCCTTGTATGAAAGTTTCCCTTTCTTCTTATATTTAAGTGCTTTTTCTTTATATTCATCATTCAAATGATTATGCATTATCTGATCGTATAATATTGCTGTTTTCTGACAAATTTCTGCGCTATCCTGAAAGTAAGTAAAAAACATCTTATCTTCAGGAGGCATAATATATGACAATAAATTAAATTTTGGCATAGATTCCGTCCCTTTCTTTTGTGTTTGAATACACACACCAAGCATACTTTAAAAATATTTTTTTTTAAATAATTATTTAACAATACTTAACTATTACAAAAATAAGTTTTAAAAAATTTATATATAATTTGTAAATTTTATCATTCAGGTCAAAAAAATTTTTTAGATGTTTTACTTATCCTATGAATAATATTTCATTTACATCTAACATAAAATTAGTTTCAGCTGATGATTTTGAAAAAGTTGTAAAATCAGCGAAAAATATAAAGTCTGTTGATTTCCCTTGGACAATTAAAGAAACAGTAAAAGGAAAATCCGCTTTTTCTTGTGATATCTTTGATTGTACTGCCGTTGGAATTGTCGATCATGATACAGAAGATGTTTGTTTATTGCATTTGACAAGTGATTTCTTTAAAAAGTTTAAATCAGTTGAAAAATTTATCAATAATAAAGTTAATTTATTGTCGGATAATTTAACAGCATTTGTAATCGGATCTAAAAAAAATAATATTAATAGTCCGTATAGTACAAAACTTTTTGATAAATTTGTTCAGTTTTTAGATAATAATTTTATTCCATATTCAAAATTTAAAGGTGGCAATTATTCAAATAACATTGCATATTTAGGCGAAACCGATACGTGGTTCGTATCAAATGATGTTGTAGATTTGACAAAAAGTGTTTATAAAAAAGATAAAAAACAAATTCTAAACTTTTTATTTGATGATGTTAAGATTGCTCAATCTGACAAGTTTGAAATTGGTTAAGTTCTTTTTTCCATTCGATGTAAAAATATATTGCCAGTACAAAATATATTCCCCACATTAAAACTGTAGAATATGCTTTTGTATTATGTAATATTACAAGATTCAGCCACATTATAAATGAAAGACCGTTTACTATCATCCACAAAATCCATTGTTCAATAGCTCTTTTTACGGTCAAATACATTCCTAAAACAGATAAAAATGTTGTAATCCCATCTATTATCGGGCTTTTGTCATTGAAGTAATTCAAAATAAAAATTGCAATAATACAGCCTAAAATGCCAATAATACTTATTTTAATGCGTTCTTTGATATTTAATTTAGTTTTTATTATTTCTTTTGAATGACTTTTAAGATGCTGCTTCCATTGGAAAATTCCCAAAACTTGCATTGGTATGTAATAACATAGATAAAGAAGCATATTGCCCCATAAAGAATTTTTAAATGAGAGGAAAATATAACATGTTGATCCAAGAAGCCCAAAAATGTAGCATGAAATTTTTCCTTTACCTGCAATAATTGTATATAGAATTCCGCAAATTGCATTAATTATAGCTGCATAACTGTCTTTTAGGATTATTCCATTAATAAGAATAATTAAAAGAACAATTATCAAACTTATAATTTCAAAATTTTTCCAACCTTGAGATTCTTTTTTTATAAATTCTGTGAATTTCATTATGAGCATTGTATAATGAATTGTAATGAATGTACAGCCAATTTACACAAGTAATATTTTAAAAAAAGGATTAAAATTTGCTGCTAATCGTAGTTGCTTATTTGTTGGAGCAGCATCTTTTGTCCTTTCTTCAATTGCAAGACCGATTTCGATTATGGCTACTCCAAAAACGGATTTGCAAAATAAAAAGTATGCTTGTACAAAATCTATTGCATCTTCGATGATTGGTTATTTAGTTATGCTTGGTGCATCTTTACCTGTTTCTAATGCTATAAAAAATATTGTTGATAATCCGAATAAATTCTTAAATAAAAAAACGATAAAATTTTTGCAAGCCGGTGAAAAATCTCTTAAAAAATCTAAACGATTTATGTTTGCGACTCAATTATTTGATTTAGGACTAGGTTTTTTAATTGCTGTTCCAAAATCAATGTTAACTTGTGCATTAATTCCCCCTTTGATGTCGATTTTTCCAAAGAAAAATAAAAATAAAAACAATAGAGAAATCTCATTTAAAGGATTTGATGATAAAGTTATAAATAAATTGTCTAAGAAAATAGGTAGTTTAATGGGGACTGATTTTGTAAAAAATATGTCTAAAAAATTCAGCAATACTAATTTTGAACAGCATATTATGTCTTTAACTGATATTATGGCAACAGGAGCATTTGTAGCTCAGGTCGATAGCAATAAAAAAATTGAAAAAGACAGGAAAAAAGCTCTTATGTATAATGCAGAAATTTCAACAGGGTTGTCTATAGCAGGCGGCTATGCCCTAAATAGATTATTGAAAAAACCTACTGAAAAATTTATTGAAAACTTTAAAAAAGCTAATAAAAATTCTGCGGAACTTGAAACTTATATCAAGGGAATTAGGGTTGTAAAACCTGCATTAATACTTGGAGGAATATATTATACCATTATTCCTTTAATTTCGACATTTGCCTCTGATAAATTTAGCAAAAAATAACTGTTAACCTTTTGTGTCTAATAACTTTAGGTTATTTTTATATTTTGTTTTTACGTCATTGATTATTTTTTGATTTGTTCTGACAATACTTGGTTTATTAATATCAGTCGGTCTACGAATTAATGTATATAATTGTCCTGCAGTTAGCTTTTTACCGGATAGACCTTTTTCATTTATTCTATATTGCAGATATGTTTCTGTATATTTTATTTGCTCTTCTCTTGGCAGTTTTTTATATTGATTATAAGAAATTTTTCTAATACGACTTTTTGCTCCTAATTTTTCTTGAGCAAATTTAATCGTATTTTCAAGTGCAGTAGCGTCCATTTGTATTAGCCCATGGTAAGTTCCTGTAGTATCTCTTGCTGATGGGTCAAAATGTGATTCTTTATATATTATTGCAGCTAAATCTTCAGGTGTGCATCCTAATTTTTTTGCTGTTTTTTCAATTTCATCAAAAAATTTTTTGGAAATATGTGGATCTGATTTAAAACGTTTAGGTTTTATTATTTTTTCATATTCTGCTTCTGCAGTAAGAATTTTTTTCCAGCCTGAATACAGACTGTGTGTTCTCCCTGATAATGCAGGGCCATCATTAGGAAGTTTTGCTTTTGGATTATGAGTTTCCCATATCGATGAAGAAAAATTTTCATTTATCGGTTCTTTAATTGAATTTTGAAAATTATTTATAGGATTATTTTCTATTCTCATAGGAGGATGCCATTTAACCTTTTTATCATCACTCATTTTTCTACCTTTCTAACTTTTACTGTTACGGAAGGTAAATGAAAAATCTTTAATAATTGTAAATATATATTAAGATTTGATTGCTAATCCAAGTCTATTAATTGTTTTGATATCTTCATTTACATCTTTACCAATGGTAGTGAGATAATTTCCAACCATGAGTCCTTCAACACAATGTGTTAAAGCTTTTTGTTGATTTTCTTCTGATAATCTCATTCTGCCTCCGCAAAGACGTAAAATTGAATTTGGATTTGCTATTTTAAATATTGCCAATGTCCTTAATACATTTTCTTCATCAATTTTATCAAAATAATTTTCGAAAGGTGTTTCAGGAATTGGCATTAAGATATTAATAGGAATTGAATCAGGTTGTATTTCCGCAAGCTCAAGTGCCATTTCAACTCTTTGTTCAACACTTTCACCCATTCCAAGGATTACTCCGCAGCACAATTCCATACCGTATTTTTTAACAAGTTTGCAAGTATTAACTCTATCTTGCCATGTATGTGTTGTGCATATTTCAGGATAGTAAGATTGCGAAGTGTTGATATTATGATGAAATCTTTTGAGACCTGTCTCGGCAAGCTTTTTTGCCTGCTCTTCATTTAATATTCCTATTGAAGCACAACTTTTTAGTCCGTCAATTTGGTTTACTTCTTTAATCATTCCAAGAATTTTATCAAAATCACTTTCATCAGGAGTTTTTCCTGATGTAACTATTGCAAATCTTGATACTTTATGTTTTTTTGCATCAATTGCAGATTCCTTTACTTTAGACAATTCTATAAGCGGATATGATTCGATATTAGTACAATAATGTGAACTTTGGGCACAATATTTGCAATTTTGTGAGCATTTGCCGTTGCGTGCGTTTATTAGTGAACAAAATTCTATATTATTTTTAACAAACTTTTTCGAAAGACTTAAAAGTTCATTTAAATCTTGATTATATAATTTTAACAATTCGGCTTTATTCATTTAAAATCTCCTGAAATTAATAATATATCTTTAATTGACTAAAGTCAATTCATATGCTAAAATTGGCTAGCAAAGGAGTATATGATGTTTTGTCCAAATTGCGGTAAACAAATAAAAGATAATGATAATTTCTGTAGATATTGTGGTTCTGATTTAAGAGTTAATGTTGAAGATTTTTCAGCAAATAATAATCAGGAATATGTCGTCCATCATTATCAGCCTGAAAAAATGGAATATAATCATCAGCCAAATAATGATGAGCCTGAATATAAATTGCCTGATGAAAATTCTGAAGAGCTTGTGCTTTGTGATATAAAAAAACATTGGATGGCTTTATTTTGGCCTGTTGTATTAACTCCTGTATTTTTTATTTATTTTTGGTTTATTTTCCTAAATACTCATAGTTTTTTTAGTTGGGTTATAGTTGCATTGTTATTAATTCTTATAGTATATCCAATTATGCGTTATAATTCTGATAAGATTGTAATTACAACTAAATATGCTCATATCAAAATAGGTGTTTTAAACCCCGAAGAAGTTGATATTCCATTATCAAGGCTTGGCATGCTTGAAGTCTCTCAAACTACAGTCGGTCGTATACTTGATTATGGTACAGTTTCTTTTGCACATAATTCTGAAAGATTTGAATACGGTTATATTGAAGCTCCTGAAGAATTGCAATATATAATTGATAATCCTGCAAGATTTGTAGATGAAGTATTAAATGAAGAAGAACCTGTATAATTTTCAAAATGTAAAATTATCAGGGTTTGAAGCTTCATTTACGCGTTTATTTTGATTAAGGCTTGTGATTGTTTCCATATCTTCTTGAGTTAATTCAAAATCAAATATTTCCGCATTTTCTTTAATTCTTTCTTCATGTACTGATTTTGGAAGTACTACCAGACCTCTTTGAATTTCCCATCTTAAAACTATTTGCGAAATTGTTTTGGAATATTTTTTAGCAATTGAGGCAATTGTGTCGTCTTTAAAAATTAATCCTCTTGCAATAGGACTCCAGCATTCGCAAGTAATTCCTTTTTTTTGGTTGTATTCAACCAGCTCATTTTGAGTTAAATAAGGATGTAATTCAATTTGATTCACAGCAGGTACGATTTCTGCAGATTTCAAAAGTTCTTCAAGATGCTGTTTATGAAAATTGCTTACGCCAATAGCTTTGAATACTCCTTGTTTATAGTATTCTTCCATAATTTTCCATGTTTCAATAAATACATCTTTTACAGGCCAATGAATTAAAAATAAATCTATATAATCTGTATTGAGATTTTTAAGACTTTCTTCAATTGCTTGATGTTGTCTATGTAATCTCATGTCATCATTCCAAATTTTTGTTGTAATAAAAATTTCTTTGCGGTCTATACCGCTTTGTTTTATCCCCTCTGCGACAGCCTCTTCATTAAAATAGAATTTAGCAGTGTCTATATGTCTGTAGCCGATCTCAATTGCTTTTTTTACTGCAACAGTGGTTTCTTTTCCACTATTATATACACCCAAACCTAAAATTGGAATTTTGATGTTGTTATTTAAAATTATACTTTTGTTATATACCATTGATTTCTGAACTATTGAATATTTTCAAATTTTAATTGGTTTTTGTACAAATTATCAATTAATTTGGCGATATCTTCATTATTTTTTTTGTCAATTGATTTAATATTATCATATGTTCTAGTCATTGTTTTCGGTAATTCAACAGGTTTGTAATTAAGGTTTTTATTATTAACCCAACTAGTAACTTCTTCTGTTTGCGGATCAATTTTTTTGATTATACTAACAGTTTTTCCATCTCTTTTATATATTGAAATTGTTACAATTTTGCCTGTATCAAGATCATATTCTTGAATTGAAGAAATTTTTGTATCATCTTTTACGTTAAAATTTATTGTTCTTAATTTCTTCCCTGTTTGTAGATCGTATTCGTCAACAGATTTGTATAGAACATAATTAATCGTTCTTAATTTTTTCCCTGATTTTCTGTCATATTCATCAATTGAGCGAATTTTTTTGTCATTGAAGTAATCATAATGAGTTGTTTTTATTTTAGAACCTGTTAATTTATCAAATTCAATTATTTTGTCAATAGTTTTTCCGTTTCTTCTATAAATTACTTCTTCACGAGTATGAGTATCCGCTTGAGAATACAAGAGTTTAAGATGCATATTATCCGTTTTGTATGATTCAAATTTTTCCGGAAGAGCTTTTTGAATAGCAGCAAATAATTTCATTAATAATTTCTCCTACATATATAATACATGATAAAATAATTTTTACTATTTTATGTAAAGTATTATACATAATTAAAATATTCCTAATATTACCCGACACGGTAAATTACAATAATATATTAACCTCTTTTGGCTAATATTTTCAAAAAAGTTTTGTAATCAGTCCCCCAACTTGCCATAGCATTTAAAACAGGTGCAAGACTATATCCTACATCTGTTAAAGTATATTCAACCTTTGGCGGTACTTGTGCGAAGACTTCTCTTTTTACAAGACCATCTTCTTCCATGGCTCTAAGATTTGTTGTAAGAACTTTTTGAGAAATACCGCTGCAAGCTTTTTTTAACTCCCCAAAACGCTTTGTGCCGTTGAGTAAATCTCGTATAATTAAAATTCTCCATTTTTCCCCAATTAATTTCAATGTCGTTTCTACCGGACATTTAGGAAGGTCTTTATAATTCATAAAATCACCTTTAGTATCTTTTAGTAAGTAAACAACATTAATATACTATCAGATAAAAATGACAAAGTCAAAATGATTGTTACTGAATTCTTTTGGAATGTTGCTCAGGTTCAGCATGTATTAAAATTGTTGATGTTCCTAATTTATTTTTAATCAATGCTTCCACTTCATCACAAATATTATGGCAATCATTTATGGTCATATCTTTTGGAAAAAGCATTGTTACTTCAATATCTTTAGACGGTCCAGAACGTCTAGCTTTAAGATTTTTGTATCCTTTTACATTTTTGTTGTTGTATGAATTTATTATATTTTCTATGATTTTTAATTCTTCCGCAGGCAATGAGCCGTCAAGCAGATTATTTAATGTTTCCTTTGAAATAGAAAAACCGGCTTTTAAAATGAATAATGCCACAAGAATTGCTATAATCGGGTCAAGAATGTATATTCCGGTGAATTTTATAAGAACTAATCCTAGCATTACACCAAGTGATGAATATATATCAGTCCTTAAATGTTCACCGTCTGCAAAAAGTGATATAGAATTAGATTTTTTTGCTACTTTAAATAAAATTGCACTCACAAAGGAGTTTGCAACTACTGCAAAAAGCATTACATATATACCTAATGTTGTATCAACTTCAAAGCCGTTATGTATAAATAATTTGTTACAAGCTTCGTAAATAATATATAATGCTGCAAAAATAATTAATCCGCCTTCTATAAATCCTGACATATCTTCATATTTGCCATGCCCAAACGGATGGCATTCATCGGCAGGTTCAGAAGATTTCATTACTGCAAAAAAAGTTAAAACAGAGGCTAAAAAATCGCTTAATGAATGTATAGCTTCAGATATTATACTAATTGAACCTGAGATAATTCCTGCTGCGAGTTTTAAAATGATTATTATTGCATTGGATGTAATTGATAATCCTGCTGCAAATTTTTTTTCTGTAACTATATTCATTTTCTATCTCCGCTTTAAATACTTTAGCATAGTTTTAGTTTCTTTATCAACCCTTAAGGATTCACAAATTTTTTGAATACTTTTATTAAAAGTCCAATTATCTAAATTTGATTTTTTTAAATATTGGAAAGTTTTTTGTGGAAATTTGATATAGCATATTGAAAGTGCCCACGCTGCACCCATTTTGGCATAATATCTTTCATCTTTGAAATTGTCAATCAGGTTGATTATTCTATCTATATATTTATCTTCAATAAAATATGAAAGCAGCATTACATAACCAAAACGTATATAATATTCTTTTTTTGATTGCAAATATGGTTGAATAAAATTCCATACAATTTCTTTATTTTTATTTGTAAATTTTAAACTGTTGCAAAATGTATCACAAACAGCCCAGTTATCAATTTTAGGGATAAAATTTTTGACATATTCAAGAATTTCGTCGGGATTTTTTTGAATAAGTCCTATAATCATTCCTTGCAGCATAATTTCTTCCATATAATTGCATTTTTTTTGATTAATAAACTCTTCCCACTCACCGCTTTTATAGATTTCTTTTGCTATTTGTCTTAATTTTGGTAATCTTATACCCAAAATATTATTAATATTTGGAATTAATGCTGTTGAAAATTTTTGGTAATCTTTTTCTGCTTTATTTATTAGTTTTTGAATTATATCGGCATTTATAGATTTGTCATTTTGCATATTTGTTTTTAGACCTTTTTCATAAGCACAACGGCATTTGCTTCAATTGCAAGCCCTTGTCCTACTGAATCCATTTTTTCATGGGTTTTAGCTTTTATGGATAGTCTTTCAGGTTCAATTGAAAGAATTTCGCATAAAACTTCTTTCATTTTAGGGATGTAAGGCATCATTTTTGGTTTTTCTGCAATTATGTTGCTATCAATATTTTCGATGTAATATTTTTTATTTTTTATCAATTCATATACTTTTTTTAAAAGTATTTTGCTATCGGCATTTTTATATTTTTCGTCGGTATCAGGAAAAAGAGTGCCGATATCTGATAGTGCAAGTGCTCCAAGCATTGCATCGATTATTGCATGAATTAAGACATCTGCATCTGAATGTCCTAAAAGTCCTTTTTCATAAGGAATTTTAATTCCGCCGATAACTAAATCTCTATTTTCTTCTAATCTATGAATATCGTATCCAAGACCGACTCTATACATAATTACCTCATATAACAAAATTTGTTTACAGCTTTGACAAAACCGTTATTTTCTACAGTATCAGTTATAAAATCAGCACATTCTTTTAATTCATTTGTGCCATTACCCATCGCAACTTTGATTCCTCCTGCTTTTAACAATTCTATATCATTGTTTTGATCACCTATTGTTAAAACTTCATCTTTTTTTATACCCCATTTTTTACAAAGATATTCTACAGCACAAGATTTTTTGGCATCTTTATTTGATACTTCACAAAAATATGGAGTTGATTTTACGATATATAACTCAGGGTATAATTTGCTCAGGTAGTTTACCCATTCTGTAACAGTGTCTGCATCATCGTATTTAATAGCTAGAATTTTATTGACATTTTTTATTTCTAAACTGTCAAAAGGGCATACTTTGTATTCTATAAACCTTGCATCCGTGTATTTTTTAATTGTTTCATTATCATTTTCTACATATAAAATGTCATCCATGTAAAGATTTATATGAATATTATTATTTTGGGCCCATTTTATAATTTCTTTTGCTTTTTCAGGATCTAAATCTTTGCGATAAAAGACTTCCCCATCTTTTTTATTTTCTTTTATCATACCTCCTTGGTATGAAACAATTGGGGTATCAAGTCCTAATTCATCAGCGAGAAATGTTGCAGCTTTATGCATTCTGCCTGTAACAAGTACTACTTTTACACCGCTTGCGGATAATTTTTTGATGCAATTTTTTACTTCAGGTGTAAATCCAAAATCCCATTTTAAAATTGTTCCGTCAATATCTGTTGCAACCATTTTAATATTAGTTTTTGTTTCTATAGACATAGTTTACCCCTTAATTTGAGCTCTCATTAGTGCACAAAGAGTTTTTGCATCATTAATTTCTCCATTATCAATCATTTTTAAAACATCAGAGTATTTATATTCAAATGATTGGATAATTTCACCTTCATCAGGATGGCAGTGAGTGAATTCTAAGTCTTCAGCTTTATAAAGATACAATTTTTCATCACTATAACCTGGTGATGTATATACAAAACCCAGATTTGTCCATTTATTTGCGCAATAACCTGTTTCTTCCTCAAGCTCTCTTTTTGCTGCTTCAAAAGGATCTTCTCCTATTTCAAGTTTTCCTGCAGGAAGTTCATATAAAATTTCTTTCATCGGGTATCTGAATTGTTTTACCAAAAGGATTTTCTCCCCTTTGAATGCTAAAATAACTACCCCGCCTGAATGTTTGACTACTTCTCTAAAACTTTCTTTGCCTGTTGGAAGT
This sequence comes from uncultured bacterium, assembly GCA_949290355.1. Taxonomy (GTDB): domain Bacteria; phylum Cyanobacteriota; class Vampirovibrionia; order Gastranaerophilales; family Gastranaerophilaceae; genus Stercorousia. Next base: position 57,194 of record CASERN010000002.1, on the reverse strand, counting down.
TCAATTCTATCTTTATATAGTTTTACTACTCTTCCATCAAAAATTAATTGTGATTCAATAGTTTTTTCTGCAAATTCCATACTTAAATCTTAACATGAAAATTTTATAAAGCACGAATAATTGCTTTTATATTTATATCGGTAACTTTCAAAAGCGCTACTGTTCTTGCGGTTTCATCAAAACTCCCTAATTGTTTTAAAATTTCAGCAGTTTTTAAAATAATTGTCTGGTTATTTGATTTTAAAAGTTCTCTAATTGCATATATATCTTTTGCAAAATCAAGTGCAGTGTATACAAAAGGACTGTCTTCATTTAATTCTTCATTTACATATTTTTCAAGTTCTTTAGCATTTACACTTTTTAAAAGTTTATGTATATCATTAATTTCATTTTTGGTATCTTTGTCTGCATCAAAAAGATATTCATCATTTTCGGTTAAAATATTGAATTTTTCTTTTGCGTTTAAAAGTACAACAGCAGTTTTGCTGTCATTATTGTGAATAATTTTTTCAAATACTTCATATAACTCAAAATCAAAAACAACCGATAAATCAAGAATTTCTCCAAGTCCGTTAATAATGTAGTTTAAAAGTAAAAGTCCATCTTGATAATTGTTGTCTAAAATATTAAAAAGATTTTCAAGATAAGGAATTTCTCCTGCAATATTTTCTGCCATAGCAGAAGTTTTCATTGCCTCTATAAGTGCCGGTAATGCTTCTTTATTACCATATGCTACTAGAAACTTAACAGCAGAAAGTCTTTCGAAATCATCTCCGTTATTTAGCCCTGTAACTGCCATGTTATATGATTCTTTAACATTCATAATTCCTAATGTAGAAGCGCAGTTCGCAGAAAGATATTGATTGTTGGAATGGGCATTAGCTCTTAGTAAATCAATTGATAATGAATCCTGTATATAATAAAAATATTTTGCTGCATAAGTTTTTTCATCAATAGTTCCATTTTCGAGCTTTTCCAGCATTTCATCGGTAATATCTTCATTTGCGTATTTTACCAGCGAAGATATTATAAAATCCTCATAATCCGGTGAGTAATATTTCATTAAATCAAATAAATTTTTATAATTATCTTGATTAACAGCTTCGCTCAGGCGATTTGAAACATTCTGTTTAACAAATGGAAAAAGAAATCCATCATTATCAATAAGCTCTTTAAAAAGTTCAATATCAGGAATGTTAACTAAATCTGAAGCTGCAGATACGTAATCATTTTTGTTTTTACCTGTTAATTTTTTTAATTTTTCTGACATAATTTTCCTACAATTTTAATTTATAGTTTAATTTATTTAAGAATAGAAATTATTCTTTTAATAAATTATAAGGATAAATTAAAAAATTAATCTAAATAAAATACTGTAATGACTTTATGCCCTTCTTCAGCGTATTGAACTGCATTATGTAAAGTTTTACTTGTATGCGACAAGAAACAAATTAATTGATTACAATCATCAATAATTTCTCTGTTACAAACTCTTGAAGCATCTGCTAATGTCATCATAGCTCTGTCAGGATGTTCTACAATATTAGGAACTCCGATGAGTTGATTTTGAACATCAGAAGGTTGTTGACCAATAGTTTGAGGTAAAATAACTTTTAATTTATCAGGGTTAGCTTTCATTGCACCTCTTATTGCAGCAGCGTTTGTTCCTGAAGAACCGCCGGAAGTAATTATAGTATTACCTTGCATTACAAGTGCAGTTGTTAAAGTTTCAATCATTTGTTGATGAGTAATTGGTAAATTACGACTCCCGATTATTGCAATTTTTTTTGCGGATTGTTGAATTGTAGCTAATTCCATTGCCAATTCATCAACTGTATCGGGTGAATCTGACGCCACTGTATCCATATCGTTATCAATTGGGACTACAATTGAGTTTTGTTTTTCTTTATTGTTATCTTCAGACTCCATAAATATTTTTTCCATGTCAGTTTCCACCATTTTTCTCACTTTCTGATTGCAATCTATATATTTTTAGTTTATGCTGATTATATCACAAAAATTTGATTTTGGGAATAGGGATATGGAAAATATACTGGATAATCTTAACAAAGAGCAGAGAGAGGCTGTTCAAACAATTAACGGTCCCTTACTTGTTTTGGCAGGTGCAGGTAGTGGAAAAACAAAGTTATTAACTTCGCGAATAGCTTATTTGATACAAAATGGTGTACGCCCCAGAAATATTTTAGCTGTTACATTTACCAACAAGGCAGCTAAAGAGATGAAAGAACGTCTTGGAAATATTTTGGGTGAAAATGTTGTTAAATACATGTGGGTAGGTACATTCCACGGTATTTGCGGAAGAATTTTAAGAGAAAATATTGAAAATTACAGTTTTCAGTCAGGTAAAAGATTAGATAAGAATTTTTCAATTTATGATGAAACTGACAGTAATGCTGTAATTAAACAAGCTATCAAAAAATTAAATTTAGATGATAAGGTATATCAACCTAAACTTGTAAAATCAGTAATTTCTAACGCAAAAAATAAAATGCAGGATGCATATACATTTGCTACATTTGCAAGAGATTTCAAATCCCAAAAAATAGCATCAATTTATGAAGAGTATGAAAATACTTTAAACAACAATAATGCTATTGATTTTGATGATATGCTTATGCTCACCGTAAAACTTCTTGAACAATGCAAAGAGGTGCGTCAACTTTATTATGACCGTTTCCAGCATATTCTTGTCGATGAGTTTCAGGATACAAACATGGCTCAATATAAGCTCATAAATATGTTATACACAAATCTTGATGCTGAAATTCCTGATGAACGTTCATTATGCGTGGTAGGTGATGTCGATCAATCAATTTACAGTTGGCGTGGTGCTGATTACACTATTATTTTGAATTTCCAAAAAGATTTTAAAAAGACTAAATTAATAAAATTAGAGCAAAATTACCGTTCAACTGCAAATATTTTGAATGTTGCAAATGCAATTATTGAAAACAATACTGAACGTGTAGATAAAGTCCTTTATTCTCAAAAAGGAGACGGAGAACTAATTGATTATTATGAAGCTCAAGATGAAGCTGATGAAGCAAATTTTATAGCAAGTAAAATCAAACAAGATTCCGGCGGGGATTATAATCGTTATGCAATTCTTTATCGTACAAATTCACAATCCCGTGCGTTGGAAGAAGCTTGTATGGCTGCTGGAATTCCTTACAGAATTTATGGCGGTTTGAAATTCTATGACCGTAAGGAAATTAAAGATATAATTGCTTATCTTAAATTAATTTATAATCCTGATGATTCCCAAAGTTTCAGAAGAATCGTGAATGTTCCTAAACGTGCGATTGGTGATACTACTGTTAAAGCTCTTTCTGATTTTGCTGATTCAAAAGATGTAAGTTTGTTTGAAGCGATTAAAGAAATTGAAGAATCTGAATTATCACCCAGAGTTCAGTCAAAATTGAAAGATTTTGCAGAATTAATTTTGAAATTTAAAAATGCAGTGAGCTCATATTCTTTGCAGGAGTTTGTAACTCTTGTTATTGAAAAATCTGGATATTTAGCAGAATTGCAATCCCAAAATACTCCTGAAAGTGAAGCTGATATTGAAAACTTGCAGGAATTAGTAAATGTTGCAGGCGAATTTGTTCCTGAAGAATCAGATAATGCTTTGGGTGAATTTTTGCAACAAGTTGCATTGGTATCTGATCTTGATGGAATGGACGATATTTCCAATAACGTAACCTTGATGACATTGCACTCTGCAAAAGGTCTTGAATTCCCTGTTGTATTTTTAGCAGGTTGTGATGAGGGAGTATTCCCGCACCAGAGAACATTCAATATTCCGTCAGAAATGGAAGAAGAACGTCGCTTGATGTATGTAGGAGTTACTCGTGCAGAAGAAAAATTGTATCTGTCTTCTGCAAAACGTCGTCAAATGTGGGGTGAATACAAGTATTACAACCCTTCAAGATTTATTGATGAAATACCAAGACAGTTACTGAACTCAATAGGCTTTGAAGGCTCAACAAGCGGGACATCTACATTCCAAAATGCTGTCTCAAAAGCTCGTACCGGAAAATCTGATTTTTCATATTCTGCTGCACAATCTGACAGTTATGGGTATGTAAAACCATCTTCAGGTTTTGGAAGAGGTTTTGTAGCTCCGACTCGAGGACTGGCAACAGGTAATTCTCAAAGCGATAGACAAAGACAAAATGCAGCTTTTTCAAATCAGCCGCAAAGGACTCCAAGTCGTACAATCTTGGTAAAATCCAAAGAAAATAAAAAACGTGATGAAGAAAAGGTTAAAGAATTCTTTAAAGATAATGCTATAAAACGCATGTTGGAAGAGAAAAGACAAAAAGAGCGAATGCAGCAAGAAGCCGAAGCAGAACGTCAAAGAAAAATGGAAACTACAACCCCTATTGAATATGTATTTAATGAGGGAGAAAGAGTATTCCATGACAAACTTGGTATAGGTCATATCAAAGAAGTTACCAAAATTGGTGATAGCATGATGTATACGATAGATTTTGGCCGTCAAGGGGTGAAAGCTATGGATGCAGCTTATGCAAAATTGAAGAAGTTTTAGTCAAATTAAAACCAAGGATAATCATCTTTGATATCCCAGCTATCAAATTGTATCAAAGCTCCACAGAAGATACTTCCATTTGAATAAGGACTTTTTTGGCTACATCCCCAAGTTCCGGCATTCATTAACAAATTTCTATTAAATCCAGATCCATACATAAGCAGTTTATTATTTTTAGCGACTAACTGCATTACAAAAATATCTTTTCCAATTTGGTTTGGTTTTTTGGCGCCATTTATATCTGTATAAATCAAAACGCTCCCTGCAGAGTAATCTCCTTGATAATTATTATACATTAATAGGATTAAACTTGAATTATTTAAAATAAACCTATAAATATTGTTATTATTTGAATTGTTAATAGTATTTTCACTTCCATCAGACGCGTGCCAGGTATATATACAATCCTTTGACGCATTACTACCTACCCCGCAGTCAGATGCCACGTTTAAATATGGAATTAAATATTTATGTGCAAAGGCTTGTAAAGAATTTTTCAAAGATGTTGAGTCTCAATTTGTAGGGTTTTCTGGAGTAAAATCCCATAAAGACATGTCTCCATAATCTTTTTTTGCCATGTCAAAAGCTTGTGATAAAGTAGAATATACTTTTTTCAATTGCGTAGCAGTTGTAACTTTTTTATATTTTGTGATTATTGTTGGAATGGTAATTGCTGCAACTACTCCAATAATACCTAAAGTTATAAGAACTTCTGCTAACGTAAAACCTCTTTTCATATATTACTCCGTGCTTAGATATCTAATGATATAATTAGATATTATCATTATACGATTAGATTGTCAAATCTTAATCAATATATAGTTATTACATGGGTAACGAATATATTTTAAAAAAAGATAATGTAAGGAATTTAATTAAATTTATAGCAGCATTTGAGGGGAAAACTTTAACAAGGTTGAAGGTAGATATTAATCATAAATATGATAAGACGGATTCTCTCGAAAATCTTACAAATAAACTGAGAAATGGTACTATTAAAGTGAATGAATTATTAGAGGTATTTGATGTCCTCGGTTATAATGTTGTAATCAAAAAGAAATAAGATTTATTTAAATGTAAAATTTGGCATACCGAGGTTTGGAGATCTTCTGAATTGCCTCATTATTCTTGCTGAATAAGGTAGTTCTTCATACATAGTCAGTTCTTCCGGAAATGGCGGAACTTTCATTCCTGTGTAAGTTTCGATAATTTTTTTATCGTATTCTTCAATACCTGAGGTTTCAGTTATTTGAACATTTTTAATTATTCCGTTTTTAGAAATTGTACATTTTATTACCGGTTCTTGTGGAATATAGGAATATGTTGTCGGAATTCTGTCAAAAATATATTTTCCTATTTTTTCAATGTAATGGCGGTATGCTTCCTGAACTTCTTGAGACGGTTCTACGGGCATAATTGACATTCTTGCATATTGATATTTTTCAACTTTGTGTTGAAATCCGCTTGTCATGCTGATGCCCGAGAGATTTATATCTTTTGGGAAAGGTTTAAAAGGAGTTGATTTTTGTACTGCATCAATTACTGCTTTATCAAAATTGGTTCCGCTTGCATGTTCAATTTTTATATCACTTACGCTTCCGTCAGGGTGTATTTTATAACTTACAGAAGTTGTTGCATTTTCTTCCCCTGTATATTTAAGATTGTTTTTTATCGTTTTTTGGACTTCTTGTCCGTATTCATTGACAAATTTATTAACATCAATATCTTGTGCAAAAGTTTTAAGATTTGAAAAAGTAAGTATAATTAAAGCAATAATTATTTTTTTCATACATCAACCCTTTTTAATTTATTATGAAATTTTGATTTCAAAAAAAAGACCTTTGAGTTTTGTTTTACTTTATAATGTTGTGTGAAGCGACACGCTTTTCTTTAGTTTAGACTTTTCAAGTTTATACTAAAACCTGATTAACAGATGGAGCAGCATGCTTCATTTGAAACGTCGCATCATTTTCATCGCTTTGTTGACAGCATGTTTTCCAAGTTTACCTTTGAAACCGCCAAGACCGCCTAAATTTCCCATATTGCCCATTTTGCTCATGTCAGGCATGCCACCCATTTTGCCAAACATATTTTTCATATCTGACATACCTTTCATCATTGTACGCATTTGTTCAAATTGTTTTATGAAAGAATTTAATTCCGCTAAATCCATACCGCAGCCTTTTGCGATACGTTTTTTACGGCTTGTATTTATCAAGTCAGGATTATTTCTTTCTTCAGGTGTCATACTTGAAATAAATACTTCCATTTTTTTGAATTGTTTATCGCCTTCATGGGATATTTTTTCTCTGTCATCTTTTCCTATGTTAAGCCCCAACATTCCAAGTAAATTTCCCATAGAACCAAAAGCTTGCATTTGTTTTTGCATTTTCAAAAAGTCGTTGTATGAAAAGCTATTCTTACTCATTTTTTCTTCAAGTTCACGAGCTTGTTTTTCATCAAAAACTTCCTGCGCACGTTCTACAAGCGATACAATATCACCCATACCGAGAATTCTTGTTGCCATTCTTTCAGGATAGAAATCTTCAAGAGCGTTAAGTTTTTCGCCAGTACCAGTTAATTTTATTGGTTTGCCTGTACAATAAGATACACTTAATGCTGCGCCACCACGGCTATCACCATCAAGTTTTGTTAATACAAGACCTGTAAGAGTTAATTGTGCATCAAAATTTTCTGCAACATTAACTGCTTCTTGTCCTGTCATAGAATCTATTACAAGCAATTTTTCATTTGGATGGAAAATTCTGTCTATTAAAAGAAGTTCTGCCATCATGTCAGTATCGATTTGTAATCGGCCTGCTGTATCTAAAATAAGTGTATTAAATCCGTTTTGATTAGCATAATCAATTGCACTACGTACAATTTGCTGAACATCTTTGCAATCAGAGATAGTAAATACTTCTGTTTCAATTTCTTTCCCCAAAGTTTGTAATTGGGAAACTGCAGCTGGTCTATAAATATCGCAAGCAACCAATAAAGGTTTTCTTCCATCTTTTTTTAATTTAACAGCAAGTTTAGCAGAAGAAGTGGTTTTCCCTGATCCTTGAAGCCCAAGCATCATAATAATATTTGGGTTACCTGAAAGATCAAGAGGTTTTTGTTCTTTCCCAAGGAGATTAATAAGTTCATCGTGAACTATTTTTATAAGCTGTTGGGAAGGATCAATACCTTCCAAAACTTTTTCTCCTTCAGCTTTTTCTTTAATAGAAGAAATAAAAGATTTAACAACACGCAAATTTACGTCAGCATCCAAAAGAGCTCGTCTAATCTCTCTTAAAGCTTCCTGCATGTTGTCTTGAGTAAGCTCTTTATTACGAGTTCTGCTAATGATATCTTGTAACTTTTCACTTAAACTATCAAACATAAAATTATTATATCACAAACTATTCTTCGATATTATCAGGGTCAATATCTGTTTTTAAATCATTTGCATGTTTATCTTTATATGATTCATAAGCTGTGATAATTGGAAAAGAAATTGGGAAAGTCATAACTGCTAAAACAGCAAGCATACCGTCTTTGAAACTTGGTTCATTAGGATTATCATTTTCAGGTGCAAGCAGATCAATACCACCTATATCTTCACCTGCACAGAAATTGACATTGTCTTTTATAGGATCTGTTATATTAGTTGCATTATTTTGAACAAATTCTCTTGTTCCATTTAATATATTTTTCTTTGTTATGAAAGAATTAATAGGTAATATGCGCATACTGCTTCCTTTAAAAATTGTATTATTTCAATTGATTATAAGTCTAAAAAAGATTATTTATGCTACCTGTATAGTAAATATTTACATTATTTTACAATTTTGTTTTAGTAAAACATCATACATTTTTACGATTTCATTTCATATTTCGTTTGCTAATATATAACCATACTCCTTAGAGAACTAAGATACACATATCCCTAATCAACAGCTATGCACTTCTAATGTACATAGCTTTTTTTTTATTTATAATTATAATTTTTAGTATGTGAATAATGGTTGTTCATATATCTTGACAAAATATTTTGATATAATAAAATAATGATACGTCCAAACAATCGAATGGAGGAGTGCCAGAGCGGTTGATTGGAGCAGTCTTGAAAACTGTCGTACGTTCACGCGTACCGTGGGTTCGAATCCCACCTCCTCCTAATTTTAAAAGCCACCATCAAAGGTGGCTTTTTTAGTGCGTTTTTGATAAATAAACATCTCTGTAAAATTGCAAAAAAACATTATCAACGAAACAAATTAATTCTATAGAAAAACCTTTTTATGAATTTAATTTTCAAAATTTTATAAATTCAAAAAAGAATAATTGATATGTGATTTGATTATATAATTACCTAATTTAATAAAAGTATTTGTATACAGAAAGAGAAATTTTGCATATAATAATATTATGAAATATTGTAGTGAATGCGGAGCGGAATTAATTGAAAAAGAATGTATAAATTTTGGGATTAGTGATGGATTTATTCCTTATTGCCCAACGTGTGGAGAATTTAGATTCCCAAAATATAATGTGGCTGTCAGTGCTGTTATATTTAACCCTGATTATTCAAAAATTTTATTGATTCATCAATATGGCAGACCAAGGAATATTCTGGTTGCAGGATATGTAAATAAGGGAGAAAATCTTTCTTCAGCACTTATTAGAGAAATTAAGGAAGAAGTTAATTTGGGTGTAAAATTTTATGAATTTAACGAATCAGAATATTATGACGGTTCAAATACACTTATTTGCAACTTTATTGTTCAAGCAGAAAATGAAAAATTTTCACTGTCTCAAGAAGTCGATGGAGCTGAATGGTTTGATGTCAGCATTGCAAAAAAAGTTATATACAAAGGCGGACTAGCTGAAAAGTTTTTAAATTTAGCTATATTAAAAGTCTCTAAGGTTATGCTATAATATGCTTAACTGAAAGGATAGAAATTAATGAAAACTATAAAATTAACAAAAATGCAAGGTTGTGGAAACGATTTTGTAATTATTGATTACCCCGAATTTGAAAAAACTGGAATGAAAATGGACGAACTTGCTAGAAAAGTTTGTAATAGAAATTTTGGTGTTGGTGCAGATGGGATGATTATTCCGAAAACTGACACTGAAGAAACTGATTTAGGTTGGTATTTTTATAATTCTGACGGTTCAACAGCTCAAATGTGCGGTAATGGCATGAGGTGTTTTGCAAAATATGCTTATGATAAAAAGCTTGTCGACAAAAAAGCTTTCAGCGTCCAGACATTAGCAGGTATTATCAAACCTGAATTGTTGGAAAACGGACTGATTAAAGTAAATATGGGTAAGCCTATTTTAGAAGATAGAAAGATACCTTTCTGGGGTGAGAAAAAATTACAAGCATTAGATAAAGAATTTGATATTACTCCTGTTTCTATGGGGAATCCTCATTGTGTAATTATTACCCAAGATGACCCTATGGAATTAGCAGTAAAATACGGACCTTATATCGAAAAACATGAATTTTTCCCTGAAAAAACAAATACCGAATTTGTAAAAGTAAAATCAAACATGGAAATAGATATGCGAGTTTATGAAAGAGGTTGTGGTATTACATTAGCTTGTGGTACAGGAGCATGTGCAAGTGTTGTTGCTTGTGTTTTAAATAACTTAACAGAAAATAAAGTCAAAGTTAATTTGCTTGGAGGCCCTGTATTTGTTGAATGGCAAGGGTCTAAGCTTGATACTGATAAAGATATCTTCCTTATAGGCTCTGCTAACTACAGCTTTTTTGCAGATTATATATTGTAAAAATTAATATTTCCATGTTATTATTAATGCATACACTAGAATAAGGAGATATTGAAAAATATGAAAAATTATGAATTATTAACTGTATTTAAACCAAATTTAGATGCAGAAGAAGTAGATAAAGCTGTTGAAAGATTAGGTTCTATAGTATCTGATCTTGGTGGTAAAGTTGAATCTACAGACAAAACTGGCAGAAAAAAATTAGCTTACGATATCCAAAATTTCAGAGACGGATTTTTCGTTACAACTGTATTGAGTCTACCTGAAGAAAAAGTTGCTGAATTCAAACGTCAATTGAGACTAAGTGATAATATTTTGAGAACAATGTTTCTTAGTCTTGCAAAAACTGCTAACGTTTAATTAAAAGAAAGAAGGAAAAATGTCGATAGCTAAAGCAGTAGTTACAGGAACAGTTTATAGAACTCCCGAAAAACGTTTTACACAAAATAATGTTGCGGTTTCGGCATTTGTTCTAAATATTGGAGAAAGAGAAGAAACTCTTATCAGAGTTCTTTCTAAAAGAAACGCTCTTGATGAAATTGTTTCATCTTTATCTAAGGGTGAAAGAATTTTAGTTGAGGGCAGACTCCAAACAGCATCTGTGAAAATGGATGACGGTTCTGAAAAAAGGATTTATGAAATTGATGCAAATGCAATTGAAAGATTTGGAGATGAAGCTCCTGCTAATCAAAAATTCGGAACTGAAGAAATTGTTAAATTTGAATCTGATGATATGTCTAATGAATTAATCAATGAAGACGAGATTCCTTTTTAACAAATATAATAGATGATCTATAGCACTAATAAAAAGTAAGTAATGTAGTATAAAATGGCTAGAAAGGCTAATTAAAAAAAATGGCAAGACAAAACAACGACGAAAAGAAAAAACGTAAAAACTGCAGTCTTTGTGCTGATAAAGTTGAATCAATCGATTATAAAGATGCAGCAAAATTGAAAAGATACTTGACAGAAGCTGGAAAAATTATTCCACGCAGAATCACAGGTAACTGTGCTAAGCACCAAAGAATGATTGCAACTGCAATTAAACGTGCAAGAGAAGCTGCTATCATTGATTACGTTTTTGATTAATCAAATAGAATAGAAAAGACCGACATATTTTCTATGTCGGTCTTTTTTTAGTTAAAAATTATTTTATAATATATATCCCCTTTTTCGTATTTATTTATTGGTTTCTTTTTCCATAATTTTATATTAATTTCTGCAGGCAGATTTCTAACTGAAAACATTAAGTTGTTTTGCATTGGAGAAATATTATTACAGCCGTCTTTATATTTGCAGCTGCCGCCTAAGTGTATGTAATCTTTAAAAGTTGATATATCTTCTGTTGCGTTATTGTATTCTGAATACATTTTGATATTTTTTGTATCAAATATATACATATAATCATATCCAAAATCTTTGGCATTTAATCCTGATAATTGAATTACATATCTTGTTGATTGTCCGTTTATATTTGTTCGTAACTTTAGGAATTTTTTTGTCAATTTGTACTTTGCAACGATTAATTTATCTTTTTCATCATATTGTAATGATATTGGTGAAAAATCTGAGTAATCTGAGGTGCAAAATTCTTTATTAGTTCCGATATCCCAAGGAATATAAGGCATACTCAATCCTACCAAAGCATTTGGATTATTCATTTGTACGCTGACTTTTGATGGCCCTTGAATATTTTCGTGGTAATCGCCTTTATAATTCAACTGGTTACATTTAATTGAACCCCACCAAGGTTTGTTATCTATTATGCTGCCAAATACATTTGAATTTGGCTCATAATTTTCTTTTGCAAATAGAGAATTTGCAACGTGTTTTTTTCTTATATCAAAGATTTGTTGTTTCGATAAGTAGTCATATTCTGAAGCAGGATTTACTTTTAGTGTTTGAAAATTTGAATAATTATTGATTTTTAAAATATTTTTATCGTGGTACCCAAAAATAAAAAATGGGAATAAATAAAATAACACTATTAATAATATGATGATTTTAGCAGATATTAAAATTTTAACGGGTAATTTTTCTAATATTGGCGGTGGATTAAATTTTTTATTACAATTATCAATTCTTTGTTCTAAATTCCGAAAAGTTTTTTCATAATCGGTACAATCTTTTATAGATTGTTTTGCTATTTCATTATTAGGATCAATTTCTAAAATTTTTTCATAAGTTAAAATAGCATTATTATAATCGTTGATTAATTCGTAATAAAATCCTTTCAAAGATAGAACGTCTGTATTTTTGGGATCAAAAGCGAGAAGCTCATCTATTTCTTTTATTAGTTTTTCTATTTCGCCTCTTTTTGAGTCTAAAGTTAAAGGGTCAATAAGTTCAATAAAATTTTCAATCTTTTCAAGTCTTGATTGGAATTCATCTTTGTTCATATTAGTACCCTCTATGTTTTCTTTCTCTTAATTTATCTGCGATAAGCCAAATATCAATTATAAATGATGCAATTATAGTTACAAAAAATGGTAAACATACTATAAAAAAGTTATTTTTGTATGCAGATTCAATTAAGTCTTTTGTAGTATATGCAGTTATAATTCCTATAGTAAACAAAACAATTGATAAATATTTAAAATTATTTTCTCCTTCTTTAGATAATATTTGTTTAAAACCTTCATTTAAATAATTATCAATTTTTTCTTTGATATCATTGGGGTTACCCGGGCCTGTAAAATTATATGTAAAATTATTTACTCCTCTTGTGTAGTCAATAATTTTATAAATTGTTCGCATAGGAAAACTTGATGTATTTGAAAGAGAAAATTTTTTATCATTTAATACTGTAAAATTTAATATAATTTCTTTTAATGCAGTTGTATATCCGTATTTTGTATGTACAAGGTCTGTAACAATAGTTAGTTCAAGGGAATTTATATTATTATATCCGCATACAAAATTGTATTGTGGTCTGTTAAAGTTAAAATTTATTTTTCCTTGTAAGAGATCTATAGATTTGAGATTTAATTTAGAATTAAATTCATTTACAGCTTTTTGTCTTGCAATAACAGATAAAATAAATCCAAAATAGACAACTATAGGTAAAATTACAAATAGAACCCAAGCCATCCACGTTCCGTCAGGCTCGCTTAACAAGACAGTATTAAATGCAATTTTTATCCAATTACAAAAACTTCCTATTGATAAAATAGCTGGATTGCTCATAAAATAGGCTGATAAAAGCGCAACAGTATAAATTATACTGAATATTCCCCACATTATAGGTATACTTAATGAAGTTTTTTGTGAAATGTTTTTTATATGCATAATTTTACCGTCCATTTTTAATAAATTTAAGCCTTTGTTTTGTAGATGGATGAGTTGAAAAATATTGTAAAAATTCAGGGAATTTTTCCTTTTTCTCTAACATTTCGAAAAATTCAATTGCACCATCGTTATTTCCGTAAAGTTGATAAATAATGTTATTTGCAAATTTATCAGCTTCCAGCTCTTGTCTTCTGGAATATGTTAAGCCATTTAGGTCTGAAATACTATTAAGAGTTCCGTTTATATTATTATTTTGGGAAGTAAAAATTGATGTTATAAGGCCTACAATTATTTCTCTGCTGATGCTTTTTAAATGATCTCTGTGTGCATAATGTCCAAGTTCATGTGCCAGTACAAAAGTCAGAATTTCTTCATCTTTAACTTCTTTTAAAAGTCCTCGTGTAAAAAATATTGTTCCGTTTGGGGTTACAAATGCGTTAATTTCTTTTTCAGGGACTTCATAAATAGGGAATTTTGATTTACCTTGCAGTTTTTTATCTAAAGGAACAATTTTATCTCTAAGAGTTTCAAGTCTTTTTATATTAGCTGTTTTACCATACATGTTCGGATTAATGCCATATGAAAAAGTATTTTCAATTTGTATTTGTGTCTTGTCTGACATTCTGTCTATGAAAAAACAACCAATTTTATCAGCGAAAAAGTACAATAATAAGAATAGAATGAGAATTCCTGCAAGTAGAATGAAAAATTCTGCAATTGCATTTGATTGACCTACATTTATATTATCTTCTATTACACTTATATATTTATCTTCCAGATTTTTATTCATATGTTATTGCTGTACCGTATGCAATAATAGCACATTGAGGTACACTTTCTTTTCCATAGTTATCGTTTATCATAACAGATTCAATACGAGTATTAATTATAAAATTTGCACCTATTGCTTTTTCTCTCATTCTCAGGATTGCCTCGCGCCTGCCCCTGTCCAAAACAGACTCAAATGTAGTAAGTCTCCCCCCAAAAAGATTTTTTAAAGATGCTACAAAATTTTTAAAATAATCACCACTAATTACGCATTCACCTGTTACCAACTCAATTTTTTTAATTTTTTTATTTGTATTCCAAGTTTTTGCGCCAAAATTAACAATAGGTTTTTTTATAAGTGCAATTTCTCGTTTTCTAATACTTTCGAAATGCTTTTTTTCTATAATTGTGCCTGTAAAATATGTAATTACAAGCAAAATAAGCAGTAATAATATATCATTCATAAACTTATCCTTTAGGTTCAACTTTTACAGCTGTACCATATGCGTATACTTCAGCTGCTCCAACAGTAACTGATGATGTTGCTAATCTTATATTTATTACAGCATTTGCCCCAAGTTTGATTGCTTGTTGTTGCATACGCGCAATAGCTTCTTGTCTGGCTTCTGATAAAAGTTCTGTATAACTTTTTAACTCTCCGCCTACCATATTTTTTAATCCGGCACCAAAATCTTTAATTGCGTTTTTGGCTCTCACTGTGCTGCCTGTAACAAGACCATACTGTGCAACTATATTCATACCTGGCACAGTTTCAATATTCGTCAAAATCATCTTCATAACCTCCGTCAAAATGTTATCACTAAATTGAGGTTTTGAAATCGTACGTTTACATTATTTATTTTATGACTTCTATTGTCTCGTAATCTACAAGATATGGTAAATGTTCTTCCGTGATAAGTTCTCCAGGAAGTAATACTGCAATTCCCGGAGGACATTCTGCAATAACTTCAGCTGCAATTCTGCCTATGGCTTGTTCTTTTGGAATAACTTCTTTATGTGAATAAAATGCTTCACGAAGAGTCATTTTAATAATTGGTGTGAGCATCGGCATATGTTTTTTCTTTTCTAAATAGCAGATATCTGTGTAATTTGTCTTATCAATTTGTTGTAAACATTTTGCAAGATACTGCATATCTGCTCTTGTGTTCCCAATGTTAGAAAGAATTAAAAGTCCTGCATCTGAAGCACTTTCAACCTCTATGTTAAAATCAATTTCCAAAATAGATTCAAGACGTTTGCCTGATAGCCTGTCATCTTTGATAAATATTTTTGTAATATCTGTTTTGTAGCCAAAATCAGGTTGAAGATGATGAATATGTTCCAATTTATCAATTTCACGTCTTAAATATTTTGCATTTTGCACTGCTCGTTCAAGTTGTTTTCTTCCTCTAGGGCTGTCAAGATTTGCACGAGCTGCATCAAGACTTGCCAAAAGCATTAAAGAAGGACTTGTCGTATGTAAAAGTTTTAGAGCTTTTTCAACAGCTTCACAATCTAATTTTGAATTTTCTGCGATATGCAACATAGAACTTTGACTCATGCTTCCGCCTGTTTTGTGTAAAGAATGAACAACAGCATCTGCTCCGAGTTTTAAAGCAGTAGTTGGAAGATGATTGTTAAAATTCCAAAGGCAGGCATGTGCTTCATCAACAATTAAAGGTACATCGTATTTTTTACAAATATCCGCAATTGATTTAATATCAGACACAACACCCTCATAAGTAGGGTTTGTAAGCCATACCATCCCTGCATCAGGATTCTCTTTTAGCATATTTTCAATACTTTGAGGTGTAACATTCCCCCAAATACCCCATTCATCAAATCTTTCAGGAATAAGCCATAAAGGTTCTGCTCCTGAAATAATCATTCCAGTGAGAATGGATCTGTGGCAGTTTCTGTTTGTAATAATTTTTTGTCCTTGTTTAGTCAAACCCATTGCTAATGCTAAATTTCCTGCAGTTGATCCGTTTAGTAAAAAGAATGTTTTTTTTGCTCCGAATGCTTTTGCAGCTAATTCTTGAGCTTCTTTAATAGGTCCTGTTGCAGGGTGCAATGTGCCTAATCCGTCAAATTCATCTGTAGTGTCAATAGATAGAGCTTTTTTGCCTATCAATTTTTTAAATTCAGGCAATGAACCATTACCTTTTGTATGTCCTGGGATATGAAACTGATATGTAGGGTTTTCATAAGCTTTTTTTAGGGCATCTACAATAGGGGCTTTAATTTTTATTTTTGTATATTTATTTTCAGAAATTTTATTCATAGTTTTTTTTGTTACATTTGTCATAATAATTAATATACACTAAAAAAAATTTTTTTTGCATATATTTTGTGTTACATTAATATTTGTGAACTATTTTTTTAAAAGGATAGCTTTAATACTTATTTTGACTATGTTTTGCCCTCCTGTATTTGCTTTTGGAAAAGCTAAGTACAAGGAAGTTAGTCCTGTAGAAACGCAAGAAGTTATTCATCTTGATGTTACTAAAAATGATAGCAATTTGTTAAAAGAAAATCAAATTCCTGAAAATTCAAAACAAAAAAATGATGATTGGGTTCAAAAAGATATTATTAGGGATAACGTAGATACAGAGTTCTCTATATTTGATAACCTTATTGATACTAATAAGGAATCAGATCATCCTTTTAAGATTGAGGAAGAGTCTCTTTTTGGAAGAATTTATAAAAAGAAACTTGAAAGAACGACTATTCCATCATTCTTGCTAAAAGATGAATTAACTTTTAAATATAAAAAAGGACCTATTGATAAGGTTCAATTTTATGGTGCATATCAAGGGAATATGGGATTTGATTTTTCAGGAGCTGATTATGATACGGATTACGGTTTTGGATTTATGGAAGCCGGTGTTGTTGGGGATTTCAAAGATAAAAATACCGATTTTAAATTGCAATTTAACTTTAAGAACGGGGAAAATAGAACATATTTGCAAGGTTTGGTAACTGATGCATATATTATGAATACGAGAATTCCTCATCATAAGATAATTGTAGGAAATTCCCGAAATCAGGTTGGTGTAGAAGGTGGTATGAGTTCTTATGTATTGCCTTTTGCAATGCGTTCCCAAATATCAAGAACTTTTGGTAATACAAGAGCTTTAGGTGTCAGGGTTGTAGGTGATTATGATCTAATCGACTATAGTGTTGCGTTAAATAGCTCTGACAGATTTTTTAAAGAATTTTTCCCCGGAGCTGAATTTACGGGCTGGGTAAACTTGAAACCTTTAGGGAAAACTGATGGGAAATACGGAACACTTGTATTAGGCGGGGGCTTGAATGCAGGACATAATGATACAGATTACACTGTTGGTGGAGCTTATGCAAGTTACAGGTACAAAAAATTTATGGCAAACTTTGAATATGCCATAGCTGATGGTTATAATGGAACATATAGAAGTACTGATAAAGCAACAGGTTTTTATACTACTATAGCTTATAGAATTACTCAAAAACTTCATATTTTAGCTCGTTATGACCAATTCGATCCAAATCGAGATATTGCAAATGACAAAAGCAGAGAATATTCTGTCGGCTTGAATTATTTTATTAAAGGTCAGGCTTTACGTTTGATATTAAATTATGTATTTTGTGATAATGAAAATACCGAAGACAGCCACAGAATTATTTTAGGAACGCAGATACTGTTATAGGTTTATTTTTCTCCGTTTTCTTAATATAATTTGACTATATGGAATTTAATCAATTTAAAAAACGTATAGGTCTTAAAATTAAATATTATAGAAATTTGAGAGATTTGACTCAAGAAGTATTGTCTGAAAAAATAGATTGTTCCGTTAACTATTTGAGTCTAGTTGAAAACGGACATAAAAACATAAGCCTCAATATGATTTACAGAATCTCCAAGGCTCTTGATGTAAACGCGTCAAAAATCTTTGATGTTGAAGATTAATGTTTCAGCTATTACGGCAGACATTCCCAGTAAGTTTTAGAACTATCCCAAGGGCATCTGTTTTGGAGCGCATAAGTTGCACAGGTCGCCCCGTTTAGATTTGATTTACTTGTATTGGAACATTTGTCTTTTGTGTCTTCAGTGTTGTTATAGTGGCAATTTCCGGAATCATCGCATTCAAGCTCGGATTCTAAATCTGCAGGTATAAGTTTTGTTGAATTTTTGTAACTCTTAAAAATGAATATGTCATGACCTAATGCGTTAGGGCCTTTATGTAAACCGTTTGAATCTATTGTAAACCACAGAGCTCCGCAGTTTTGAACAATAGAGAGTATGCTTCCGTCAGGTGTTATAAAAGCTCCTGAAGAACCCATATATTGTGAGCATTGAGGGATTTGCATTGTCGCTTCTTTATTAAAATTTCTTGCATTTTCTCTGTATTCCTTTTTCTCTTTATCAGAAATTAATCCAAGCTGTTTGTATTTAGCGTATACCGCCTGCGCAAACTCCGAATTATAATCGTGACCATCTCCTTGAAATACAGGTATACCTTCTGCGACAACAAGGTTAAAAGCATTATGGAGATTGGCATAAGATTTTTTGAATGAAACTTCAAGTGCTTTTTGTTGATTTTTTTGAATAAGTGTGGGAATAGTCATCGCAGCAACCACACCGATAATGCCGAGGGTGATGAGAACTTCAGCGAGAGTGAAGGCGGCTCGACGAATATTGTGAGAGTGGGCTACGTGCGTAGCACCTTCACGATTACATGACAAATGCTGATATGAATTGTCTAACATGTCTACGTGCGTAGCACCCTCGCAATGACAGGTTACTCCCTCCCTGATTAGGGAGGGTTGGGGTGGGTATTGATTGTTACCCATCCTAACCTTCCCTAAAAAGGGAAGGAATATTTGCACACCCTCTCCCAAGAGAGGGAAAAGAGTTATGACACCTCTTACTGCCCTGGTGCTATAGTATTTTGCTATCTGAAATCTCAACAACTCTGCCATTAAATTGCCTCCACAAAAATATAAATTAATCTATATATAAATAATTAAGGCTACTTATATATAGATTAATATAACTTATTTTACACCAAAAGTCAAGGTAAACTATAATTATAGGATGATTATTAACGATATGACAGATTTTCAGCTTGTGAAATTTCTTCTTAACAAAGAATATATGCTGCAAAAGGATTTGTCCGAAAAATTAAACGAATATTCAGGGAAAAATACGAAACCTGCGAATTTTTCAGCAAAATTGAAACGCGAATATTTAACTTTCAAAGATTTGAAAGCTATTTGCGATATTTTAGGTTATGATTTAATTGTTGAAAAACGAAAAAATTAAAGTCCGATACAATGCCGATATGGAGTAGAATTCTCCTATTCTTCGTCGTCTTTGTGGTGTTTAACGTCTTCTTTTATAACAATGAGATTATTGATAATTTTCATAGCGCAAGTTGGTAGTACAACATCGTTAAGTCCGTTTGCAATACTGATGATTTTTCCTGCTCCTAAAACCACTTCTTCACCTTTGTAGAAGAATTTGTAGTCATCTTGTCTGTCTGAACGAATTGTAATTTGATTCATTTTTTTTACCTCTTTTTTACTATGTCTATTAAATCCTTTTTTTATTCTAAAATTTATTTGGAGCAACTAAGCTTTTTTTTAGATTTAAATCTTTAAGTTTCTCTAAAATCTGATTGTTGTGTTGAGTGGCTACGCTCCCCTTTGTTGTTGTAAAAAATTCCTTTTTCCATAACTTCTTCATAAATCTCTTCATCTTTTTTGAAACTTTCTTCAGTATATGGATATAAGTCAATACAGACGTCTAATTCTGTTTCAATTTTTCCGATAATAGGCCAAATTTGCTCTCTTTTTGACTTATCTTCAGTATCAAAAAGAGCAGCTAGTTCAATATCTTCTCCATCATGTAATTCCCCGTCAGTGTGAATTCCGAAAAGATAAATTCCCTTGAAATCTTTAAAGACTCGATTAAAAGCAAATGCAATTTTTGAGATTACTTCATCAACAGATTTAGCCATTTTTTTATCCTTTTTGTAATTTGAGATATTTTATTTCAAATAAATATCTTTTGATCACCTTTGTCTATGCTTTTATTTTATCTATAACTTCATTTCTGTCAATTGTTACTTGTTCAGATGTTGAGAGATTTTTGACTGAAACTTTATTTACTTTGATTTCATCTTCACCTAATATAAGTGCAAATCTTGCAACTTTAGAAGCTTTTTCGAGTTGTTTTGTGAATTTTTTATTAGCAAGATCAAATTCGACATTTACTCCTTTAGCTCGCAATTCTTGTGCAAATGCAAAAGCATCAGCAGGAGAATTTGATACGATGTAACCGTCCAGTTTTTCAGGTTCAATTTCAGGTAATAAAGAATTTAATCTTTCCATACCCATAGCCCAACCGACAGCAGGAGTATCCTCTCCGCCGAGATTTCTGACTAAACTGTCATATCTTCCGCCTCCGCAGACTGCGTTTTGTGAACCTAAGTTATTTGATTTTATTTCAAAAACTGTTCTGTTGTAGTAATCTAATCCTCTTACAAGGAGTTTGTTTTCAACATATTTAATGTTTAGTTTATCTAAGTATGATTTTAGTTCACTGTAATGCTGTGCACATTCTTCGCAAATAAAATCAGATTGAATAACTTTTTGAATTTCAGGTTTTTCAAAAATTTCTTTGCAAGACTCTACTTTGCAATCTAAAAGTCTTAGTGGATTTTTTTCGTAACGATTTTGGCAGTCTTCACAAAGATTGTCAAATTCAGGTTTTAAGACTTCTTTAATTTTCCTTTTATATTCTTCACGGCATTTAGGACAGCCTAAAGAATTTATTTCTACTTCCAAATCATTAAGACCTAATGAATTAAGATAATCGACAGCAAGCATAATAGCTTCAGCATCAGCTGTCGGTTCTTTAATTCCGAACATTTCCACACCGACTTGGTGAAATTGTCTTTGTCTTCCTGCTTGAGGACGTTCATATCTGAACATTGGACCTTTGTACCAAAGTTTTACAGGTGCTGATAGTCTTGCCATTCCGTTTTCAATAAATGAGCGGACTACACCTGCTGTATTTTCAGGTCTTAATGTAATAGATCTATCACTTTTTTCAAAAGTGTACATTTCCTTATTTACAATATCTGTTGTATCACCTACTCCGCGAGCAAAAAGTTCTGTTGCTTCAAAGATTGGTGTTCTGATTTCTTTATATCCGTAGCGGGTAAAAATTTCTAATGCATTTTTCTCAAGTTTATGCCATTGACCGACTTCTTGAGGTAAAATGTCTTTTGTTCCTTTTTGTACTTTAATTATTTTAGCCATAGAATCATTATATAAATTTGAGTTGAAATTGTCAAATAAAATTTAATGTCTATAGGCTGATTCGCTTTGTAATTGTTAGTAAAAGCTAGATTCTTTTGCCTAATGGTTCAGAATGACTATGATAAGTAAAACAGATGCGAAGGCAAAGTTTTGATGTGTTTAAACAAGGTCAGTATGTTCCTGCCTGAGTGCGTTTATCTAATAAAGCGATAACAATACTGTTATAAAAATATAACAAATACATATAAAAGCGACCTATGCACAGTCGTAAGCTATGTTGGGTGAAGCGGCTACGCTTCCCACTTTTTGGGATCGAAGCGTAAATCTTTTACATTCAATTTTAAAGATTTTAAATATGGTTCAAATTTTACTAAAAGCTGTGTTTTTCTCAAAGTTAGCTCTTGGGCTATAATTGCGTTTTCACAAGCAATTACCATAACTCCTCCACCCATCATGGAATATGGTTTGGATTTGTTTGCAAATTTTGCACCGGCAACTTTATCCCAAAATTTGTATAAATTATTGCGAGTAATAGCTTTTTTTATTTCTTTTTGTCCAAGCAATTCCTCTACAAGGGATTCGGTTGTTACAAAATCTGTATAGAGAACCTTTTTCATTTTGAAACCAAACTTTTTTGTGCTAACATAATAAAATGGATTATTCTAAATTAAATGATATCATAAAATCGTCCAAAAATATATTGATAATTTCACACGTTAACCCTGACGGAGATACATTAGGCTCTATGTGCGGTTTGTATTGCGCAATTCTTGACAATTTTAAGAAAAAGTGCGATATGGTCGCTATTTCAAAAATTCCTGATGTGTATTCATATTTACCTCATTTATCAGATGTGAAAAATGTTGATGATTTAGACAAATCAAGAGAATATGATCTTGTCATTAATGTAGATGTTGCAGCTTTGGACAGAGCTTGTGATGCAAAAATTCTTTTTGAAAAAGCTAAATTTACCGTAAATATTGATCATCACAAGACAAATAATGCATATGGGGATTTAAATTTTATAAATCCTGATGCAAGTTCTACCGGTGAAGTTTTGTTTGGCTGTTTTGAAAATATGAATTGGAAAGTTAATTTAGATTGTGCAATTTGTCTTTATACAGCAATATTAACTGATACAGGTTCATTTAGGTTTGATAATACAAAGCCTTCTACTTTTGAGGTTGCATCAAAGTTAGTTGAAATAGGTGTTCAGCCTTCTGATATTTATAAAAAAGTTTATGAATCAGACTCAAAGACTCTTGTAATGTTTCAGGCACATTGTATAAGCAAAGCAAAATTTTTAGAAGATGATAAAATAGCTTATACTCTTGTGTATAAAAAAGATATGGAAAAATTCTCTGCAGGTGATGATTGCATGGAGGGTTTGACAGAAAAATTAAGAGCTATTATAACAACCAGAATTGCTTTTGTTGCAAAAGAGATGAAGTCTGGCGGAACAAAGATTTCTATGCGCAGTAAATTTGCAGACGTCGCAGAAATTTGTAGTGTATTTGGAGGCGGTGGGCATAAGTTTGCTGCTGGATGTACAATAAAAGCACCTGTAGAAGAGGCTGCAAAGAAAATTTTATCAGAAATAAAAAAAAGAGAAATTTAATAAAATAAATTTGTAAAGAGGACTGGATGGCAAAT
This sequence comes from uncultured bacterium, assembly GCA_949290355.1. Classification (GTDB taxonomy): domain Bacteria; phylum Cyanobacteriota; class Vampirovibrionia; order Gastranaerophilales; family Gastranaerophilaceae; genus Stercorousia. The sequence continues at coordinate 33,823 of CASERN010000002.1, read as the reverse complement.
TTTAAGGGATTTGTAAGAGGTGTAAAAAGATTAATAATATCCATCATAAAAAATGATTTTTATGGTATGGCTGCAGAAATGGGATTTATGATGGTAATTGGGATTTTCCCTTTTATGCTTTTATTGACAGCTGTTTTTGGCTGGATGGGCAACAAAGCAATGATGACACCTATTTTGCGTTTCCTTGCTACTTTTATGCCTGAACAGGCTATGGATTTGATTGTTACTGTATTATCAGAGGCTATGATTTTTTCTCATGGTAAATTGATGGCTGTAATTGGTTTTTGTGTAACTTTATTTTTGTCAACTAATGGTATTGCAGTTGTTTTAAAGGGGCTTAATCGCGCTTACAAAGTAAATGAGACAAGAAATTTAATTTATACTAGAGCATTATCTTTAATGATGGTATTTATAGATACATTGGTTATGTTTTTGAGCATAAACTTAATTGTATTTGGTAAAGCTATTATTAATTTAATGGTAAATCATTTCCATATGTCAAATGGAGTGGCGATTACTTTATTGACATTACGTTGGCCTGTTGCTTTTGCAGCTTTGTATTTGATGGCTTTTTTGAGTTATTATATTTTGCCTGATTTGAAAGGTAATGAAAAGTTTAAAAGAAAAAGTGCAATTCCTGGAACTTGGTTTTTTGTAACATTTTGGTTAATTGGTTCTTGGGGATTTTCAATCTATGTTAACAACCTAAAAACTTACAATATGGTGTATGGAACTATTGGAGCTTTTGCAGTTTTAATGGTTTGGTTATATTATACATCTGTTTTAATTTTGATTGGCGGAGAGATAAATTCTCAGGTATATAATCAGCTTGAACGTAAAGCTCAGGAAATTCGTGATGATTTTGCAAGGCTTTCTGTTATAGATAAGATTGTTCAAAAAGTGAAAAAATTTGAAGATAAAAAAGAAGATAATAATTAATAAAAAATAAGAGATAAATAATTTTATCTCTTATTTTTTTATTATGTATAATTAGTTTTTATTTTACAAATAATGGTTTTACAAGTACGTAAATATCATTAAATAAAACAAATACCAATAGCAATATTAACAATGAGAAGAATACAGTCATTATTTTATTTGAAATTTCTTCGTCAACAGGTTTTCCTTGAATTTTTTCTATTAATAAGAACAATAAATGACCGCCATCTAATGCAGGTATAGGTAAAATGTTTAAAATAGCCAAATTCATAGAGATTACTGCTGTCAATAGTATTCCATAGAATATACCTTCAGAGCTTATTATATCTCCACCCATTTTGGTTATTAGAACAACACCATGCATATTTTTTAGAGGAATTTTTCCTGTAAATAATTGTTTTAGAACAATTAACATTGATTTTGTTTCATTATAGAGGTAATTATAACTTTCTACAATTGCTGATTTTATACTTGTAATAGGAATTAATTGTTCTTTTTGTGCATAATTTATACCTATTAACCCTTCGTTGTTTGAATAAAAAGTTTTAAGCGTAATAGTTTTTCCGTCTCTTAAAACTTTCATATCTAAAGGTTTTTTACCATCGGTAATAGCATAAGCTAAATCATCCAAAGAGTATGTTCCGTCTGTTTCTATAAAATATTTGTCTTTGCTTGCATCTCTAAGTTTAATTTGTTTATCGTTTAGTTTAATTTCTTTAGGGTTGTAAAGCTCAACTACATTGAGAATATTTTCATTCAACACTACTTTTCCCTCATCTCCATGGGATGGTAGTTTTACGATTATTCCTGAAGGAATAATTTCTTCTCTTTTGAATGCAGGGTTAAGTTTTTTTAATTTTTCAAAGTTTTGTTCTACATCTGTATCTTTTACTTTTCCATCGTAAGAAGCACTGTACATTGCATACAAGTTAAGGCTGTATTTACGATTTATTTTAGAACCGTTAATTTCAATTATTTGATCGCCTTTTTGCATCCCTGATTCCCATACACTGGCTTCTTTTGGGGCAACTATATCAGAGACGTATGTTTCAAAGTATCCTGAAGGCATTTTATGCCAAAACCCTGCGGTTAAAAGTACAAGGATATAAGCACAAATTACGTTTGCAATTACGCCTGCAGAAAATATTATTGCACGTTGCCATACAGGTTTATTCATAAGCCTTGCTGGAGAATTTTGAGGTAAGTCGGATTCTTTGTCATCATCAGGGAATGATACGTAGCCCCCGAACAAAAAAGCATGGATTACAAGGTCAATATCTCCAACTTTCTTTTCCCACAATGTAGGTCCGATTGGTAAACCTATACCGAATTTGTCAACTTTAACTTTAAATAATAAAGCTGCTCCAAGATGTCCTAATTCGTGGACTAAAATTAAAAGTCCTATTAGCAAAATCATTATGATGACTGACATAAATTTCTCTCCTTATTACAAGCAAACATAATATCATAAAAATAAAAAAGCTCCTATTGGTTAAGGAGCTTTTTTTCTATTTATTATAACAACTCTTTCAAATAGTTTGGCAAGGCAAATCTTGCGTTATGGTAATCTTTGTTATAAATTTTGCAAGTTTTTACGATATCTTCATATCTGTCATCTGCAAAATATGATAAAGGTTTTACATCAACTGAGCAGAATGCCCAAGCCCAATATCCTCCTGGATATGTCGGAATATTTGATGTGTATGTTGAACATACTGGAAATACTTTTTTCAACAAATTATACATTTTTTTGATTTCTTCTTTGTTTACAAATGGACTTTCTGATTGAGCGGCAATAATTCCACCTTTTTTTAGAGAATTTTTTACGTTTGTATAGAATTCTTCAGTAAATAATCCTTCTCCAGGTCCCATAGGGTCTGTTGAATCTATTAGGACAATATCATATTCATCTTTTTTATCTTTGATAAATTCAATTGCGTCAACAACTTTTATTTCTACACGAGGATCTGACAAGCCGCAAGAAATTGTAGGTAAAAACTCTTTGCAAGCATCAATTACCATTCCGTCAATTTCAGCCAAAACTACTTTTTTTACTGATTTGTGTTTTAAAACTTCTCTTACAGTACCGCCATCACCGCCGCCGATTACTAAAACACTTTCAGGATTTTTGTGTTGCATCATAGGGATATGCGTAATCATTTCGTGATAATGGTATTCATCACCTTCAGTTGTCATCATTAAGTCATCTAAAGTTAGCACTCTGCCTAATTCTGAATCTGTTTCAAAAACTTCTACTTTTTGAAAATCTGATTGCTTTGAAAATAAAACTTTTCCTGCTTTTATTGCAATTCCAAATCCTGCAGGTGTAATTTCGTGATAATATCCGTTTTCTATTCCATTTTTCATTATTTTTCCTTTCACTCAATATGTATATCTAAAATTTTATTGACCTAAAATATGAATATGCAGATGGAAAACTTCCTGTCCTGCTTCTTTGCCTGTATTAATTAAAGTTTTGTATGATTTAAGTCCGATTTTTTTAGTCGTTTCTTTCACAGCCATTAGTAATTCACTCATTAAGTTTTTATCTTCAAGCTCATTTAAAGATGCAATATGCACTCTTGGAACAACAAGTAAATGGATTGGAGCTTTTGGATTAATATCTTTGAACACAACTACATGTTCATTTTCATATACAAATTCTGTGTTAAATTCCCCGTTTACAATTTTACAAAATACACAATCATTACTCATATGCTGATCTCCTTATTTATTTATGTATATTATATCTTAAAAAAATGTAAACTGACTTGCCATTTATTCATATGTAAAGTAAAATAAATATTACTTGGTGTGAATCCTTTTGGGAGGAAATTTAATAATTTATGCCGGAATTAGCAAGACAAAGCAGATATAGGGAGTATAGCTCTTATAGTCAACAATCATATATAAGAAGAGATTATGTCCATTCTGTAAACTATACTCCAGTAAAACGCACGGTGGATCAGAAAAAAGTTGCAAGAAATAACTTTATTCATAGGATTATTTCTGTAGCAGTAGTATCTTTGATTGGATTAACATTTTTACCATTTAGTTTTAACAAAATTACTAAAATGATGTTTAATCCTACTCCTTATAAAGAAGTTAAAGCTGATTATGAGCAGCTTTTATTTCCTACTGCAAATTATTTATCAAACCATTGGTTTTTAGGTCATAGATCTTTGGAAGGTGCAGAAACTAAGAAACCTCTTATGACATCTTTAGTTGAAGGAAATGAATTATCAGGGCTTGAATCTCAGTTGAATAATCTTATTGCTTTATATCCTTCAATTAAGCCTTCAATATATGTTTGGGATTATGAAACCGGGAATTATGTCGATATAAATGCAAATGAAATTTATCCGACTGCAAGTATTATAAAATTACCTGTTCTGGTTGAATTATTCAGAGCTATAGAACAGAATAATTTAACAATTTATGATGAAATGCCTTTGACAGAATATTACAGAACCGAAGGCTCAGGCAGTTTACAATTTAAAGCTGCAAATTCAAAATATACAATTGATACACTTGCAAGAATGATGATAACAGAGTCGGATAATTCTGCAACAAATATGTTAATTGCAAAATTAGGCTCAATGACAGAAGTAAATTCTGCAATAAGAGATTGGGGACTCAAACATACTTATATCCAAACTTGGTTGCCTGATTTGGGAGGAACTAACCATTCTACAGCAAGAGATATGGCTACAATCCTTTATAATATTGACAATCCTAAATTTTTGAGTACAAGTTCACGTGAAAAAATATTCGATTATATGGGACATGTTCATAATAACAGATTAATTGCGGCAGGTTTGCCTGCAGGGGCTACTTTCTTGCATAAAACAGGGGATATTGGCAAGATGCTCGGTGATGCAGGGATTGTATATGCACCAAACGGGAAAAAATATATAGTTGTAATATTTGCTCATAGACCTCATAATTCGCCTTTGGGTAAAGAGTTTATTGTAAAGGCTTCTGAAGTTATTTATAATAACATGGTAAAATAATTTGATTTTTAATAGTATTAAATGATTAAATTACTCACATACATAAAATGTATGTGAGTATTAATTAAAGTATCCATTTTTACCGAGTATAAATATTGCATTAATTCTATTAATAGCATTAGTTTTTTTTATAATAGAAGATATATGGTATTTTACAGTGTGCACACTTACATGAATTTCTTTTGCAATCTCCATATTTGTAAAACCAAATTTTAAATAATTGATAATTTCTTTTTCTATATCTGTAAGATTAAAATTTATGTTTTCTGCCATTAATTAAATGCTTCCTATTATAAAAAATATACTGTGAATATATATTACTATATTTATACCATTTAGAAATTATTAAGTCAAGAATTTATAATAATATAAATGAAGAATATTAATGTTGAGAAAAAATTAGGAACAAAAATTGCATATTTGAGAAGAAATAAAAAGTATTCTCAAGAAAAATTCGCTGAAAAACTTGATATTAGTGTTATTTATGTTGGACAAATTGAACGCGGCGAAGCTAATCCTACATTATCTAAATTAAAGGTAATAGCTGATGTTCTAGATGTTGAAATTGCAGAATTGTTTAATTTTACATTTTAAATTTTTACAATAAATTTAAGTAATGAAAAATTCAAGCAGTTAGATGATTGTTATCAAAGCGATTATTTGTATAATTCTGTGAAAAGGAATTTTTATGTTATTAACTGATCATGTTCAAGCGATAATTAAGTCTGGGAAATCAATTGTAGTGGCAAGGAATTATCCTGAACTTTTGCCTGAGCATTTAATGCTTGCATTAATGCTTGACCAAAATGATTTGCCGCAAATTTTGCTTGATAGAGTAGGTTTGTCAAATCCCGAAATAGCTGATAGATTAAATAACTATTTATCAAAGCGCGCATATTTTGCAAGAGGGAAATTTTCTGATGTAAGACTTTCTACTGATTGTATTGTTTTAATGAATATTGCTCAAGAAGAAGCAAAAAAACATAATGATGAGCAGGTAAGTATAGAGCATTTGTTGCTTGCATTATTTAGAATAGATAACAAAACCTTAAACCATTTGTGGGAACAATCAGGAGTTAATCGATTAGAATTATATGAAAAAATGACTGAGGAGGTTAATAATATTGTAAATCTTGAGGTAACTTCCGATAGTACTCCTAATGACAATTCAAATAATTCTAACAGTCCGGTAAAAAAAGAAAATAATAAAACTAATAATGCATTAGAGAAATATACAACAGATTTAACAGCTCTTGCTAAAGAAAACAAATTGGATCCTGTAATAGGCAGAGATGATGAGATTAGGCGCACAATTCAGATACTAAACAGACGTTCAAAAAATAATCCAGTAATAATAGGTGAGCCCGGAGTTGGTAAAACTGCCATAATTGAAGGTCTAGCGCAAAGAATTGTATCAGGTGATGTCCCTGAAAGTTTGCGTGATGATAAGATTTTATCACTCGATCTTGGAGCTTTGCTTGCAGGGGCTTCTTATCGAGGAGAATTTGAAGAAAGATTAAAGTCAGTTCTTGAAGCTGTTGAAAAAGATTCTTGTAATTTAATGCTTTTTATAGATGAAATCCATACAATTATGGGAACTGGTTCTACAGAGGGTTCTGTAGATGCAGGGAATTTATTAAAACCAATGCTTGCAAGGGGGAATATAAGAGTTATTGGTGCAACAACTACTGATGAATATCGAAAATATATTGAAAAAGATAAAGCATTAGAAAGAAGATTTCAACCTGTTGTTGCTGATGAGCCTTCAATAGATAGTGCTATAAGTATTTTGAGAGGACTCAAAGAGAAATATGAAGGTTATCATAGCGTAAAAATTATGGATAGTGCAATTATTGCTGCTGTGAAACTTTCTGACAGGTATTTGTCTGATAGAAAATTACCTGATAAAGCGATAGATTTATTAGATGAGGCTGCTTCTGCTTTAAGAATTGAAATTGATACAATGCCTGAAGAAATTGATGTTTTTATAAGAGAAAAAATGCAGCTTGAAATGAATAAAAAAGCTTTAGAGCTTGATGATACAGTTGACTCAACTAAAAAAGTCGAAAAAATAAATAAAAAAATTGCTGACTTAGATAACAAAATAGAAAAACTCAAAGAGCAATGGCTTAAAGAAAAGAAAATAATAGATTCTTCAGCTGCTGTCAAAAGAAATATTGAAAAATTAAAAAACCAGATTGAAATAAACAAAAAAAATCCGACAATGAAAGCATCTTTAGAGCTAAAATATAGCCAAATGCTTGATATGGAGAAAAAATTTAAAGCTTTGCAATTGCAATCCGGTAAAAAACGTTTATTAAAAGAAGAAGTTGATGAGGATGATATTGCTTCTATTGTTGCAAAATGGACAGGAATTCCTGTTACCAGATTAAAAGAAGATGAATCAAAAAAATTGATATCTATGGAAGAAACTCTTCATAAAAGAGTTATTGGACAAGATGAAGCTGTTACAAAAATTTCTAATGCAATTCGTCTTTCCCGTTCCGGTCTAAAAGATCCTAAACGTCCTATAGGAACTTTCCTTTTCTTAGGGCCTACGGGTGTCGGAAAAACTGAGTTAGGCAAGTCTCTTGCTTATGTGTTATTTAATGATGAGGACGCTCTTATTCGTATTGATATGTCTGAGTTTATGGAAAAAGCTTCTATATCAAGACTTGTTGGTACAACTGCGGGTTATATAGGATATGAAGAAGGCGGTCAATTGACTGAGGCTGTAAGAAGAAAGCCTTATTCCGTGGTTTTGTTTGATGAAGTTGAAAAAGCTCATTCAGATGTTTTTAATCTTATGTTGCAAATGTTTGATGATGGAAGATTGACTGACGGGCAGGGAAGACTTATTGATTTCAAAAATACGGTTATAATCTTAACAAGCAATTTAGGCAGTGATATTATTCTTGATTCAAATTTATCACAAGAACAAAAAAAAGAAGAAGTTAATCAAGTATTAAAAGAAAAATTTAAACCTGAATTTTTAAATCGTATTGATGAAATAATTTTGTTTAAATCTCTGACTTTAGAGGAATTGTCCAGTATTGTGGATATACAAATTGCTTATTTGCAAAAAAGATTGCTTGATCAGGATATGGAATTTATAATTACTGATAATGCAAAGAACTATCTTGCAAATCAAGGATATGAACCTTTATATGGAGCAAGGCCTTTAAAACGTGTAATAAGACAATTGGTTGAAATACCTCTTTCTATGAAAATACTTGATGGAGAATTTAAAAAAGGAGATAAGATATTATTGGATTCTAATAATTCTGGTCTGGTAATAAAAAAAGATTAGTAATGATTAAAATTATTTGAAAGTTAAAATATATAACAAAAAGCCGGTAAATAATTTTTTACCGGCTTTACATATCCTTATCAACTTCTATGCTTGTTTAGTTGTTATTTCGCAACTAAATCTTCTGTTTCTTCAATCTTTTTCATAATTTCGTCGATTTGTTCTTTTAAATATTCCATGAACATACCGATTTCTTCTTTAAAACTGTATACTCCGGGCCAAGATACGTAACCGAACATAATTTTAATATCTCCTTTTATTTACTAACCAATTACATTTAATTAATCGGTTTAATTAAATAAAAACTTTAGAGATTTATTGCTTAATTTAATAATTTGTTACAATATTCTTCTAAATTGTTGCATTTATATTTCGGAATAAAATCAGTATTGTATTTTTCTGCTATTTGTCGAATGTTACTTGTCGCAGAAATAACAATAATTTTGGTATTTTGGTATTCTTTAAAAAATTTTATTTGTTTAATAAACCATTCTCCAGCATAAAAAGGCAAAAAATCTGATTCCATTTGCATATCGGTAATAATTATGTCATATGGATTATCAATAGAGGCTGTTATTTTTTCTACACCCTCTTTAGCACTGTTTGCAGTATCTATACTTACATTGTTATTAAAAATTTCAAGAATTGCACCTTTGTGATATGCAATCCATCTTGTAGAATCGTCAGTTATAAGAATTCGTTTTTTCATAATTATGATTATAACATAGAAGCCGCTTTTTTAAGCGGCTTCAGAACTTTATAAAAATTTATATTTTATTTTAGTCAAATGGGATTGTAATTATGTAATTATTTCCTTCTTTAACCTTAGTAATATTTTCAGTATCAATATCTTCTCCAAATGCAAATGTTTGGCTGTATCTCAAGATTTCTTTTTTATGATGAACATTTTTTTCACCTGCAGCTTTTAATGTTAAAGTATTTCCTTGAGTTGTTATTTCAATATTTTTTTCATTATTATCAAAAGGTCTTAAATCTATAGTTATTCTGTATGCATCAGGCATTTTTTCAACGTGGATAAATTGAGCTGTTTGTTGTACTAAATCAGTTTGGGCTTTATAAGCTTTTTTATCAAGCCATTCTTGTTGTCTGAGAGCTCTTCTTTCCATTTTGTCAAAGCTTTTTTCTCTTTTCATCATTGCTCTGTCGATTTGTCTCATTTGGTAAGCAGGACTGAGCATTCTTTTGAAGTGCCAGTCTGACACAACATAAAATGCAGCAAATGCACCTAAAAATACAAGTACACCTACTAATATATGTTTTATTGTTGGATGGTTGCATAAAAAGCAATCATCAAATTTTTCATGTTTGTAATTGTTTTCTTCCATAATAAGACTCCTTTCATTAGTACAATTTATAATATAAAAAATAGGATTTTTAAAGTCTATTGCTTAATCAGGCTATATTATACTTGAAAAAAGGGGATTAATATGTTAATATGTGAGTGAGTGTAGAAAGGCAATGGAGTAATATTATGGCAAAGATTTTAGTTACAATGCCAGATGAATTTTTACATAAAGTTGATGGATTTGCTTCAAATGAACAAAGGACTAGAAGTGAGCTTATTCGTGAAGCTTTAAGGATATACATGCGTAAGGTAAATGTATTAAATCCTAAAAAAGCAGAAAAAGATGCTCAAATTCTTGAATCAATGTTGGATTAATTTTTTAGTAAAGTATCTATCCATTTAATTAAGTTTGAAATTTCATAAGGTTTAGGTATATACAAATCCGCCCCGATGCTTAGAATAAGTTCTTTGTCGTGAAAAATTGATGTTACTATAATTTTTGTTTTATCAAAACTTGAATTTTCTTTAAGATTTTTGCAAATTTCTAATCCAGAAAGATTATCAGTATTTCCTGCATCAAGTATTATTAGTGCAGGAGGGTCTTCTGAATCAATTTCTTTAGTTGAGTGAATTATTTCCGCATTATAACCTTGTAAATTTAGAATAGTAGAAAGTAAAAGACTCATTGCTTCATCAGGTTCAATAATACATATTTTATTGTTGAATTTTTCTTCAATAGCATTTTCTGCAGATATGCGGGGTCGTTCAATCAGGTAGTTTGATTTAGATGATACATCTGCTATTTTGTGGATTTGCATTAATGCATGAATTAATTGAGATGAATCTTTATATTGTATAAATTCATTTGTAACAATTCCGATTGTTAGATGCACAAAATTTGATCTTCTGCCAGCAAATTCATCTCCTTGCATAAGCATAAAACCTCTTCTGTTATCTTGTGTTGAGTAAAATTTTGGAGCGACTGCATCAAAAGCAAAAGTTAAAAAGTTTGCAATTTTTTCTGCTTTAATACTGTCAGTAATTACAAGAAATTCATTTTCGGAAATAGTACCGATGTAATCAGATTCTGAAAGTGTGGAATTAACTATTGCACAAAATGTTTGAATCAATTTTTCAGATGCAAGTTCTGTGTAAGTTTGTTTATAATTATCCAAGTTTTCAATACTGATAAGCATTGTAGCCCAAGATTTATTATTTTCTGATACGATTCTTTTTAAAGCTCGTTTTGAGTAATTTTTACCGGGCAAAAATCGTTTTGTATCCATGTTAGATTCAAGTTCTCTTCGCAAATGAGCTTTTATGCGCATTAAAAATTCTTCTGAATTTACAGGTTCTGAGATAAAATCGTCTGCTCCGTTTTCTAATGCTTTAAGTTTATCTTCTAAAGCGTCAGATTTTGACAGAGCAATGATTATAGGGCGCATATTATATGTTAATGCTCTTATTTTTTTGCAATAATCAGCTAAATCGCTATCAATACTGTCTGAAATTATTATTAAGTCAGGTTCTTTATCTTGTATTAATTTTATTGCAGAAATCAAATTTTTTGTAAGAATAACATTATTATTTTTGTCTGCAATAATCTTTTTATATTTTGTAGATAATTCTTTTCTTTTATCTATAATTAATGTTACTGTTTGCATATGTCCCTCGCTTGTTTTTCGATATTAGCCAAAGGCATGCAAACTTCAAAAGTTGTCTTGTGATTTTCTGAATTTAATGAGATTTTACCATTCATTTTTTCAATTAGGTTTTTTGTAATATATAACCCAAGTCCGCTTCCTTGAACTTTTCTTGTCAATGGGTTATCTATTCTTGAGAATTTTGTAAATATTTTTTCATAATCTTTTTTATCGATTTCTATACCTGAATTAGACACATCAATGTATACATAACCATTGTCAAAGTGGGAGCTTATTTCTATTATTGAGTTTAAATCTCCGTATTTTGCTGCATTTTCTGTTAAATTTGTGATAATTTGTTGGAATTTATCTTTGTCAGCAAGTATTGGAGGGGTGTTGACATTTATGTTTATTTTAAATGACTTATCGGGATACTGATTTTTTATAATAGAAGTAATTGTCTCAATTATAGGACGAATTTGTACTTCCCTAAAAATTAAATTTTCTTTCTCATTATGCAGTTTGGTTACAGAAAGCATGTTTTCAATAAGATTAATTAATCTATTTGATTGTTCTACAATAATTTTCAAAAATTTTTTTTTGTTTTCATCATCCAATTTATCCCAAGAATTAAGCATTGTCTCAGAAAATCCCCTTATTGATGTAAGAGGTGTCCTTAATTCATGGCTTACTGTTGATATAAAATCTTCATAATCATTATTATTCATAAAATTATTATAACAAATTTGATTAATTTTTCTATAAAAATTAATTTTTTTATTATATTTTTGTTTAATTTTTGAAAAAAGACAAATATCTACATTAAATGAATGAGATTTGCAAAAAATAGGAAAGTTTATATGTTAATTTTACGTATAGAAAATCATAAGATATGAAAAACGAAAGTTTTTCATACCTCCTCCCCAAGTCTGGTAGCCGTTCTTACTAAAGAATGGCTTTTTTTTGATACATAATTGTCCATAACTGACAATATAAAATCTTGGCGGCTAAATCCACCTTTTAGATTTTGTGCAAATTTGTTCAAAATTTTTATTGAACTTGCATTTCTTTTTCGAAACCAAACAATGAGCTTACTGATTCATCATCATGAATTCTTGCAATAGCAGCTCCAAGTAATGGCGCAACAGAAAGTTGTTTAATATTTGGAGGCATATTATCCATATCTAAAGGAATTGTATTAGTTACTATACATTCTTTGATTGGAGAATTTGCCAATCTTTCTATTGCAGGGCCTGAGAAAACCGGATGAACTGCACATACATATATTTCTTTAGCACCTTCTGATTTTAAAAGTTTTGATGCTTCACATATTGTACCTGCAGTATCAATTATGTCATCAAACATAACGCATATTTTGTCTTTAACTTCACCAATTACATTTGATGCAATTGCTTCATTATGTTTATCTCTGCGTTTGTCTATAATTGCAAGAGAACATCCGATAGCTTTTGCAAAATGTCTTGTTCTTTGTACTCCGCCTGTATCAGGGCTTACTGCTACCATATTATCTGGATCAATGTTTAAACTTTTTATATAGTTTGTAAGAATTGATGTTGCAAAAATATGGTCAACCAAAATGTTAAAGAAACCTTGAATTTGACCTGTATGTAAATCCATTGCAAGAACTCTGTCTGCGCCTGCTGTTGTTAATAAGTCTGCAACAAGTTTTGCAGTAATCGCTTCACGTCCTGATGTTTTTCTATCTTGACGTGCATAACCGTAGTAAGGTATAACTGCTGTAATTGTCTTTGCACTTGCACGTTTGAAAGCATCTATTATAATCAGAAGCTCCATCAAGTTTTCATTTACAGGATTGCAAATAGGTTGAATGATAAATACATCATCCCCTCTGACACTTTCCTTTACTTGAACATATATTTCACCATCTGCAAAGTTTTTTACAACCATAGGACCAACTGATGTTCCTAAATAATCTGCTATTTCCTGAGCAAGTTTTGAATTTGCACGTCCGGCAAAAAGTTTTATGTCATGTGTCGGATTAATTGTGCGGCTAAGTTGTTGGAGTGTCATTTCTGCAACCATTATAGTTCCTTTCAAGTTTTTTATCCTTAATTATTATATGATTATCGGCTGGTAACCTCAAGAATTTTTTAAGTAATATTACTAAAACCTGAGCAAAATATTTTTTGTTAAGAAGGAAAATTTTGTTATCTTGGATTGTTAAATTTTGGTTAAAAAAATTCGTTTTTTTTAAAAATAGATCAATAATGTAAGTGTAGTTGAAAAGAGTGAATTGAAAGGAAGTGTTAAATATGAAATTTTTAATCAGAAAAACTCCGGAAAACTTTATAAGAACCGTAAACGATGAAATAAGTTCATTATTAAACAGACACTTTGACAGCTATTTCCCAGAAGCTGCCTATTGGGAAGAAATGGATAAATACTCTATGCCTGTTGAAATGACAGATAAAGGTAAAGAATACCAAGTTAAAGCAGAATTACCTGGTGTTAAAAAAGAAGATTTGGATATTGACATTGATAAAAATTATATTGTAATTAATGCTAGGAAAGAAGAAGAAAAAGAAGAAAACGAGAAGTCTTATAAAAAATCAGAATTCAGATATGGTGAATTTTCAAGAACAGTTTATTTCCCTGAAGAAATTGATATTGAAAAAACTGAAGCTAAATTGGAACATGGTGTTTTGAAAGTTCATGCTCCTAAAATGTATGCACAAAAGGAAGCCAAGAGAAAATTGACAGTAAAATAATTACTGTTTCATAAAAATAAAAAGACAGGTCTAATCACCTGTCTTTTTTTGTATAAATTTTGGAATCCACATTGGAACATTTTCTCTGTAGTTTAAGTATTCTTCTCCAAATCTTTCTACAAGCTGTTTTTCTTCAAAAAGCTTAAAATATATGCAATTTAATAAAAAGAAAAAAACGAACCAGTATAAAAGATTTATGGAATTTAAAATTAAATATTCAGAAAAAAGAATGAATAATACACCTGTTATCATAGGGTTTCTTGTATATTGATAAGGCCCTTCTGTAATTAAATATTTGGGAGGCGCCCAAGGTGCAAGAGTTCCTTTCCCTATTTTATAAAATAAAATTATTGTCCAAGTAGCGAAAAATAATCCTGTCAATAAAAGTAATATTCCAAATACTAAACGGTAAAAATTTGTATCTGAATATTCATATTTGGAAAAATATAATATTAATAAAGGCACTATTACCGTTACATTGAAAGGCAAAATTAATATTGATTTAATACATTTTTTCATACAACTCTCCGGATTTGAATTTTTTATTTAATTATGTTTATGTTTAGGACGCAAAAGTAACATTTTAGTATCTATTACAGCTTTTAGTCCATGCAATATATGTGCAGGCATTACAATCATTTCACCTGCATGAAGTCTGAAAATTTCTTTCCCTATTGTAATATCAGCGATTCCTTCTATTATTTGTGCAACTTCATCTTTTTCATCGCAATGAAGGCTTCTTTCTTTTCCTGCTTTGAATGAGAGCAGAGTTAAAGAACTCTGCTCGTTATCAAATACAAGTCGTTTATTTATATTATCTAAGAATTCAATATCTTTTAAATTAATTATTTTTGTCATTTATTTAATATTTCCTTTAGATCATTTTCAGGTGTTGTAATTGGTTTTATTTTATACTTATCAACTAAGATATTCAATACATTTTCTGATATAAATGCAGGTAATGTTGGTCCGAGTTTTATATTTTCAATACCTAAATACAATAATGTTAATAAAATACAAACTGCTTTTTGTTCATACCAAGACAATACCATAGATAAAGGCAGATCATTTACCGAGCAATTAAATGCTTTCGCAAGTTCTACAGCAACTTTTATTGCAGAATAAGCATCATTACACTGTCCCATATCCAACAATCTTGGAATCCCATTGATTTCTCCTAAATCTAAATCATTAAATCTGTATTTCCCACAGGCTAATGTCAGGATAATAGAATCTTTTGGAACTTGTTTTACAAAATCCGTGTAATAATTTCTTCCCGGTCTTGCCCCATCACAACCGCCTACAAGGAAAATATGTTTTATATCTCCGGATTTAACGGATTCAATTATTTTATCAGATACTGAAAGAATTGTGTTATGCCCAAAACCTACGGTTAATATGTCTCCGCCGTTGATACCTGTCATTTTTTTATTTTCTTTATATCCCCCTAGTTCTATTGCTTTTTCTATTACGGGAGTAAAATCTTTATCTTCTCCAATGTGAACTATTTCAGGGTATTCTACAACTGAGGTTGTGAATACTCTGTCTTTGTAGCTGTCTTTGACAGGCATGATACAGTTTGTTGTAAACAAAATTGCTGCAGGAACGTTATCAAATTCTTTTTGTTGGTTTTGCCAAGCTGTTCCAAAATTACCTTTTAAATTCTGGTATTTATTCAATTCCGGATAAGCATGGCAAGGAAGCATTTCTCCATGGGTATAAATATTTACTCCCTTATCTTTTGTCTGTTCCAAAAGTAAGCTCAAATCCCTTAAATCATGTCCTGTTACAATTATAAATGGACCTTTTTCAATATTTGTTGTAACTTTTCTGGGTGCAGGAGTTCCGTAAGTTTCTGTATTAGCTTTGTCTAGAAGTTCCATACATTTTAAATTAATTTCTCCAGTTTTTAATACTAAATTTAATAATTTATCTGCAGATAGATCTTGAGAAATACTTTGTAATGCTTCATAAAAGAAATTATCCACATCTGAATCTTTATACCCTAAGACTCTTGCATGATGGGCATAAGCTGCCATACCTTTAAGCCCGAATAATATCAATGATTTCAAACTTCTTATATCTTCATCACAATTCCAAACAGTTTTTATATCAAATTTAGAATCACAATTAATATTTTTTTGCACTTTTTCAATAAATTCTTGAATAGATTTATCATCAAAATTTACATTTGTAATTGTTGTAAATAATCCATCAATTAATAACTCTGTATTCATTTCATTTTTTTCAGCACAATTCGCAAGTTCTATTAATTTGCTTGTAAGTCTGTCTTGAAGATTTGATGTATCAGCTTTTTTCCCGCAGACTCCTTGTATTGTGCATCCTTTCCCTTGTGCAGTTTGTTCGCACTGAAAACAAAACATATTCATAATTTTCTCCTATAATTTGAAATACCTAGAAATTCGAGTAGTACACAATTTTATAATATGTAATAAGTTTTATGTTTTCTTGCTAAAAATAGGTAGTGTTACAGGATATATTTATTTAAAGTTAATATTAAAATTTTGTTTTTATGTAAATTTGTAAGATAAATTCTAGCAAAAAATTTTTTTCAGGGATTTACATTCACATGAAAGGTAGATATTATATGAATTTAGTAACTAACAAAACTGCATTTTGTCCTCAATTTACAGGATTTATTCCTGCAAAACAATATAAAGGTCCAGTGTTAAAATTAACACAAGACGATTTGGCGGAAATTTCTAAATTAAAAGAGCAAATAGCTCTGTTTGAATGTGATTTATATAATTTGTGCAAATATCATAGTTATAAGCGTCAAACATCCAAAGAAATTGATGCATTTACAAAAAAACAAGAAAAAATAACTTTCCAAATAGAGAAATTAAAAGAAGAAATTAGAAATATTAAAAAACAGAGATTTGCTATTCAAAAAGGTAATAAATAAAAGTTTTTAACCTCCGCATACTTTGCAAGGTTTGCCGCCTTGGCGTATCGCTTCTTTTTTCTCAATTTTTACGCAATTAACAGTGCATTTTTTTGCCCATTGACAAGTTATTGTGTGATATTTTTTTGTTTTTGTATTAAAAACAACAGTTTCGGCATTTGCAGACAAAACTGTTGTTAATAATAAAATTGTTAACAAAATGCTTGAAAATACTTTTTTCATCTGAATATTAATCTCCATATTTCTTATATGTAAGATTATAATACAAGTTTTGAGTAAAAATCACAATTTTATATAAATGTAGACAAAGGTATTATATTTTCAAGATTATGTAGAATTATTTTTTGTATCCGCATTTCGGACAAATTCCGTCAGGGTTTAATTCAATTCCGCATAATGGACAACGTTCTATTGTTTTTGTGATTTTAAAATCTTCTGTTGCAGCATTAACACCGCTTGTAAAGGTAATTTTAGAGATATTTAATTTATCTTTCAATAGATTATAGACAATTTTTATCATACCTTCTACTGTCATTGTTTCTTTGGTAACTACAAGTCTGCAATCAGGATAAGCTGTGGCAAGCTCAGTTTTAAAAGCTTCGCCTTTCATTGTATTTTGCGGAGCACCGTTTTTGATACCTTGTTTTTCGTAAACATCTAATATTGCAGGTAAAAGCGGATCATCTTCTCTTAAAATTGTTGCGTGATCGAAATTCTTTAATACATTCCAAGCTGTTTTTTGAATTTCATTACATGGAAATACCATATTTACTCCAGAATTGATACTGTCTTCAACTTCTATTGTGATTGTACCTGTGTGCCCGTGTAAATACTGTGCTTCGCCCTTGAAATTGTAAAATCTGTGTGCATACTGCAAGTCAAAAGTTGTAATTGATTTCATAATTTTCTCCTTTTTTTAGTTTATATAAATAAATTGGAATTTGAATTACTATTCTCGGCTATATATTTTGCCACTCCGCCAATTTCTACGCCGTCAATAAGTTCTTCTTTTTTGATGCCCATAACGTCCATGCTCATCTGGCAGGCAATAAATTTAACTCCGTTTGCTAGAGCTTGAGTGATAAGTTCTTTAAGGGTTGAAATATTTTTGTTTTTCATTACCCGCTTCATCATCATAGAACCAACTCCGCCCATATTCATTTTTGAAAGCGTTAATTTATCTGCACCTTTTGGCATCATAAATCCAAACATTTTATCAATTAATGATTTTTTCACTGTTACATTTTCTTTTCTCAAAATATTTAAGCCCCAGAAAGTGAAAAATAATGTAACATCATGCCCGCTTGCTTTAGCACCATTAGCGATAATAAACGCTGCAAGAGCTTTGTCTAAGTCATTTGAAAAAACAACTATTGTTTGAGCATTTTTAGATAATGCTTGCTTATTTTGATTTGGTGCAAGCATTTGACCTTTTTGAATTGTCGCAATGATTTTTTTATCTTTGTTATCTAAGTTAAGCAAAGTATTGTTTGTTGAATTACACCAAGCTTCTACATCAGCATAAAATCCCTTATCTGTTGATGAAATTTCTAATACATCACCCTCTTGAATATTTGAGATATTTTCAGCCAACTTCATAATCGGTCCGGGGCATGAAAGCCCGCAAGCATCAACTTTCAAAACATTTTTACTTGATTTTGAAATAGCTTGTGCATTAATCTTTTTTGTAACTTTGCTTTCTTTATCTCTTTGAATTTCTTTATAAAGCTTCATGCCTGCCATCAAAGAATATACGTTATTAAATCCGTTTTGTATTAAAATCCTTGATGCAAGATAACTTGTATAACCTGAATCACATACTAAAATAACTTTCTTATCAGTAGGGATTTCACCTGTTCTATCTCTTAATTGAGCAAGCGGAATATTTACAGCTCCGTTAATAGTTTTTGTATTATAACTTGCAGGAATTCTAACATCAACAACAAACGAACCTTCAATATCTTCGTAAAAAGCAGGTTTTACAAATCCTCTCAAAACATTATCCGCACACATTCCTAAAATATTTACAGGATCTTTTGCAGATGAATAAGGCGGAGCATAACACAATTCACTGTCTAACAAGTCTTGAATATTCCCATTATTTCGCATTACAGAGGATATTACATCAATTCTTTTTTCAACTCCTTCCTGACCTACAGCTTGAGCTCCAAGAATTTTGCCCTCGTTATTGAATAACAGTTTGTAAAAAGTAGATGTTGCATCAGGATAATACCCTGCATGTGAATTCCCAAATGTAAGAATTTTCCAATAAGGAATTCCCTCTCTTTTTAAAAGTTTTTCATTGTATCCTACAGCAGCTACAGTGTAATCAAAAACTTTCAAAACTGATGTTCCTTGAGATTTTTTATATAAAGAACTTATCCCGCAAATATTATCTGCAATAATTCTTCCTTGTCTGTTTGCAGGTCCTGCTAAAGGAATAAGTACATCTTCATCTGTTATAAAACTTTTGACTTCAACACTATCGCCTCCAGCAAAAATATCGGCATCGGATGTCTGCATATTTTCATTTACTTTAATCCCTCTGCCAACTTCTAATCCTGCCTTTTGTGCTAAAGTCGTATCAGGTCTGACTCCAATTGATAAAATTACAATATCAGAAGAAATTTTTCTGCCTGATGTTAATTCTATTTCGTTTCCCAAAAAACTTTTAACACCGTCTGACAAAATTAATTCCACACCATTTGCTCTCATTTCATTTTGGGCAAAACATGCAACTTCATAATCAACAGGAGCTAAAATTTGTTCTGATAATTCGACAAGTTTTGTATCAATTCCAAGATGAGCAAGATTTTCAGCCATCTCAACACCGATAAATCCGCCTCCTACAACTACTGCATTTTTAATGTCATTTGTAGCAACATAATCTTTGATTTTATCAGCATCAGCTAAAGTTCTGACTGTAAATATATTTTTATTATCAATTCCTTCTAAATTTGGTCTTATAGGATTTGCCCCCTGAGCCAAAACTAATTTATCATAATAAAATTTTTCATTATTTTGAGAGAGTACATATTTTTCATCCCTGTTTATTTCAACAACTTCACAGTTCAATTGAACATCAATATTAAACATATTTTTAAAACGTTCAGGGTTTGAAACAAGAATTTTTTCTCTTTCTGAAATTATATCTGAACAATAATAAGGTAGTCCGCAATTTGCAATTGATACTTCATCAGTGCGCTCCAAAATTGTAATTTTACAATTTTCATCTAATCTTCTTAATCTTGTTGCACAACTAGCTCCGCATGCTCCGCCGCCTATTATAACTACTTTCATTAAACCCTCTTCTAAATTTAATATATTCGTATATTCATATATTTATATTATCAGATTTTTCATTTTTGTCAACAGGCAATTTGACAATATTCGTATATTGTAATATTCTCATAATATGAAAGATGAAAATATAGATATAGAAGAATATACTACGATTTTTAAAGCACTTGCGCACCCGACAAGGTTAACTATTGCATATAATTTAATGTTAAAACCTGAATGTAATGTGAGCAAAATGTGTGAATGTCTACAAATTCCTCAACCAACAGTTTCACAACATTTAACTATATTGAAAAATGCAAACGTAATTTCAGGTCATCGTCATGCAAATCAAATATGTTACAGGGTAGAAAACCCAAAAGTTATAAAGATTTTAAAACAGCTTTTACATTCTTGATATTTTTGATATAGCTTAATTTTAAAATAATTATTGCCCCTACTTGGACTGGGAGGTTGTAAATGCTGATGAATTATACCAAATAGCAGATGAAGCAAAAGTTCCTGTAATCGTTATGGAACCATTGAGGGGCGGGGTATTATGTAATCTTCCTCAAAAAGCTAAAGATAAACTAAAACAAGAATGCCCAAATGACACTCAAGCATCATTCGGACTAAGATGGGTTGCTGGTCGTCAAAGAGTATTCACGATACTTAGTGGAATGAGCAATTTACAACAATTAAAAGAAAATATTGATACATTTGTAAATTACAAAGCTATAACTGAAAAAGAAGAAAAAGTTGCTCATGATATAGCTCAAATAATCCAATCAGGCGGGGCAATCAGTTGTACAGCTTGTAAATACTGTATGGAAGTTTGCCCAAGAGGCATAAATATTCCTGCAATATTCGGGCTGTACAATATGTTCAAAGGTAATACCGCTCCCAACGCAAGTTTTATGTTTGTCTATAACTATAATGCACTTGATGAATCTACAAGAGCTGACAAATGTATAAAATGCGGTCTGTGCAGCAAAAATTGTCCGCAATCGTTAGATATTCCAAAACTGCTAGCAGAAGTTGATAAAAAAGTTAAAGAAGTTGAAAAGAGTATGGAATAATAAAACACATATACAAAATAAGATTTTCAATAGCAATTATTTCCCTATTACTTGCAATTGCAGGAATATGCGGAATATTTTATTCCCTAAAAATAAAGATTTATATAACAATATGATTGAAATGCAATACTAAAAGCATTAAACATTGGTATTTATATTATTATAACAGCTTACTGTACTTGTAAAAATATTTCATAAATTTGCATATAAATGTTAACATTGTTAAGATTAAACCAGGTGGCAGCTTCATAGAGGAGTTATAAAATGAATGGAATTAAGAAAAAGTTTGGACCATTCGCAAATTTTGAATTTGATAAATTATTTTTGGGCCAACTTTTTTCCCATTTTGCAGATGCAATTGTTCAATTTTTGTTTGCGTCTATTCTTTTGCAAATTTCGGGAAATACAGGAAAATCTATCGCTATAATGTTTTTTGTATTCCTTTTACCTCAATTTTTAGTAAGTCCGTTTTCGGGAGTACTTTGTGACAGATTTTCCAGAAAAGCAATCCTTTCAATAAGTTGTCTTTTTAGGGCCGTAACAACTTGTATAATGATTTCCTTTCTTCCTCAATTAACTCAGAATTTGATCTACACTATTGTTTTTTGTTTGGGTATTGGAGCCGCATTTTTCTATCCTGCTAAAATGTCTGCAATTACAAATATTGTTAAAAATAAGCAATTAAAATTTGCAAACGCATTTACTTCTTCAATTGGGGTTATTGCTTTATTATTTGGAGCTTTTGCTACAAATTATTTGATAACTCTTGGATATGACAAAGCATTTTTAATAATTGGTGGAATGTATTTAATTGGAGCAATTTTTACTGCATTAATCAAATTCTCGATTAAACAAAATATATTTACCACAAAAGAAAAAATTAATGATATGGCTGTAGCATTAAATTATTTAAAAAAACATAAAAAAGTATTATATCTAGTCGGACTGGCTATTTGTCTGCAATTTATAGTTGCGGTATTTTCAAATAGTTTAAATGCTCTTATTACCGATTATTATGGGCTAGCATTCAGTGATTTAACTTATCTGAGAACCCTTTTAGGCATAGGTGTTATTACAGGTATGGCAGTGACAATATATTTTGCAAGAATAATGAGAATTCCACATTTATTTGTAAGCGGATTTATTATACTGTGTCTTGCTCTTGTTACTGCCCCATTATGTAAAAGTATCAACAGTGCTTGGATGTGGCTTATTCCAATCGGAATGGCTGATGCTGTTATAATTGTTATGCTTGATACAATTTTACAAAAAATTACCCCAGACAATGTCAGAGGTAAAATATTTGGGTTACAATTAACAGCTAGTACTTTCAGCTTTCTAATTGGAACAGTGATTGTTGCAACTATTATCGGTTTTATAAATCCTTTGAATGTATTTAAAGGAATTGCATTATTTTCATTTTTACTTGCCGCACTGGTGCTAATATTTGATAAAAGTTTCAGATATTTCTTATTAAAAGCCACATTGGGGCAGCTTTTCGTGCTTCTTTTTAGATACAGAATTGAAGGAGCCGAGAATATCCCCAAAAAAGGTAAAGTAATCCTTGCCGGTAACCATACAGGACATTTAGATCCATTTATTGTACAAATGGCTACACATCGTCAACTGTGGTTCGTGACAGGTCCAGCAGCTTTTAAAACTCCTGTAGTAAGGCATTTATTAAAATATTTTAATGTTTTACCTTTAAAATTTGGTAAAGGCATAGAAGCAATTGAAAGTGCCAATCAAAAATTAAAATCAGGAGAAGCTGTAATTATTTTTCCTGAAGGCAAGTTTACGCCAAATGGTGAAATTTGTAAATTTAACAGAGGAGTCGGAATAATGGCAAAAGAAACTAATGCTCCGATTATTCCTTTTGCCATACAGGGAGGCTTTGAAACTTGGGGCAAAACCAGAAAATTCCCTAAGTTATTTAATACAATTGTTATTCAATTTGGTCAACCTATATCTGACTTTCATTCTGATGAAAAAGAAATTGCACATGAACTGCAGATTCGTGTAAACTTTATGAAAAAATCACTTGAACGACGTGCTTTTTATAATATTAATCATAAATTGCATTCAAATTTCTTAGATTTAATGCAAGAAAAAAGCGATATTTACGGACAGGTGAAAGCATTGTCTTTAAAAACAAAAGATGGGTATGAGGAATTAAGTTATCTTGAAATTTCAAGAAGAGCTAAAAAATTTGCAAATTATCTTATTGAAACAATAAAAATACAACGTGGTGATAGAATTGCCATAATTTGTGAATCAAGACCTGAATTTTCAGTCGGAATGTTTGCATCTATTCAAACAGGTGCAATTACGGTTCCTTTAGATGTTAAACTTACAGTACCAGAGCATACGCATATATTAAACGACTGCAACCCTAGGATTTTGTTTTGTTCAAGTCATTACCTAGAACATGCTATTGAAGTTGAAAAAAATGTAAAATCCATTGAGCAAATATTTGTTCTAGATAACGAAGAAAGGGAACATAAAGAAATTCCGTCGGTATCTGATTTGGAAACGGATATAAAAAAAGATTTGGGAAGACCAAGATCATTGGATGAAACAGCACTGATTGTTTATACATCAGGCACAACGGGTAATCCAAAAGGTGTTATGATTAGTTTTGGAAACATATATTCTCAACTTCGTGATTTTGAAACTATGTTCAAAATTACACATGAGCATACTCTACTTTCAATTTTGCCTTTAAATCATTTGCTTGAGTTAGATTGCGGATTCTTTGGCATGCTTTATATGGGGGCAAAAATTGTTTACATAAAATCCTTAAATCCAAAAGAACTTGCAATAACAATGAAAGAAAAAGGAATTACAAATATGATTGTAGTTCCCCTTGTTGCAAAAATGCTTAAAAACAGTATTGATAAACAGATAAAAAAGCAGCCTGAAATTGCACAAAAAGTGTTTAAAATACTTTATTCTTTTGCAAGATTTATGCCGCGCAGAATTCGCCGTTTAATGTTTAAATCAGTAATTGATGGTTTGGGGGGAAGATTAGAGTGTTTTATTTGCGGAGGTGCTCCTTTAGAGGATAATGTTGCAGAATTTTTTGACAGAATCGGTGTTCCTATATTTCAAGGATATGGTTTAACAGAAACTTCTCCGACAATTTCAACTAATCGTTATGGTCATTCAAAATTAGGAACAGTCGGACAACCTTTGCCTTCGGTAATGGTAAAAATTTCTGATAACGGTGAAATTCTTGCAACAGGACCAAACGTCATGCAAGGATATTATGGTAAACCAGAAATGACAAAAGAAGTTATTGATGAAGACGGTTGGTTTCATACAGGCGATATTGGTGAAATTGACAAACAAGGATTTATTAAAATTACAGGTCGAATTAAGAACATGATAGTTCTTGGTGGTGGCAAAAAAATCTTCCCAGAAGAAGTTGAAGCAGTATTAGAAACATCAGAACTTATTAAAGAGCTTTGCGTAATGTCTTTAATGATAAAATCTGGAAATAAAGCAGGAACAGAAGAAGTCGGAGTAATTATAACACCATCTGATGAACTTGCAAAAAAATCAGACGAGGAAATTCAAAATGAGCTTGAAGCAGAAGTGAAACGTCTATCAGAAGCAAACTTAGCACCTTACAAAACTCCGACGGTTGTTGTTCTTCATCGTGATGAGTTGCCAAAGACTTCAACAAGAAAAGTTAAAAGAAAAGACTTAAAAGAATGGTATGAGAGTTTATAAATTTAAAATCCTCTCTTTATGAGAGGATTTTTTTTAACTTATCATAATCAATTTTTGAATCATGTCTCGGGTCTCGAGGAATTTGTGTGATTATAAATTTGTCAAAATTAAATCCAAAATTTTTAAGTTCTTGTTCAAGTTTTTTCTGTGGAATTTTCGTTTCTACAACAAGTATAATTTGTTCATCAATTTTTAGAACCGTTCCGATTTCAATACCCTCACTCTCAAGTAAAGCATTTTCTATCGGGAATACATAAACATCTTTATTATTATGAACAAATCGGTTTTTCACTCTACCCATAAGAAATAATCTTCCATCATTATCCAAATATCCAGCATCACCTGTTCTGTGCCAAACTTGTCCTTGGTAGTTAATTTTTGCAAATTTTTGTGCTTCATCACTATTATAATATTCTTTTAAGACATGCTTTCCTTCAACACAAATTTCACCGATTTCACCTGTACTAAGCCAAGTGCTTTCAAAATCTTTTATCGGTTCATCTGACGGTTTTATAATTTTTACATTAATATCTTCAATTGGTTTTCCAACATACAAACCGTCTTTAACATAACCTTTATATTGTAGCAATTCTTTTGCTGAAATTGAAGTAATCGGTTCAGCTTCAGTTGATCCGTAAACTATTTCTATATCACAATCGTTGAACTTTTCCTGCAAAAGTTTAGCTTTCTTTTGGAAAACGGGAGCTCCTCCAGTGAAAATTCGTTTCAAACCTTTAATTTTTCCAAATTCAGCAAGTTTTTCATAAAATCTTGGCGAGCCAACAGAAGTAGTAACATTATTATTTTTTATATCTTTTAAAATTTTATCAGGGTTAATATCTGATGGTTTTTGGGAACTAAAATCAGGAATAACAGAAGTTATACCACAAGCAAGATTGTGAAGAATAAAAACAGGTAGACTTGTTAAGTCAACATCATCAAAGGAGTGTGCTAAGTGTTTTTTTAGTACATAGTGCTGCTCGAGCAAAAATCCGTGTGTTCTTTTAGCTGCTTTTGGAAGTCCTGTTGAACCTGTTGTAAAGGTTATAAGTGCAGTTGAGTCAGGTGTTACTGTTTCAATTGGGAGTATGCTTTTATGTTTATGAATAGTTCCTGATATGATGTTTATTCCTACTTTAAATACTTTTTTGCTCATTAGTTTCAATATAAAGGCTTTCGGACAAGCAATGAATGCTTTACAGGGAACAATAGTTAAAGCTTGATTAAGTCTATTTTTATCAGCCCAAGCATCCACAAAAACTGCTGTTGCCCCAACATAAAAAACAGCGGCAAGAATTTTATAAAGTTCAATTGTCATTGGAACAAAAATTAGTATATTATCACCTTTTTTTATACCTTTTGATAAAAAATACTGTGCATAATCTTTTACCTCTTGCACTAATTTTCCGTAAGTTATCTTTTCATTTTTATGGATAATAGCAAGTTTGTCAGGATGCTTTTCAGCATTTTCAAATAAAATTTCAACAATATTATTTATCATAATTTAACTCCATAAAGTTTATATTTATGGTAGAGTTCGCCCGACAGAATATTAGTCGATACATTATTTTTATGCATAAGTGCATGAATAATACTATCATACCCTGCAAGTTGAGCTTTTTGATGTAAATATTCTACCAGATAGGATCCTATTCCACGATATTTGTAATCAGAAATTTGTGCTAATGTCTTTATAACAAGTGATTTTTTATCTTTATTGTATAAATTATCAAAACCAAATATGAAAGCAATTGCTTCATTATCCATATTTTCCGCAAGCAAAACCCACTCTGGATTTAAAAAACTTTTTGCCGGTTCATACATTTTATAAAAATCTTCAAATTCTATTGGTGTATAAAGAAAATTGTTCACAAAACTATCTACTGAAATGTTGTAAATTTTTCTGATATCTTCTTCAAATTTTTCAGGATTAAATTTGCGAATTTTTATACCTTTTTTTTCAAAAATTGATGAAAATTTTTCAAGTCTTGAGTAATCTTTGTTTAAGTTACGACAAATTGAAGATGTGTAATTGGCAATTGTTTCAAATCCGCAATTTTCAAACAATTCCGCATAATAAGGTTTGTTATAATTGTCAAGACAGAATGGAGGATTATTTGATGGCAGAGTAATTCGGTATTTTTTCCAAGTAGAACCGTTAATTGGTCCGATTAAGTAGTCATAGCCTTTTGTTTTGGCGTAAGTTTTTACTTGATCAAATAAAAACTTAACTGATTCCAAATTGTTTTCAGCTTCAAAAAAACCGAACTGTCCATTGGCAAAAAATCCTAAACGACAAAGAATTTTTTCATTTTCTTTTACTACAAAAAGTTTTTCACAATCCGAGACATCCTCAGATTGCGTTGTATAAAACGGATCATTTCTGTATAATTCTTTCGGAAATTTCAAAAATTCATCTTTACTATTTGATAAATACATAACTTGCCCCTAAAACTATTAACGAAACTACTGATGTTATCCATAAACCTTTATTCAAATCTCCGTTAAAAAATTTTGTTTTAATAATAAAACCTTCACAAATTATTGAAGTTATAAAAGGATAAATTATTTTTGCGCCAATAAAATTATTCAAAAATGCACAAGCAACAGGAACCGCTAAAATATAAAATATTGGTCTTACCCTATAAGCGTCAGCCTCATCACAATCATAATTCAGTATAATATCAGTTTTTGCGCAAAGCAATGAAAATATTATAAGTATTACAGCGCAAATATTACCTAGTAATGTCCAGATAATATAATTTATCAAACCCAACAGAATAACACCTGAAAAGCCTATTCGTTTATAAGGAAACATTATAACTAAATAACTTGCCAGAAATGCAATTAATACTGCCAATTGGAATGTTAACCCTTCAATTGTAGGCTGGACATTTTTTGATAAAATAAACATTGTTCCAATTGGTATAAATAAATTATCTGCGCCCTTTAAGCTAACACTTTCAAATATAGTTATAATTATTGCAATCAAAAGTGCAACCAGAACGGATTCTACTCTGCCGATAGTTGTTGTTAAAAGTAAAATTAAATGAGTTATTAAAAATGATGTTAAAAAAAATGTAAATGAACCTTCAATCGTTTTTTTACTACCCACTTCTACGATATATTCATTTATACCGTAATTTTTTCCAACAAGTGCTGCAAAAGCATCTGAGACTCCAAGAATTAAAATTGAAATAACATAAAACCAGGGTTGATTTAAAAACTGTGAATACAAAAAACAAATATATATTGCAATAGGATGATAAATCGCTCCGTCAGATTTTCTTTCGACTGCATGTACAGATGGTAATGTTCCTGTTTTTTTTGTTATTAACATTACTCCACAAAAAAATACTGCCAAAATCAAGACTGTCCAGTGTGTTTTGAAAATAAATGGGAAAAATATAGTAACAAATGCTCCTGCAAAATGAACAAATTTCCTTGTTATTTCAACATTTAATCCTTTTTTATAGAAAATCTCTGCAATAATAAAAAATAACAAAAATATTAAAGAAATTATACTTCCACAAATTAAATCAGTCATTTTTTATAACCTCATCTATAATAAAATCTTTATAAAAAAAGGCTTTGTCTTTCAAATAAAGCTTTTGTGATAACTCTTTTTTATACTCAAAGTTTTCAGGTAAAATTTGAGAAATTCGCCTTTCTACCATCATATTCCAATAGCAAAATTTTGCTCCAATATTAGACACAGACAATAATTGAGAAGAAACTTCTTTAAACAAGTCCTTATCCATATATTCAAAAATATCAGACAGATTAAAACCGTCAAACTTTATACCGGAATTTT
This sequence comes from uncultured bacterium, assembly GCA_949290355.1. Classification (GTDB taxonomy): domain Bacteria; phylum Cyanobacteriota; class Vampirovibrionia; order Gastranaerophilales; family Gastranaerophilaceae; genus Stercorousia. Next base: position 5,029 of record CASERN010000002.1, on the reverse strand, counting down.
TGGCAACTTCATTTATTGTGCCTATTCTAATTTTCAAAGTATCAATATTTTGTTTTATTATGTCAAAATTTTCTTGTTTAGCGTAATGAGGAAGAGCATAATCAAAATTGTTTAATAAAATATAATTTACGTACGGATTATTCCAAGTCGGAACATCTCGAAGAGCCCTATCTGTTCGTTCTTTGATATTTTTCGAAATCATTGCAGTATCAACATATTTAAAAAATTCCTTATCTCGGCCTAAACGTCCCATGACAAATTTGTTAAAGAAAATTTTAAATAAAGCCTTAAATCTCCAATTATTCCAGATTTTGTCATAAAACATTTTTTGAGCTTGAATAGATTTTGGTAAAAATAATTCGGTTAAATTCTTCTGATTATGAACTAATGGCATAATTTTATTTGCAAAAAGTTGAAAATAATGTTCAAATTTCCCCTGTTGAATAATCCCATCTTTGATTATTTTAGGATTATGTTCAAAATAATATCTGCTTTGCAAATTCAAATTTTCTTTGATAGATGCATAGATTTCAAGACGACTATTGCAAGTTTTAAAACCTAAAAGTTTCAAAAAGCTTTCATAATCCAGAAATTTTATTGCATATTTTTTTAGTTCACAACATGCAATTTGTGGAATACTTAAATCAACTGCATAGACAAGTTCGGGATTTTTAACCAGCAATGATAGTGAATTATCTCCGGCAGAACCTATAGATATGTACTTTTTCCCATTATCAAATACCTCAAGTAAGAGTTCAGGATCTTCCCAACAGTTTGCATATCTTATTTTATTAAATTTTGCTCGTGCTTCAATCCCTTTACTCATTTCTGATTATCCTTATTTTTCCAGTTGAACCATCCATTTCAACTTCATCTCCGTCTTTTAATGTTGATAAAAGATTGTTTATCCCGACTATTGCAGGAATTCCCATTTCTCTTGCTACAATCGCGCTATGGGATAATATACTGCCACGCTCGACCAAAATTCCTTTACTAATCGGAAATAAAGGGACCCAACCGGGATCTGTTCGCTCAGCAACCATTATACAATTTTCCAATCCTTCGGATTCTTCAACAGAGTGAATAATTTTAACTTTTGCCTTGACAATACCTGCACAAGCACCGATACCTGATAAATCTCCTTTTATATTAGTAGCAATATCATTCGCAATGAATTGATTTGCCTTATATACGGCTCCGTACGTTGTAAATCTGTCTGGCAGATTCTTTTTTTCAAAAAATTCATATTCTTCTTTACGATTTTTAATTATAGTTTTTAAATCAATATCAACAGATGTTCCACATACATAATTGAAAATTTCTTCTTTTGTCAGGTAGAAAATATCACGCTGAGTTTCAATAATATTTTCGTAAGCGAAATTTTTACCCAGTTCTAAAAATATTTCTCTAACTAAACCAAATAATCTCGTACGTTCAAAACGAAGATTTTCTCTGTTTTTAACTCTTTGGCGAGTATTTTTTAATATAATACCAAAGAATGGATTTTTAATTTTTTCTTTTACGATTTTTTCTGCATTACGTCTAATTTCTTGTTCCCTTTGGGATTCTTTTTCAATATCAATAATTCCCTGTTTGACGTATGAATTAATAATGAATTTTAAAAGTGATGGGTCTTGTTTATAAGTAATTGTTTCAAGTTTTAATTCTCCAATGCATCGATTGCCGAATTTTTGAATAAACTCTTTTATATCTGAATCGACCTTTTCTCCTTTGCATATTTTATTTGAAATTTGCTTGATACATTTTATCGGTTCTGTTGAAATTATGCCTGTTTCACCTGTTAATAAATCATTTTGCAAAGTACCATTTGAGTCAACTTTTAACAATGATTTTTTCAAAAGTCCGTAAAATATCATTGCATAAAAATCGTTAACTAAAGGTGCTTGCCATTTTTTCATTAATTTTGACTCTAATTCGAAATAAATATCTATAAGTTCGTTTGCACTTTTACCTTTTAATTTCCCGTTTTCATATGGAGAAAGTGTTATATCTATGTGTTTATAAAACTTTTCGATTTCTTTTGGTAGTGTAAAAAGGTTAAATATTAAAGATTTTAAAAGATTAAAAAGTCTTATATATTTATTTTTTTTACTTGGTTTGACTTTAGGAATTTGATTAAGTTTTTGTTTAACTCCCATCATTGATTCCATAAAACCTGCGTTAATTTCATATCCTGGCATAAGTCGCAAAAGTCTATACCAATTAAGTAAATTGTAATATACTCTCCCCTCGATTAAACCGAGCATTTGAAAAATATCAGCATTTTCTTTTATTAATTCTTGTTCAACCCCCATAATCAAAAGAAATTGTTTATAAACTTCGGTATATACATCTTTTATAAATGAAAATGTCAACGGAGTGGTAACTCCGGAATAACTTTCAATAATATTTGAATTATCCCAAATAACTTCCTTCTGTGATTTATCAGGAATGTTTTCCAGTGTCGTAATTGGTCTTGTTTGTAAAATGTATAAAATACCATCTTCATAAGCCCATTCTATATCTTGCGGTTTACCATATATATCAACTATTTCTTTTGTTTTTTTAACAAGTTCTTTTATTTGTTTATCCGTTAGAGTTTGTGCTGTCGGAGCTTCGTTTTCAATTTGTTTTGTACCAATGCCCTTTTCTTTATCAAAAACTATTTTATATGGTTTTCCGATAATATTTTTTGTAATCTTATCATTTTCAATAGTATAAGTATCTGCGTTTAATTCACCTGATACAAGACCTTCTCCAAGACCAAAAACACTTGAAATTACAATTTCATTTCTTTTTCCTGTTATCGGATTAGATGAAAACACGACGCCAGAAACATCAGAGTTTATCATTTCCTGAATAATTACACAAACTTTTATATCATCCGATATATTGTTTTGTTCTCTATAAAACTTTATTCTATCTGAATTTGCAGAATCAATTACATCTTGAATACGCGCTTTTATTTCTTGAGGTTTAACATATAAATAACTTTCCATTTGACCTGCAAAAGATTTTTTATTTCCATCCTCACCGACTGCAGAAGAACGAACAGCATATAGTTTGTTTTCATCAATCTCAAAATTATCATCAGCTGAATTTACGACAAACCATTTTGGAACATTTATCCCATTTTTTGTTAAAATATCAAGATTATAAGCTTTTCCACCAACTATTTTTTTATTCATTTAACCACCTATAATGTGTAATATCATTGGAATACCACCTAAAGACAAATACATGCCCAATGTCCAAATTCCTGCCATTGTTTCAAGTTTAGCCGCTGTTGCTTGTTTTCTATTTTTAAGAAATTTTATTGCAGGATATCCACAAATAACCAAAAATATTATTAAAAATAAAAATGTCATTTTACCAAATCCTGCATAAAAACAAGCTATATTTGCAAAAATAAATGTTGTGAATAAAACACACAGCCAAGTTATTGTAGCTCTTTTTTCGCCCCAAAGGTATGAATATGTTTCTACACCTATTTCTTCAGCATCACTGGTTCTTATTTTCCTGCCAATTTCAATTACTATCCCATTTAAAAAAGTAACTATCAAAAATATTATTAGTCCTTGTGGTAATTTTGTTTCTGCATTATTCCAATCAAGTCCGGTTGTATAAAAATCTATTACAGGCATAATCATCATATGCGAAACTAAATATGCAACAGGATGCTTTCTTAACCAACTCCGAACAAAAAATTCTTTTGCCATAATAAGCATATAAATTATTACTAATCCCCATATCCAAAGCATTTTAGAAATAAAAACTGCATTTAAAATAAATTGAAGAACAATTATAATTATTGCAAGCCATTTCAATTCTTTAAATGAGACTAAGCCTCTGGGAACAGCACGATATGGACGATATTTTGCATCATCTTCCGCATCTTTAAACTCATCAAAAACTCTAAGTAAGAAAAAATACCCAAAAGAGGTTAATGCGCCAATTAACAAAGTTACAAAGGAAAAATCTAACTCTCCTCTTAAAATTTTTGAATATGACATTGCAGAAAAAGTAAATGTAAAAACCATTAAGCCATATGAGAAAATTGGGAATCTTTCTTTTTGATAAATCAAAAAACGTTTAAATATATTTAAATTTTTTTCTTCCATGCTAAGCTTAATTATATAATTTTAAAAATTGTTGGTATATCATACAAATATAGGAAATGTTGCCAATTTAGCTTAATTTTGATATAAGATTTTCAAGACTCTTCCATCATAAACTATTGCATACAAGCACCCGCCAAAAATCTACTTTATACAATAATCTTTAAGAGCCAAGCCCATTCCGACAAAGATTATCGGGTAATCGGTTTTATCATGGATTTCTCTTAGGGTTTCGACACTTTTGTAATTGTTCATTAAGTAGTCGATTTCATCTACAAAAATAATTTTTGGCTTTTGAATAAGTTTGCTAATCACGACATTAAAGTTGTCCGAGGTTAAATATCGAGGAAGTTCGTCCATTTCTCTAACAATTTCTTCAACAATCTACCTGCTTGTCATAAGGTTTGAGGCTCGAATGTAAATTCCGTCATACTTGCAGGCTAGTCAAAGTGCCGTTGATTTCCAGTCTAAAAATCCGACTAAAGTTGCCCGACAAGGCTTGTCCGTAAACGGATTAATCACTTGAAACGCCAGTTTGTGTCCGTCTGCGACTAAAATATTCCCAACATCAAGCAGGCTCGCGTCCCTTTTAATATAAGACTCAACCTTGTCGGAAAGAGCTTTTTTGCCGTCTCGAGCAAGCACTCATTTGTCGTAATTGTTGTCCTTAAACCATTTTGCTTTGCCTTCTCAGGGGTATATTTAATTGTCTCAACTTGGTTTTCCATAGTCTCAAAATCCATGTAATGCTTTGTGCAACACATTCATCACTCGTACTGTATAAATAGTAAAGTTTATCAATACAAAAGTTAACAGAAAAGATTGCTTCAATCGCATAAACAAAAAAGTTTGCATCAGAGAAAAATCTATCTGTTTAAAAGTAAAAATTAACGGATAAAATTTGTCCCAGA
>CASERN010000001.1 GCA_949290355.1 uncultured bacterium | reverse complement strand
TATCACAGGTCGTGGTACTGTTGCTACAGGCCGTGTAGAACGTGGTGTTGTTAAAGTTGGTGATGAAGTTGAAATCGTTGGTTTAGGCGAAACTAAGAAAACAACTGTTACTGGTGTTGAAATGTTCAGAAAATCTCTTGATCAAGGTCAAGCAGGTGATAACATCGGTGCTTTGTTACGTGGTATCGATAAAACTGATATTCAACGTGGTCAAGTACTTGCAAAACCAGGTACAATTCACCCACACACTAAATTCACAGCAAACGTTTACGTATTGACAAAAGAAGAAGGTGGACGTCATACTCCATTCTTCCCAGGTTACAGACCTCAGTTCTATATCAGAACTACTGACGTAACTGGTTCTATTAAATTTGACGGTCAAATGGTAATGCCTGGTGATAACGTTGTAATGGAAGTTGAATTGATCGCTCCTGTTGCAATCGAAGAAGGTATGAGATTTGCAATCCGTGAAGGCGGCCACACAGTTGGTGCTGGTGTTGTTGATAAAATTATTGAGTAATTATTTTAACAGCATTATAATTTTAAAAACGAGCTTGGTAACAGGCTCGTTTTTTTTAATCAAGTTACAAAAACGGCTTACTTTTTTTAGTAAGCCGTTTACAATTGAATTTTCATTTTTCCCCTATAAATTTTTTACCTTTTTCCCAAAATAATCTGACATTGACCTTAACTAAATTTATTTAATTGCTTGTAGAGTTTGAAATTTTGTATTTTCTTTAGATTTTTGTAAATATTTGACTAGAGATTTTGCGACCAATTCAGAACGTTTTTTATTTTCTTTATCTAGAATTTCAAAATATTCATCTAGTGATGACATTATATATTCTTTTTTATCCATTTCCTTTTCCCCTTTTTCTAATCCTAAATTGTTACCCTAATAAAGCTTCCAATATTTCTGCATTTTTAGTTGATTTACTTGAATTTCTTATTTGATTTCTGTACATATAAGTTCTTAGTGCTTCTCTAATGAGTTCTGAACGTGTACGATTTTCATTCCCTGCAACTTTATCTATTTCGTCTAAAAATCTTTCGGGCATTGATATTAAAACTCTAGCCATATGTTTCTCCTTTTTGATTCCCTTATTGTATTCCCCTTGTACTTATATAAAAATAATTTTTAATTAAAAATTGCGTAAAGTGTATATATTTTTTATAAATCCTGTTACAAATCTTAATAATAAAAGCTTAAAATCTTCTTACATAATAGTTTTTGTCATTTTTAAGTTCCAGTTTAATTTTTAATAATTCTTCATCATTATTTATTTGGGATAAAATTTTTGCAACTTTTTCACGGATGGTGTATTCATTGATTGTTTTTGCTTGTATAATAATTTCTTTTAAAATTGAAATATCTATTTTGTCAAAAAATAATGAAATAGTCTCAAGATACCAGTATAACTTAAAGAGTTCTTTATTTACTTTGTATTTCCCATCTTGTTCATTAAAACTTTTTATAAGTTTAATTGTATTGAGTGTATTTATTGTTAATTTTTCACAAAATGGAATTGAAAAATCGTTGTAATTTTTAAGTGAGAGAATTGCAGATATTGTATTTCTACATATATTCCCATTTATATCTATTATTGCATCCATAAATTTGTCGTAAAATCCTATATAAAATTTTGGATTTTGGGGTATAAATTCTTTCAGTCTAAAAGATACAGCTTCCCTGATTTTTCCATCGCATCCGGTTAAGTTTTTTACGAGTATCTGGGCTTCTTCGGCGTTTTTAATTTCCTCAATTTTAAGAGTCGCAATTTGTTTTTCTACATCAGATCCACAATTTATTAAATTTATTAAATCTTCATGAGAATAATTATTTTGATATATATATAAAGCTGTATTAAAATTTTGATTATCTTTATCTTTCAAAATTTCTGCTCTATCTGTGTTCAAATTCTACTCCTTTTGGTGATATATTAACAATATACCATAAACTACAATGATTTTTTAAGTTAATATGGTTTTAATGTATGATATAAATTTCGAATTATGTAATATAATTATGATAGGAGAATATTATGAAAGAATTAATTGCTTTTTTTAAAGAAATCTTTATGATTACAGATGAAAATTCTAAGGTAAAAATTGGTTTATCTCAATTTAAAAAAGAAGAGAAAGCTGAAAAAAAGCCTGTAAAAAAAGTTGCAAAAATTCAAAAAGAAGTAAAGCTGTCTGATTTAATGCGCAGAAGTGCTTAGTATTGAGAATAAAATTCTAATATGCTATAATATATATGTTGGAAGAGCAAAAGGAGCAAGTTATGCATAAAATATTAAGAAACGTAAAGTCGGGGGGGGGGCAGCTCTAAGCTCTTTCCGAGGTTTAAAGGATTGTAAAAGTGAAACTATTTGTTATAATAGTGATATAGGTAATCACTTTTATAATGGAGAGTTTATGAAAAGGTTTTTTGGATTTACTTTAGCTGAGGTGTTGATTACGTTAGGGATTATCGGTGTTGTAGCTGCTTTGACAATATCAGTATTGATTAATTCTTATTCTAAAAAAAAGACTGTTGAAACATTAAAATATTCTTATAATATAATTGCGAATGTAATTCAAATGGCGAAAGTTGATTATGGTGAGCCAAAGGATTGGTCAGTGGGAGCATCTGATGGAACTGTATGTGGTTTTAATGGTTTTGATTGTGTTGATTCTTATGTAAAGCAGTATTTTTCACCTTATTTAAAAACTGTTGTTAGAATTAAACAAGAGTCTCCTGCACAAGATTATGGTGAACAATATGGTTGGCCTTTTGGTACTTCTTGGTATTACTATGTCGATTTAGCAACAGGGCAAAGAGTCATTATAAGTATGGATGGACGTCATGGTGGGAATAATGGCGGACAAATTATTACTTATGATTACATTCATTATGTTGTTGATATAAATGGGGCTAAAAATGGTCCGAATAAGATGGGTAAAGATTTATTTAGGCTGGTATATTATCCATTGTATGATAAATTACTTTTTGAAGGTTTATACAGTATGAGTTACGTTGGAACTAATGGAAGAAATTATAATTTGAAGCAAGAAAGTAGAGATGATGTAAAACTTGGTTGTAATGAATCTTCAAAGAGTTATTGCGGAGCTTTAATATTTATTGATGGTTGGAATATAGGCCCAGATTATCCGTGGTAATATATAATTTTTAGTATTCAATTCCTTTTCTTGCGGCAATGCCTGTATCCCAATAATGCTTTATTGGATTAATTTCTGATACTAAATGAGCTATATCAATAATTTTTTGGTTAGCATTACGTCCTGTGAGTACTATTTCCATTTCATCAGGCTTGTTTTTTAGAATATCTACAACTTCATCAACATCTATAAAGCCAAGATCTATTGCAATATTGGCTTCGTCTAAAATTATAAGATTATATTCATCATTTTTAATTGCTTTTTTTGCTAGTTCCCAGCCTTTTTTTATTTCTTCTTCATCTTTTTTATTTTTGTTATCAGAATATACAATTCTATCAAGACCAGCTTGTACAATTGTAAGGTTTTGTGATATTTGAGGGGATAGATTCCTGAAAGAATTAAGCTCTCCATAATCATCTCCGCCTTTGGTAAACATAATGATAAGAACTTTCCAACAACGCCCCAATGCTCGCATTGCAAGCCCCAATGAAGCTGTTGTTTTTCCCTTGCCATTTCCGGTATATACTTGAATATAACCATGTTTTGCCCAATTAGGGTTAATTAAGTTGTTATCACATATGTCTTTCATAATTTTTATTATATACTAAATTTATGGATAATAAAAGCGACTTGAGAGTTAAGGCAAAAGAGTTAAGAAAATCTTTGGATATTAATATAATAAGTGCAAAGTTTGTAGAAATTATCAGAAAAGAGAATTTTTATAAAAAATCAAAAAATATTTTATTATTTTATCCTTTAAAGTATGAGATTAATTTATTATCGCTTTTGGAAGATGATAAAAATTTTTATTTACCAAAAGTGAATGGAAATGATTTGTTAATTTGTCCTTATAAAATAGGAGATAAACTTGAAAAATCGAATTTTTCAATAAATGAGCCTTGTGCATCACCTGTATCTGCAGATAATATAGATTTAGTTTTTGTCCCTGCATTAATGGTTGATAATGCTAAATATCGGCTTGGTTATGGAGGTGGCTTCTATGACAGGTTTATGGAAAAATATCCTGATATTTTAACAGTTTCTCCAATTCCAAAAGAGTTATTTGTAAAAGAGTTGCCTCATGATATTCATGATAAATCTGTGGACATAGTAATATCATGTTAAAAAGGAGATCGCTTGAATGCGACCTCCTCACAGGTTAGTCAAGGATAGGATTATAGGTAAAATCTATTAAGCTGTATATTCAGGTTTCCAAGTTTTTACTGCTGAATCTTCAGCTTGTTTGCAAGAATCATATTCTTGTTCAAGAAGTTTTAATTGAGTTTCGATTTTTGTTTTTTCTGCTTGGATTTGTTTTTCTTGCTCATTTAAAAGTTTAGCTTCTTGTTTTCCAAATCTTTCACGTTCTTGATCATATAAATTTTTAAAGATCCAATTTTGATACATATTTTGCATATTAGGATCTTGAATTTGTTGCATTTGCATAGCTATTTGCGGCTGCATCATTGCAAATTTTTGTTGTGCTCCGAATAATGACCCATTATGGGCATATTGCATATACATCATTTGACGACCGAACATTGAACTTGGAGTGTTCATCATATCAGACATTGAAACTGAACCATCTGCTATGTTAGCTGAATATTGTTGCAAATCAGATAACTTTCTGGTCAATTCCATCAATCGATACTGCAAGTCATTTCTACGATGGATAATGTCTAATTTTCGGTATGCGAAAATCAATAGAGACATCTTTTTACTCCTACCTAACTTTATTTACTAACCTTTTTAACCTTACAATTATATAAAAACATGCAACTTCAAGTAATTGCATGTTTTTACAGGTTTTATTAAGTTTTGTAAATAAACTATTTTTTATCTCTTGTGATTACTTTATCAATAAGTCCGTATTCTAAAGCTTGTTGAGCTGTTAAGAAGTGGTCTCTTTCGCAATCTTCTTTGACTTTTTCAATTGGTTGTCCTGAATTCTTTGCAATAATTTCTATCAACATATCTTTCATACGCAAAATTTCTTTTGCTTCAATTTCGATATCTGTAGCTTGGCCTTTAGCTCCGCCTAATGGCTGATGAATCATTACTCTTGAATTTGGAAGTGCAAGTCTTTTCCCTTTTGTTCCAGAACAAAGTAAAAATGCTCCCATTGATGCAGCATCCCCAAGACAAATTGTTGATACATCAGATTTAATAAGTTGCATTGTATCATATATTGCCATACCTGCAGTGATAACTCCACCGGGACTGTTAATATAAAGCATTATATCCTTTTCTGAATTTTCGCTGTCAAGTAATAATAACTGTGCTACTACGGAATTTGCGACTTCGTCATCTATTTCAGTGCCAAGGAAAATAATTCTTTCTCTTAATAGTCTTGAAAAAATATCAAATGATCTTTCTCCTCTTGATGAAGCCTCAATAACTGTAGGAACATAACCCATTATTCTCATATAAGTTTGTTGATCCATTTTTCTCTCCTATATATAACAAGTGTATTATATTACAAAAATAAATTCATTTATATAAGGTATTATTTATCAAATATTAACAAATGTAAAGATTAAATTAATTGTTGAAATTGAGGATTTTGAAAATTGTTTATATATATACAAGAACAAAGAAAAGAGGATGAGAGAGATGGCAATTTCAAATATTCATGAAACATTGTTACTTTACACAAAACAAAAATCAATGATAAATGATAAGTTGGCGACTAATATGATGAATTTATTAAATTCTTCAAAACAGGTTGCTGAAGAACAAGCCAAGTATAATGATCAAGCAGATGAAATATATTATTCATATTACGATTCAGATCCTGATACTTATGAATTATTAAGTGAACAATTACAAGAGGAGCATGAATTGCAATTAGCAAATCTAAATTCTTGGGAGCAAGAATTGGAAGTTGAGAAAAACAATTTGGAAACTCAATTAAATGAAATAACATCATTTGAATCTTCTTGGACAAAATTGTTGCAAACTAACATCAAAAATGATTTCTCATATGGCGGTGTACAGCAATAATAGAAATTGAATATACAATAAACAAGACAGCTTTAAAGCTGTCTTGTTTATTGTATTATGTAGATATGTTAGATGATGGTAAAAAACTCGGAGCGTTTATAGTCCCAACCGGTATTGGTGCTTCAATCGGCGGATATGCAGGTGATGCAAGTTCTTATGCAAGGATGTTTTCAAAAATATCTAAACTTATAGTAAACCCAAATGTTGTAAATGCTGGCTGTTTTTCAGGTATTAATGAAAATATGTTGTACGTTGAGGGGTATGCAATAGACCAATTTTTTAAAGGAGAGGTTAATTTACTCCCATCTCAAAAGAACAAAATTGGTCTCGTTTTTGATAAAAGAATTCCAAAAGATGTTTTAAATGTCCATATAAATACATTAAATGCTGTGCGTATAGTGTATGGTATTAATGTAAGTGAATATATTATAACCAATGAAGAGGTTGGAGTTGATTTTCAAGTTGAGGAAAACGGAATATCGACAGGAAGTGTTAAAAATATTGAAACTCTTTTAGAAGCTTCAAAAAGTCTTGTTGAAAGAGGTTGTGATGCAATTGGAATTATATGTTTTTTTGAAGATCCAGAAGATATAAACTCAGATTATGCAAATGGAATAGGTGTGGATCCTGTAGGTGGAGTTGAGGCTATTTTATCTCATTATATTGTAAAAGAATTGCAAGTTCCTTGTGCTCATTCACCTGCTTTTGAAGATTATCAAATATATCCTCAACTAGTTAATGGAAAGGCTGCATCTGAATATATAACTCCTACATTTTTACCATGTATTTTATTAGGTTTGGATAATGCCCCTTTAATTTCTAAATCAAAAGGAATAAGTATTGATAACCTTGATTATCTGGTGATGCCTTATGATGCACTTGGTTCTACTCCTGTGTTTGAAGCGTTAAAAAGAGATATTCCAGTATATGTAATTAAGGAAAATAATACAGAATTGAATATTAATCCGGATATTTTGTGCATTACTCAAAGAGTAAATATTATTGATAGTTATGAAAAATGCTGTGAAATAATACAAAAATTGTGTTAAATGTTACTTATTAATCAAGATTGATTAATTCTGGTAATTCCTTAAGTTCATAAAATAATTTAGACGCAGTTTTGAAGTTTTCTGGATTAGAGCTTACATAAAATTTTTCGTATTCAAATTTATCATTAAGCATTTTATTTTCAATGAGAAATTTTTTTATATTTTCTGCGAAATAAAGTGCAGGATCAATGAATCTTTCTTCAGGAACAAATTTTTTTAATACCTCAAGAAGATAAGGATAATGAGTACAAGCTAGAACTATCTTATCCGGATTAAAGTTTTGCATAATTTCTATGATTTCTTGAATTTGGGAAAGACTTTGAGGTTGGTTTATTCTGTGTTCTTCAACTATTCTTACCCATTTTGGAGCTGCAAGTTCAAAAACTTTAATTTTTTGATTGTATTTGGAAATTTCCCTAGAATAAATATGAGAATTAATAGTTGCAGGAGTTGCTATTATACCCAATTTATTTATATTTTCAAGTTTTGCAAGAATTGGGCAAACAGATTGGATAATAGGAAAAATTTTAAAGTTGTAATTATCCTTCAATTTTTCGTATGTGATTGCTGAAGTTGTATTACAAGCCATTATTACAGCTTTTGCATTTTGTTTTTCAAAAAATCTAAAAATTTTATCGGCAAATTCGACAAGCTGCTTTTCTGTCTTTTCTCCATATGGCATATTTTTGGTATCTCCAAAATAAAGACAATTTTCATATGGAAGTAAATTTTTGACTTTTCTATATACAGTTAAGCCTCCAACTCCAGAGTCAAAAAAAGCAATTGGTCTTTTATCAATATTATTATTTGTATTGTTTAAAATAGTTTTGTATTCCATCAGCTATTGATTTAGCAGTTGCCTGCTTCCTTTTTTCTCCAATTAATTGAGCTCTTTCTTCTGCGTTTGAAATAAATCCGATTTCGACTAAAATAGCTGGAGATGTAGTATGATTTATAACATAAAATTTAGATTTAAACAAGCCACGATTTGGAGAGCTTACTGCACTCGCAAAAGAAGAATGAACTGTTTGAGCAAGAGCAAGACTTTCTTGATGATAATAGTGAGTCTCTACTCCTGTAATTTCAGGTCTTACACTTGAGTTTACATGAATACTCACAAATATATCAGGGTTAGCATTTTCACTGATTTTAACTCTATCTTGCAATGATACATAGGAATCATCATCTCTTGTCATTACAACTTGATAACCCTTTTGTTTTAAAAGTGCTGCTACTCTTTTTGATACATCGAGTGTAATATTTTTTTCATATATATTTCCTCCAACAGCTCCGACATCACTTCCTCCATGTCCTGCATCAATTACAACTTTCTTTTTACCGGAACTTTGTGAAGATACAGTCGAAGGTGGATTTAATATAATTGTAGGCGGTACTACAGTTTGTGCGGCAGGTTTTTTGGCAGCTTTTAGTGTAATTTTAAGACTTCTTCCATCTGCACTGATAAAATTGCTTATCATTGTATCTTGTTCAATAGGAATTGTTAATTTTAACCCTACTTTTGGCATTAAAGATATTTCCGCATCTTTAAAAAATGTATTTGAGTATGCATTTTTAAAATTAACATCATTGTATTTAGATACGTTATAAAGGTATAAAATTAATTTATCATTGTATCTATCTACTGCATGTACTACAGGAGAACTGAATTTTAAAACCATAGATTCAGTTAAATCATTGACCTTTTCTTTATCATAATCTATAACATTACAGATATTGTTGTATAATGTTGAATTATTTATTTTTTTATAATTAGCTATCAAAAGAGACTGATTATCACTTGAATATATTGGAATATAATCTTTCACTGTATCGGTTGTGATTACAATTCTAGCTTTATTTACTGAAAATTGTCCAATTTTAACAGTTTCAGTTTCATTTATACGGTACTCTTTATTTCTAATTTTCATATCTACAAGAGTATTAGGCAAGTCGTATATAATCCTTGTAGGATTATATAAAATCATAGGTCTCTCAATTGTAACTGTGCCAAAACCGTTTAATAAAACACCGTTTTGTTTTGTTGTAATATTGTTAAGATAGTATTTAGTGTTGAGTTTAAGTTCTTTTTTTTCTCTAATTTGTTTAGTTTGTTCTTCAAATGCTTCTTGAATTTGTCCTACAATATTATCACTGCTTTGGTTGACAGGCGTAGTAATTGTTAAATATTCATAAAAATCGCTTGATGATGAATGTTCATCTCTGTATGTATTGTGGTAATAAGGGTTATCGCATATAGTTTTATCTTTTAGTTTAATAATTAAATTATTTTTAATTCTAAGAAATTTAATATTATTCGGATTAAAACCTGTTTGTGTGTCATAATACATCACAACTCTTACTATTTTTGGATTTGTAGAAAATTGATTGATTTTAATTTGTTTGATGGGACCAGAATTGAATGTCCAATCTTGTTTTGGAAAGGTTATAATAGAAGAGTTTATATCAAAATATACTCTGGTAGGATTCTCCATTTTTACCAGCTTAATATTATTGGTAACAGCTCCTGATGGTGTATCTTTACCAGATAAAACAATTATGGAATTTGAGGTATCAAAATTCGCTGATGTAAATTTATATAAATTCTCTGCAAAAGTTTTTTGTCCTAATGAGAATATTGTTATAAAAGTAATTAAAAATAAAATAAACAGTTTTTTCATAATTAAATCTCGCTCATTATCTATTATATAACGGGCAAGAAAAGCTATCAAATTGTAACGATTTATTCGTCTAATAAATGATTTTTAATAGCTATATATACAGCATTAGTTCTATTTTTAGCGTTAAGTTTTCTTATAATAGAGCTAATGTGTGCTTTAACAGTGTGCGTACTTACAAAAATACTTTTGCTTATTTGAATATTACCATATCCTTGTGTAATTAATCTTAAAATTGCAACTTCTCTTTTTGTTAATTTTTCCATAATTCTTACCTCACAAATAAAGAATATCATACAGTGTTGTAAAAAATTTAATTATAATGCCTGTTTTTTGTAAATAAATAAAAAACTTGAAAATAAATCTTTTTTTGCTATTATAAATATTGTACCCGATAATTAAGCGTGTGTAGCTCAGCTGGATAGAGCGTTTGGCTACGAACCAAAAGGTCGGGGGTTCGAATCCCTCCACGCGTAAGTTTTAAAAGATAATAGCGATAAGGTTTTTCACTTATCGCTATTTTTTTACTTTGTTGCATAATTATTAAATTTCCCCACTATTGCCCCGCTCGTAATTAAAAGAATTTAAAAGAAATTAAAAGAATAATAAAAAAATATAAAAAAAGCTCGGTTTTTATACCGAGCTTTATCATAAAAAAGAAAGGAGTTTATAACGTTATAACAAAATCGTAACAAGCATAAACACGATTTAACCAGCCGTTTAAATATTTTTGTAATTTATATTTTGTTGCACGATTATTATACTCTCTTATTCTTGATAAAAAGAACATTTGTAAATCATTATATTGACAAGCTTCTAAAAGCGGCTTAACTGTACTTACTCCCATATTTACAGCAGTATCAAAATCTGTACTTTGAGCAAAATTCGCAGCATAAGCTGAAATTCTTTCAATATAAACACTATTTGTTTCAGATAAATTCTTGACCATCATAAATTGATGAATTTGAGAAAATCTTGAGATAAAAGTTACAACTAATGATGTTCCAACTGCTCCACCTATTGTTTTGATGAAATTTTGTAATCCGCTTGCGTTAGACATTTCTTTTGCAGGAACTGTCAAACAAGAAAATGATACCAAAGGAATCATAGCCAATGTCATCCCAATACCAAATAAAATGTTTGGAATAAATATTGAAGCTTGTGAAATTTGTAAATTTATATCACCTAACATCCAACTTCCTATTGATAATAATAAAACTCCAGCAGATGCAACAATTCGAACATCTGTTTTTCAGGTAAAAATTTATTTAAAAATAAGCCAATCATACAGCCTATTCCTCGAGGCATCATTGAAAGTCCGCTTGTAAAAGCATCATATCCCATCATTGTCTGCATAAATTGAGGAATCATTGCAAGAGAACCAAGTAAAATAGCATTCATTACTGTTATGCATATTGTTCCCATTGTGTAATTCCAATTGCTCAAAACATTAAATCTAACAAGAGTTTCTTTCCCTGCATAGCCAGTCTAACATTGGTATAGTTAAACAACTTGCAATTAAATAACTTGTTAATATCCAAATTGATTCCTGATTGCTTACAGAAAAACTTCCTGCAATATGTGGTAATGCAATATTCGCAATTGTCTCATCTAAAGAAAACATAAAAGCTGCAAACATTGTTGGAAAAAGAATCAGCCATTTATTTATATCATTTTTTTGATTAGTAAAATTTACCATAATTATACCTATTGAATTTTCAACACCTGTAGTATATTACAATAGTGTTGAATTTTCAATAGGTATTTAAAATTTTATATTATATATCTTTGTAATTTTTTCTATTTGTTTAAATAATATATGACTAACACCATCCAATTCTTCTTTTTCTTTTTCAGAAAATAACTCATTTGCTTCTTGAACAAGTATATTACGAGATTGCTTATGAATCTCTTTTCCTTTATCAGTAGCATAGCTTTTTACAGCAATAATTTGTTTTGATTTTTTTTCTTGTTCTCTTGTAATATATTCTCGATCTTCTAAAGAAGATAATATTTTACTTACGTAAGTTCTCTGTATAGAAAGACTTCTTGCCAAATCACCTTGTGTAATACCGGGATTAAAGACAATTTCTTCTAAAATAATATATTCATTATGATTAATAGGAATATTGTGTTTTTTGTGAACAATTTTCATATATTCTTTTATAACTTTTGCAAATTTTTCAGCGGCATAAATAACCGATTTATTATAGCTTATTACTTCACTCTCACTCATATTCACCTTATTAATTAATCTAAAATACCCTTAATCATTTTAGCATAAATTATTTCTATTTTAAAATTTGAATTTTAATTTAATTTTATATAAATCAAGCTTCCTTATAAATGTCAAAGAAGCTAAACTCAGGGTTAGCATAGCTATAATAAATAGAGGAATTAAATTATAGAATACATCTTCAAAGCTCATTCCTTTTAAGAAAATCCCACGCACTAATACTATAAAAAATCTTCTAATAGTCATTTTAACTGTTATGAATAATCATTAAAGTTGTTTCTTTACAGCAATCGCTTAATATGTTACAAACATGTTTTTTGATGGTCATCTTGTCCGATTACTGCCCTAGAATTGTTGTGAATTTCAAAATTTAAAATTTGCATTATTTATCTATCGGAAAATGATAAACTCCGCAGGATATTGCAGGGAATACTATTGCTTTGATATTATTACTTTTAATCCAAATGTGCAGCTTATGAAAATGACTTTACAAGGTATATAAGGATTTATTCCTACATTTAAAAATTATTACAATTAATTTAATATTTTTAAGTTATTATTTATAAAAGTAAAAATTTGTAAAGAATACACTAATTATTTATCAAAAAATTTTTTCTTGGGTTTTAAGCTAAAAAAGTATAAAAAAAGGGGTAATAATGAAAGTTAATTTCTTTTTAAATCATTTAGGTTTTACAGGTAGACGAGAAGATAAGAACAACGTTAAACAGCTCAAAAATAAAAACAATTATGCATTAAATGAGCCAAACCAAAGGAGAATAAACCAATCCATCGAAAACTTATCTAATTATACTGGAGAAGATAATTTAGATTTCATACTAGATGTTGCAAATAACTTACAATACGCATCCAATATTGATAACGGGAAAAAACCTAGAAATGATTGGAAAGCTAAGCTAAAGAATGCGGCTGAAAAATCTTTGAGTCATTCTGATCCTATATTAAAACAGAAATATCAACCTCTAATAAAAAATACTTTTGATACTAAGAAAGATCTAAATGATGAAGAAAAAGCAATACTAGAATATCGAAAAAATATTCTTGATAAAACAGATTTAAAATCATTAAGAAATAATAGTAATGAGGCAATACGCTCTATTGACAAAAACTTGGATTATCTTATTTCATCATCAGAAATTACAAATACTCAGAAATTATATATTTTAAAACGATTAGATTATTTCATGAGTCCTGAATATAAAATTAATCCGCAACTAAAAGATAAAAAACTCCAAGTTCTTGGAGAGATGTTAAATGACTTAACAATTAATACAAACGAATCAAATGTCCCAAATGTCAAGGCTATAGATCAAAGATTTCATGGTATGTGTGTAGCTATTTCTTCAATAAGAAAAAACTTGGCATATGAAGATAAAATAAACTATGTGGATACTTTGTTATCAGAATTAGATGCATCTGACAATATTATGGTATACGATAGATTTAATTTAGGATCCGGCAAGAAAGTCCCTGTAAAAAAGATTAATCTAGATTTTAATAATGCCATAGATAATGGATACAGAATTGTTGATGCTGCAACTATGTACTGGATGGATATTGCAGATATGTGTGGCGTAAATAATGAAAATTTATCACATTATGTCCCATTTGATAAAGAAAATTTTGATACTTTTAATGACAAACATTTCTTTAAAGCAATAGAAAATCCACAATTAAGAAATAAACATTTATATTATCAAGCTCTTCAAAATGCAAAAAATGAGATTGGAGAATACAAATCAATAAATTTAAAAAATAAAATTACGGCAATGGAAAATCATTTTTCTAAATACACAAATATAGCACTTCTTTCTAAATATAATGATCTTATCAGAAAGGAATTAATCAAAAATTTACCAGAAATGGATAAAAATGAGATTAAAGAACTAAGCAATGTTATAGTAAAACTAGAAAAGCCATTATCAAGAGATATTCAAAAAACAGATCCTTCATTAATTAAATACTCATTTATTCCAAATGAAGAAGATATCCAAAAAGCAAAAAAAATTAAACAGTTTATTCTTGACAACACACAAATAAAAGATTCTCAAGAATTACAAAATAGTGCAGAGGTTATTCTAAGTTTAGTAGAAGATATTTTTAATTTAAATTCAAAAATACAACCTAAAAGAAACGTTAACAACCAAATTAAACGAGCATCTAAGGCTTATAATGCAGAAGCTGCATATAGAGGAAGTATAATAAGAGGTCTTGATGACAAAGAAATATTGACAGATTATCTTATAGAATATAATATCCCTGATACGGAAACAAGAATTTCTAATGCTCTTAATGAAATTATCTCAACTATTGAAATGGCTAACAGCCCTGAATTTATAGAATATTTTGCTAACACATTCCAACTTGAAGATCACAGCAAGGATAATGTAATAAACACTTTAAAAAATATCAAAAAAGATTTCGATGATGAAATTTCAACTCAATTTGATCAATTATATGAAAAAATGGGATTAGGTGATAGAAAAGAATTGCTTGCTGATGAATTAGAAGAAATAAAAGAAGAAATAAAATCAGGCAATAAAATAGAACAACAAACAATATCAAGCATTTTTGGAGTAGAAAATTCAAAAAAAGAAACTCTTCGAATAATTGAAAATCTTCAAAAAAGATATAAACAAAATAATTATGATGACAAAACTTATATTGATATTCTAAACAAAATAGGGTACAAAAACCAATCAGACATATTTGTAGATAAATACAAAGCTGTTTATAACTTAATAAACAGTCCTGAAAGTCCTGCATACGAAGAAAATATTAAAGCCTTAAAAAAATTAAACGGTCTTCCTGAAAATGCGACTCAAGCGGAATTACACAATGCAATTTCTGAACTCGCAAATACTTATAATAATATCGCTGAAAATATTAATTACCTTATGGAAGTAATTAATGCTTTTTCAAAATATTCTAAAGATCTAGGAATTAACAATCCTGTGATAGTAGATGGGAAAGAGCTTGTCATAAAAGAAATGGAAAAGAAACAAAAATTAGTTAAAGAGGAAGATTTAAGAGAATTACAAACAAAACTGACAGCAATAAACAAAATTAATGGTACGGAAACATATCCTAACCGTTTTTCAAAAATAAAAGATCCAAAACTTGCTAAATTATCAACACAAGAAATAAATGCAGTAAAATTAATTGAGAAAAAGACTGATAAAATGTATTCAGAAGTAAAGAAAAAATTAGATTTAATATATAAAGAGTTACAACCTGAGCTTGATGAATATATAAGACAGAACAGTATTAAGCAAGACTGCAATTATACTATAGATGTTCATTCAGGATTATTTGATAATCAAAAAATTAAAGTTCTTGAGTTGGCAACTGACAGACCATATTATCTTGAACAAGATATTGAAACTGCTGCAGATATAATTTTGAATAGCCCAAATTCAGGAGTTTCATCATCAAGTGTATACCACCAAGGAGAATACGGTGCTCATGCACAATATATTGCTGATCTCAAAAAGGTCGGTTCAAAACAAAAGTATGCAATTTTTCATGACAACACTTGGGGAGCTAGTGAACATGAAAATTCTTGGATTGATTCTGAAAGTTTACAAAGGACTGATTACAGCAACAACAGAGGCGGCGAATTAGGGTATATAACAAACGAAAGATTCCAAAACGGGAATTATATAGAAAATATAATATATAAAAAATGTAAAGTTACTCCAAAAGATGTAAACAGTAAGTTATACAAAAGACTAGATACACACTGGGATAATGATTATGAAGCCCCCTTAATGACTGATATTGCACTTAATGGTAAAAATATCAAATTAAGGCAAACTGCAGCAGACATCAAACAAGAAATCTTCGCTCCTGATAGATCATGGCTTGAAGATTTTAATAAAGTATTATCCACAATGACTCAATCAGAAATTGAACATAAAATTATTGGTAAAAAACAACTTATAGAATCATCTGAGAAAAAATATAAGAATATACTAAATAGAATTAATGGTTCAATAATTGAGCGAGGCATAAATTCTAAAGAAGATTATGATAAATTACCTGATAATGATATCATCAAGATTGAAATGGAAAAAATTGCAACCAAACTTGCAAATCCAAATTTCTATATGAATGAAGAATTAGCAAAAGCTGACTCTTTAAATGACATTGAACAAATTAAAAATAAATTAAAAACAAATGCTATAAATGATTTTTACTATGCATTCGGCAAAAGTGAGGAAAATCTTTTAACATATGCATTTGAACAAGGCAAATATATTATAAACAGCTTGATGGATATATTAGACAAAAACGGTGTAAAATACGATAGCAAAATTTTACCGGAAATAATTGCAAATACTGCTGAATATGTAAAAGACGAGAAGCAATTGTTTACAGGTAGCTTAAAAGATTCTATCAATTTTGTAGTTAATAAAACACTTAAACAATTTGATGAACAAATACCTCAAAATGAACAAACTCAAAAAGCCAGAAAAGAATTTAAAGAGGTTTTAACCAAAACATTGAATGATAACTTATATTTTAACCTTGAAGATATTAAATCTAATAATTTCAGAGCAAAATCTATCAGACAATGGATTGATAGAAAATTTGATCCTGCAAGCGATGAAGAATTTGTCAAAATTTACAGAAAACTTCAAGATATGACTAAAGAAGAATTTGATAAATACACATCAGACATAACAGACAAAGATCTTGGTATTAAAGATATCTCGGGATTTGATACTTTAAGAAAAGTAAAAGCAGTAAATAAAAAAGTTACAAATGAATTATTAAATTCTCTATACAATGAAGAATTAAATAATACTTATGCATTAAGCAAAACTAAACCTATATACAAATATCAAAAAGTTCAAAAAAGTTTGCGCGGTTTGAGATACACAAATAACAGGTCTTTTGATGATTTATATTCTCAATATTTCTCTTCAATTAAATATTTGGAGATAGAAAAAGTATTTAATGAATATAGAAATTACAATTATAAAAAATATAATGCAACACCAGTATATCCAAAAATAAGTTTAGCCTCTGAAGAAGCTATAAACAGTAAACTAAATGATATTGAGAACAAAGTTGGAGAAGCTGTTGAAATAGTTTCTGCAAGAAAACTTTTAAATAATACTTTAAATTCTCTAAAAAATCTGGATGCATACGTAAAAAAATTACCTCCAGACAAAGCCTTAACTAAAACTCAATATCAAACAATAAATAATATACTTTCAGAGTTCATTACAAATAACTTTAATAATTCAGATGAAGAAACTGCTTTAAATATGGCTTATGAAATATTATCGTTACCTAAAAATGAGTTAGCAAAAACATATCAAGAAAAGATTTCTCGTTTGCTAAACGAACATAAAACTCTAGAGATTTTAAACCAAAATGAACCATTAGAGATTACAAACAAAAAAGATTTCGAAAAATTAAAAAATTATCTAAGATTGACAATAAAATATAATATTCCTCCAAAATATTCCAGATTAATCAATGAAGATTTGAATAAATGGATTAATGCCGAATATAAAAAACAAGATATCTATTCTCCAAATAAATATGATACATATGAAATCCAAACAAAATTACTTGAATATAGTATTGGAGGTAACAATTCAACAAAAACAAATAAAATATCAGAAATAATTTATAATATGCGTAATATTCAAATTTCGCAAAATTCAAACGATTATGATAAAGAAGCGTTTGAAAAAGATTATCAAAAAATAATAAATCTATCAGAAGACTATGTTCAAAAATATATAAAACCTGAATTACAAAGTAGAACAAGCAAATTATTGCGAGATTGGATAAATGAAGAAACGGGTGTTAAAAAAGGAACCGGATATGATGAAAATGCAGCGATAAATGCCAGAAATAAATTCGAAGCTGATTTCAAAAAATACCATTATGTACAACAACCTGTTGAGACATTCAATGCTTTCTTAAAAACATCAGCAAAAGATTATACTAACAAAGAAGACCAAAAATATTTCCAAGATTTGCTTATGAACCATCTCGACCTTGCAATGCTTGTAAATATTCAGTTCATATTAATGAATGCTTCACAAAATGGAAATCTGGCTGAAATCAAAAATTATTTTAAAGATTATTACGTACAAACACTAAATAATCCTTATAGTATGTCTCTTGATAATGAGGAGGCTATCAGCTATATGATTAAATCTTTAATGATTGGATCAAATACTGAAACAGCAAAAATGTTTGTTGAAGAATTGGGTCTGGCAGATAAATTTATTAACTATGAAACTAAAGAATTTGACGAACTTAATATTAAACAAAAAGTAAATAAAATTAAAAATATAATAAAAAGTACAGAAAAAAATAAACTTGCAGTAGAAGAAGAAATCAAAAAATTATCAGCTCAGATAGATAATTCTGATTCTTTTGAAAAACTTATTGACGAAACTAAAGCAAACATAATCAATAAGACGAAACATAATAACCGTCAAAAAGAAATTAGACATTATCTAAAAACTCTTGATATTATTAAAGATACACTTCAAAAAAATCCTGATTTCAAAAGATCAATTCTACTAGATAAATACATTGAAATAGCAACAGCAGATATAATAAATGAAACTAATGAAGATTCTTTGAAAAATCAAAGATATCTTAACACTATAATCTCATTATTCTCGTTTATTGAAAACTTGAATTTGCCGGAATATAGTGAAGCATACCAAAAACGTAAAATTCTAAATGCTAAATTTGAAGCATTTATCAATGAATACATGAATACATTACAGCAATTACAAAATGAATGTAAATCTATTAAATGTGTTAAACAATAACATTGTTAAATTGTATTAATTTTAATTATTATAATTTTTTTAGCACTCGACTAAGTATCCCGACTGATAAAACTTCAGAAGGGATACTTATATATACAAATCTGCCTGCAACAATCTCAGAATTATCACCAATAGTAACTCAGCAATATAGAGAATAATTTTTTAATAATCATTTTTGCTGTTATAAATAGGCATTAATGTGCTTATTTACAATTTTATTTGATAAAACTTAATTTTTTTGTTGCTGGATTGTATTTCCAATTATCTGTTAATTCATACACCACGTATTTGGCATCTTTACCTTTGTAATCCAACCATCCCATATTATCGGTGGCACTGCTCATACCTTGTCCATTCCCATTTGTAATGATTATATGACCTGCATCGTTTTTATTTGTATACACTACTATTCTGCCGGCAGGTAAATTTTTTAAATCTTTTTTGGCTACATTGATTTTTTTAAACTTTTCAGGATGTTTATCAAAATATTTTATAGAATCTTTTGCTTCTCCTCTTGGCATTTCGTCGTAGTTTTTTATAATACCAGAAGATTGCATAGCTTTTTTTACTCCTGTATAGCAGGCTCCAACGTTACTTATTTTGTCTGCTACTTTTTTACCATAAAGAGCAAGACATACATCTTCTTTTGTTGCGTTTTTTTTGTTTATTCCTTTATTATCTTCAACTTTGAATTTAAGATTTGGAAAATTTTTTAGGAACAGATATTGGCTTTTATATATTGGATTATATAAAATTGAATCTGGGATTTCTGCTATATCTCCTGTTTGAATTGTGTTAAATTTTGGTAAAGGTTTTCTTTTTACTTGTGTGGACTCTTGTTTGCAAGTATATACACTATTGGGCTTAGGAGAAGTTTTTTTATTTACTCCTTTGTTTGTATTGCTATATAAGTTGTTATTATAATTAGCAGAAATTTTATCCATATATCTTATATCCTTAAATATATAAAAAATATATACACATAAAATTTGCTATAATTTGAAAATACTATTAATTTTTATGAAGATAATAGGTTTAAAACATAAAAAAAGAGAGCTGAAAGCTCTCTTTGCCTATTTAATCCATTGTTTTATATCTTTTTAGTACTGTATCTTTAATATAGTTATCATCTGATTTTAAAGCTTTGATAAGAACTTCATTATCAGGTCTAGCTCCTGCATTAATTAATAATTCAACAATTTTAGGTTGTTTTTTTTGTATTGCATAAGCAAGAGGTTTAGTATATCCTGATGCTTGATTTACGTCAGCTCCGTAAGAAATAAGAGTTTCAACTATTTTAGCATCTTTTTCTCTGATAGCCATAATTAATGGAGTAATTCCTGCTAATTCTTTATTTGGGTCAACTTTATTATCTAGCAGCAATTTAACAATATCATTTTGATTGCTGGCAATAGCTACATAAATTGCAGGAGTTTTCATAAATGTAGAATCAGGGCTCATTCCTGATTTCAAAAACAAATCTACAAGTTGAACATTTCCATTGCTTATTGCACTAAAAAAGTTGTAAGTGTTGTATTTTATGTCTTGAGCCTGAATTTTAGCAATATACGCTTGGTGCATATCTGTTTCTGCATCGGCATATACAACAGTTTGTATAGCTATTAATGCGAATAAAATAGATAAAATCTTTTTCATATTTCCTCCTATATTTAGAATTTTATCATAGCATTTTTTTTTATTTTTGTATACTATTAATTGCTTCTTGTGTGGAAAAAGCAATGTCGTTATGACTTATCAGTTTTCTAAGCCCTAATTTTAATGTTGAAGCTGCAACTTCTCTATTATTAAATACGATTATTACTCTGACATTTTGATCTTTAAGCGTAAGAATAAGATCTTCCATTGCAAAAACAGCTGATATATCCATACTTTTAATATTAGAACAGTCCAAAATAACATTTTTGTTATCTAAAATATCTTCAATTCTTGATGCTATTTGAGAAGCAGAGCCAAAAAATAAAGTTCCGTCAATGTGCATAATCATTGTTTTGTTTTTCAGGTCTTCATCGATGTAATTACTATGAGAAACATCAGATAGTTCTACAACTTTTATGTCAGTTTGTTTCGCAACGTTTGCAGCAAACAATATAGATGAAAGTACAACACCAACGCCTACTGCTAAAATTAAGTCATCAAAAATTGTGATTAAGAAAACTAAAAGCATAACTAATAAATCATTTCTTGGAGCAGCTTTTATAAGTTTTATAAATTTATAGTCAACTATGCCTATACCAACTTTTATCAAGATTCCTGCAAGCACTGCTAATGGAATTTTTGCAGCAACCGGAGCTAAAAACATGATAATAAATATAAGCAAAATTGAATGAATAATTCCTGATAATCTGGTTCTTCCACCGCTTTTAATATTAACTGCTGTTCTCATCATTGCTCCACAGGATACAATGCCGCCAAAAATTGATGCAATTATATTACCTATGCCTTGCCCGATTAATTCCTGATTTGAATTATGCTTTGTTTTTGTTAAAGAATCTGCTACTAAGGCTGTTAAAAGAGAATCGATTGAACCGACAATTGCAAGAGTAAGAGCAATTGGTATAATTGTCTCTATTTCAGATAGTTTAAATGTGGGGATTGTTAAATTTGGGAATGCTTGTGGTATTTCACCTATCGTTTTTACTTCAAAATTAAATAAAATAGCAGTTAAAGTCCCAAGAATAAGAGCAATTAATGGAGGAGGAATTATTTTCGCAATTTTTTTGGGGGTAAGAAAAACTATTATTAGTGTAATTATTCCAATAATTGCACTATGAAAATCTACATTATGTAATGATTTTATTACATTAATTAATCCTTCAACAGGACTTCCGTTAAATTCTAAACCTAAAAAAGAATTTAATTGTAATAATATTATAATTGCACCAATACCACTCATGAATCCTGAAATTACTGGGTATGGTATAAAATTTACCAGTTTACCGACTTTAAAAAGACCAAGAATAATTTGAAATATCCCTGATAATAAAATTGCAGCAAAAATTAAATTTGGATTATTAGAGTGTATTGCAACAACAGATGCTATAACAACAGTTAATGGTCCTGTTGGCCCTGAAATCTGTGTAGGAGTACCTCCAAATAAAGAGGCGAACATTCCGACAATTATTGAACCATAAATTCCTGCCGTAGCTCCAAGTCCGCTTGATACGCCTAAGGCAATAGCGAGAGGTAAAGCAATCACTCCTGCCGTAATTCCGCCTAGCAGATCTCCCTTAAAGTTCCTCATTATAGCTGTTTTCATAGTATTAATCCCCTTATAAGTTTTCAGATATTTATATAACAAAATATTTAAAATTTTACAAGGGGACTATTGTTTATTTATTTATTTTTATACTAATCCTTCTTTTAGAGCTTTTACTGCGGCTTGTGTTCTGTCATCAACTACGAGTTTTTGAATTATATTACAAACATGCGCCTTGGCAGTATGCTCTGAAATAGTTAATTCCTGAGCGATTTCATTGTTGGATAGGCCATCTACAACTAGCTTTAAAACTTCATATTCTCTTTGAGTTAAATTTGCATGTTGTTCTTTAAACATTGCTCTTGACATTTGTCTTGGGGGGATTACTCCACAGTTTTTTTCTCTCAATATCGGAACCACTTGAGGATCAAGCCACATTGCTCCTTGATCGACTGTTTTTATAATCATTTTTAATGCATCTGTGCTAATATCTTTCATTACATAAGCACAAGCTCCGGCATGAAGGGCATCAATTATTTCTTGCTCACTTAAATGAGATGTAAGTATTATTACTTTTGCTTTATTATTTAATTCAAGAATCCTTTTTGTAGCTTCTATCCCTGAAATATCAGGGAGACCTATATCCATAACCACAACATTCGGATGTGATATTTTAAATTTTTCTACAGCTTCTTTCCCGCTTTGTGCTTCTGAAGAAACTATAATTTCTTCTTGCCCTTCAAATAGTGATTTAAGACCTACACGTATAAGTTTTTGATCTTCTACAAGTAATACATTTATTGTCATAGTAAATTCTCCCTATATTACTTATAAGATTTTTTGCAGTGTAATTAATCCCTTTTATATGAAAATAAAACGACAATATTATTGAGAGTTAATTTGGAAATAAAATTTGTATTATAATTTAAAATGAACAAAATTTTTTCATTTTCGTTTTATAAATGTAAAGCCTAATTTTTTGTTGATTAAGAAGGAGAAATTATGACAGAAGAAATTAAAGAAGAAAAGCAAGAAAAATTTGTATTAAGTCCAGATTTGAAACAATTTTTATTGACTATTTTGGCATCTTTTTTGGGGTGTTTGGTTGCGTTATGTTTGTATAGTTCAGCAGTCAAACCAAAATTTAAACATTGTCCGCCTCCACCACCAAGATTTGAGGCTGTAAGACATTTTGATGGATATCAAGCTATACCTCCTAAAAGAGATTTTAGACCTGATAGACCTCATCATAAGCATCACAGATTAGATGCTCCTAGCCCAATGGGCCCTCAATCTCCATTAGACAAACCAAATAATCAACCACCTGCTCCAAAAGCATAAAATAAAAGGCCTCTTTAAAAGAGGCCTTTTTAATTTAATTAAATCTTAATATTTAACAATAGCAAAATAAAATCTTTTGGATTATTATGTAATTGGTAAATATACATAAGGTTAATAAAATGAGATATTCAAAATATTCAACAATAATAATAGGAAGTGGCATAGCAGGGCTTTATTCTGCATTAAAAATGGAACAACAAGTTAAATTGCCTGATGGATTATTATTAGTTACAAAATCAAAATTGGGAGAAAGTAATTCTAAATATGCTCAAGGCGGAATGGTCGCAGTATTAAAAGAAAATAAAGCTGATTCAACGTCTTCTCATATATCAGATACAATTAAAGCCGGAGCAGGATTAAGTGAATTTAATACGGTTAAATTTATATCAGAAAATTCAGATAAAGTAGTTAAAGATTTGTTGAAATTTGGTGTTGAATTTGATCGTGATGAAAACAATAATTTTTGCTTTACTAAAGAAGCTGCTCATAGTGTAAGAAGAATTCTTCATTCAGGAGGCGATGCTACTGGCAGAATGATAGAATTGGCTCTTTGTAAAAAAGTAAGTGAAAATGAAAATATTGAAATATATGAAGATACAGATGCCGTTGAACTTTTGGTTACATCGGGAGAATGTAAAGGCGTAATTGTGTATAATGATAATACTCAAGAGTATGAGACCATATATTCTCCGGTCGTTATTTTAGCAACAGGTGGAATCGGTCAGTTGTATAAATATACAACAAACCCGATTGGCGCAACAGGAGATGGTGTTGCATTGGCATACAAGGCTGGTGCATTAATGCAGGATATGGAATTTGTTCAATTCCATCCTACTGCTCTAGCTGTTGATACAGGAGAAAACCGCTTTTTAATTTCTGAAGCCGTTAGAGGAGAAGGAGCAAAACTTTGTGATGCAGATGGTGTTGAGTTTATGTCTAAATATGATGATCGTAGAGAACTTGCCCCAAGAGATATTGTAACAAGAGCTAATTTTAATGAAATGAAGGAAAATAATGTAGATAATGTGTACTTGAATGCGACATGTATAGACAGTACTAAATTAACAAGGCGTTTCCCTACAATTTCTAAAAAATGTTTGGAAATTGGTATTGATATTGCTCATGATTTTATCCCTGTAGCTCCTGCAGCTCATTATTATATGGGTGGTGTAAAAGCAAATTTAAGAGGAGAAACTTCAATAAAAGGTTTATATGCAATAGGAGAAGTTGCTTGCACAGGTTTGCATGGAGGAAACAGATTGGCTAGCAATTCTTTATTGGAATGTGTTGTATGTGCTTATTCTGTATCAGAATATCTAAAGTCAATAGAGCTAAAAACTCCAAAACAAATTAATGAAAGTATTAAATCCATAATTGATAATTATTCAAATGAAGATTTAATTTTGGATGAATTGAATATTCCACAGATGAAAGAAAGATTAAAAGATATCATGTGGGATAATGTAGGTATTTTCCGTGATGAAAAATCTCTGATGACAGCAATAAGTGAATTAAAAAATTTACAAAAAGAATTTCCACGTATGCATAAATGTTTGAATAGAGAAGAGTATGAATTCAGAAATATGCTTATAGTCGGTATGCTTATTGCAAATTGTGCATTATTGAGGAAAGAGTCAAGGGGTGCACATTATAGAACTGATTATCCGGAAACATCTGAAAAATGTGTACATAGTGTTATTACTAAAGAACAAGGAGTGCTTGATTTTGTTAAGTAAATTTTATGTAAAAGACCATGTAAAAATGGCATTAATGGAAGATATTGGATATGGCGATATTACAACCGAAAATCTTGCAAGTGAGGATGATTTTTTAGTTGGAGAACTCAATACTCGCAGTGATGGCGTGCTTTGCGGATGTGATGTTTTCAAAGCTGTATATGAGACATTGTCGGATAAAGTAGAAATAAAATTTTATTTTAAAGATGGTGATAAGATTAAAAAAGGTGATAAAATCGCTGATATCTCAGGACCTGCAAAGGATTTGCTTATGGGAGAAAGGGTAGCTTTGAATTATATTCAAAGAATGTCAGGTATTGCATCTGAAACTAGAAAATATCAAGATGCAATAGCACCATATTCGGCAAAGATTGTAGATACAAGAAAGACCACTCCAAATTTCAGAGCGTTTGAAAAATATTCTGTAAAAATAGGTGGTGGTGCGTTGCACAGATTTAATTTATCAGACTGTGCAATGATTAAAGATAATCATATTAGACTTGCAGGGTCTTTGACAAAAGCAGTTAATAAATTAAGAAAAAATATATCTCATGCTCACAAAATCGAAGTAGAATGTGATACTTTGGAGCAGGTAAAAGAGGCAGTTTCGGTAAAGGCTGATATAATTATGCTTGATAATATGTCTGTTGATCAAATGAAACAAGCTGTAGAAATTATTAATCATCAGGCTGTTGTTGAAGCAAGCGGGAATGTAAAATTAGATACGGTTAATGCAATTGCATCTACTGGTGTTGATATAATATCATCAAGTGCAATTGTTGCAAAAGCTCCGACTTTGGACTTGGCTCTTGATATGTAAGCAAATATTAAAAATTTAAATATTGTAAAAAACGCTTGAATAATAATTTGTTCAAGCGTTTTTGCAAAAATAAATAAAATAATGTAAAGTTTCTTAAAAAACATGGCAAAAAAATTTTTCCTTTGTTTTACAATAAATGTAGAAGACATATAGTTTAAATTTGGTGAAAAAATGAAAATAAACTTAGTACAACGTGATATGACCCTTAAGCAGGGTAAGTTTGGACTCCGCTCGGAATCTCATAATTATAAAGAGAAGAATAGCGTGGGTATGTATGATGATAAAAGAGGATATAATGCAGATTATTGTGGCAGTTTTACGGGAAAGAGTGAAGCTGCCACAACTGTTATGAAAAAAGGTGGAATATTGACAAAAAAATGGTTTAATAAATTTTTAACCTATTCCTATGAACATAATATTTCAACCAGTGCATTAGTTGCACTTGTTCTAGCAGGTGTTTTGAGACCTACAATGATTATGGCTCTTCCTGGGAAAAAAGATAAAGAAGATAAAATTTATGCATCTGGTCATTCTATGGCATCTGCTATTTTAGGCTTTGTTGCCTCTACTCTTTTAACTAGCCCTCTAGATTCATCTGTTAAAGCTCTATTTAGCAATCCTGAAAAATATGGAAGTAAAAAACTCTCCAAAATACATAGAGTTCAAGAAGCTTTAGAAAAACGTGCAAACCTCAGAAATGAATCAGGTGTAATAATTAACAGAAAATCAAGAGAATTATATAAATATGTTATGAAGCATAAAGATAATTTGGAAATATTAGCTAAAAATATTCCGGATTGGATTATTGCAGTACCAAGATCAATTTTGACCATTGCGTTAATCCCTCCAATATTAAAATATGTATTTGGAGTTGAAAAGAAAAAGAAACCAGACACTGTAGCGGAGAATAAAAATATGGAGCCTAAAGCTATGGATTTTGTAGAAAAACCGATTTTTTCTCAATTTAAAGGAGGTGTTAAATAATGAACGTTACTTTTAACACTAATCCTATAAACAGATATAATCAGAAATTCAATCAGTGTACCCCTAAACCTCAAAGTTTTACAGGTAATCCTGTATCAACTGTATTAGATACAGAAGATGCGCTTATCAAACTTGCAGCAGAAGAAAGTAAAAGATCATCTTTCTTTAAGCCTTTTTCTGATTTTTATGACAATGTAACTGATAAAATCGCGAAACATTTTACATCAAAAGTAGTTGATAGCAAAGCTTTAGGTTATGTTGCCGATAAATTGAAAAACAGTAATAATTTATTTCAACAGTGTTTGATAATAGGCTCATTGATAACAAGCGGTCTATATATGGAAAAAACATTAACTAATGATAAATTAGAGAAAGATAGAAAAAATACACTTGCAGTAAACCAAGGTTTGACCTTCTTAGTTTCAACTATAGGTGCTTGCACATTAGATAAATATATGGAAAACTGGTGGGAAAACGTTACAGCAAAATTTGTCGGTTTGCAGGTTGAGGATGGTAAATTCGAAAAGAATTTTAAAGATTTAAAAGTTGCTATAAATAAAGTAAATAACGAGCTGAAAAAGACCCCGGATCTTGATGTTTTTAAATTCGCGGAAGATGTAAAAGCGACAATGGGGCTTTCTGAAGATACTTATACAATTTTGACTCGTAATATTAAAAAAGCAATTAATAATAGTGATGATAAATTAAAATCTATACCTAAAATAAATTTGGATAAGTTTATTGAAAAACTTGTGAAAGATAAAAAGATGAATCCATTGTCAAGTGAATTGGCAGGAAAAGTTAAGGGTATGGGACTTTTAAGATCAATGCTTGTATTTGGCTTTGTATACAGATTCTTTGTTCCAGTCGTTGTAACAAAACCTGCTAATATGTTGTGTGAAAAATACTTGGCTCACAAACAAAACAAAAAAGAAGCAAAACAAGTTGCGTAGAATAAAAAAAATAAATGCTAAAAACTTCTACTATTAGAATAGTAGAAGTTTTTAGTTTCTCTTGAAATATTTTAAATTTTATAGTATATTTTGTTGTAAAGATGGGGTATAACGGTGGAAAAAGATTACTTGGATTTAGATTTAATAGCTAAGGAATGTAACTTGACTGATGAGTCTGATGCAAGTTCTGTTATCCAAAAAATATTAGACTTGGATACTGTTTATGAAAGAGATAATTTGGTAAAAATTTATAATTATTTTTTGACCTTATCAAAATCTTCGGATGTATTGATGGCGTTAATACAGTGTATTGATAGAATTAGAGATAAATCGTCTTTAGAACCTTTATTAGATTTATTATTGATGAAAAACATTAATGATAATAAAGATGCTTATATAAATGTTAGAGCATTGTGTGCCAGAGCTATAGCTAATTTGAAAGATACTTCGGCAGTAACAGCTCTTTTATATTGCTTGAATAATAAAGATGAAAATTATAAAGTTCGTCTTTCATGTGCTGATGCTTTAGGAAGAATCGGAGATCGCTATGCAGTAGCGCCATTAATAGAAGTTGTTCAAGATGAGGAGGAAAAATCGGTATATTTGAGAGAGACTGCTGCTTCTGCATTAGGTATGCTTGGGGATTTGCGAGCAGTAGATCCTTTAGTTAGTATTTTAGAAACACAAAAAGGTATATGGGATAAATTTACATTTTTAAAAGAGCGAGTAATCGAAGCTTTGGGGAAATTGCGATTAGATAATAATGACAGGGTGTTTAATGCGTTAAAAAATTCTTTGGTAGACGAGTCTCCGCAAATAAGAATAAATGCAATTGAGGCAATAATGGATAGTGAGAACCCTCAAGCTGTAGATGTTATAAAGACTTGTTTGTTGGAAGATAAGAATGAAGAAGTTAAAAAAAATGCATTAATCGCTTTATACAATTTGGTAGGACGTGAGATTTTGGATGAAGTAGCAAATGGGTCGGAATTTTCAGATAAATTAAAGTTTGAAGCCGTTTCTATGATATCAGAGTATGAGGATGAGGAAGATGCCTGATAAAAAAGGAATAATTTTATTGTCAGGAGGACTTGATTCTCTTGTTAGTCTTGGATTATGTAAAAAATCTCATAATATTTCTTTAGCATTAACTTTTGATTACGGTCAAAAATCTGCTCAATATGAAATTGAAGCTTCAAAAAATATTTGTAATTATTACAATATATCACACAAAGTGATTACTTTAAATTGGCTAAAAGATGTTACTCATACATCGTTAGTTAGTAATGAGTCTGTCCCTGAAAGTGATACTTTGTTTGGGGATAATGTTTCTGCTAAAAGTGTTTGGGTCCCAAATCGTAATGGATTATTTTTAAATATTGCCGCAGCATTTGCAGATGGTGATGGATATGATTATATAATTATTGGTGCAAATAAAGAAGAAGCTAATACTTTCCCTGATAATACACAGGATTTTTTAGAAAGAGTTAATGCAGAGTTTGAATTTTCGACTTTAAAACATCCTAAAACTGTTGCACCCTTGATAAATTCAGATAAAAATGATATAGTAAAACTGGCATTAGAAAATAATATCCCTTTGAAGTATGTGAGAAGCTGTTACAACGGGGGAGAAAAGCATTGTGGACGCTGTGAATCATGCTTGAGATTAAAAAATGCTTTAAAAAATAACCATGACTTGTATTATATAAAGGAGTTGTTTTGAAAACTCATTTAATAGAAAAAGAAATAAAATATGAAGGATGGCAGCTTTCGCCTCACTGGGTTTATAAGAATTTTAATATACAGGGAGATTCAATTGTTGCATTTATCGGAGAATGTGATGTAAAGTTGTCAGAAATGGTCGATATTGAAGATGTTATAAATAACGAACCAATATATAGCAAATTAATGTTGAGTTTTATTTCCGAGCAATTTAATGTAGGGCTTATAGAGGGCGTTTTTAGACAGCGTCTATTAATGTGCATAATTAAAGAAGCTTTGGAAAAGCGAGGATTTAATATAACAAGAAATGGAGATGATTTATTTTTTGATGGAAAGAAATTATCTGTTTCAATTGCAACAAAATCGGTAAATTCAATATTAATTCATACAGGTTTAAATATTTATTCAGAAGGAGCTCCTATCAGTGTGAGCGGGTTATCAAGCGAACTTGGAATCTCTGATATTAAAAAGTTCGCTCAGGAAGTTATGAAAAAATATTCTGAAGAAATTGATGATATAATAATGGCATCAACAAAAGTTAGAGGTGTATAATGGAAGAAGATTTAAAGAAACCTTCGCATATAAGTTATAAAGATTATCAAAAAAAGGTTACCAAAAACCCTAATGAAGGGATTATAATTTTTGTTTCAGCATTTTTTATATTACTTTTATTATTTCTGGGAATTGCAAAACAAATTTCTCCAGAGGTTGATGTATCAATAGGTGAAGATGAAGTATCTTCTGTTGCTTCAGATGCTGATGAAAAAAGTTCAGTAGACGATAGGTTAAAATTGCTGCAAATGGAAGATGAAGGGAAAAGTAATGAACAAGGGACTTTTGCGCCGGAATTGGATGAAAAAGTCGTAATTCCTGATCATAAAAAAGAAAATAGTGATTCTATACCTGTGAAAGATGAACAGCCGGTTAAACTACCTGATGCTGAAGCAAATCCAAAGCCTGCAGAAACAGCTTCTCCATCTCCGAGACCTGCTTCTAATATCTCGCAATCTGCTTCTGCAAAAGTAGTTGTAGGTTATTATTCAACTAAAGAACAAGCTGAAGTTGCTAAAGGGATTATTGCTGAATCAGGTTTGAATATTTCTCCATTTGTTAGAAATATCGGGGGTGCTTATACTATTCAGATCGGCTCTTATTCTTCAAGGGAAAAAGCTCAAAGCGTTGCAAATGAGTTGTTAAGGAATAATTATCCTGCAAGAATAATCATGGAATAAATATTATTTATTATAATTATAGTTGCATGATTATAATGTTTTTTTTATTTAATTTTAGATAAACCAATTGCAGGAATCACCTTTACATAATATTTTGTCAAGACTTGCCATTACATCTTCTTTGGTCATTTCGTATGTAACAGGCGTGATTGATATTTTATTATTTTTTACTGCTGCAATATCGGTATTTGAATCTTCTGCTTCTGTAATGAGTTCTCCTGCCATCCAATAATACACTTTCCCCCTAGGATCTATTCTTTTTTCATAATTATCTGTAAACATTTTTCTTCCTAATTCAGTTATTGCAACTCCTGCAATATCTTCTTCATCTAATGCGGGGATATTAATATTTAAGATGCTTTTTTTAGGGAAACTAAATTCTTTAAGTTTTGGTAATAATAAAGTCGCAAATTTTGCAGCGTATTTAAAATGTTCATATTCATAATTCATACTTGCGAGTGATATTGCAATGCTAGGTACACCAAGCATTGCACCTTCCATAGCGCAACTCACAGTTCCTGAATATAATATATCTGCTCCAAGATTTGGACCATGATTAATTCCTGAAATAACTATATCAGGTTGTTCGTCGGGGGTTAATATTGCATTTATTCCAATCTTAACACAATCTCCAGGTGTACCAGTAGTTACCCAAGCTCTTTTAACTCCATGATATGCTTCTACTTCTTCTACTCTGAGAGGAGTGTGTAATGTAAGAGAATGCCCTGCAGCACTTCTTTCTCTATCAGGTGCAATTACATATACATCATGCTGCTGTGCTAATGTTTCCGTTAAACATCTTATGCCATTTGCAGCTATCCCATCATCATTAGATACCAATATTTTCATATGTCTCCTTTTTATTCCCGTGTATGTTATCTAATAACATAATAATACAATAAGTAAAAATTGTCTAAATAAAGAAGAATAATTAATTTGTTAAGTATTGTAACAAAATAAATATATTATATTCAAAATATAGCAATAGTATATACAAAAATTTTTTTATATACATGACACGAGGAAAGCATAAAACGAGGAATCAAAGAAACGTTTTATTGCACACTACACTTCACACTATTACGAGGAATTATTCAAGAATTCCAACGTCGTTTTTGAAAAAGAACGGCGTTTTTTTTTAATTAATTGATTGTAAAAATAACATAACCTTATTTTGTTACAATAGCTAATACTTCAGCAAGTTTACCTGATTTATTATTTTTAAAGCGTATTTCCTTTTTTGTATTTTGGGGGGTAAACTCTGATTTTTGATAATTGATTAAATATTTCATGAATTCAGGACTAAACATATTACTCCTTTTTTCTACACTAAAATTTCCCTACACTAGTATATATATAAAAACACAAAATTTGTTATTATTGTTATAAATTTACAAATTATTTACATTAATTAATAAGATGTTATAATGGGGCTAAGTAAGGGTATTAAAATGTATCATTCATCTATTATTGAC
Organism: uncultured bacterium; assembly: GCA_949290355.1. Lineage (GTDB taxonomy): Bacteria > Cyanobacteriota > Vampirovibrionia > Gastranaerophilales > Gastranaerophilaceae > Stercorousia. The sequence continues at coordinate 23,389 of CASERN010000001.1, read as the reverse complement.
ATTATTTCGCCGATTATGGCAGGACCATCCAGTTCTCATACAGCAGGAGCTGTCCGCCTTGGATTATTAGCTAAAAATGTTTACAATGCTAAGCCTGACAAGGTTATATTCAAACTGTATAATTCATATGCTTTGACAGGAAAAGGTCATGGTACCGATAAAGGTTTATTAGCAGGAATATTAGGTTTTTCAGTTTCTGATGAACGTATTAAAAATGTTTTTGATACTCCTCAAGCAAAGGAAATTGAATATGAGTATGAATATTTGCAAGATTTTAACAGACATCCTAATTCTGTGGATTTTATATTTAAAGGCGGATTAAATCTTGAAATTTCAGGCGATTCAGTTGGGGCTGGTGAAATTTTAATAACAAAAATAAATAACTTTTCTGTTAATTTAGATGGAAAATATAATACTCTTCTTTTAGTTTATGAGGATGTGCCGGGTGTAATTTCTATGGTTACTCATATTATTCAAGAGGATAATGTAAATATTGCTTCTTTACATTGTGATCGCAGTGGGAAAGGGAAAGATGCTTCTATGTGTATTTGTGTAGATGGAGAGCTTTCTAAGCAATGTATTAAAGCTGTTAGTGAACTAAAAGATATGTATATTGTAAGATATATAAAGAAATTAGGAACTTAAAATGGACAATATTATTACGACTTTTAGACAATTATATTTAATATGTAAAGATAAACAGCAATCAATTTATGAAACTGCTATTGAAAATGAAGTCGTGCAGGGAGAATATACAGAATATCAAATTCGTTTACAGGCGAAAAAAAGTCTTGATGCAATGAAAGCGGCTATTAAACAAGGTTTAAAATCTACAGAACCTTCTCCAAGTGGTTTAAGTGGTGATGATTGCAACAAATTACAGAATCGATATCGCAATAATTTATCTATATTAGGAAAAACTGCTCAAAAAATTATGACCTATGCTCTTGCAACCAGTGAGCAAAATCTTAGAATGGGAACAATAGTTGCCTGCCCGACAGCTGGTTCTTGCGGAATTGTACCTGCTGTTTTGATTGCTTTTGCAGAAGATTATGATATTCCTGAAAATGATCAAATTAATGCATTAATTACTGCGGGTGAAACTGGGCGTTTGGTCGCAAATAAAATGTCATTAGCAGGAGCTGTAGGAGGTTGCCAAGCAGAGTGCGGAGTTGCTGCTGCAATGGCATCAGCAGCTTTAACTCAAATGCGTGGCGGAAACGTGAAACAAATAATTAATGCAGTTGCTTTAGCTTTAAAAAATATCTTGGGCTTGACTTGTGATCCAGTGTGTGGATTGGTAGAAATACCTTGCGTAAAAAGGAATCCTTTTTTAGCAATTCATGCTGTTACCGCCTCTGAATTAGCTATGGCTGATATTATTTCAAAAATTCCTATTGATGAAATAATTGATGCGATGGAACAAACAGGTAAATTAATGTCTCCATTATTAAAAGAAAGTTCTCAAGGTGGTTTAGCAAAGACTAAAACTGCTATTGCACTTGAAAAAAATATATTAAAATAATTTTTGTAAAGTTTTGTAAATAAATGTCATAATTAAAGCAATTTTGTGGAAAATATATCCTTAATATATATATAAGAGATATGAGTACAATATTAAGGAGATATGTTATGGTAATTGATAAAGTCGGAAAAACAGAACCGTTATCTTATAATCAGGATCCAGTTCAACCAGTTGGTGCTAAAAAGGTTAAAAAATTTGACGATGAGTTAGCTGGACAATTATCAGGAGTTACAAATAAGACTGCTTATTTGCCAAATGTTGGAGATATCGGATCATTATTAAATGGAAGTAAAGGTTCCGGTACCGCAGCAACTCAAGTTTAGTTTTGCAAAAAGTTTTTATTTGTTATAAACTGGTCTTCGAAAGAGGATCAGTTTTTATGTTGTTAACAGCCGATATCGGGAATACAAGCATTACTTTAGGACTTTTTGATGAAGATGCGCTTGTTGAAGAATATAGATTAGCTTCTGATAAGGATTTATCTTTAGAGGAGTATGAAGTTCTTTTAAAGTCGTTATTTAAGGATTTTTGTGTAGAAGGATGTATTATATCTTCTGTAGTTGAGGAGTTAACTTCTAAATTTAAGACAGCTGTTAATAATGTTTTTAAAATAAGTGCAATAGTTCTTTCCACAAAGATTAATACTGGTGTAAAGATTTGTCTGGATAAGCCGAATGAAGCAGGAGCTGATCGTATTGCAAATGCTGCCGGAGCATATATTTTATATAAACATCCAGTCATTGTTGTTGATTTTGGAACAGCTACAACTTTTGATATTGTAAATTCCAAGGGAGAATTTATTGGCGGTGTTATTGCTCCCGGAGTTACTCTACAGCTTAAAGCTTTGAATAAGTTTACTTCAAAACTTCCTAGAATTGATGTAGCATTATCTGAAAAGGCAATTGGTCATAATACTACAGATGCAATTCTTTCAGGAGTTTTAAGAGGTTCTGCTTGTATGATTGATGGTTTGGTTGCACAATGTGAAAAAGAATTGGGACAAAGGGCTGTTTTAGTTGCAACCGGAGGTTATTCTGGTCTTATTTCTAAATATTTAAAAAGACCTTTTGATTTTATTAATCCTACTCTTACTTTAGAAGGTTTGAGATATTTATACCAAATTAATAGTTTAGATATTGTAGGTAAACTGTAAAAAATTTCCCATAAGGTTTTCATTCCATACTTGTACATCGTCAGGTACAGAAAGCACTGTAGGTGTGAAATTCCAAATATATTTTATATTAGCTTTTACAAGAAAATCAGCTGTTGCTTGAGCAAATTGTCTTGGTACTGTTAGTATGGCAATATCAACATTTTCTCTTTTGGCTACACTTTCAAGTTCATTAACGTTTTGTATTTTCATTCTGTTTATTACTTTGCCTATTTTATTGGGGTCATTGTCAAATAGGGCTAATATATTAAGTCCATAATCCGTGAAATTCCCATAATTTGCAATCGCAGATCCTAAGTTCCCTGACCCTATTATAAAAGCTTTTTTGGTCTTTTTAAAACCTAATGTTTTTTCTATTGATATTTTTAATTCTTTAACAATATATCCGACTCTGCATTTGCCTGAATTGTTTAATAAATTTATATCTTTTCTTACTTGTGAATCATCGATGTGCAATAATTGCGCAATTTGTTTACTGGAAATAAACTCAATTTTATCATTTAGAAAATCGGACAATATGCAATGATATAGGGTAAGTCTGTTTATAACTTTGTCAGAAATTTTTTTATTCATAAATCTATTATAACATAACAATATTTCTATAGTTACAAATGATTATTAAAGCAAAAAAAATGACGAGGTTGCGATTCAAACTTCGTCAATGCTTATGAATTATATATGTATTGTCGTATATTCTTATCAAATTGCTCTCTCTTATATTATATATATGCCCACGAACTAATTCTATATAACTATATGTAAAGAAATGTTTCTAATTCTATAGAATTAGTTATAAAAACAATCACATTCTAACGACTTAATTTTTAAGGCATAAAATCAATTATTAGCTCTTTTTTCTTCTTCTTTTACAAATTCTGATAATTGTTCAAGATGCCTATCTTCAATTGCTTCAATTAATTCTTTTGTAGATTTGATTTTCCCCAGAGCAAATCCTGTTTCTGCAATTAGCACACAATCATTACATAATCTGTAGCCTTCATATTCAATTGAACCTGCAAGGCATTTGTTTTTTCCGCAACAGTCGCAATCAAAAAATTCTTCAGTGATATCGGGGTTATCTTCAATATCATCCAATCGCATTTGTTCTACTACTTGAGCCATTTCTTCAATTATTTCTTTTTCTGTTTTCATTTAATTAAATCCCTCATTTCGCTTACTGCTTTGGAAAGACCGGTAAATACGGCTTTTGATATTATGCTGTGCCCGATATTGAGTTCATGCAATCCATCTATTTCATGCATTCTATGGACATTTTCATAATTTAATCCATGTCCAGCATTGACTTTGAGTCCAAGGCTTTGTGCCAATTCCGCTGACTTTTTCAGTTTAAGGAATTCATATTCTTCTTCTTCATATCCATAACATTCAGAATATGCTCCTGTGTGCATTTCAATAAATTGTGCACCTGTTTCAGCAGAAGCTTTAACTTGTCTTTCATCAGGATCAATAAACAAACTTACAATAATACCTGCATCAAGTAATGGTTTAATAAATTCTTTTACTTTGTCCAGTTGGTCAGCCACATTTAGACCGCCTTCAGTTGTAATTTCTTGTCTTCTTTCCGGTACAAGACAAATTGAATATGGCTTAATATCAAGAGCAATTTCTCTAATATCGTCAGCCATTGCCATTTCTAAATTTAGACGAGTTTTTAGTTTTGAAATAAGAGCATAGACATCTTCATCTTTTATATGTCTTCTATCTTCTCTCAAATGTGTTGTAATAGATGTTGCTCCATTTTCTTCTGCTATTTCTGCAGCTTTTTCAACACTTGGTTCAACTCCGCCTCTTGCGTTTCTTAAAGTTGCTATATGATCTATATTTACTCCGAGTAACATAATTTCCTTCTTTCTTATTTATCTCTTGCGATTTTCAATAGGGCTGTATATGAAGGTAAAATTGTTGTTTTACCTTGCATAGTAGCTTTGTCTATTGCTTTTTTTATATTTGATTCAATTACAATTTTTTCTTGCGGAATACCTGCGTATTTTAATCTTAAAGCCATATCATTAGCTCTTGTCCCTGATGTAATCACTAACTTTTTGGCTTCTTTTAGCTGTTCAAAATCGCTATCCCATAGCCAAGATATATCTCTACCATCTGCATAATTATCGTTTATTGCGATAACAATATTGGAATTAAGATCAACAGTTTTTAATACTTCACTTGCTCCTGTAGGATTCTTTATGAGTTGTATAATTGCAGGATTCCCATTTATTATACGTTTTTCTGTTCTGCCAAATATAGCGTGATAAGAATCAAGTGCTTTTTGTATTTCTTCTTGGTTAAGTCCTCTTTCAAAGCCTAAAGCAATTGCAGCAAGAGCATTATATGCATTGTACAGCCCTGCTAAATTTACTTTAAATTCTATTGGGATATCTCTATTTTTTACTGTAATAATCGAATAATCATTAAAAACTTTTACATCTGCAGGATAATTACATTTTGGTCTTTTGCACCCGCAGTGATTGCAGAAATAATGCCCTTCTTGTGCAAAAAACTGCTTTGTATATTCAAGTGGGGTGCCACATGAACAGTTAAAGACTTCAGAAGGAGCGTTTGACTTATGCTCATAGCTGCAATCGTATTCTACGCTTTCAAATCCATAAAATACAGCATATTTAGTCCTATTGAAGGTTGCAACTATAGGATCATCAGCGTTCAGAATAAGTTTTAAATCAGGATTTTTATCAATAGCATCTTTTATGAAATTTGCTGTTGTATTCAATTCTCCGTATCTGTCCAGTTGGTCTCTGAAAAGGTTTGTAACTACAAGATAATCAGATTTCATATAATCATATAATTTAGTTAAATATGCTTCATCAGATTCTATTACGGCATAGTCAAATCTTCTTAAAGGTTTTATTGATAGTGCAAATACATTTGCAACCCCTGTGAGCATATTTGCACCTTTAAGGTTATGAATAACTTTTTGATTTGCAGTTTCTAATATATGGGCAATAAGACCTGATGTTGTAGATTTGCCGTTTGTTCCCGTAACTGTTATAATTTTTTTGTTAATATATTTGGAGCATTGCCCTAAAAAATCAGGACATATTTTGAGAGTCAGCATTCCTACAAAAGATGTGCCTGATGTTCTGTTTAGAAGTTTAATTCCTAAATATGCTCCTCTTGCAATTATTAATGACAAATAAAATTCTATTTTCTTAATCATAAATAGTCCTTTAGACGTATTCAATTATTTTAAATATTCTTTTATACTTAACTAGTATAATACAAAAGTAAGAATAATAAAATGTATTTATTAATATCAGTAATATTTATTGCAGAACTAATCATAACTTTTACGTTAATCAGGTTAATTGTAAGGTTGGATAGAAAAGTCAATTATTATAATTGCTGTGTGTTGACTTTTAATCCATTATTAAAAACAATTCTTGAGTATACAAGGTGTGTTGTTTCAAATTTTAAAAATTCTTTTGAAAAAATTATCTCTTTTGTAGAAAAAAAACGTGAACAACTAATATATCGAACTATAATAGTAATTGCTGTTTATGTTTTTTTGTTTTTGTTTAAATTCAATACAAAAAAAGCATCAAAAATCTATAAGTTAGTCGGTGCAATCCGTGATTTAGCGCTTGAATTGGCTGTTTAACTTGTAATATTCAAAAAAATATGTTAGAATTATATATGAAAGATGAGGTTATGTTATGAGTAAAAACAAATCATTAATGTTCGGTATGGGCTTGCTTGCAGGTGTTGTAGGCGGACTTATTGCAGGAGTTCTTTATGCTCCAAAACCGGGGGAAGAATCTCGCAAACAATTGAAAGATGCTGCTTGTGAATTATATGAAAAAAATTCTCCGGCTATTAAAGAAGCTAAAAAACAAGCTCTTGAAAACATTGATTTAATGAAATATAAATTGGAAAGACAGTTGAGAAAATTTAATAATATGATAAAGTCCAAAAAATTACTAAAAGCAAAAGAGCTTGAAGAGATGGACGATGAATATAATTATGAAAATTAATTATAAAGTAAGTTAAAAATTTATGTTCCACAAAATCAGTAAAAGGAAATCAAATAAATGGAAATGTCTCAAATTGCTTTGAATCAAGGACTTACTTTTTTAGCTTGGGCTACGGGTGTAATTGTAATTGTCGTAGCAGGCTTTTTAGTAAAACTCTTGATTGATCTTTCAGTTTTAGTTAAAAATCTTAATGAAACATCAAATATTGTAAATACAGAACTTAAACCAACCTTAAAAGAATTGAATCAAACTTTAAGCTCAATAAATGATATCGTAAAAAATACAGATAAGAATGTAGGTGATTTTAAATTCGCTATAGGGAAGTTTATTGATAAAACTAAAATCGTTTCTGGTACTTTATTTGGCGGTTTAATTAAAGGGTTTACAACAGCCTATAATATGTTTAAAAAATAGTAGTTTTTGGTAATTATTTACCAAAGAAAAATTGTTAGAATGTAGATGAAACAGTAAAGGAGTAATATTATGTCAGCAACTAAATTTTTAGCAGGTTTTATAGTAGGTGGTGCAATAGGTGCTATTGCAGGAGTTCTTCTAGCTCCAAAATCTGGGGAAGAAACTCGAACAATGCTTGCAGACAGTGCAAAGGATGCACTTAGACGTGCCGATGAAACTGTAAAAGAAATTCAATCCAAAGCCGATGATGTTGTTTCTGATATGCAAAAGAAAGGTGATGAGATTAAAGAAAAACTTCAAAATCTTATTAACCAGCAAAAAGAGGCAAAACAAGAAGCTTAAGCATTTGTTTATTTTAAATAAAAAAGGAGCGCTGGATAGTCGCTCCTTTTTTTATGTAACAAATTTGTAACACACTGAAATTATAAATGAAAAAATAACTTTATATAATTGTTAGTGTAATTTAAAAAAAGGGAAAATGTATGATTTCGAGTGTTTTAAAAAATGATGTTAAATCTGATATTTCAATGGAGATAGATAAATTAAGTACAATAAAAAGGGTTTATGATAAAAACAATGCCTTGTCTGTTGTTCAGGTTTTAAATTCTGATAATCGAATAGTGAAATGTTTATTTTTTGATGAAACAGAAAGGTTATCAAATATAAGTTTTTATAATCCTGATAGTGGTAAAGAAATAAAAAATGTAACTTATAGACAAGATGGTAAAACAATTTCTTCTGTAAGAGATTATGAATATGAATCAGGGCGTTTAGTTAGTGTTTCTTTTTTTAAGCCAGACGGAAAAAGTATTTCTTCTATAATTGAATATAACGAATATGGAGATGAAATACAATTTTCAATATATTGTGATAATGGAGAGGTAATTTCTGCAGCAATTTAATTATTTTTTAAAGCGTCGTCAAGAGCTTTTTCAAGCACTGTAATTTTATTTTCTAAAACTTGGATTTTTGCTTCTGCTGATGTATTTGATATTGAACCTTTTTCTAATTCTCTTTTATAAGCATTGAATTTTTCTTTCAAAGATTTGTATAGTGGAATAAAAAAGAATACTGCGGATATTTCTCCAAGAATGAATATCAAAAGAGTATATAATGCCATATTCAAAGTTGCAGTGAATGGGGTAATTCTAAATAACTGAGCGAAATTGCTGCTTAAAATAGTTATACCTGCTGTATCTTGGTAATTCATAATCAATAAATAACATAAAATTAATGTTGCTATAACGGATATTATTTGCATAAGTTTAGCTCCTTAAATATTTTAAAACTTTTTTAATTTTTTCATCAGGTTCGATTTGTAATTCTATTATTTCATTTCCAAATGGTTTTGTAAACCTTAAAAAGTATGATTGTAAAACCTGTTCTTGAGTTTTTACTTTACCCGTTCCAGCTCCGTATAGTGTATCGTTGTATATCGGATGATTTATACTTTTCATATGGACTCTTATTTGATGAGTCCTGCCTGTTATTAAAGTAAGTTCCACAAATGTATAATCTTTGAATGTATCAAGTACTTTGACAATTGTTTTTGCAGGTTTACCATTTTCTGCTACCATCATTTTGTGCGGTTGATTAGGGTTTCTTCCGATTGGAGAATTAATTTCAAACACTTTTTCCGTTAATACTCCTTTTACAATGGCTAAATATTTTTTAGTAATTGTATGATTTTTGATTTGTTCTGCTAAAAATTCGTGAGCTTTGTTATTTTTGGCAATCATTAATAGGCCTGAAGTATTCCTATCAAGTCTATGTACAATCCCTCGCCTGAATTCTCCGTTAATATCGGAAAGATTATTCCCGTATTTGTATAAAAGAGTGTTTACAAGAGTGTTTTCTCTTTCAATTGATGTAGGATGTGTAAGCATACCGGAAGGTTTGTTTACAACAAGCATATTATCATCTTCATACACAATTTCAATTGGAATGTTTTGGGGTTTTATGATTAATGTATCCTGTTCAGGTATTTCAAATTGAATTTTATCCCCTTCTTTTAGTCCATATGAAGGTTTTTTAATTTCTTCATTAACTTTTACAGCTCCTGATTTTATGAAATTTTGAATTTTAGAACGTGAAAAATCTGGAGTTATTTCTGATAAATAACTGTCAAGTCTCTTATTTTCATCATTTTCTTCAATATAAATAATCATTTTGTTTTCTTAATTAATATTAAAACTATTAAGACAATAACTCCAATATTTATGAATATATCTGAAATATTAAATACAGGGAAATTGATAAAGTTTAATTGAAAGTAATCTCTTACATATCCGTAAATAATTCTTTCATGTAAATTCCCTGCTATTCCTGCTGATAATAAAGCTATAAAAAAGCATGATTTTAGAGATATTGATTTTAAATGGTGTATTACATGCATAACCAGCAATACAATAGCTACCATTGAAAGAATAATAAGTAATTCTCTTGAATTTTGCAATATACTGAATGCAGCTCCGGTATTTTTAATATAATTTAGAGAAAATACCGAGTTTGAAAGTTTATATCCGTGTGTAAGGTTTTCAACCAATATATTTGACAGATAAAGATCAGTGAATATAAAAAATATAAAACATATTGTGAAATATATAAACTTACTTGTTTTTTGCATTATTATAGTCCTTTATTTATCTGTATTCTTGTTTTGTTCTTCTTCAATTTTTATATATTTATTTTCGGGTATAACATTTATTCTTGTCATAATAAATGCCAAACCTCCCATATAGACTCTGACTTTATCTTCAGAATAATTTTCTGCTCTTGTAATTCCTACTGATGCAACATTATATTCGTTTACGTTATTTTTGTTAGACGTAAAAATTCTTTCAAGAATATTATCATCAGGTAATTTTCTAAAGGCATCATCTGATTTTGATTGTGGATATATAATATTTTCCTTATTTATAGAAGCAATAACTACACTATCCTCTGGAGCATCTACTTTTAGCGTAGATGTATAACTTTTTCCTGCACCAATTTGTTTAGGAGTATTAAGTTCTATATTTATAAATCTGGCATCTCCATATTTCAAAGATGAAGTCTCTTCGACTACTTTTTCAGAGCTAATAACCCATTTATTGCCTTGTTTTTCTAAGAAATATACACATTTAGAAAAAGAATTTAATTCCCCAATAACATCAAATTCTCCAATTTGTTCTTTTGAAGTTGCAATTGCAGTTTCGTCAACAAAAGCCATTGCATAGTTATCTGTAAATTCAATATTTTTAATATTCGTCTTGTAAACTATATCCGGATAAGTTTCCCAAGTTTCTTTTATTAATTTGAAATAAGTCTCTTTATTAAAACCGTCAGAATTTACAAAATCTTTTGAATAAAGAGTTGCAAGTCCGTCAAGATCATATTTATTAGTGTATACAGTTTGGCTTTCTATAACATTTTTTATGTCATTATAAGTTGATTTATATATACGATTTTGTTCAATTTTAGCAATCTGCCCCGAAAATATATTTGCACTTGCAGGTGATTGAATTGAAAAAATAAGTAAAAAAATGCTTGTTAATAAAACGGATATCTTTCTCATACTATTTATTATACATAAAAACTTTTTTTGTGCTAATATTTTTATGTAGATTTGGAGAGAATGCGGAAGTAAGCTTCTATAAAAATAGTTTTGAGTTATATTTATAAGAGTGAAAAAGCTTCTCAATCTATATAAAATAGATACAAAAAGTCAAAGAGGACTAGAGAATGAAAGATGCATATTTCCCTCAAGAAATAGAAAAAAAATGGCAGAAAATCTGGGAAGAAAATGGAGTGTTTAAAACTCCTGATGATAGCGATAAACCAAAATATTATGCTTTATCAATGTTTCCATACCCTTCAGGCAAGCTTCATATGGGACATGTTAGAAATTATACAATAACAGATGTAATTGCCCGCTTTAAAAAGATGAATGGGTATAATGTCCTTCATCCGATGGGTTGGGATAGTTTTGGTTTACCTGCAGAAAATGCGGCAATGAAGCATGGTGCTAATCCTGAAACATGGACAGATGAAAATATTGCATATATGACAAAGCAATTAAAAATGCTAGGTTTGTCATATGATTGGGACAGAGAAGTTACAACCTGTAAGCCTGATTATTATAAATGGACTCAATGGCTGTTTTTGCAATTGTATAAAAAAGGTTTGGCCTATAAAAAAGAAGCCGCTGTTAATTGGTGTGATGAATGTGGAACAGTGCTTGCTAATGAACAAGTAATTGATGGTAAATGTTGGAGATGCGACCATGTTGTAGAGAAAAAATATTTGTCTCAGTGGTTTTTGAAAATTACTGACTATGCTGAAATCCTGCTTGAAGATTTAGATAAATTAACAGGCTGGGGTGATAATGTAAAAACAATGCAGGCAAACTGGATTGGAAAGTCTCAAGGTGCAATTTTAAGATTTAAAGTTGTAGAAAAAGATTTAGAAGTTCCGGTCTATACAACTCGTCCTGATACCGTGCATGGTATAACTTATTTGGTTGTAGCACCTGAATATAAAGACATTGAAGAATTAACAACTCCTGAAAATAAAGATGCAGTTGAAGCATATCGTGCTAACGCACGCAAAATGACAGAGATTGAAAGATTGTCTACAGATAGAGTAAAAACAGGTGTCCCATTAGGAACACATTGTATAAATCCTTATACAGGTGAAAAATTCCCTCTGTGGACTGCTGATTATGCTTTAGTTGAATATGGAACAGGAGCAGTAATGGCAGTTCCTGCACATGATACAAGAGATTTTGATTTCGCAAAGAAATACAACCTTCCACTTAAAGTTGTAATTCAAAATCCGGAAAATCCTTCTGATTGCAAAGATGCAGCTTATACTGAACCTGGTGTTTTAATAAATTCAAATGAATTCAATGGAATGAGCAATGAAGACGCTAAAAGAGCTATTACTCAAAAAGCTGTTGATGAAGGTTTTGGTGAATTTAAAACTCAATATAGACTCCGTGATTGGCTTGTCTCTCGTCAAAGATATTGGGGTGCTCCAATTCCTGTTGTGTATTGTGAAAAATGCGGAATTCAACCTGTTCCAGAAGATCAACTCCCTGTATTATTACCAAAAGATGTTGATTTTTCCGTGGTTGGAAAATCTCCGATTACAACATCAAAAACTTTCGTAAATACAACTTGTCCTTGTTGTGGAGGACCTGCAAAACGTGAAACCGATACAATGGACACATTCGTATGTTCAAGTTGGTATTATTTGAGATATTCAGATGCAAAAAATGACAAAATGCCATTTGCAAAAGATAAGGTAAATAAATGGTTACCTGTTGATCAATATGTTGGTGGTATAGAACATGCTATTTTGCACTTATTATATTCAAGATTTTTTACAAAAGCATTAAGGGATTTAGGACTTCTTGATTTCGACGAACCATTCAAAAATCTTTTAACACAAGGTATGGTATTAAAAGACGGGTCTAAAATGTCAAAATCAAAAGGTAATACAGTAGATCCTGATGAAATCTTTGAAAATTACGGAGCTGATACCGCAAGGTTGTTTATTTTGTCAGATTCTCCTCCAGCTAGGGATTTTGATTGGTCAGATGCCGGAGTAGAAGGATGTTACAAATTCTTGAATAGAGTTTGGAGATTAATTTCTTCTAATGCTGATTATGTATCTTTTAATTCCCCTGAGCTAAAAGCAGGTTCATTAAAGAAAAAAGATAATGATGATTTGCTTCGTGAAGTTCATATGGCAATTAAAGGTATAACTAATGATATATCCAATGATTTCCAATTCAATACAGTAATATCTAAATATAGAGAATTGGTAAATGCTATATATGATTGGCGCGGTAAAAAATCTGATTTGGATGAAGAGGATAAAAATGTTCTAAGCTTTGCAATTTTATCATTGATAAAATTAATGTCTCCAGTTGCAGTTCATTTGACAGAGGAAGCATGGCATGATTTAGGCTCAGTGAAATCTGTGCATGATGCAGAATGGCCAAAATGGGATGAAAATTTAGCAAAAGCAAGCTCAATTACTCTTGTTGTTCAAATAAACGGTAAAGTAAAAGACAAAATAGAAGCTGATGAATCTTGTTCTCAGGATGAGCTTAAAGAGTTGGCTTTAAATAGTGATAAAATAAAAGAGCTTACTGAGGGTAAAACAATAGTTAAAACAATTGTTGTACCTAAAAAATTAGTCAATATTGTTGTTAAATAATATCGAAATATAAATTAAGAAAGTCAGTCATTGAGCTATGTTCAATGACTGATTTTCTTTCTTCCTCAAGTTATTTTTATTTATTAAAAATAAAGTTTATAATCTTTTGCAGAAAATTTGGAGTTTTTGGGTCAGGTAGGTACATAAGTATATCTTTGGCATATTTCCTTTTTAATTTATTACCTGTTTCAATACATTTATCTAATTCTTTATTTAATCTCCTGTTAATGGACGTAAATCCGAGTTTTCTATAAAAAATATGACTTGGAGCATATGGGTCAAAAAATGCGCTTGCACAGGTAAATACTCGACCTTTACAATTATTCTTTTTGCTTTCAGCTTGTGCAAAGTGGATAAATTTGCTTCCATATCCCTTGTTTTTTTCTGCCATTAATAAAGTGTGAATTTCAAAAACATCACAGGTTATTTGATTTGGGTAAATTTCAGAGCAATCAACTTTTCTTAGTACTCTACCGAGCATTTGTCCTACATAATTGCCTTTTTGGGGATCAGCCATTTTATAAAGATTAAGGGTATAACTGGAATTTGTAACAACATCATAATAAGGGATATTTGTTTTTGCATATATAATAGCTTTTGGGAGTTGTTTAATATTTTTGTAAGTTAATAGTAGATTGTTCATATTTTAGTTAAAATCCAAAAAAAAATTTTTTTGACATTAAACTGCTAAAAATTAATATTTACAAATAGTAAAAAAACGCAAAATCAGGTTTTTATGTATTATAATTATAAATATAGATGTTAATATAGTATAATTTAGGGATAGAATTTTGGAAAAACGTAAATATTATTTTATCGCAATAGGCGGTGTAGGAATGAGTGGCTTGGCTAAATATCTGTTGGAAAACGGATGTGAAGTTTCAGGCTCGGATATAGTTGACAGTAAATATATTGATAAATTAAGAGATTTAGGTGCAAAGGTATATATAGGTCAGAAAAAAGAAAATGTACCTTCTGATGCAGTAGTTGTAGCAAGTACTGCAATAAGAGAAAATAATCCTGAAATGATTCGAGCAAAAGAATTAGGATTAAAGGTTTATCATCGCTCTGATATTTTGGCAGAGATATCGAGATGGGGAAAATTTTTCTTGGGTTACTCGGGAACGCATGGAAAAACTACAACAAGTGGCTTGTCATCTTATGTTTTAGAAAAAGCCGGCTTAAAACCGTCTTATGTCGTTGGAGGGATTATTCCAGAAATTGGCTGTAATGCACACTCTCAAGATGGGAAATTTTTTGCAGCAGAACTTGATGAAAGTGATGGAACTATTGTTAAATACTCTCCGAATATATGTGTAATTAATAATTTGGAGCCGGATCATCTTGACTTTTATAAGGATGGATTAAAATCTATTTTAGAAACATTTGAAAAATTTATATCTAATATTCCTGAGACATCAGTTGTACTTGTAAATAAGGATTGTGATGCTACAAGGAGTCTTCATAGTCATAAGACATTAACTTTTGGCCTTGACGATGCAGATTATACGGCCAAAAATATAAAATTTATGCCTGAATGTACGACTTTTGACATTTATTATAGGGGAGAATTTTTAACAGATTTAAAAATTATTCTGAGAGGCAAACATAATGTATATAATGCATTATCTGTACTTGCAAGTCTTCATCAGGCAGGTGTAGATATAAATCTTGTAAAACCTCATTTTGCTACTTTTTCTGGTATGGGCAGAAGATTTCAAAAAGTGGCAGAGTTTAACGGGGTTGTTGTATATGACGATTATGCTCATCATCCTACTGAAATAAAAGCGACTTTGTCTTCAGCTGAAGGAATGAATGGAAAACATATTATTGCAGTATTTCAACCTCATAGATATTCAAGATTAAAAAATCTATGGAATGAATTTTTAGATGCATTTTCAAGAGTTGATAAGGTTATTGTAACAGATGTATATGCTGCTTCTGAGGATGAAATTCCTGGCATTAATTCTGAGAGATTTGCTCAAGAGTTATCAAATCATATTTCAATTCCTTGTGAATATATAAAAGGGTCTATGGCAGATGTTGCAAAAGAACTTTATCCTCAATTAAAAAAAGATGATGTTGTAATTGGTCTTGGGGCTGGAACAATTACGAATTTAAGTAAAGAACTCTTGGTATTAAACGAAGAGGTAGTTAAAGTTGGAAGCTAATTACGATATAAAAAATTTAACATCTTTTAAAATTGGGGGAAATATTTCAAGGATGTATTTCCCAAGGACAATAGAAGAGTTTATTTCTGTTCGAGAAAAAGAACCTGAAGCATTTGTTGTCGGAAATTTATCCAATATTCTTGTCTCTTCTGATGGGTATAATGGTGCAGTAATATGTACAAAAAAGATGGATAGTATATCTGTTGATGGGAATATAATAAAAGCCGGTGCAGGCGTAAGAGGTACTAAATTATCAAAGTTAGCATTGGAAAATTTATTAAGTGGGCTTGAATTTATGATAGCTTTCCCAGGCTCAGTAGGTGGAGAGGTATTTATGAATGCGGGAGCTCATGGACAGAGTATTTCTGATGTTTTAAAATTGGCAAAAATATTTTGTCCAGAAAAAGGGGTTGTTTCTTTAACTAATGAAGAGTTTGAATTTGATTATAGGACTTCTATATGTCAAAGAGAACCATATTCAGTCTTAGAAGCAGAATTTTTGTTAAAAAATTCGAAAGCAGATGATATAAAGTCTAAAATGGATGAAAATTTATCATTTAGACAAAACAAACAGCCATCTTTAACATTGCCGAATTGTGGCAGTACATTTAGAAATCCTGAAGGGGATTCTGCAGGGCGTCTTTTGGATTTATGTAATGTGAAAGGACTAAAATCCGGAGGAGTGCATGTATGGGAAAATCATGCAAATTTTATAATTAATGATAGTAATGGGACATCTTTGGATGTTTTAAGACTTATGGATGAAATGTATTCACGAGTTAAAGAAAAATTTGATATAGAGTTAAAACCAGAGGTAAGATTCCTTGGTGGAAATAATGAAGAAGAGGTTATGATATGCAAGAAATTAAAAATGTTATAGATAAAAATGCAAAAATTGCTGTTCTTTGTGGAGGAATGTCTTCTGAAGCAGAAGTTTCAATGCGCTCAGGAAAAGGTTGTTTTGAAGCATTACAAAGACTTGGATACAAAAATTCTGAGATGGTTGTTGTAGATAAGGATGTTGCTGTAAAATTAAAGGATGGCAATTATGATTATGCATTTAATGCTCTTCATGGAAAATATGGTGAAGATGGATGTATCCAAGGAATTTTGGAGATATTAAAAATTCCTTATACTGGTTGTGGAGTAATGGCTAGTTCTTTATGTATGAATAAAGAATATACAAAAAGAATTTTATCGACTAATCCTGATATCATAATGGCAAAATCAGCTTTTGTAAAAAAAGGTGATGATTTGTATGAAAAAACAAAAGATTTGTCATATCCGTTATTTGTAAAACCTGTGAGTGAAGGATCAAGTTTTGGAATGACCAAGGTTGATAAAAAAGAGGATTTAAAAGCAGCTTATGAAACTGCAGTAAAATATAATGATGATGTTTTAATTGAAGAATTTATCGACGGATTTTTTGTAACTGTAGGTGTTTTGGAATTTGCAGATGGTAATAAAGCTACTGAAGTGTTGGAAATTAGACCAAAGACAGAATGGTACGACTTTGAAGCAAAATACACTCAAGGAATGTCTGAATTTATTTGTCCTGCAAGGTTATCAGATGAAGTTACGAAACGTGTGAAAAAAGCTGCAGTAGATGCTTTTGAAACTGCTGGGTGCAGAGGCGTATCAAGAATTGATTTTATGATGAAAGATAATATCCCTTATCTTTTAGAAATTAATACAAGTCCCGGAATGACTACAGTTAGCGATTTGCCTGCTCAGGCCGCTGCGATGGGTATAGATTATGATAATTTGGTTCAAATAATTTTAAATGGTGCAGGATTAAATAAATAGATGATTGATAATGAGATAAATCATAATGAAAATAATGAATATGTAGAATATCAAGAATTTTCTGAGTCAATTGAAATTTCTACTCAAGATGCGATCCCTGATGGTAAACATCTTGTAAAGAAAAAGCGCAGAGAACGCTTGGTTAGAAAAGGAAGGATGAAACAAGAACGATTTAGAGCGTTTATGCGTTTCTTTCTTTCGTTATTCTTTATTTTTGCATTGGTATATTCTTTGAAATGTCATGGCTGGTATATGGATAAGGATGCATTTAACTATGTTGGAGGTAATTCTGTTGAAATAATTAACAATAATATTGTGCCTTCTCATAAAATACTGGCCTTGTTAAAAAATAGTAATGTACCTAATGTGCCTATATATATGGCAAGAACTGATTCTATAAAAAAAGAATTGTTAAAATTACCCCCGATTGAGAATGTTTATATAAGACGTTATGGATTTCCCGCAAGAATTCAAATAATTTTAAGAGAAAGAATTCCGGCAGTTACTATTTCTCCTGATATAAAAGTCCCCCCAGTTGCTTTTTTTACAACTGATGGGAAATTGATCGGGAAAGAATATCTTCCTTTAAATAAAAAATTTAAGACAATTCTTGTTTTATCATACGGAAATAAAGGTGATGATTACCATAAATGGGATTTGAACAAAATACGAAAAATAGAGAAGATTGTTAAATATGTAGAAACATATTCGGGAGAACCTGTTGAATATATTGATATGCGCAAACCTGATGATGTTTTTGTAAAGGTAAAGACAGTAAATATAAGATTAGGTATGCTTGATGAAAATGTATTTAAGCGAATTGAAAGAATTCCATCTCTTTTACCTCAAGTAAAATTGATTGATTCAAAGATTAAATATCTTGATTTAAAATGGGATAAAGTTAATTATTTAAAACTTGAATAAGGAGATTATATGAAAGTAGTTATAGCTCAAATAAAATTAAAGACTGCAGATTTTAAATTTAATGCAGAAAATGTAATAGATAAAGCAAGTAAATGTGATTGTGATTTAATTGTATTCCCTCAAGCTGATATTGAGGATTTGGGTGGTAAGGATCTTGTACTTGATGAGAATTGTAGGATTAAGCAGCATGAATTTTACCAGCAAATTGCCGATGCTGGTTTGAATAAAAATATTTTAATTGGTGATATTTTAATTAGAAATGGTGAAATAGAAGTCGCAGATGATGGCTATTTTAATATTTGTGGAAATAAAGTTTATGTTTCTGATACATATATTGATGATGTTGAATGTGATTTGTATGTTTTGTCTAAAAACAGATATTATGCAATGAATACATATAAAAATTTTGTCGACAGTATAGAATGTCATTTTAATTTGATATATGTAAATGCAATTTTAATGGCAGATGAGAGTGTATATGCCGGAGGAAGTTTTGCCAAAAATTCTGATAATAAATTAGTATTGCAAATGTCTATGTGTAAAGAAGATATTGAAACAGTAGATTTTTCAAGGACAATTCAGTTTTTTGATGAGTCTGTTGAATCTCAAGTTTTTGATGTTACGACTTTTGCGTTAAAAGAATATTGCGAAAATACTGGATTTAAAAAAGTTGTTCTTGGTTTATCAGGAGGAATTGACAGTGCTTTAACTGCTGTATTAGCAGTAAAAGCTTTGGGTAAGGAAAATGTTTTAGGAATTATGATGCCAAGCATGTTTTCTTCAGAAGGAAGCGTTAAAGACAGTCTTAAATTATCCGAAAATTTAGGAATCCAAGTTGTCAAAGAACCAATTACAGATTTGTTTGAAGCATTTATGTTGAATAGAGAAAGACTTCATGATTTGGCAGAAGAGAATTTACAAGCCCGTTTACGGGCATTAATTCTAATGTTCTATTCAAATAGAGAAAACAGATTACTTTTATCCACTGGAAACAAATCTGAAAGTGCTATGGGATTTGGTACATTATATGGAGATTTAGCAGGAGGTTTGAATCTTATTTGCGATTTAACAAAAACTAATGTATATAAACTTGCAAATTATATAAATAGAGATGAAGAAATTATTCCGCAGGCCATAATTGATAAAGCTCCATCTGCAGAATTACACCCAAATCAAAAAGATCAAGATAGACTTCCTGAATATGCAGTTTTAGATGATATTATAGAAATGTATATAGAGCAAAATAAATCTATAGAAGAAATTTATTTAAAGTATGATAAAAATATTGTCGATGAAGTAATAAGAAAGATATATAGAATGCAATTTAAAAGACATCAAGGTTGTCTTGGGGTTCGTTTGACTGAAAGATCTTTCTGCAATGGGGTAAATCTTCCTGTAGTTCAAAGGTTTTACTAATATTTTATGAATGATAATTAAGTTAGAATTATTAATTGTATAAATTAAAAAATCTTACAAATTAATTAAATTAACGATTGCATTTTTAAAAAAATATTGTTATAATGGAGATATATGTTGGACTGAGGTTTTATGGATTTAACAGTACTTGTTGACAATAATTGTAAAACTGACCATTTTCTTTTAGCTGAACCGGGATTGTCATTTTTGTTGGAAAATGATTATCAAAAAGCTCTTTTTGACTGCGGATATAGTGATGTTTTTATAAAAAACGCATATAAATTAGGGCTTGACTTAAGTGATATAACAGATATTATTCTGTCTCATGGACATAATGATCATACTGGAGGTCTTTTAAGACTAGAAGATTTATATCGAAAAATGTTAATGGCAGGAATTAGTTTGAACTTAAAAACAATATTGGTTCATCCGGATGTTTTTGAGGTAAAACTTGATAAGAGTTCCAATAATATAGGTTTCCCAGGAAATCCAAGCAAATTGTGTGATATTTTCGAAATTGATTATTGCCGAGATCCTAAGTGGTTAACTCCAAAACTATTGTTTTTAGGAGAAATTCCCAAAATATATAATACAGATTACCGTTACAGTGATGAGACAGCTCTTGCATACAAGTCATCTAACGGGCTTGTAATTATTGCAGGATGTTCTCATATCGGTATTCCAAATATTGTGGAATATGCAAAAAAGTTGACAGGTGAGACAAGAATTGATACATTTATTGGCGGAATTCATTTAGAATCAAAAACAGAATACAAAATAAGAGAATTGGGTATATATTTGAGAAGTTTGAATATGAACAATTTTTATCCTTGTCATTGTTGTGATTTGCATTCTAAAATTATTTTATCCGAATATGTAAAAATTAAAGAAGTATATTCAGGATTGAAATTCTCTTTTGATTAAAAATATTTACATAATACTTGCAAATATTTATTCAACATAATATAATTGTTTTGCAGAAGTTTTATGGCTTTGGTATGCCTGAAACTTATTTTACACTAACCGTGCTATGCACAGAAAGAGGACGAAATGCCAAAAATGAAAACACACAAGTCTGCTGCAAAACGTTATAAAGTTACAGCAACAGGCAAAATTGTTAGAAGACAAGCAGGCATAGGCCACTTACTTCAACACAAATCTGCTTCTAGAAAACGCAGAATATTCAAAATGATTTCAATTTCAGATTCACATTTCAAATTGATTTCAAAAGAGTTACCTTACAGAAAGTATGCGAGATAGGAGGCAGTAAATGAGAGTAAAACGTGGTAATGTATTACGCAAAAGACATAAAAAAATCTTAAAATTAGCAAAAGGCTTTATTGGCGCTAGAAGTAGAATCTTTAAAGTGGCTAATATTGCAGTAATGAAAGCTTTAAAATACGCTTACAGAGACAGACGTACAACAAAAAGAAATATGCGTCGTTTGTGGATTGTAAGAATTAATGCAGCTGTTAGAGAACGTGGAATGAGCTACTCTAGATTTGTTAATGCTTGCAAAAAGGCTAATATTACAGTAAACAGAAAAATGCTAGCTGATTTAGCAGTAAGAGATCCTGAAGCTTTCTCAGTAGTGTTTGAAGCTGCTAACTCTGCTAAGTAATAAGTAATATTTCATAATTAGAAAAAGAGATTTCGTGAATACGGAGTCTCTTTTTTTTATATTTCTTAACAAATAGTCAATTAATTTTAGTAAAAATACTTTATATAAATATAAAGGTTGTGTTAAAAAATTGGAGAAATCTTATGTCCGGTAGTGATTTTGATATACCAATAATGTATCAGGATTTAGCAAACAGTTCAATGCAAGCATTTAGTAATCCTATTGGAGCTTATGGCTATAACAACCCTTATTGTACTTCCTATTTAGGTGGTATCACAATGCCAAGGCAGCTTACTAATGATAAATTGGAGATTATCAACAAAAAAGATAAGGATTTTAAACATAATCTTAAAAAATCTTTTGTTATATTAGGTTCCATAGCTGCCGCAGGTGGAATTTTGGCATTAGGCAGAAGTATTAAAAAAGGCGGCAAAATTGGAAAAAGTATATCTAATGCATTTCATAATTTAGCTAAAAAATTTAAAAGACCCTAAAATATATTAATTTAACCCCTGAAATAACAAATATATGCAAGATAATATCTTATCTTGCTTTTTTTTATGTTATAATTCAAAAAAATATATGAAGGGGGTAATATGGCTAAAGAATGTAGTTTTGATATCGTTTCTGAATTTGATAAACAGGAATTAACAAATGCTGTAGATCAAGTAAAAAGAGAGGTTGCATCTCGTTTTGATCTAAAAGATTCCGGTTCTTCAATAGAAATGGAGGCAGATAAGACTATTACAGTTACAACAAGCGATGAAATGAAACTGAGAAATATATATGATATTCTACAATCCAAATTCGCTAAGAGAAATTTAAGTATAAAAATTTTAGATCCTCAACCTATAGAAAATGCCTTGGGAGGTAAAGTCCGTCAAGTTTACAAATTGAAAAAAGGGCTAACTCAAGAAATAGCGAAAAAAATTGTTTCAGATATAAAAGATTCTAAAAAGAAAGTCCAAGCATCAATCCAAGGAGAACAGGTAAGAGTTTCCGGTAAAGATAAAGATGATTTACAGGATATAATTAAGTTGCTCAGAAGTAATGATGATAAGTATGATTGTCCTTTGCAATTTACAAACTATCGTTAAAAAAAACTCCCGCTTTAATATACGGGAGAAGGAATGAAAGTTAAGCCTGAGTTATTTTTAATTCAGGCTTAATTTAAATTTATTTTACTTTAGCTTCGAGTTTTTCAATACGTTTTTCAAGTTCGTTAATACGTTTTTCTTGAGCTTGGTATTTTGCATCCAATTCTTTAATAGCATTGATTACTGCATAGAACATATCTTCCATACGTATTGTCAAGAAACCGTCAACCCCTTTTTTGACAGCATTAGGGAATATTTTTTGTAAATCTTGAGCCATAACCCCAACGTGAGGAGTTTTTTCTGAATCTTTTTTGAATGTATAATTAAATACTTTTAATTGACGAATTTTATCTAATCCTGATTTGTTTTCGCTGCCAACGTATTTCAAGCGACGATCAGAATAAGCTTCAAAACCTGATATATAATCTTCAACACCACCTATACCATTGTGATGTAAATTCCTGAAATTATCATCATCACCATTCAAATTATCACTTCGAGCAACACCCATTGGATAACCTTTTGAGTCTAAACGAATAAATACTTTAGCCGCAGAATCATCATGACCTAATGATGCACTTTTGCCAACAACTAAATTACCAGGAATATAAACTGTTTGATTAGCTGTACCTAAAAATATAACATTGTTTTTTGCTGTTATTCTATCATGAACCCATCCTGAATTTGCTATACATATATTATTTGAACCTGTTGAGCTTCCACAAGCATCTTCTCCAATTGCAATATTGTTAGTTCCTGCTGCATTTGCTCCTACACCTATTGCTATAGAACTAATTCCAGAAGCATTTGCATCTTCTCCGATTGCAACTGCTTGAGTTCCTGCTCGTGTATTTCCTCCTCCAATAGATATAGCACCCCCATTAGCACTATTAGCATTATTACCAATTGCAACAGAATTCATCCCTGCAGCACTTGAATCTGCGCCAATTGCAACAGCAGGTCCTGTATATTTGGTATTTGAATAAACTTTATATGAATAAGCAAAAGCATTACTTCCAATTGCAAC